>JBBSML010000012.1:0-73621 GCA_038233215.1 Candidatus Limnocylindria bacterium
CCGGATCACTGATGATGATCAGACCAAGGAGGTGGAGCGAGCCAAGACCGTGCTGCTGGCGTCCTGATCGACGCCGCCGACAACCGCGCTGCGGATCACGACGGACCGCTCAATTCACACCACTCCAAGGGGCACGGCCGCACCGCGTTGTGACAATTGCCGTCCTGGCGGGCATCTGTCCGGATCGTCGCGTTGGTTCGGACACCTGACGCGAGGACGGGCGTTAGCCGAAAGAAGAGACATCTCTGGCCATTCCTGAGCGTGGGCCCTTGCCCGCGGAGGCGCTTTGATCGGCTAATGCCCACCTGCACGTCATCTGACTAAACGAGGGCGGAGGAAGATGCCCGCTGGCAAATCCCTCAGCGATCAGGTGATTCGGAACCCAGGCCCCAGAATATATAGGTATATACTCGATGACCTTGGGGTTGCGCGGGCGCGCCGGCAGGCCGAACGAGGCCCATTCCTTGCAAGCCAGGTAATGAAGGAAGTGGAGGTACTAACCCGTGGATCAACTAATTCTGGTTCTTCTCCTATTCAGCGTCGTCATCGTCGCTGCGTATTTCTATCTGAAGCGCCGACAGCAGCACGTCCACGTTGACACCGCCGGACAGACGGTTGCGCACCGCCACGAGCGAGATCCCAGCGACGTCACCGCGCACGACCACCCGGTCAACAACGTCAATAACACCGACCTTCCCCGCGACCGCTGAAGCGAGGAACTGATGCCGGCAACATGACAGGTGCCTTAGCCGGCATCGAGGACCGAGGCATCAACGCAGGGTCCATGATCGCGTCATGAAGATGCTCCTGGTGCTCGCCCTGGTACTCGTCGTGGTGGGTGGCGGCGGTTGAGCACGAGCGCACTATGGATTGGCTCGAGGGGCAGCTCAACGGGAAGCAACGGGTGGGCATGCCGTGGGAATCGCTCACGGCGTTCGTTCGACTTGCGACCAACCCGCGCGTCACGGACACAGATGCACAGTTTCTGTGATGCTGTGTTAGGCTCCTGCGCATGAAGAACATCACGGTCGCCGTTTCGGAAGAGGTCTACCGGCTGGCGCGGATCCGCGCGGCAGAGCAGGGAAGATCGGTCAGCGCGATGGTGGCTGAGTACTTGGCGGGACTCACCGAACGGAACGCCGAGTTCACCCGGCTCGAACAGCTCCAGCGAATCGTCCAATCCGATATCACCCGCTTCCGCGCCTCGGATCGCCTGGATCGCGAGGAGGTCCACTACCGTGCGCTTCGTTGATACCAACGTCCTGCTGTACGCCGTCTCCCGCGACCCGGACGAACGACCCAAGGCCGAGATAGCCACCGAGCTGCTCACGAACCGCGACCTCGGGTTGTCTGCCCAGGTGCTCCAGGAGTTCTACGTCCAGGCCACACGTGCAACCCGAGACGATGCGCTCTCCCATCGACAGGCGGCCGACCTCGTCGCCGCCTATTCCCGGTTCCCGGTGCAGGAGATCACGCTTGAGCTCGTCCAGGTGGCGATTGCCGCTCGCGATCGATTCGGGCTGTCGTACTGGGACGCGGCGATCATCGAGGCCGCTCGGTTGCTCCGATGCGACCACATCCTGTCAGAGGATCTCTCCGATAGCCAGGACTACGACGGCATCGCCGTCATCAACCCCTTTCGAGCATAGCGTCCGCCGCCGAATGGGCTCCCCGCACGTGGATGGGACCGTGTGTGCCCCGCGTGCACGCATCTACAACGTTGAGGCGTCTTCGGCCCAGCCTGGGCCTGTTGGCAGCGGCGCTCCTCGAGAGCCGGTCATGGGCATCAACTGGCAGCTCTTTCGCCGCGATGGCCGGCGGCCGCCTGCCGCTGATCGATTACCCACTTGGTTCGACCGGCGCGCACACGCTGGGACCGGCAATGCCGGGTGTTCAGGTCGAAGCGCCGGGCTTCGGCGAGTTCGGGAGGCCCTAGGAATCGATGCGCTCAACCAATCGATCTGCAAGCGCGATCGAGTAGTTCTGCCCGCGATCGTGGGGATAGACCTGGAACATACTCGCCACCCACAGGTTCGGAATGGCGGTATGGAACGGCGGGATGTGATTCCGGTAGTCCACGGTGACGATCGGCTGCGCGAATGGGGCGGCGAAGATCCAGGCATCGGTCATCCAGGATCGGTCGACGGTAAGACCGGCCCGCCTAAGGCCCTCCCACCAGAAATCACCAGGACCATCGACGCTGGCGAGAGCGAGATCCACCATTGACATGCGTAGATTCCTACGTAGTATCTTACGCATGAAAGACCGCTTGACGTACCAGGCGACGGATCTTGCACGCAACCATCGGAACGTGTTGGCGGAGGCCCGCGCCGGATACGCGCTCGTTCGCGACAAGGACGGGACGACGCTGATCCTGACGCCGGCGGGTGATGTCGAGCGACTGCGCGAGCTCGCCGATCTGGCACTCGGACTGGCAACGCTCCAGCGGGTGCTGACACGGCCGATGGATCAGCGCGCCACCGCGCTGTACGGAAGCTTCGCGTGGGCAAGTGCCCTGCCGGAGGAGAATCAGCGCGCGTTCGCCGAAGAACTTGCCGATGCGTTGCTGATCGCCACCTCCGGGACCTCGTTGGAGCCGGTTCGGGAGCTGATCGGAGACTGGATCGCGACCGTCGAGGCGTGGGCTGATCCCGAAACCCGCGGGCGCCTTCTCACGGATGAGCCTGACCCTCTGCGCGTTGAGCTTCACGGCTGACCGTGGCTGCGGAAGAGTCGCCGCCATGGACACTGCTCGCCGCTTCGGCGTCCGCAGAACGAGAGTGGGAGGAGGCGAGGACGAGGGAACCGGAGCTGATGCGAAGGACCGCGGAACGGTTACGACAGCGTCCGCTCGACCGATCGGCCAATCCACGCCGCACGCACCGCCTGAAGCCTCCGCTGGACTCGATGCGGATCGGTCATCGGCGCTTACCGCAATGGCAGCACGAGCTCAGCACCGCCTGTCGGATCCACTATTGTCCCGATTCCGAGGCTCGAATCATCTGGATCACAATGGTAAGCCTGCGCCACCCGAGAACAACCGAGTGAGCCTCGAGCGGCGTCGTCGCGTGAACTATCGATTGATCGAGCGGGGGCAGGCCGCGGGTTCCGATCAACGCGGCAGACTGGGAACGGCCAAGACGCTTGCAGCGCAGTCCGCCACCTGA
The DNA here is from genome assembly GCA_038233215.1 of Candidatus Limnocylindria bacterium. GTDB lineage: Bacteria > Chloroflexota > Limnocylindria > QHBO01 > QHBO01 > JACDBZ01. The sequence continues at coordinate 3,168 of JBBSML010000012.1, forward strand.
GGCTGCTGCCCTTCAGCACCAATACCCGTGCCGTGGCCTCAGGGAGCCTGGGGCCTCGCCCGCGCTAACCTCGGTTAAATCCTCCGCAGCGACCCAACCTCCGCAACGCGCGCCGCAAGGAAACGAACCCGCTCAGCGCCATTGAGAACGGCGCGGCTGGTGCTACCCGTCGCCGGTGAATCGAACGATCGAGTCGTTGCTGGCCGCTGCTTCCACCTATAGCGTGCCGCACCAATGCTACTCTTGGAAGCAGCAGGAACCTTGCGGCCGGAACGTCCAGCAGAGGCGATAGTTCTCTAACGGTGAGCTCAAAGCCAAGCGCGTCGATTCGCACCGGAGCGATGGGTGGTAGCGCGGTACTCCTGCTGTTCATCGTCACGATCTTTCTGGGCGCGGTCCTCGTATTCGGCGTGCAGCCGATAGCCGCACGGTTGCTCTTGCCACGCTTCGGCGGCAGCCCAGGAGTCTGGAGCGCCGCCAGCCTTTTCTTCCAGTTGGCGCTCCTGGCCGGGTATGGCTACAGCTTTCTCCTCACCTGCCACGTCACGCAGCGTTATCAGCCACTTATTCATGTGCCCCTGCTGGCCATGCCGCTGCTGCTCCTGCCGCTCAGCCTGCCGATCAGCGGTCAACCCGCCACGGACGCCACGCCGGCCATTTCGGTTCTGGGCGTGCTAGCCGTTGGCCTCGGCATTCCATTCGCCGTGGCATCGACAACCGGTCCGCTGCTTCAGCGGTGGTTTAGCTACACCGGTCACCGATCCGGATCTGATCCTTATTTCCTCTACGCGGCAAGCAATACCGGCAGTCTGTTGGTCCTGTTGGCGTATCCATTCTTGCTCGAGCCGCGCTTGACGCTCGATGAACAGTCGATTGCCTGGTCTGTCGGCTACGCAGTCTTCGCCTTCCTTGGAGCGACATGTGCGGTCGTGATGCGGCGACGCGCTCCGGGGGAAGCGACGTCAGACCGGCTGGTCGAAAAGGAGAAGGGCTCGGGAAGCTCGGCGACAGTTCCAACATGGCGCTCGCGGGCGCGATGGGTCGTCTTGTCCGCCGTGCCGTCCGCCCTCTCTCTTGGGACAACGCAACACATCAGCACGGACATCGCCGCAGTACCGCTTCTCTGGATTGCGCCCTTAGCGCTCTACCTGACGAGCTTCATAGTTGCATTCTCCAGGAGGAATCCGCTTAGCTCGAGCGTCGCCGGCAACCTTCTGCCGATTCCCGCGGCCGCCATGGTGGTGGTGCCCTTGTTAGGCGCACCGATCTGGCTGACCATCAGTATCCATCTGCTCCTGCTGTTCGTTGCAGCCGTTATGTGCCACGCGCGCTTGGCTGAGGAACGGCCTTCCACCCGATATCTGACCGAGTTCTACCTGCTCTTGAGCATCGGTGGCGCATTGGGGGGCGTCTTCGTCTCGCTGCTTGCGCCGCTGCTGTTCGACCGGGTATGGGAATACCCGCTGGCAATCGTCGCGGCGCTCCTGCTGCGCCCGCGGATCCAGGGCCTCTTACCCCGATGGAGCCTTATTGCAGTAGGAGGGACTATCGCCCTCGCGGTCATCGCGTTGCTCGTACGCGCTCAGGAACCATCCGTCCTGCCTGGTTGGACCCCGTGGATCGCCTTGGCCGCGACGCTTCTCGCGCTCTCGCGGTGGCGAATCGTCTTGGCGGCCGTAACGGCATTCCTCCTTGGGGTACCACTCACCAACGGAGAAGGGGCAATCTACACGGATCGCACATTCTTCGGCGTGTACCGGGTTCTCTCCACTGAGGGCCGGCACGAGCTGCTGCACGGCACGACCGTGCATGGCATGCAGTTCTTGGGAGCCACAGAACGTGAGGTGCCTGCCACCTACTATCACCCGACGGGTCCGATTGGCCAGGTCTTAACGGCTCGCGGCAGCGCGTTCAAACGAATTGGAGTGGTGGGCCTGGGGGTGGGCACCCTGGCGAGCTACGGCACGCCCGGCCAGCACCTCACATTCTTCGAGATCGACCCGGCAATGGTGGCGCTCGCCCGTGAGCCGACCTTATTCACGTACCTAGCTGATTCGGAAGCTGAGATCGATATCCGGGTGGCCGATGGCCGACTCGGCCTCGTCGCCGATACGACACGGTACGATCTATTAGTGGTCGATGCTTTCTCGTCCGACGCCATCCCCGTCCACCTGTTGACTCGTGAGGCGCTATCCATCTACGAAAGCCGGCTCGCGTCTGGTGGAGTCATCGCCTTCCACATCACGAACCGATACCTTGACCTCGCACCGGTTCTGGGGAATATCGCGGACTCACTCGGCATGAGCGCGCTGGTCCAGGTTGACACAACTCTGTCTGCGTATGCTCTGGCTCAAGGGAAGGCCGCCTCCACCTGGGTCCTGCTTGCCCCCCGGCCTGCCGACCTCGCGCCCTTTGACACCGATGCACGGTGGACTCCCGCCAAGCTTGACCCTGACAGCCGCGTCTGGACCGATGGGTACTCGGACCTCATCGGTGCCCTTCACTAGATGACGACCGCTCGTGGATGGGCATCAGCAGAGCGGACGGACAGTACCGTGAGTCCCGGCCACGGGATGACCACTACGACCACATGAGCTTACGGTTCGCGTGCCGGATCCTGTCTCGCGCGCTAGGGCCGCGCGTAGACACGTCTGTCGGGCCTCTGCCAATTGCCCGCTCAGTAGACCGCGGAGCTGCGGGCATCCGTCAGTCAACCGTCCCGTTGTTCCGCCAAGAATCGATGCGATGATGTGGCACGATGATCAACAAGCTCGATCGCACGGCGTCCAAGATGCGGCTCCGCGGCGTTGGTCGGCCCTCGCTCGGCGTCCGGCTGGCGCGCATCGTGGCTTTGGCGGTGATCATAGGAATCGGGTTCAGCCATGTCTGGTGGTCGATCACCGACTGGCACCTGAAGGACATGAACGCCTACTGGGATGCCGGGGTGAGGCTACGGGCCGGCGACGCGCTCTATCCGCAGATAGCCAACGTTCTCGCGTCGGAGGTATACCGATACAGCCCCTGGTTCGCGTGGCTGTGGGCGCCGCTCACCGTTCTCCCGCGGGAATTGGTGAACGTGCTCTGGTCGGCCGTCCTGCTCGCAGCAAGTATCGCCGCCGTTTGGCCGATGGCTCGGCGCGGGAGCTGGATCGCCGTTGCCTTCTTTCTACCTGTGCTCATCGGCATTTCGGCGGGAGGCAATGTTCATGCGCTGCTCATCGCCGCTCTCGTGCTGGGCATCGAACGGCCCAGCGGTCCGGTGTGGATCGGCGTGGCCGCCTCACTCAAGGTCTTTCCGATCCTGTTCGCCCTGACCTATCTCGGGCGCCGCCAATGGTGGCGGGTGATCGGAACCGGAGCGATCGCCGCGATCCTTCTGGCTCCCTATCTCCTCTACGATCTCACCAATTACGTCACCAGCGCCGGCGGCGCCGCGCTCCTTAGCCAGTGGATGCCGGTGTATGTGATGGCTGTCGCGGCGAGCATCGCTGCCGCACTCTGGTACGCCAGGAGTCGGCACGCCTGGCTGGCCTCCGCCGTCGCCGTGGCGCTCGCTTTGCCACGATTCTTCGTCTACGACATCACCTACTTGGCGGTCGGGCTAGCGGAGGCCAGAGACGGAACCACGTCAGAGCCGCGTCCTGCCCATCATCGGTCGCCCTGGGGCCGGGAGCCGATCAGAGACGTCACTGATCCTTGAGCTGATAGATCGGCCACCCTTCAATGACGTCGTCAGTACTTCGTGGCTAGTGCGTCAGTGGGCAGGCCGTGTAGGGTGCGCCATGTGATTCGCCCCTCCCTCCTGCCAGCCGCGCCAATTCCGGAGCGCCTCCGCCTCGTCCTGCTGGCCTTCCTGGTCCTCTTTGTGGATCATCTTCAAGCCGCTGCTGTCGATTAGCCCGGTGCACCTCCCACCGCTGACCATGTCGCGGCTGGCCAAGGCCGCCCTCCTGGTGGTTCTGCTAGTGCCCAACCTCGTCCTGACTCAGTGGTCGGTGGAGGCAATCCTCAACGGAAAGATCGCCGTTGATTGGGTCCAGTATGCCGAAGCCGGTGAGCGGGTCTGGACCGACGACCTTTACGGATCAACGGCGACGTACGGATGGCGCTATTCGCCCATCCTCGCCTATGCCTTCACCGTACTTGGGCTTATGGGCACCATGGCCTGGCGCGTTCTCCACTTCGTCGCCGCGCTTGCGTTGCCCGGCTGGAAGCTCGTCCTAGTCACGCTTATTTCCTGGCCATTCTGGTTCGACGTCGAGACCGGCAACACGATGGTGTTCGTACTGCTGGCGGCTGCATGGGCCCTGCGGGGGAGCCGAATCGGCATCTTTGGGTTCCTGGCCCTCACCCTCCTCATCCCTCGGCCACTGATGCTGCCAGTCGCGGCATGGATCCTCTGGCAGCATCCCGAGTGGCGCTGGCGCTTCGCGGCCATGTTTGTGATCCACGGGCTGGCGGTGCTGGTCACAGGCTGGGGAGCTGCATGGATCGCCGAGCTCCTCTGGTCTCCCGCCGATCACCTTTCGCCCAGTAACGTTGGACCCAGCCGGTTCATCGGTCTGACGTGGATCATCGTGGGCGCTCCGCTTGCCGCGTGGCTGACCTGGAAGGGCCGACTCGGTCTGGCGAGCCTCGCGATCAGCCCCTATCTGCTGCCGTACTACCTCATGATGGGACTGCTCGAGCTCATCCCGGTCCGCCGTCGGCAGTATGCTGTCCGAGCATTGCCAGCACAGCCCGCGCGTTGGAAGGCAGCGTCATGACCTCGGTCCCAACCGTCCTGGACGATCTTCTCCCGACTCCCCGCTCGCTACCCCGTGCCGGGCGCCTGACGGTCACCCTGATCAGCCTCGCCCTGTTGGCAGTGGGCGTCACCACGGCCGCGGCGAACTGGCACCTGACGGACCTGAAGGCGTACCTCGCGGCGGCAGATCTGCTTGCAGCGGGCGGGAATCCGTTCGACTTGGCGCTCGTCGAACGCGGGGTGACGTACTACTATCACTACAGCCCGTGGTTTGCGGGGCTCTTCGTACCTTTCACTGGGCTGCCACCCGAGCTCATCCGCGTTGGGTGGTCCGTCATCCTCATCGCAGCCAGCGGCCTGGCAATCGTCCCCCTCGTGCGGATGCATGGGGCCGCCGGCCTTCCGCTCGTCGCGCTCATCGCGTTCCTCCTCCTCAACCTCGTTGCCGAAGGCAACGTCCAGCCCCTTCTCCTCGCGGCGCTGGTCTGGTCGTTGGAGCGGCGAGCTGGCCCCGTCGCCATCGGCATGGCGGCGAGTCTCAAGATCACGCCCATCCTGCTTGCCCTCGTCTACGTGGGCCGAGGTGAATGGGCTCGAGCGCTCCTGTCCGCGGCTGTCGCTGGTCTGCTCGTTCTTCCGACGCTCCTGTTCGAGCTCACCCCGAACGCGACCGAGACGGGTGGCACCGGCCTCTTCACCTCGGCACCGATCCTATGGGCGCTCCTGGTGCTGACCGCCCTGGCGTCCACGATGTGGCTGGCACGGTCACGATTCGGCTGGCTCGCCGCTTCCACGGCCACGGTGCTCGCGCTGCCCCGGTTGCTCATCTTCGACTTCACGGTCCTGATCACCGCGTTTCCGGCGCGCCGCACCGAGCGTGCCCTGCCCGGACCATCGGACTACTGAGGCCGACCGGGCTGCGTGCTAGCGTTGCTCGGTCGCACCACGACGGACCGTACATGACCACTCGCACGACGCTGACCCAGCCCTGGCTGCGCGCCCTGGTCGGCATTGCCATCAGTATCGACTTCGAGCTAGAGGACCATCGCATCCGAGCCTTCAACCATATCGGTCCGGGACAGGAGCCTGGTTTTGTCATTTCTCGCTTTCCGAGCAGCTGTCGCGGATCGGGAGGGGCGAGCAGGAACCGGTCATCGAAGTCGGGAACGTCGAGTCGCGCCGCGACTTCACCGACGTCCGCGACGTCGTCCGTGCCTATCGCCTGGCAGGGGTCATGGGAGTGCCCGGCGAGGCTTACAACGTCGTTTCGAGCCGCGCGGTGAGCGTGCAAACGGTTCTCGACCACCTCGTCCGCGCCGCCGGAGCAGCGGTCAAGGTCGCCTCTGATCCACAGCGCACCAGGGCCGGCGAGTCTCCCCAGGCCCTGGTCGGAGACTCCTCGAAGCCGTCACGACTCACCGGGTGGCAGCCCAAAGTCTCCTTCGAGCAGACCGATGTCATGGACGCTCTCTTCGAGCCCGCGTAGGAATGCACGCCGTGGGACTGCCGATGAGCCGCGACATCGACTGGCTGCCCCTGGCTCGGTGGGTCGGCATTGCGGGACTGGCGGTCGTGTGGGTCGCGCTCCTGGTCCTCCAGCCGGACGTCACCGGGAAGCCCTTCGGCGTCGACGCCATGGCGTATCACGGTTCGCCAATGGCCAACCCGTACGACGGCCCGCAGGTCGGACTCCCTGGTGCCTACCTGTATCCACCGCCGTTCATCCAGCTGCTCACGCCCCTGCGACTCCTACCCTGGGAGCTGTTCATTGCCCTTTGGCTGGCACTCGAGCTCGCGGCACTTGCCTGGCTCCTGTCCCCTGCAATTGCACTGCTTGCGCTGGCAATTCCATACGTGCTGGCCGAGGTCGCCATCGGCAACGTCCACCTGTTCATGGCCGTGGCCATGGTGATCGGGATCCATCGCCCGGCATGGTGGGCTTTCGTCGCTCTGACCAAGCCAACCGTGGCCGTCGTCGCGACGTGGCATATCTTCCGTGGCGAGTGGCGCGCCGCCGTGATTGCCGCAGTTGCCACCGCCGTCGTCGCGATCGCGTCCATCCTGATTGCCCCGGACTTGTGGGTCGCATGGATCGACCGCATGCGGGGAGGTACGGGGACGGCTGGCTCTACCTGGATGGTCGCTCTCGCCGTTCGTGTCGTGTTGGCAGGTGGGATCGCGTGGTTCGCGGCGCGCCGCAACCGTCCGGTCTTCCTGCCCCTGGCTGCATTTATCGCCTTGCCGATCCCGTGGCTCGAGGGATTAACCCTCTTCGCAGCGATCCCCCGATTGGTCCGCAGCCGATGACTCGCGCACTCGCGCCCGCCGTTCCGGCCCTTACCAGCGGTCGGTGCTCTTGGTCGTGGTCGCGGCCATCCTGGCCGTCCCGAACGCGATCTTGCTCGGTGAGACGTTCGGCTTCATCGCGTCGCGGCACTACCATCGGCACGGTGTACGCCGTTCTCTCATTGGCGACCGAAGAGGCATTTTCTTTTCTGGCGTCTCTCACCGGGGCACGGAACTCATGGCCATGCAGTACAACTGGGGACCGACGGCATGGATTGGCCCAGCATGGCTCCTAGCTGGGATCCCAATCGCTGCCTTACTAACCTGGAGGGGCAGAATCGGGTGGCTGCCTTGGCGGGTAGCCCCCACATCCTTCCGTATTACCTGCTGGTGTTGCTTTGGGAGGTTGGATTGACGACGGGCACCGGATCCGGCGCGCCGGCCGAGACCCAGACGGGGGGGCTTCCATGAAGGGCCTTCTTCTCGCGGGTGGCAGCGGGTCGAGGCTCTTCCCGCTCACCCTTGTCACCAACAAGCATCTCCTGCCCGTCTACGACCGCCCGATGATCTACCACCCCCTCGAGACCCTCCGTGACATGGGCTGCCGGGAGGTGATGGTGGTTGTCGGCGGACGCTCGGTGGGCGACGTGCTCGAGCTCCTTCACGACGGTTCCGACGTCGGGCTGGATCTCACCTACCGATACCAGCGCGGCGCGCTGGGAATCGCGCACGCCATTGGCCTCGCCCGCGAGTTCGCGGGATCCGATCCGCTCGCGGTGGTCCTCGGAGACAACATCGTCCGCGGCTCGCTTCGCCAATTCGCGGACGAGTTCGTGGCAAGTACCGCTGCCGCGGGTGCGGTGCTGAAGGCCGTGCCCGATCCGCATCGGTTCGGTGTGGCGGAGTTCGGCGACGACGGCCGGGTCATCGGCTTCGAGGAGAAGCCGTCGAATCCGAAGTCGAACCGGATACCCATTGGCGTCTACCTCTTCCGGCCGAGCGTGTTCGACGTGCTCCGCAAGCTGCGACCGTCGGCCCGCGGAGAGTTCGAGATCACCGATGTCCTCAACCACTACGTTCGAGAGGGAAGCCTGATCGCCCACGACTTCGCCGGGGACTGGATGGACGCAGGGACGGTGGAGTCCCTGCTGGATGCCAACACGTTTGCCGCCGGCTACGCCGCCGAGCATCCGATCGAGACCGGCCGCAGCATCGCCGAGGTGGGAGCCGAGCCGGTCGACCCGGGATCGGTCCGGCCATGAGGCTGCTCGTGACCGGCGGTGCCGGGTTCATCGGCTCGTCGTTCGTCCGCCGCGCCATGGCGCGGCCCGCCGTCGATCAGCTGACGGTCATCGACAAGCTCACGTACGCCGGCAACCCGGCCAACCTGGCGGAGGTCGCGGGTGACCCGCGCTACCGCTTCCTGCATGCCGACATCAACGACGCCGAGGTCGTCACCGGCCTGATGCGCGACGCCGACGCGGTGGTAAATTTCGCTGCCGAGTCGCATGTCGACCGCAGCATCGAGGAGGCCGACGCCTTCGTCCGCACCGACGTCAACGGCACGTTCACTCTCCTCGAAGCAGCCCGCGCGACCGGCGTCGCCCGGTTCGTGCAGGTGAGCACCGATGAGGTGTACGGCGACGTTCCCGAGGGCAGCTCCAGCGAAGCCGATGCGCTCCGTCCGCGAAGCCCGTACGCGGCGAGCAAGGCAGCCGCAGACCTCCTGGCGCTCGCGTATCACACTACCCACGGCGTCCCGGTGATGATCACCCGCGGGAGCAATACCTACGGACCGAGACAGTTTCCGGAGAAGATAATCCCGCTGTTCATCACCAATGCCATCGACCACGAGCCGTTGCCGCTCTACGGCGATGGGCTCCAGGTCCGCGACTGGCTGCACGTCGACGACCATTGCGCGGCGGTCGAGGCGGTGCTGGATCGGGGGACAGCGGGCGAGATCTACAACGCCGGCGGCACGGCCAGCTTGACGAACCTTGAGCTGACACGGTGGCTACTCGGCCTGCTGGACCGCCCCGAGTCGCTCATCCGGCACGTGGCTGATCGTCCGGGACACGATCGGCGGTACGCGCTCGACAGCTCGAGGCTGCGGGCGCTCCGATGGCAGCCGCGGGTCGCCCTCGAAGACGGGCTTGCCGCGACCGTCGATTGGTATCAGCAGAACGAGGCTTGGTGGCGGCCCATCAAGGACGGCTCGTTCCGCGACTACTATCGGCGCCTGTATGCGGAACGACTCGCGACGTCCACGGCCGCGTGGTGACCCGCGTCGTCGTCATCGGGGCTGCCGGCCTCCTCGGTCGCGAGCTGTGCGGAGCGTTTTTGAAGAGCGGCCACGAGGTCATACCGCTGACACGCGCCGACGTCGATCTCGCCGACCCCGCGTCCCTCGGGCCCATCAGAACAGCGCGGGCCGATATCGTCATCAATGCCGCCGCTTGGACTGACGTGGACGGGTGTGCTCGCGACCCGGATCGAGCGCAGCTGATCAACGGCGCAGGGCCTGGAGGTGTGGCTGGGGCGAGTGCCGAGGGAGGGGCGCTGATGATCCAGGTCAGCACGAACGAGGTATTCGACGGGCGAGAGGAACGGACGTATGCGGAGAACGACGTGCCGAATCCAATCAACCCGTACGGTGCATCCAAGGCCGCGGGCGAGCGCGCGGTGATGGCCGCGACGGACCGTCACCTGATCGTGCGGACGGCGTGGCTCTTCGGACCCGATCGTGGATTCCCTGCGCGCATCAGACAGGCCGCGGACCGCGCCCACTCATCCGGCGAATCACTGCGGGTCGTGGACGACGAGTGGGGAAACCCCACGCTCGCCAGTTCGCTCGCGGCGGCGATGGTGGATGCCGCCCAGCTCGCCCTTGGGAGCCCCGCTCTTCGGGTACTGCACCTGGCGGGATCGCCGCCCGCCACTCGGTGGGAATGGGCGCAGCAGATCCTCGCTCATCATCCGGTCGACATCCGGGCGATCCACCACGTGGAGTACGTCCGAGCTTCCGCCGTCCCGTATCACGCCGTCCTCGCGCTTGACCTTGCACGGTCGCTCGGGCTGGCAGAGATCGACTGGCGGACGGTGGCGAGAGGTACCGTCGATGCTCCGAGCTGAACGCACCGCGCTCGAGGGCGTGCAGATCCTCACTCCGGGCGTCCACGCGGATCGGCGTGGATTCCTTGTCGAGTCATATCGCGCGGCCGAGCTGGCCACGGCAGGCATCACCAACCCGTTCATCCAAGAGAATCACTCGCGATCAGTACGCGGCGCGCTCCGCGGGCTCCACTTCCAGGCCCCGCCGGGCCAGGCCAAGCTGGTGCGCGTGGCACGCGGTGCCATCCTAGACGTCGTCGTCGACATCCGTCGCTCCTCCCCGACCTTCGGACAACACGTGGCGGTCACCCTCGACGACGCCCTGCACCGCCAGCTGTACATTCCGACCGGGTTCGCGCACGGATTCATGGTGCTGACCGAGGACGCGGACGTCATGTACCGACTTGATCGGTACTACGACCCGGCTCTCGAGCGTGGGGTCGCGTGGGATGACCCGGCCCTCGCCATCGAGTGGCCAGTGGAGAACCCGACGCTCTCCGAACGCGACCGCGCCAATCCGCTGCTGGCCGCCCTCCCCGCCGAACTTACTGACTGGTGACTCGTGGCCGGCGCAGCCGGCCCACCAGGTGCGATCGCAGTGGCGGGATGAGCTCCAACGGTCCGTACAGGATCCTCGTCAGCGGACCCAGCCGTCGCGCGACGGGGGGCAGCAGCGTCACTGCACGCAGTTCGGACAGCCAACCGGGAAAGAGCTGGGCGAGGCGCGAACGGCCGATCCCGTGCACCGCGCGGTTGGACGGATTGCCGAGCCGGAGGTCGTACCAGACGAGCCATCCGCCTCGCGCCAGCACCCGCGCGATCTCCGCCGCCACAGCCTCCTCGAGCTGCCCTGATGGGAGGGACGAGAACAGGGTCGAGGTGACTACCACGTCAAACGCCGCGGTATCAAACGGAAGACGGTCCGCAGAAGCCTCGACGAATTCGGCCCACGACATGGACGACGCGGCCGCAGCGACCGCCCCGGGATCCAGGTCAGCGCCCGTCCAGGATACGATCGGCAGGCCGGCGTCGCGGGCCACCTCGGCCAAACGACCGTTCCCCATGCCGAGGTCGAGAACGCGGCCACCACCCTCGGGGAGGCTGCGACCAAGGACGCTCACGAGCGCCCGGTCGCGGTCGTGGACCATCCGCGCGAATCCGCGGTTCCGCAGGTCCCAGATCCGAACTCGCCCGTTGGCCCGGTAGCGCCGATACGTCTCGCGGATCGCCTCGAGATCGCGGTCGCGGTCACTCATCCCCGCGGAGCACCGGCGACGGCTGCGGACGCGCGGACGCGATTCGCGAGCCTTTGCCACTGGGCGGCCGCGGACAGGGTGCCCATGCCATACGCCAGGTGCATGACGAGCGCTACAACCGGCAACAACACGCGTGCGGTCAGCCCGGACGCCGGCACTCGGACGGCGAAGATGCACGCCGCCAGCAGCCATGATGCACCGAGGACGACGAGCGGGAGCCACCACCCCAGAAGCGCGAGTGCGCAACCAATGATCAGCGCCAGGACGAAGACCGCCGGCACGAAGTGACGCCATCGGATGGCCGATGGGCGGATGGTGGCGAGAGCAACCTTCCAGAACCCGTATCCGTGGTACTGCCGCCAGATGCCCACCAGGGAGTCGCGGCACCGGTAGGTCGACCGGATGGAAGGTTCGAGCCGGATCCGAAGGCCGGCTTCGCGAATGCGAGCGTTGAGGTCATCGTCCTCGGTCCGGAGTAGGGCCCGGTTATATCGCCCGACGCGATCGAAGACATCGCGACGGTACACGCCTAGGTAGACCGACTCCACGTCCCGCGCGTCGCCAGCGAAGTGAAACTGCGAGTCTCCGACGCCGAACGGCGACTGGAGAAGGGCGGCCATCGCACGGCCGATCACTGTCGATCCGACGGGCCGCATCGGTCCACCGGCGACAGCGATGGCGCGGTCCGTGAGCACCTCCGCCGCACGCTGAAGGTAGTCAGGGGCGATTCGAGCCTGGGCGTCGACGAGGGCCACCAGATCAGCGCTGATGGCATTGAGGGCGACGTTGATCGCGGAGGCTCGATCGCCCTCGGGGTTACTGAGAACACGCACACCGGGGGCCATCAAGCCCGTCGCCACGTTGTGTGTGTCATCACTCGAGGGACCGACCATGATCACCACGTCGTCGGGGATCCAAGATTGACCCGTGACCGCAGCGAGACAGTCCGGAAGCAGGTGTGCTGCGTCCCGTGCCGGGACGACCACGGCAACGGTCATCGGCGCGGATCCTCGTCGTTGGCCGCCGACCACAGGGCTCGCCAGGCCCGACGCGCTCCGGCCCGCAGTGACAGAGTCATGCCAACGGCCCGCAGCCAGAGAAGAAGCAGCGCCAGCACCGAGCCGCCCGGGCCGTACCACTTGCCCAGGTACTGGCGCATCGACCGCGCGTGGAGCGGCCCGAAGTGGTAGTCCTCCGAGCTGCTCGCGCCACCGATGTGGGTCACCACCGCCGAAGGCACGTAGCGGATCGGCATTCCCGCCGCGGCGGCGCGCCGGCAGAGGTCGGCATCCTCGAAGTACATGAAGAACCTCTCGTCGAAGCCGCCAAGCTCCCCAAAGGCTTCACGACCGATGGCGAAGCAGGCGCCAGATACCATGTTGGTATCGATCGTCTCGGTGGCGGTCTCCGCGCTCGCATACTCCCGCGCGAGGCGCGAATGCCGTAGCAATGCGCCAATGCTTGGGACCCGACGTACCCAGTTTCCAATGGCGTGCAGCCCGAGCATTCGAATGATGAGATCGGATGGCTCTGGAAGGAGCCCGGCAGAACGCTGAATGGAATCGCCGGGTTCGATGAGGCGCGGGCCGACAACCCCTCGACCATTCCACCTGCGGACTTCACTAAGGATCTCGCCGAGTGAAGTTCCGGAAATGGCCGCGTCGCTATTCAAGAAGACCAGCGTCGCGCCGTTAGCCGCCCTCGCGCCAATGTTGGCCGCTGCACCGAAGCCGCCGTTCTGAAAACTTTCTAGGACAACGATCCCCCTTGCCTGTAGACCTTTTAGTCTCTCCACCGTATCGTCGTGAGATGCGTTATCGATGACCACCACTTCGTCGGCCCCTGCCGACAGCGCACTTAGCGCCGCGCTTTCTGTCAGGGCTGGCGTTCGATAGCTCGCTATGATCGCGCTCGATCGGACTATCTGCATACTTTGCTTCGCAGCCGGTAGATCGTTTTGATTCTCAGCCATCCCGAACTCTCCGTCCTCATCGTCAATTACAACTCCACGAACTTGTTGCGGAAATGCTTGGCTTCGCTCACTGCCAGCACCATCGCGGACCGTCTCGAGGTGATCGTGGTGGACAACGCTTCCGCAGACTTCGACGCGCCGGCCATCGGGATGGAGTTTCCATGGGCGCGCCTGCTGCCGCAGACGACGAACACGACATGGACCGGCGGCAACAACATCGCTTTCGATGTATCTTCCGCGCCCCTGGTCCTCCTGCTTAACCCGGACACTGAGGTGGAGCCCGAAGCGCTCGAACGAGCGGTTCAGCATCTTCGGGACGACGCTTCGCTCGTCGGTTTGGGAGCGATCCTCATCGGACCAGACGGCAACCTCCAGCACTACTACCGACGGCTCCCGACCGTCCTCGATCTCCCGATCATTTTGTTCGAACCGATCTTCCGCCGCACTAAGCGCGGAAAGCACTACCTCATGCTCGACGAGGCATTTGATCGTCCAACAGTGGTGCCCCAACCGCCGGGGGCGTTTCTCCTCTTTCGGCGAGCCGCAGCCCGTTATCCGCTGCTAGATCCCCAGTACTTCAACTTTGTCAGTGATCTTGACCTATGTCGCGATCTCAACCGGTCTGGGCAGTTGGTAGTCTTCCCGGATGTCCGGACGTATCACGTGCGCGCGAATGCAGGCGTCGGATCAAAGAACCCTCGGACCCGTCTCACACTGGCCCACGACTTCGGATATGGCGTCCGTTACTACTTCAACAAGTTCGCATCGCCGCCCGAACGCCTTCTTGCTAGTTTGGCCGTAATCGTCTATTGGGGTACGCGAATGGCTCGTCTTGCGATTCGCCGACCAGCGATCGCAAGCGCTGCGGCCATGCAACTTTTTCGCGCGATCCGCGACGAGCCGCCGTCTTACCGATCCTGATCGGTACATAGTTGACCGCCCGATCGGCAACATGGCTGCGGGCGGCAAAATCAAGGAGCGCGGCAACTCCGCCAACGCCATCGAACTTGCCGTGGCGGAGCCGGCCAACACCTGCCGGTGCCTTCATACAAGGTGCCTGGAACGATGCACCCACTACCTTGCTCACTTCCCCGGCCGCACCAAGACAAACCATTCCGCGGCTAACCACTCGTCGCTGATCCCCCTAGTGGCACGACCCAAGACTGACCGTAGGTGACCCAGCACAGTGCTTTGTGGGTAGCCCCATCGCTCAGGCTTCCACCCCGCCTGTTCAAGAAGCTCACGTAGATTAGACCTGGTGAAAAAGCGGATGTGAGTCGAATCGAATGTGCCTGACGCTTCGGGCCGAAATCCGGCACCGACGGCGATCCGTGCGAGAGCCCTGACGTTTCGAATGTTCGGAATTGAGATCAGTAGGCTCCCTTGTGGCTCAACGACTAATTGCCGAAGCGCCGCTAGCACCGACCCAGGATCAAGGAGGTGCTCCAGGACATCGGCACAAATGATCAAGTCGAATGGACCGGCAACGTCGGCAATTACACCCTCGACTGTAGCCCTGTGCACCTCATCGAAGCGCTGCGCCGCAAGTTCGCTGCTCTCTTCGTCCGGCTCGATACCGACGATCGTGGCGGCACCACGGGCGCGCAGCCATGGAGCGTTGGCTCCAGCTCCGCATCCCACCTCCAGGACAGACGCGTACTCAGTTCCACCCATCCAATCAAGAAGATCCAGTCTCGGTGTCCCGTAGTACTCAGTCCTACTTTTATCAGTGGGTGGAGCATCCCTCACAATTCACCTCCGCGATGTAACGCGTACAACCGCGGCCACGCGACAGCTCCAGATGCAATAGCCGCAAGCCCGAACCAAACGGATGTGACAATCGGATCGAGGCCAGACGCCAAGAGCAGCGACGATGCGGCAGCGATGGCGAGAGTTACTATCTGCAGCCGGCCCGGCCCGGTAGGGACATGTGGACGGACGAGGAGCCAGACACCTACGTAATAGATCGCCTGGGACATTGCATATCCGATCCCTGCTCCAGCCAAACCTAATGCTTCCACCGCAATGATTGTCCCCGCGATGAGGGTCGAGCCTCCGATGAGTTCAGCGGAGAAATACGAGAACCCGCGGCCGCGTGCTAGTAATCCGAACACGAGGACCCACGCTGGTAGACGGACGAGATCTCCGATGAGCTGCCATTTGAGCACCTCGTATGCCGGAACGAATTCCGGCGAGTACAGCAACTCCATCAAGAAAGGTCCTGTCGCCAATATCATGAGGATGACTGGAATGCCAAGTCCCATGACTAGACGCATGCGGCGTTCGACCAAAGTCGCCAGCTTGAGCGGGCTGGAGGCCGCGGAGACGCGCGGTAGATAGTCCTGCATCATCATCGAAAGAAAGACCGTGAGATATCCGATCGAGATGGCCGACGCGGCGCGATAGTGGCCCACGTCTAAGGTGCTCAACATGTTGAGCACAACGATGGGAATGAGAAGTTGAGCCCCTATCCCAGCCAGCTGACTTCCTTGGATAGGGAGACCTATCCAAAAGAGATGTGCGGCCTCGGGAATAACGTTCGACCCCGACTCTCGCGGCAGCGCATGACCTCTCGAGAGTGCGATCCGCGATAGCGTTATCTGTACTGCGGCGGTGACGAGTAGCGCAGGCGCCAATCCAGCCCCACCAAAGATGGCGACAAGCGACACTCCTAATGCCGCTGCAGCCACGGATGTTCCTATATTGATTCCGGCGACGGTTCGGATCCGGTGAAGACCGGTCAGCACGGCAATCTGCACGCCACCCGCCACGGTCAGCAGAAGCGCCGGCGCCAGGACAACCGGCACGAAACTCTGCTCGACGGATCCTAGAAGGAGAACCGCGATGGGTTCTCGAAAGACAACGAGCCCTGCGGCTCCAATAGCGCCGCCCCCAAGCCCGACCAGAAGTCCAGCGCGCTCGACACTGGAAGGACCTCCCTTGCCGTGCGACGCAGCGCTTGCTGTGGCCCGGATTACGCTCGTCCCGAGGCCGACGCTGGCTAGGATGACACCGAGGTTCAGAAGGGACTGCATCAATGCCAACAGGCCCACGCCATTTGCGCCGATGAGGAGCGCGAGCGCCTTCGCAGCAATCACACTCAGTGCGAGTGTCACGACTGATCCGAAACCTACGATAGCCGTCACTCGTAGAGGAGCCATGGAGGCGTCAGATTGGCTAAGCTCTTCCGCCTCCCTTGACACCAGCGCACGATAGCGCAGTCGTATCTGCTTGCACCTGTCCATTCAGGCCACTGCGGACCGGTAGTGCTGCTAGAACAGCTACCGCCGGTCTAGCCTGCTGCCCCATGACTCTGAGGCACCCGTGAGCTCAGCCGAGCAGGAAATCATCCCCTTCCACCGCCCCTCCATTGGCGACCGCGAGATCGCGGCCGCCGTGGAGGTGCTCGAGTCCGGCTGGCTCACTACCGGATCGAAGGCGCATGCGCTGGAGGCGGCGATCGCGAAGCGCATCGGCGTGACGCATGCGCTGGCGGTGAACAGCGCAACCGCGGCGCTGCATCTGGCGCTCGACGCCTGGGGTATCGGTCCCGGCGACGAGGTCGTCATCCCCACCACCACCTTCACCTCGTGCGGCGAAGTGTGCGCCTACCTGGGCGCGCGGGTCGTGCTGGCCGACGTCGGCGAGGACGCGCTCCTGGGTCCGGCCCAGCTCGAAGCCGTCGTGACCGATGCGACCCGCGTCGTCATGCCGGTCCACTTCGCGGGGCAGGCCGTCGATGTCGCGGCGCTGCGTGGGATCGCCCCGAACGTTCGCTTCCTGGAGGACGCCGCGCACGCCCTGCCGGCCGACGTCCGGGGTGTGCCAACCGGGCGGCTCGGGGATGCCGCCGCCTTCAGCTTCTATGCCACCAAGACGATGACCACCGGCGGCGAGGGCGGCATGCTCGTGACCGATGACGACGCCGTCGCCGAGCGCGCCCGCCTCATGCGCCTGCATGGCATCAGCGCCGACGCCTGGAACCGGTACGGCGCCGGCGGCACATGGGCATACGAGGTCGTAGAGGCCGGCTACAAGTACAACCTGACGGATCTCGCTGCGGCTATCGGCCTCGTGCAGCTGGAGCGACTGGATGAGCTGGCCGATGCGCGCGCCGCCATCGCCGCTCGCTACGACGGTGCCTTCGCGGAATCGGCGCTGCTCGACCCGCCACCGCGCCGAGACGGTGACCGGCACGCGTGGCATCTCTACGTCCTTCGCCTCAACCTGGATGCGCTGACCATCGATCGCGCGAAGGTGATCGAGCGGCTGTCGGAGGCAGGCATCGGCGCAGCGGTCCACTTCATCCCGCTGCACCTGCATCCGCACTACCAGCAGCGCTACGGCTACACGCCCGGCGACTTCCCTGTGGCCGAGGACATCTTCGAGCGCTCCATCTCCTTGCCAATCTGGCCGGGCATGACCGAAGCCCAGGTGGAGCGCGTCGCCGCGACGCTCCTCGAGATCTGCGAGGCTGCACGCCGCCCCGCCGAGGTCTGACCAGCACGGACACTCAAACTTTCACGCATCATGATGCTACAATGCGTGCATGCGCACGACAGTGACCCTAGACGAGGATGTCGCGGCTGCGGTGAAGCGACTCCGGCGAGAGGACGGGCTTGGCGTCAGCGAGGCGCTGAACCAGATCGCTCGGGCTGGGCTTGCCCACAAGGAAGCGCGAACGCCGTTCAGGCAGCGCACTGTCAAGATGGGCCTCCTGGTGGACGTTTCCAATGTCGCGGAAGCCATCGACCTGGCCGAAGGTGCCAGCCATCGCTGATGCTGATCGATGTCAATCTGCTGCTCTATGCGGCGTACGCAGAGACGCCAGAGCACGAGTTGACTCGGGCATGGCTTCAGGAGCAGTTAAACGGACAGAGACGCGTCGGCCTGCCCTGGGAGTCCCTGGTCGGCTTCGTTCGACTCGCCACGAATCCACGCGTGTCGCCAAGGGCACTCCGACCAGCTGAGGCGTGGGCATTCGTCGAGGACTGGTTGGCGGCGCCGGTCGTGTGGGTCCCCACCCCGACGGATGAGCACGCGCAGGTGCTCGGGGGCCTCATCGCGAAGCACAGGATTACCGGCAAGCTCGTGCCCGATGCGCACCTGGTGGCGCTGGCGATGGAGCATGGCCTCGTCGTGTACTCGGCCGACTCTGACTTCGCGCGATTCCCGGAGATCCGCTGGGTCAATCCGCTCGCTGCGTAGACCGGGTTTGCGACAAACCCGGTAGTACTGTTGACCCGCGGCACCGGCCGATTCAGCCTACCTCCCACCATGATTGGCGAAACGTGAAGCTTTGGCAGGCCGCCGTCAAGCGGCTGATTGACGTCGTCCTCGGCGCGTTCGGGCTCGTCGTCCTGATCCCGGTCATGGCACTCGTGGTCGTGGCGGTTGCGGTCGATTCAACGGGTCCGGTCGTCTACGGCGCGCGGCGCGTTGGCCGGCACAGGCGCGAGTTCACGATGTGGAAATTCCGTTCCATGGCCCGTGGCGCAGACAGGGTCGGTCCGGCGGTGACCGGTGCCTACGACTTCCGCGTGACGCGCGTCGGCGCCTTTTTGCGGCGAACAAAGTTGGATGAGCTTCCGCAGCTGGTGAACGTGCTGGTGGGCCAGATGTCGCTGGTGGGCCCGCGTCCTGAAGCGCCGGTCTATGTCGAGCGCTGGACGACCGAGGAACGCGAGATCCTTGCCTTCCGACCGGGCATCACCGGACCGACGCAGATCGCCTATATCGACGAAGAGGAGCGCCTCGCCGGCGATCCGAACGCGGTGTACGAGTCCGAGCTGATGCATGTCAAGCTCGCGGTGGACCTCGACTACGTGCGCCGCTTCAGCCTGCGTGGTGACCTCGGGATCATGTGGAAGACGCTCGTCGGCATCCTGTCGGCCGGCGAACGCCGCACGAACCGGCCGCGTCGCCGCTACACCCTGGACGAGCGACTGCGCAGTGCCCGCCTGGGGCCCATCCTGCTCGACGCCTTCCTGGCGGCCATGGCAGCGGCCCTGGCGGTGGGCCTGCGCATCGATCGCAACAACATCTTCGCCGCGGTTGCCACGTACTGGGTCCTCATCCCCCTGGCGGCCATTGTCCGGCCCGCGGGGTTCCTGATCGCCGGCGCGTACATGCGGGTCTGGCGGTATCCGACCGTCTCCGATGCAGCGCTGATCGTTGGCTCCTTGGCCGCCGGCTCGCTGATCATGACCATCCTCATCTTCGTCGTCATGCAACCGTGGGCATTCGCCGGTTCGGTTGGCTTCCCGCGCAGCGCGCTCATCATCGAGTTCCTGGTCTCGTTCATCGTGCTCGGCGGAATCCGTTTCGCCTCTCGCATTCGCCAGGAAGGCATTGAGGAGGGGATGCCGCCGGCGAGCGCCGGGCCGCCCCGGCCGGTCTTGATCTATGGTGCCGGTGAGGCGGGAGCGCTGTTGGTTCGCGAGATGCGGCGCAACCGGTCGCTCCGACTTGAGCCGGTCGCCTTCCTTGACGACGATCCGGCGAAGCGCGGACAACGTATCTACGGGGTCGAGGTCGTAGGCGGCGCGAAAGATCTGCCGCTCGTGGCAGCCGAGCGCGAGGTGGCCGAGGTGATCGTCGCCATGCCCCGCATCGGCGGCGACCTGCTTCGCCAGATCGTTGCCCTCGCGGAGGCCGCGGGCGTTGCCGTGCGCACCCTCCCCGCCGTCGACGAGCTGCTCGACGAAACCGTGTCTGTGAACCGAGTGCGGCCGGTCCGCGTCGAGGACCTGCTCAGACGGGAACCAATCGCCATCCCTGAAGGACCGATGCGTTCCCTCGTCGAGGGACGAACCGTCCTGGTCACCGGCGCGGGCGGCAGCATCGGCTCCGAACTTTGCCGCCAGATCGCGTCGCTCGGCGCTCGCCGAATCGTGCTGTTCGAGCGAGCCGAGACCCCGCTCTTCTACGTCGACGAGGAGACCCGCCGGCGGTTCCCAGGCGTTGAAGTTGTTGCTGTCGTCGGCGACGTGACCGACGAGGGATCCGTGTCACGCTGCTTTGAGCGTGAGCAGCCGCAGGTCGTCTTCCATGCCGCCGCCCAGAAGCACGTGCCCCTCTCGGAGGCCAACGTCGCCGCGACGGTCTGGACCAACGTTCGAGGGACACGCCTAGTCGCGCAAGCGGCCGTTGATATCGGCGTCGAGGCATTCATCTTCATCAGCACCGACAAGGCGGTCGATCCGTCGTCGATCATGGGCGCCACAAAGCGCATCGGCGAAGAGCTGGTGCGGACCGCAGGCGCGTCGGCCGTCGGGCGGTTCGTGGTCGTTCGCTTCGGCAACGTGATGGGGTCACAGGGATCGGTCCTCGAACTCTTCCGGCAGCAGATCGCCGATGGTGGCCCGGTGACGATCACGCACCCGGACATGACGCGGTACTTCATGACGATCCCCGAAGCGGTTCGCCTGATCCTGCACGCTGGCGCCGTTGGGCGTCCCGGCGACGTCCACGTCCTGAACATGGGGCAGCCGATCCGGATCGTCGACCTGGCGAGCGACCTCATCCGTCTTTCGTCACCGGCGGGGTCTCGCGACATTGCCATCGTCTTCACCGGCCTTCGTCCTGGCGAGAAGCTGGAAGAGACATTGTTCGGGACGGATGAGGAAGCGCTCGAGACGGATTCGCCGTTCCTGCTGGTGGCGCGCCTTGGTGACGAAGGGCCCCTTGGCTCAACGAACCAATTGGCGGCGCGCCTCGAAGCACTGGCTGGCGAAGGACGGGATGCCGAGTTGCGCGACCAGCTAGGCGGGACCGCCGCAACGAGCGCCGCCCGAGGATGATCCGCATCGTTCCCCGCGTGGCACTCCAACTGTGGATCGTCGGGTTCATCGTCTTCTTCGGCGCCGAAGCCATCCACCTCGAGCCGCCCCTGCGCATCGCGACGCAGGTCCTGTACGGCTTCCCACTGGCGGCGTGGGCGGTATTCCGCCTGCGTGGGCCATACGACAGGCTCGACATGGCCGTTCTCGGGCTTCTGGTCATCTATGCGATCCTGTGTCTCTTCAGCCGCGACCGCACCGAGAGCCTTGGCACGCTGGCCCTGGCAACTGCTTACGCGACGTGGTTCCTGCTCCTCCGTCGCGCAGCCGATCTGCGCCCGCAGATTGTGCTCGCGATTGGAACCGGGCTCGCTCTCACCCTGGCCTTCAATGCCTACCTGCAGATCCAGGAAAAGGCGACATGGTTCGCCACCGTCGGCGCGGCGCCGTTCGAGGGAGTGCTGACCTTTCCATGGGAGTCGGTCAACGCGCTCCCGATGCTCGTGTTGATCGCGATTCCGTTCCTGGCCTGGGTCATACCTTCGCAGATCAAATCGGTTCTGATGTTCGTCGTGGGATTCAGCGCAGTCGTGGTCGTACCTCTCAGCATGGGGCGCGCCGGATGGCTCGGCCTCGCGGTCGCCGCGCTGCTGGCACTCCTCCTGCCCTCGACCTTGCAGACCTTCGCGAAGACTCGGTGGCAGACCAAAGCACTCGGCGCAGGAGTGGCGACGGCCGCGGCAGTCGGTGCTGCGGTGCTTGTCGGACCACGGGCGGTAACCGCCATCGCGGAAAGCGGACGCCTGCTTCTCTGGGAACAGGGTTTGGCGATGATCATTGGCTCGCCCCTGATCGGATCCGGACCGGGAACGTACTCGTGGGTGCGGCTGGAAGCAGCGCCGGCTGCCGCCGACCTCCTGGCCGTTCGACTCGTCCACAACGTTCCGCTCCAGACGCTCGTCGACGGCGGCCTCGTGCTCGGAACCAGCTTGGTCGGCCTGATGGTCGTATGGGGGCTTGCGCTGCATCGCCGTTGGCCGGCGTGGAGGGTCGCGGACCGAGTCACGTTGGCCTGTGTTACAGGCTTCGTCGCAGCTCTGATCCTCGATGACTTCAGTTACCTACCGGCGATCACGGCCAGCTTCCTGGCCGCGGCGGCGTTTCTGGTCCCCGCCTCAGACACGCGAGCTCTGACGCCCGCGCGTGGCCTGGCAGCACCAGCGCTGCTCACGCTGGCAGCACTGATTGCTCTGCCGTATGTCGTCGCCGTCGACGTGGCGCGATCAGCGGCACAGGCAGGTCGAGGAGCCATGGTCGACGGAAGCTATGGCGCGGCGCGAGCGCACTTTGAAGCAGCGACCCAGGCACACCCCGAAAGCGGCGGCTATTGGCTCGGTCTCGGGATGGCCGCGAGCTATGACGGCGACAGGACTGGAGCGATCGACGCGTATCGGCGCGCCGTGGCCGTCGCCCCCGGAGATCCGCGGGGGTACGCGGCGCTCGCAGAGCTGGATAGTGGAGCTGACGCCAGCGTTCTTCTGGAGCAGGCCGCCGACCGCACCTTGGGTGACCCTCAGTACGCGGTTCGGCTGGGGCTCGAGCTGATGGCCGCCGATCGCCCCCACGAGGCTACGCACGCGTGGAGCCGCGCTGCCGCGCTTCGACCAGACCTCGTGACCACGCTGCCGTACTGGAATCCTGTGACCATGGGAGCGGTCGCTACCGAGGCCATGATCACGATCCACAACGAACCCCGTCCCGCTCCGAGAGAGAACATGGAGAATGCTTGGGACCTCGGACTTGCTCTGGATACACTGCCGGCCGACGCTGATCCCGCATGGCGGGCGGTGGATGCCGCCCGGCACGGAGACAACGACACCGCACGTGAACTGGCGGAGGGGTCAGTCACTGCCGCACCCTATGTCGCCCGCGGCTATCAGGCACTTGCGGCGGTCGCTGCGTTCAGTTGTGACCCGACGACGGTCGAGAACGCCCTCCGGCTGGAGGCCCTGAGTCTCGGCGCATACGAGCCATTACCGCCTGAACCCCACGTGCGGCGCGAGTTCGTGTACCGCGAAGCCAGCCTCGGGCCGACCCAGCCGCCTGCCGTGGAGCCACTCACTGAGCCAGAAATGTGGCCGTGGTCGCTGGTTCCACGACCCACGGCCTGCGACGGGTGAGGTCGGCATTGCGCAGGAGGATCCCGGCGAGCTGGGTGGCCATCGCCGCACTCTTTGCGCTCGTGGCGTTGCCGCGGTCGGCGATTCCGCTCATCGACGGCGATGTGTATTGGCACATTCGGGCCGGCCTCGAGGTGCTCGACACGGGGCAAGTCCCGGCGGAAGACAGCTGGAGCCTGGTCGGCGACGGCATGCGGTGGCTGAGCCAGGACTGGCTGAGCAACGTGCTCCTCGGCTTGGGATGGCGCCTCGGAGAGATCGGGCCATCAGCGCTCTCGCTTGCGTGGTCCTCTCTGGTGGTCGCAGCGCTGGCACTGCTCTGGTGGGCCTTCGGCCTGCGACGCCCAGAGACCGGATGGCTGGGGCGCATCGGCTGGCTGACCGTCGGGCTTATCGTCGCTGGCCCCGTCCTTGGCGTCCGCGTGCAGGTCGTCGATCTCACGCTGGCGACTGCGGTGGTTCTCTCCTGTTGGGGATACCTGGCACGGCCGTCCATCGGTTGGCTCGTGGCACTTCCGACCATCTCGCTCGCGTGGGCCAATCTGCACGCAGGCTGGCCGCTCATCTTCATCGTCGGTGGCGCCATCGTCATCGGCGAGGCAGCCGACCGGGTGCTGAAACGCCGACCACCGCACAACATGCTGACATGGCGGCAGATCGCCCTGCTCGGTGGTGCGCTCGTCGTCTCGATCATGCCGATCGCAGTCAATCCGAGTGGTCTTGAGCTGTATGCCTACCCTCTCGAAACTTCTTCAATCGCAGCCCATCGCGACTTCATATCGGAATGGCAGTCTCCGGATCCGGGAACCATCGTCGGACAGTTGTTCATCGTCTTCGTCGTGGTGATCGTCCTGCCGTCGCTCTGGATCGGTCGCCGGACGATGCGTGCCGCTGACGCGCTCGTCATCGCGGGCATGACCGTGATGATCGCCCTCGGTGCGCGGTTTCTGCTGCTCGCGCCGATCATCGCCGCGACGGCCGGACTCACGCTCGAACCGGCGATCAGCGGGACGGCGCTCGGCCGTCGATTTTCGAGGCCACTGGCACGCCTCGGTACGGCGCGGAGTGGGGCATTCCTCAACGTGGTGAACGCCGCCCTCATCGGCATCATGGTGCTGGCCGGCCTGGGCGTCGCGTGGGCGCGGGCCAGCCCTACCGCACAGCGCGAGCTCGTCGCCGACCACATGCCGGTCGGCGCGGTTGACTGGATCATCGCCAATGACCCCGGAGCCCGCCCCTTCAACCAGTATTCATGGGGCGGATACCTGGGTCTGCGACGGCCCGACCATCCCATCTACATCGATGGCCGATCCGACATTTACGGCGACCGCCCGATACGCGAGTACGCGAACGCGGTCCAGCTCGAGACCGATCCACAGGAACTCTTCGATCGCTACGCGATCGACTACATCCTCTTCCCGCCGAATCAGCCGCTCTCGCAGTGGCTTGAAGACTCGCCCATCTGGCAGCGTGAATACGTGGACGCCATCGCAGCGGTGTGGATCCGCTTGAATGAATAGGCCGCGCGTTGCAGAAATGATGAGCTCACCACAGCTGCGGCGGCTGCTCAGGGATGGAACTCTTATCGCGGCCATCGTCTTCATCGGCTTCGTATGGTGGCTGGTCACGTTCAACGACTATCAGCACGATGCCCGGGCTTACTGGGCGGCTGGCCTGGATAGCCCCTACGCCGATGCACTCGTTGGCGGCTCGGATGCGTACCTCTATTCGCCCGTCTTCGCGCAGCTCGCCTTTCCGCTGAGCCTGCTGCCATTCGAGGTGTTCCGAGGCATCTGGGCCGTGCTGAATCTCGGCGCCCTGGTCTGGCTGACTGGACCCCGACTCGGTGCCCTCATGTTGATCATCCCCGGCTCGCCGGTAATCGACGAGGTGGCCACGGGCAATGTCCATCTCCTCATCGCGGCCGCCATCTACGCGAGCCTGTGGAGGCCGGCCGCATGGGCATTCCCGCTGCTCACGAAGATCACCCCGGGGATCGGCGCCGCCTACCTCCTGGGCGCGCGACGCTGGCGCGCCTTCGCGGAGGCAGTGGGGGTTTCCGTTGCGTTGAGCGTCATCTCGTTCGCGATCGTCCCCGACCTGTGGTTCGAATGGTTGCGCGTCCTCACCTCGAGCACGAGCGTTCCTGTTCCTGGCGAGATTGCGATCATTCCGGGCCCGCTTTCGGTCCGCGTGGCAGCTGCTGGCGCGATCGCCCTCGTTGGTGGCATACGCGGCTGGCGGTGGGTGATGCCGGTGGCGGCCATGATTGCCCTGCCGGTCCCGTGGTCGTCCGGCCTGAGCCTCCTGGTCGCCGTGGTAGCGCTGTGGCGGTCCGGGCACCTTGTCGAGCCCAAGGCTCAGGCGGCTGGCGAGGGCGCCCGCGTGACCTGATCACAGGGGAGAAGGAGGACCGCTCGCTCGTCGCGAAACGCCTCGCACCAGCCTGCCCGCTCATCCATCGAAGCCAACGGCGCGCTGGGAGGAAGGAGGATCGCCTCAACCCCACGGTCGGCGGCGACCGTTTGCCAGCCGGACTCCGCGCCGCGGATGGCCAGGTACTCCTCGAATATCTCGCGCGGGTACATGTCGCTCCGGCCATCGATGAACACTGATCCACCAGAGCCGTACAGGCGGTGGATCGCCCACCCGCCCCAGTCGTAGTCGACCAATGCCTGAACATCGGGTTCGACGGCGACCAACTGATCCATGGCTGCGCTGGGAAAGACCTCATCTTCGGCCTGGCTGACCGCAGGTGGCAGAACGATGACGATCCCGACGACCACCACTGCCGCCAGCCCCAATTCCAGGATGCGGCGTTGGCGCGCGCTGGCGACCGAGCGCGCCCGCGGCGGCCGAAGGCGAGAGTCGAGCCCAATCGCGAGCATGGGCATCGTCATCACCACCGCAAGCGGGGCGTTACGAACTGCCACGAGGGCACCCAGGGCACCGACAACTGCCACTGCCGTGAGCCACCCCGGCGCACCGCGTCGACCAAGGGCAATGACGCCGACGATCAGAAGTGCGACGCCCCATTGCCGCGGGTCAGTGAAATCGGCCGGCTGCCACTCAGCGATGAAGCTGGTGCCCCAATCGTCCTGGCGCAGGTACCGCAGCGGATAAACGATGCCGTCAAGGCCTGCGGGCGTGATCGCAGAGGCAAGTGCGCCGCCAAGGAGCATGCCGACCGCCGTCCATCGCCGTGGCGCAAGCGCGGTTCGACCGAGAAGCGAGAACAGGACGTACACGCCCACCACTCCAACGCCCACGATCCAGAGACCGTGGAGGTTCGCCCACAGCGCCAGCAACGGAACCACGAGCCATGGCCGGATCCGGTGGTTGACGCGCAGGCCGAACAGCAGGGCGAGCAAGACAGCAAGAAGCAGCCACGAGAGCACCTGTGGACGTACCGTCGCGAACGAGGCGAGCACGTAGGTGCCGACCACCAGGAATGGCGTCAGCGCGCGGACTGCGATCCTGTGTCGGTGGAGCATGAACGCGGGGACGAGGAGCGCGCCAGCGGTGGCCAACCCAAAGATGGCAGCTGTGACCGGGTAGCCGACGGTCCCCACAAGAGCGGCGATCACCACCTCGCCGAGCCATTCATGAGCGACCCAGGGCCCGTCATAGGCGAAAGAAAACGGATCGTTCGTCGGCACATCACCGCTGCCGAGAATCAGGCGTCCCGTCTCGAGGTGCCACCAGTAATCTGCGTCGATCGGACCGCGTGCCTCAACCAGCACAATGAAGAACGCGGCGACGACGGCCGCCAGGATCGTCAGCGGCGAGGGGAGCATCGTCTCGAAAGTACCACGAGGCTACGACAATGGCTGGGTAGGATGCCCCCATGCCCGCGCGCTCGGTGATCTTTCGCGATCTGGTCTCGCTCACCGCGGTGGCGCTCGTCGTGCGCGCGGTGTCTGCGTGGCTTGTGCCGGCGCCGCCGCACGTCGACGCCGCCTACTACACGATGATCGGCGAGCAGTTGGCGATCGGCAATGGGTTCAACGCCCCGGCCCTGTGGAGCTTTCTCGAGGTCGGGGGCAGGCTCCCGGCCAACCCGGGTCTGCCGGTCCCAAGCAATGGCCACTGGATGCCACTCACCTCAATCGTGAGCGGCGCCTTCATGACGATCCTGAGTCCTGACTGGCGGGCCGGCCAGGTGCCCATGGTGCTCCTCTCGACGCTCCTCGTGCCACTGACCTACCTCGCGGCGTGGCAGGTGTCGAGATCTCGGCGCGGCGCCGTTCTGTCCGCGATCCTCGCCATCACCGCCGGATCGCTTCTCCTCATGTATCCCCTGATCGAGTCCTTCGCCACATTCGGAGTGCTGGGCGCCACAACGCTCCTTGCCAGCGTGCGAGCAATGGAAACCGCTCGCCCTGGGCCATGGCTCGTGCTGGCTGGTGCTGCCGCGGGAGGCGCGAGCCTGACCCGTATCGACGGCGTGCTTCTCACGCTGGCTCCTGCAACCGCATGGCTCCTTCTCCGTCCGTTCGGAACCGGGCACCTCGGATCTCCGATTCGGGCGCTGGGTTGGGGATGGCTCAGCGCAATGGCGTTTCTCGTGGTTGTCATACCTTGGTTGATCCGCGACGTCGCCGTCTTCGGCACAGCGTTTCCCTCCCCGGGAGGCCGCCTGCTCTGGATCCGCGATTACAACGAGCACCTGTCGATCAGTCTCAACCTGAGCCTGGAGCGCTACCTGGCGTGGGGACTGCCGGCCATCCTGCTCTCGAAGCTCGCCGCGCTCGTGGCCGTGCTGGGACAGACCCTCGCGCTGATGGGTGGAGTCTTCGGCCTCTATTTCCTCGCTGGCCTGTGGATGCAGCGTCGTAATCGACGCCTGGCACCAGTAACGGTGTACCTCATCGCGATGTTCGCGACAATGATCCTGCTCGCCACCGAGCATGCTCCGAAGGGCGCATTTCTTCACACCGCACCCGCGTGGCTGCCATTTGCCCTGCCGATGGCGGTCTCCGCGGTCGTACCCGCCTCCACCGCCATGGGGCGCGTCTGGCCGTTCCTCCGTCGACCGGCGACGCATCGCTTCCTCGAGGTGGTCGCCGTTGTCGGAGCGGTGGTGCTGGCCCTGATTGGCGCACTCATCCTTGTTGGCCAGTGGCAGGTCCGTTTCGAGCGCCAGGAAGCAGCCGCCACCTTTCTGCGAAACGAGGCGGCCCCCGGTGATGTGATCCTGGCCGACGATCCATCAAGCCTGTACCTGCGCACTGGTCTCCATGGGGTCGCCCCGCCCTTCGACCCGTACCCAGTGATCGAACGAGTGATCGAGTCCTATGGCATCGATTGGGTCGTGGTCACGCTCGGTCCCAAGGAAACAATTGATCCCCTTGGCTTGTGGGAAGGAGGATCTGCCGCCGACGCGCTCGGCAATGAGGCCACGTTTCTTCCAGACGCACCAGCGTTCGAGGCCGACGGTGTGCGGGTCTTCAAAGTCGATCCGTAGTACTTCCGAGGCTCAAAGTACTGTTGCCCGGATGCACTCGGGGCCGACAGCATGGACGCGACGTCCGGTACTACGCCGGACACGGTACTCCAGGGACCTTATGGCGAACAATCCGGCGCGCGACAGCGCGAATCAGGAATTCGACCGCATCGGGGCAGAGGCCACTGAGAGCCTGCTCGGCGATTCGCGACGCCTGCATGCGCTGGCCGAGCAGTTTCGCAGTCAGTACCGCAGCGACCTCGAGCAATGGATGCAGCTCCGCGCGCGGCTCGACCGCCGGGGGAATGACCTCCGTCCGGTCGGAACCGATGCGCTGCGCGCCGAATACGAGGCACGAAGCAGAGACCTGGCGGCGCTCCAGGCCCGGCTGAAGCGCCTGGAAGTCGTCGCGAGCCAACTGGATATCCTGCTGGGATACCTCGAATCCCCTGAGGCGGCAGGCACGGAGCCCGGACCGATGGCCGACGCCTCGCCCGCCACCATGAGCCTGCGCATCGTCCAGGCCCAGGAAGGTGAGCGCCAGCGCATGGCGGAGGACATCCACGACGGTCCGGCGCAGGTTCTCACCAACGCGATATTCCAGGTCGAGTATCTGGATCGCATCCTCGGCGATGCAGACCGCGCGGCCCAGGCCGAGGTTGCGTTTCTGCGCGACATGCTGCGTAACGGCCTTGACGAAGTTCGCACCTTCATCACCGACCTACGGCCGCCGGTTGTCGATGTCGGCATGGCGACCGCGCTCGCCGAGCGCGCACAACAGCTCCATGCGCGGCACGGGATCGCCACGGAGATTTCGCTCAAGGGTATCGACGAGCGCCTGACGCCGGCGCAGCGCTCGTCTGTCCTGCGCATCGTGCAGGAGGCATTACAAAACGTGCGCAAACACGCGGCAGCCAGCACCGTCGCCATCGGTCTCGAGGGAGATTCCCTGGTCATCGAGGACAACGGTCGCGGCTTCGACCTGATGCGCCTCGCATCAGGGACGAGTGGCAACTTCGGATTGCAGTTCATGCGGGAGCGCGCCGAGCTACTCGGTGGTCAGCTCCAGATCGATTCGCGACAGGGTGAAGGTACCCGTATCCTGCTCCGGTTGCCGGTGCAGGCGCGCGACGCACACTGAGGAGGAGAGCCTAATGACAGTCGAAACCAAGACCGACGAGCGTCGCAGGGGCGGCGATCGCCGCGCCGGAAGCATCCGGGTCGTCATCGTGGACGGCCACACGCTGTTCCGTCGTGGCGTCCGAAACATCCTGGAGCTCGAAGACGACATCGAGGTCGTCGGCGAGGCGGGCTCAGGAAGAGACGCACTGGCCATGGTCCAGGACGTCACGCCGGACGTCGTACTCATGGACCTGGGCCTACCGGCGCCGAACGGGATCGAGACAACCCAGCGCCTGAAGCGCGAGCTTCCGCATACCGGCGTCATCGTGCTCGCATCGAATGACGACGAGGACCAGCTGTTTGACGCCATCAAGGCCGGGGCCGCGGCGTACGTCCTGAAGGACATTGACCCGACCGACCTGATCGCCATCATCCGGCGCGTGCAGGCCGGCGAGTACCTGATCAACGACAAGGTCTTCGCCAAACCAGCAGTCGCGTCGCGCGTCCTCAAGGAGTTCAGGGAGCTCGCCGTCTATGGATCCGAGGCGGCGCCGATCTTCGCGCCACTCTCACCGCGCGAGGTCGAGATCCTGGACAACATCGCGCAGGGCATGACGAACAAGCAGGTGGCCTACGCGCTGGGCATCAGCGAGCAGACCGTGAAGAACCACATGAGCTCGATTTTGCGCAAGCTCTCGGTGAACGACCGCACCCAGGCCGTGGTCTACGCCATGCGCCAAGGCTGGATCAAGATCCCCGAGGACTGATCACCATTAGTCCCGGCCGCTCCGGTACGAACGGCCCATTGGTGAGGCGAGGACGCGTCCATTAGCGTTCCGATCAAGTCACCGCGGGTATCCGCGGGGACCTTCATACCAGGACCGCGGTCGGTCCCCAGGTCTCCTCCTCCGGTGCCAGGGAGCCGCTCCGCAAGGAGCGGCTCTTTTACCTACTCCGGGCGTGATGGTTGACTTTCGGAACGGTACCCCGCAAGGTACGCTTCCCTGCGGGGAACAGTAGGACTATTCGGCCATATCTCTTGCCGAGCCCGGTCCGTACGCTCCCGATGCAGAATCTTCTTAGGAAAGGAGGAACCAAATCACATGATCAAGAACTTCATCAGCAATCTTCTGGCTCGCTTCCAGAGCGAGGACGAGGACGGGCAGACGCTCGTCGAGTACGGCCTGCTTCTCGCCCTCATCGCGATCGTCGTGATCGCCGCCCTGATCTTCCTGGGCCCGATCATCAGCCAGCTGTTCCAGAACGTCGGCACCTCGTTGAAGTAAGCCGTCCTCCAGACGGAAACGACTCACAGACCCCCGCAGCCTCGGCTGCGGGGGTCTTTCGTGTCATTGTGCGTTGACGGCTCTGCAAGTACCACGAGGGTCATAGCCCACAAGTCCAGTCGTTGAGACTTGCCGCCCGTGCGTAGACTGTTGACCGCAGGCACAACCCGTGTACTGCCAGGTACTCATTCCGTAACCAATCCACCCGAGCCCAAAGGGGACTTTTGTGAAGCGATCGAATCGCCTCGTCATCCTGGTCGGCGTCCTGCTCGCCGTCCTCGCCTTCGTTGCCATCGTGATCCTGCTCAATCAGCGAGAAGAGGCCGTGGCACCAGAGGAGATCACCGAGACGGTCCTGGTCGCGACGCAGGACATCGCCATCGGCGACCCGGTCACCCCCGACGTCGTTGAGGAGCAGGAGATTAACCCCGAAGCCGTTCAGGGCGCTGCGCTCGGCAGTGCATCGGCAGTCTCCGGACAGCCTGCCCTCTTTGCGATTCCCGCCGGGTCCCAAGTTACGGGCGAGGCGATCGGCCTCGGCACTGCTGCCGATACCAACCTGGCCGCGCGGCTAGAACCGGGCGAAAAGGCGATCGGGTTCCAGGTCGACAGCGAGACGGGACTGAACCTCCTCATCAAGGAGGGAGACTCGATCGACTTGATCCTCAGCCAAGACGTGCCTGCCGTGCAGGAGACGGCCGATTCGGCTGCGAACCCAGATACCGAAGCGCCGCCCCGCTTTGAACCAGTCGCGGGCTTGGAGAATCTTCGATCGGTGAAGGCCATTCTTCAGGACAAGCGCGTTCTGTATGTCAGTGACACTAAGGCTTTCGCGCCCCAACCCGTGGACGCGGATGGCGACGGCGTGGCAGATCCCGAACAACCTCCACCCGCACCCGAGGACCAGACTTCTACGGCGATCATCATCATTGCGGGCACTGAGCAGGACGCCGAAGTGGTCAAATTTGCCCAGGGCCAAGAGCGATCGATCACGACGGTGATGCGACACGCAGACGACGATGCCATCGACGAAACTCTGGGAATCACCCTCCGACAGCTGGTGGATGAATTCGGTGTACTAATCCCCGATATCATCCAGCTCGATTTTGAGGCCGCGCCGTAAGCTGGCGCTCGCGCCAGCTCTGACGGTTCACCATCATGATCAAAGTCCTCATCGTCGACGACATTCCCGAGACACGCGACCACCTCTCGCGTCTCCTTGGCCTGGAGCGTGAGATCGACGTTGCCGGCACCGCCGGCTCCGGCGAGGAGGCGATCCGCGTATCGATGGAGCTACGGCCGGATGTCATCGTCATGGACATCAACATGCCGGGCATGGACGGCATCGCCGCCGCCGAGATCATCTCGCAGCGACTTCCGCACAGCCCGATCATCATGATGAGTGTCCATGGCGAGGCGGAGCAGCTCAAGCGATCCATGCTCGCGGGTGCCCGTGAGTTCCTCGTCAAGCCGTTCAGCGGCGACGAGTTCTCGACCTCGATCAAGCGCGTGCATGAGCGTGAGCTGACTCGCCGAGAGCAGATGCAGGAGACGTCCGGCGGGGCCGTAGCGACACCCGCCGGCGAATCCGGCGACCCCGAGGACCACCAGGTGATCGGCGTGTTCTCACCGAAGGGCGGCGCTGGACGAACGACATTGGCCGTGAACCTGGCACTCGCCCTCAAACGGGAGACGAACCAGCGCGTGGCCCTCATCGACGCGAACCTTCAATTCGGCGACGTCGGCGTTCTCCTGAATCTGAACCCGAAGAACCGCTCCGTCGCGGAGGCCGTCGAAGGCGGCGAGCCTGACGGTGACATCATCGAATCCGTCATGGTCGAGCACTCGACCGGCATCCGCGTGCTCCTCGCCCCACCGTCGCCAGAGGGCGCCGACCTCGTCACGCCCGCATACCTCAAGAAGATCATCGGGTTCCTGCGCGAGACGCACGACTGGGTCGTGGTGGACCTTCCGTCGGGCCTCAACGATCACACCCTGGGGGTCCTTGACGGGGCCGATCAGATCCTGGTCGTCGCCGCGCTCGAGATCACCACCATCAAGAACGTTCGGCTCTTCCTGGAGATCGCGGATCAGCTCGACTACGAGCGCTCGAAGATTCGCCTCGTCATCAACCGATCGGACGCCTCGCAGGGCATCCGCATCGGCGATGTGGAGGCCTCCATTCGCCGCTCCATCGACGGCACGATCGTCTCCGACGGCCGCCTCGCCGTGCTCGCGGTGAATCGCGGAGTGCCGTTCGTCGTATCTCATCCAGAGTCGCCGCTCTCGCGCGACGTCTTCAAGCTCGCCCGAACGCTCGCCGGCGCGGGGACAGCCACCACCGGAAAGACCGATAAGGCCGCAAAGCGCGGACTCTTCGCACGCCGCTGAGACCATTGGAAGGACGCAGCACATGTCATTGCTGAAGCGAATCGAGCGGGCCCGTCCCGCCGCAGAAGGGGAACCGCAGACGCCCGCGGTCCCCGCGACGGTTCCACCGTCGGGTGGAGCGCCCCAGACGCCGGCCCATGGCGTGAGCGGACCGCCCGCGTCGACACCGCCACCGGTTGCGGCGCCATCGCGCTTCGCCGGCGCAATGCCAGCTCGCGAATCGTTCCGGGAGGCGAAATTCCGCGTCCAGAATCGGCTCGTCAATGAGCTGGACCCCAAGCTCGATCTTTCCAACCAGGTCGAGGTCCGGCGCCAGATCGAAGACCTCTTCAGCCGCATCGCCGATGAGGAGGGCCTGGCCCTCACTCGTGCCGAGCGCGTCCGCATGCTCGAACAGATCACGGACGAGATCCTTGGCCTGGGCCCGCTCGAGCCGCTGCTCCGCGACGAGACGCTCACCGAGGTGATGGTCAACGGACCGCAGCAAGTCTACATCGAGCGCGACGGCAGGCTGGAGCTCACGAACGTGACGTTCCAGAACGACGAGCACGTGATGCGGATCATCCAGCGCATCATCGCGCCCATCGGTCGCCGCGTCGACGAGTCCAGCCCCATGGTCGATGCTCGCCTTGCCGATGGCTCACGCGTGAACGCGATCATCCCGCCGCTCTCGCTGGTCGGCCCGGTCGTCACCATTCGAAAATTCTCGGCAACACCGTTCTCCGTGGACGATCTGATTCGATTCGGGACCGCGACACCCGAGATGTTCGAGTTCCTCGAGGCCTGCGTGAAGGCGCGCTTGAATGTCTTCGTTTCCGGCGGCACCGGGTCCGGCAAGACCACGATGCTCAACATCCTGTCGTCGTTCATCCCGGATGACGAGCGGATCGTGACCATCGAGGACGCGGCCGAGCTCCAGCTTCGCCAGGAACACGTGGTCACGCTCGAATCGCGACCCGCGAACATCGAGGGCAA
Source organism: Candidatus Limnocylindria bacterium (assembly GCA_038233215.1). Taxonomy (GTDB): domain Bacteria; phylum Chloroflexota; class Limnocylindria; order QHBO01; family QHBO01; genus JACDBZ01. The sequence continues at coordinate 37,721 of JBBSML010000012.1, forward strand.
GGGCGCCATCCCCATCCGCGAGCTCGTGCGCAACTCCCTGCGTATGCGACCCGACCGCATCGTGGTCGGCGAGTGCCGCTCCGGAGAGGCACTCGACATGCTCCAGGCAATGAACACCGGCCACGACGGCTCGATGTCGACTGGCCACGCGAACAGCCCACGAGACATGCTCAGCCGCCTGGAGACCATGGTCCTCATGGCCGGCATGGACCTGCCACTCAAGGCGATCCGTGAACAGGTAGCGTCGGCCGTCGACCTGATCGTTCAGCAGAACCGACTCAAGGACGGATCCCGCAAGATCGTGAACATCACCGAGGTCCAGGGCATGGAAGGTGACGTCATCGTCATGCAGGACGTCTTCGTCTATGAGCAGACCGGGGTCATCGAGGGCAAGATCCAGGGTCGCCTCAGGCCGACCGGTATCCGTCCGAAGTTCGTCGAAAAGTTCGAGGCCGCCGGAATCCATCTGCCGAACAATATCTTCGGGTCCCCATTCTGATGGGCATGCTTCCCTTCCTCATCGCCGGACTGTCCGCGATGGCTATTCTCTTGATCGCCGTAGGCGTCTCCATGAGCGGCGGCTCGGGAACGGTGGCGTCGCGCCTGGAGCGGTACGCGTCGGCGCAGTCGGATGCGAATGGCGGCGCGGCCAATGATCGCGGCAGCGCCGTCGTTGAGGGTCTTACGCGCGTCATGGAGCGGCAGGATCGCGGAGCGCGCCTAGGAGTCGAGCTCGCTCGTGCCGACCTGAAGCTTCGGCCTGCCGAGTTTGCTCTCGCGTGGTTCGCTTCTCCCTTCCTGTTCGCCGGTGCCGCGTTCTTGCTGAGCGTCATCTTTCCAGCACTTGGGAATCCGGTGGCACTCGCGGTCGCAGCCGCCATTGGCGCATATTTTCCTCGGTTCTACCTCAAGCGACGCCAGGGAAAGCGGCTCAAGGCATTCGCCACGCAGTTGCCTGACACGATCACGCTGCTCGCGAACTCTCTCCGTGCCGGATCGTCCTTCCTCCAGGGCGTCGAGCTCGTCACGCGTGAGGGGCGTCCGCCCATCAGCGAAGAGTTCGAGCGCGTCGTGCGCGAAATGCAGCTCGGGATGGCACTTCAACCGGCCCTCAATAACCTGGCCCGCAGGGTGGACAGTGAGGATCTGGACCTCGTGGTGACGGCGATCAGCATCCAGAGCCAGGTCGGCGGTAACCTCGCCACGGTCCTCGATTCAATCGCTCACACCATTCGCGAACGAGTACGGTTGATCGGCGAGATCAACACCCTCACCGCCATGCAGCGCTACAGCGGGTATGTCATTACAGCCCTCCCGTTTGGCCTCGGCCTTATCCTTTTGGTGATCAGCCCGACCTACATGGCACCGATGTTCGAACGTCCCCCGGAGGCCTTCGGCCTGCCCCTCGGCGTCATCTTCTTCCTCGTCGGGCTCTTCATGATGGGCATGGGCTACTTCCTTATCCGACGCATCGTAGATATCAAGGTTTGATGCTATGACCCCTGAAATCATCGTCGCGATCCTCGCCGCCGGCGCCGTCCTCCTCGTCACATACGGGATTGCCGCCCGGCCATCCGAGGATGCCGTACAGGCACGTCTGTCACAGCTGGTCGTTCAGCCCAAGTCGCTGGAGGAAATGGAGCTCAACCAGCCCTTCTACGATCGGACCGTCCGGCCATTGATCCAGCGCCTCTCAACGGTCGGAAAGCGGAAGGACGGCGGTGTCATCGCCCGAACCGATGCTCGGCTGGAGAGAGCCGGCTATCCGGGAGGTCTTCGAGGTGCGGACTGGCTGGGCGCGAAGCTCCTCGCTGCCATCGTCGGCGGCATCAGCGTTTTCCTGCTCCTGCTCCTGGTCACCGCCGGTACCTTCGGCGTGGCGATCCTGGGTGGGTTGGTCGGCCTCATGATCGGCTTTGTCGCCCCGGAGTTCTGGCTCGGCAAGAAGATCAAGGCCCGCTCCATGGCCATGATGCTGCAACTTCCCGATGCGCTCGACCTATTGACGATCTCGGTCGAAGCGGGGCTGGGGTTCGACGCGGCATTGGCGAAATGCGTGGAGAAGATGGAAGGACCGCTCATCGACGAGTTCCGCCAGGCGCTGGCAGAAGTACGCATGGGCCGCACTCGCCGCGATGCCCTGCGTGACGTCGCCACGCGTGCGGATGACCAGTCGCTCACCAACTTCATCGGCGCCATCGTCCAGGCAGAGCAGCTCGGCGTGCCGATCGCCAAGGTGCTCCAGATTCAGTCGCAGCAGTTGCGAATCGTCCGACGACAGCGCGCCGAGGAGGCTGCTGCGAAGGCGCCCATCAAGATGCTCTTCCCCATGGTGGGCTGCATCTTTCCGACGATCTTCATCGTGATCCTCGGACCGGCCGTCATCACCGTCATGGGCGGCATCGGCGTCTAGCCGTGCTACCGCCGGTGCGGCCGGCCGTCCTGCTGGTCGATGACGACCGCACGTTGCTCTCGGTGGTTTCGCGGCGCGTGAGCCGCGCCGGGTACGAGGTACGGACCGCGACATCAGGACCGGCAGCGCTCAAGCAGTTGGAGGGGACCTGGCCTGCCCTCCTGGTGATCGACCTGATGATGCCCGGCATGGACGGCTTCGAGCTCGCCCGGCACGTGAAGCAGCTAGCTGACCTGCCGATCATCGTCCTTTCGGCCGTCGATGCGTCTGAAGCCAAGGTGAGCGCGCTGGAGCTGTATGCCGAGGATTACGTCACCAAGCCATTCGACCCCGACGAGCTGGTTGCTCGGATCCAACGCGTCCTGAGGCGGTCAGCGATCGGCAATCCGCAGCTCTCGTTTGACGGCGGGGACGTGGAGGTGGACCTGGCCACACGACGGCTGACTACGCCCGCGGGGTCGCATCAGCTCAGTCCCACCGAAGCGCGACTGCTCCAGGTGCTCGCCGCCTCCCTCGATCGCGTCGTGCCCACCGATGAGCTCATCGACCGGGTCTGGACCGGTAGGGAGGGCGCCGATGCATCCTACCTATGGGTCACCGTCCGCCGATTACGTCGGAAGCTTGAGGCGGACCCCGACCGACCCCGCTATCTGCTGACCGAGCGCGGCCTCGGCTATCGGCTGGTCTCTAGCACGTCCGCGCCACTGCGCTCATAGGCCGTGCCTCGCAGCGGCCTCTGGCTTCGCGTTTTCGTCGGCCTACTGTTGGCGGTGATGCCGCCCCTGCTCATGCTGGCCGGGGCGCTCCTGCTCACCGAATATGTCCTCCACGGCACGGATCCCGCATCCGTCGCAGCCCTGGTCGTCATGGGAGCCATCGGCTGGGCGGCCATCCTGGCAATCTTCTTCACGCGCAGCCTCGCGCAGGATTACGGTTCTCTCCTTTCCCTTGCGCATCGCGGAGAACACGGTGGGGATGCCGAGGGGGATGCCGCGTACCGCGAGCTCGCCAGCCTTCTCGACGAGAGGGATCGCCAAGTCTCGACGCTGGCGCAGCAGGCCAGCACGATTCCCATCGACGATGAACCGCGGGCGGTCGTGGCATCCCTAGTGTCGGCAGTGCGGCGCGTGATGCGGGACTCAACCTGGCGCTGCGCCGTACTGGCATCCGATCACGAGGAACTCCTCCCTCCCGGGGTCTACCAGGGAACCGAAGACGCCACCGAGCCGGGGGCTTTGGACGACCTCGAGCGTTGGGCCTCGGTCTCCGGTTGGGAGCGGCCGGCACGCCGGGAGGAGGGACCGTGGGGCGCCTTCGTCATCATCAATGTGGCCGCAAGCGAACGGGTGAGCGCCATTCTCTACGCTCCCTGGGAGGGCAGAGTTGACCCAACGCCGGCGGAGATCGGCCTGCTCAGCCTGGTTGGCCAACATGCCGGCACCGCGCTGGAGCATTCGCTCGTCTACTCCCAGGTACGGTCGCAGGCGGACGAACTCAACCGCATGGCCAGCATCCAGGCGGACTTCCTGCGAGGCGTCACCCACGACCTACAGACGCCGCTGACCAGCATGGCGGCGCTGGCTACCGAGCTGCAGGCGGAAGAGGTGGTTTCGGAGACGGCACGTGCGGACCTTGAATCCATCGCCCACCAGGCCGAACGTATGCGACGGATGGTAAGCCAGCTCCTGATCGCGTCGCGCTTGGAGGCCGGAGGCATTTCAGCACACCAGGACGTTTTCGCCGTTCCGCCATTGGTGGAGCGGACATGGGCCGCGCTGCGAGCGAATCGACCCTTCGCGCTGAAGGTCGCCGGGCCTCCGCACCTCGCGGTGGCGGACCAGGATCGCCTGGAGCAGGTCCTCTGGGCGGTGCTGGATAACGCGGTCAAGTACAGTCCTGCGGGCTCGTCGGTCGACGTGCATATCAGCCCAGAAGCCGGCCTGCTCGCGATCATCGTGGCCGACCGGGGCACCGGCATGAGTGAGGCCACCCGCGCCAGGGCATTCGACCAGTTCTATCGCGCGCCGGAGGCACGCAAGCTGGCGCCCGACGGCAGCGGAGTCGGACTGTATGCCGCGCGCGGGATCATGCAGGCAATGGGCGGCTCCATAGACATCGACAGCCACCTCGGGCGAGGTGCGCGCGTGACACTCCGGCTGCCAGCCGAAGCGAGCGGCGCCGCCGGGGAGTAGTACGACCGTACCAATGCGATCGGGACGGTTTACGGGCAGGCTGCAAGGTGACGTGCAAGGTCGCGCTCATAGACTCCGCTCATAAGTCGCTAACGAGCCCCCAAGTTGTTTCGCCGACACGTATCACGAGCGTCCGCCAGCCGCGGGCAGGCAATGGTTGAGCTGGCAATCATCCTGCCACTTCTCGCTTTGCTCCTTGTGATGGCGCTGGACTTCGGTCGTGTTTTCTACAGTTCTGTGTCTCTCAACAACGCGAGCCGGGTCGGAGCTAACTACGCCGCGGCACACCCCACGGACACGTGGGGCCCGGGTTCCAAGTACGCGAACCAGATCCAGAGAGACGCCGCCGCGATTGGCTGCCAACTACCGACTCCACTCCCGCCACCCACCTTTCTCAACGGCACCACTCCCGGAGGAGATGCACAGGTCAGGCTGACCTGCACCTTTACGCTGATCACCCCCTTGGCAAATAGCATCATCGGCGGTCCCGCGGCCCTGGCCGCGACTTCAAGCTTCCCCATCCGAAGTGGCCTTCTTGCCGGCGCGCCACCGCCTCCGCCTCCGGCAGCCTGCTTCTTGGTGCCAAATCTCGTAGGCTCCAGCGTAGCCGCTGCACGAGTCACGTGGGGCCAAGCAGGGTTTGTGGCTGGGACGTTCTCCCCAGCCACGGGCAATGATGCCGAGCCGGTCAACTTCCAGACCACCAGCCCCGTCTCGGTCCCTGGCGACTGCCTGCCGGTAACCACGACCGTGACGGTAGGGTCCACAGCTGCTCCACCGCCACCGCCCGGTTGCCGGATCGTGCCGCAGCTGGTAGGCCTGAGCGGAGCCGCGGCACGCGCTGAGTGGACCAGCTACGGTTTCGCGGCCGGCACATTCTCGCCTGCCACCGGCAACGACAGCTCGACGGTGCTCACGCAGACCACGAACCCGGCTGCCTCGCCAGGCGGCTGTATCTCGCCGACCTCGTCGGTCACCGTTACCTTCGGCGCCGCACCACCACCACCAACGTGCACCGTGCCCGGGCTGAGCGGCGTCGGTGCCAACCAGGCGACAAACCAGTGGACGGGTGCCGGTTTCAGCGGGACCCTCACGATCACGCGACCGCCCAATGGCAACTACCAGATCAAGAACCAGACCATCGTGGGTGGCCAGAAGGTGCCGTGCAACAGCGCGATGTCGGTGGGCGGATAGCATGCGCCTGCTTCAACGTCGCCCCAGACGAGGCCAGTCCCTCGTGGAGTTCGCGCTCGTTCTCCCGATCTTCTTCCTGCTCCTGTTCGGAGTACTGGATCTCGGTCGCGGCGTTCTCGCCTTCAACTCTGTGTCCAACGCGGCACGGGAGGGCGTTCGAACGGCGATTGTCGATCAAACGGTTTCTGCCATCAAGGCACGAGCCGCCAGGACGTCCACCGGGGCTGCGCTCTCCGCCGGGGACATCCGCATCGCGTTCCGCAGGAGTGACGACCCCACCAACATCAGCAACGTGTGCAACCCGGTTCGCGAAGGATGCGTCGCCGTCGTGACCGTGCAAACGCTCTTCCAGGCGGCAACGCCGTTGATCGGCAACATCGTCGGCCCGGTCTGCATTCAGTCCACGACCATGATGGCCGTCGAGGCCGTACCAACCCCCACCCCCGCTCCACCTCCCGCGTGGACGGCGGCCTGTCCGTGATGGAGAAGACAATGCCCCGCTCCCACACTGCGCGCCCTGACGAGCGCGGCCAGATTCTCGTGATGGTCGCCGCTGGGCTTTTCACGCTCATCGCCTTCATCGGCGTCATCATTGATGGCGGCAACGCGTGGTCGCAGCAGCGCGGCATGCAGAACGGCACAGACGCGGCAGCCGAGGCGGGCGCGGTCGTCCTGGCCCAGCGGATCAGTGGAGCGTCCCGAACCGATTCTGATGTCGCCGCCGCGGTTGCGAACTTCGGCGCCAAGAACAACATCCAGGTTCCGGCGGCGTACTACACCGACTACACCGGTTCCCTGCTCGCCCCGAGTGGCACGACCACCACGGATCCGTCCGCCGCGGCGCGCGTCGGCGGCGGGTCGATCCCCAATGGAACGCAGGGCGTACGCGCCTCCGGCCGGCGAACGTTCGAGACCTTTCTTGCCCGTATCATCGGTATCAATCAGTGGACGACGTCGGGGGAGGCAACGGCGGTCACGGGGCCCCCGCGGAGCATCTGCGCAGGTGCGGACGGATGCGCCCTGCTGCCCGTGGCCTTCCCGGTCAACCTGATCCAGTGCGATGGGTCAGACAAGGTGCAGTACAAGGTGCCGGTGGAGCCCTACGTCGCGGGTAGGCGGTACATCTTTCCGCTCTGCTTCAACTCGCCAGGCAACGTGGGCTGGCTCGACTGGGTTCCCCCAGCCGGTGGCGCGAGCGAGGTGGCATCGTCCATCTCCACTCCGAATAATCCAGCCATTGACCTGCCGTCATGGGCCGGAATCGACCAGACTGGCAACATCAGCAGCTCGCAAGTCGAGAATGCACTCAACGGCTACATTGGTCAGCCAGTCACGCTCCCGCTGTTCGACAGCACCTGCGATATGGAACCGTCTGGAGTTCTTGTCGGTGATTGTCCGGCCGGCCATGTCGGCGGAAATGGGAACAACCAGTGGTACCACATACCGACAGTCATGTCCCTGGTCATCGAGCGCGCCTACATCAACGGGACCTACAGCCAGTGCGCGCCGGTTGGCGCCAAGAGCTGCATCATCGGCACGGTCACTTCCTTGACTGAGTCGGGCACGGTGGGACAGGTTACGGGCACCACCGTATATGACAATGTCAGGGTCCAGCTCGTCCGCTAGTGACGCAAACTGCGATCGTCTTTAGGCGACGCCCACTTGAGGCGAGTCGTCTGGTGGGCGAAGGGCGCACGTGAATGCATCGAGCTTCCCGTCGGGACGATACACCTCAGCAGGAGCAAGCCGGGCGATCGGCTGTGGGCTAGTGAACGCGGGATCGTTGGAGGGTGTCCTTCCGTAAGCCGGTAAGCCCGGCCTGCAGGGGTATGGAACTCGAACCGCAGTTGACCGCCTAGGGACCCGTGACACAGAGATTGCCGGGTGAACACGCACGATCAAGTCGAAGGACTCCTCGCCGCTCGGTGTTGCTGGCCGTTAATCTGAAGACAGACGAGTCGAACTTCAAGGTCCATGACCACAGCTGGCCGATCTCGGCGGCGGAGGTGGAATTTCCCTTGAAGTCTGCATTGTCGCTCGGGGCATACTGCACGCCTGCAAGAAAAATGTTTCCTCCCCCTGTGAGAGTCAGCGTGGAGTTCTCGCTGTCCTTGCAGTCGGGTGGAGTGGTCAGCCCCACGATGCAGTTGGGGTCCCGACGCACCATCACCGTCAAAGGGAGAGGACGGTCTCCAATAGTCTGTACCGGGCCCGTCGGTCCAGTCGCCGCCTTGGCCTTCTTGCCCGACGAGTTGAGGTAAGCGCTGCCGTAGTTCATCGCCAGCAGCGAAGTTGCGGTCTTGGTCGTGAACCTCCCAGGCTCCCGCCCCTCGCTGCTCGCTTCCTTGAAGACGAGGGCCACGCCGGCCTGATCTGGCACGAAGCCACCAATCAGACTCTCCGAGACGGTTACTCCAAAGTCGAAGAAGTAGACGCCTGGCGCAAGGAGGTACGCCGTTTGGGTCGTCGCGCTGACTACTTGATACCGATAGACGCCCGGTCGCAAGCAGACTGCGGTCACCTTGAGGGGATCACGAATGAGTTGGTTCGTCTTTAGCTCACGGTAGGAGTCCGGGACGGACGCCTGAAGGGCGCTGCAACGCGCCGCATAGTTCGCGTCATAAGCCGGGTGTCCGACCTTCGTGCCCATTGCCTCAGCCTCGTCGGCGTACCGATATCGCGGGTCGGTGGGAGCGTCCGGGATCGTGTAATTCGGATCATCTGTGTACGTGGCCGTCTGGACCCCGGTCGGATTCCCGCTCCACAACTTATACGGGTCGTAGTAGTACAGGTTGTAATCAGGATCAAGGATTAGTTGAGAGAATCCCGCTCCTCCGCCGCCGCCATAGAACATGTTGGTGTTGGTGACGACGTCCCCGTTCGCGACGTATACCTTGCTGCCGCCGGTGATCTGGAGGTTTTTCTCGTTTGCGTCGCTCGCATTATTGCGAGGGCTTGGTGGTCGCAGGGCGACGAGGGCATACTGACGAGCGTGAACCACACCTGCGACAGACGTCGCCCGAACCTGCCATTGGTTCTGACCCAAGATCCGGCCAAACGTGAGTTTGAAGGAAGGCTGCCAGACGCTTACCTGGACCGCACGGGAGGACTCGCAGTCCAAGCAGCTCGGCGAGGGCGTGATGATGGACACGCGATAGTCCGTCCCCGACATCGCGCAGCCGCCAGCCGTAAGGCAGTCGCCGGCAGGTCCGGTCTTGCTTGGACCGCCGAGCTGCGAAGCGAGAACGTCCCACGCGTGCTGACGAGCCTTGGCTCGTTCGGTTTCCGTGGGCAAGGCCCTGGTCCCCGGCACCTGTAAGTCCTGAGCACCGGCAAGAGAAGCTGCGTCCGCCACGGACCGTTCCCAGCGTTCCGCCATGTAGGCAGCGCTGACGTCGACCGCGAGGGCGCTGAGACCTAGCAAGACAGTCATCATGAGCGCCGCAAGGACCAGTACCTGGCCTCGCTGAGATTGAGAGAATGCTACGTTGGTCATTGGGGTGCCTTGGGTTCCATGCGGAGTTGAGTCGACGAGGTCACGCAGTAGCCTGAAGATCCCTGACAGTTACCGATGAGAGCCTGAAGCCCGGGCAGGAATATCGGCACGACGTGGCTGACCTTCACCCGGATCGACCAGGGAATTCTGCCGTCAGCCGGCGGACAGTCACTGGGGAACAATGCAATTGGCGGACTGCCCCACTGCCAATCGGCGGCAGGCTGCTGTCCGGAAGGGAACCAGTCGACACCGACACCGCGCGCACCCCCTGACGTTGACGAGCCAGCGCTTGCCCATGGGGTCCAACCAACTAGCGAAGCTCGGCCGGCCTGCTCGTTGGCCTTAGAGCTCACGTTCGCACGAGACGCAGCGGAGTCGCACGGAGCAAGAGGTTGCGTCACTGCCCAACGTGCTGTCTCCCGGGCTACCTCCGTAACCGCGTTCTGCGTCCAGAGAATCACCGAAAACTGGACCAGGCCGCCTACGACGAGCATGAACAGCCCGATAACAAGAGCGAACTCGACCATCGCCTGTCCTCGGGAACTGCAACCGTTGGCAAGAGGCTTAGTCCAAACTCTCACTGGTCTTCCTGTGGCTCCATGCGGAACTGCGAGGTCGCGGTAACCGGGAAGGTGCACCCGGAACTTTGGCACGTGATAGAGAGTGGCAGGTACTCCAGCCCCGGAATGAACACTGGAACGCCGTGGGCCAACCGCACCGTGACGTACTCGGTTACCCGGTTGTCGAGCGGACGGACACACGCCCCACCACCCTCTCGCGACCACACGACCTCTACCCCGCCATCCGCATTCGGAGCACTAGCGGGGAGCTGAGTGTTATCCGGGTATGCCATGAAGACGTTCCAGCCGCTGGAGTATCCGAGGATCCCCGCCTCAGAGGCGAAAAGATTGGCTTGAGTAAGGGGTTGGGGAGGCGCGTCCGTCGCCGCCTTGGCGCATGGGTCACGCGTTTGTGTAGCTGCCCAACGTCCGGTGTCCCTGGCAACCTGGACCAGCGCGTGCCTAGCGGCAAAGATCGCCCCTACTTGGACGACTCCTCCGATCAACGCCAGCAGAACTGGTAGGACGATTGCGAATTCGACGAGGGATTGCCCCCGCCGCGGTTTGGTGAACATTCGATAGGACATCTGTACTGGGGGAAGACGGCAATCGTACCTGGCCTACCTTGCAATCCCCCTAACAAGCCGGTCCTCGTCACCTACCTACTTTCACGGCACGGCTTACCGCTCCGTGTGCCGACTATCAAGTAGCAGATGGGGTCCTCAGGACGATTTCCTTAGCTTCGCAGGCGTCGAAGTCCGCCGCTCACGCGGGCTGAATCCCGGACTATGGTAAGGATTGGCAGAGTCATGGCGGCGCGCCAGAATCGGCAATATGAAGAACTGGGCTCGACGCTTGCTTTCCGCCACGGTTTGGGCCTTGGCGATCTCGACTTGGGGATCGATTGGACACCACTTACTTGGTACGCCGGATCTCGGGCCAGTACTACCGTTGGCCGTCGGCCTAATTGTCGTCGGCTGGCCCCTTGGGGCGGCGTATCGCAACCGAATCTCCACCACACCACCGATCTCCGCCATGGGCGGTACGCGCGGTGCGTAGGGCGGCCGAAGTGGCGACCTCTAGATAGCTAAGCGCCGGCCCACAGGACCGAGACTCAGGCCTCCAGGGTAGCGGTGATGATGATGTCGTCGACCACGATGACCGCCGGTGGCGGTCCCGATGCCACTGCAAAGGCACCGCGCAGGTTGTTAAGCCAAGCCACCCGGTTGAGCCGGTGCTGCTTCGTCGTCGGTCGCGTCCGCACGAGCACCGAGGATAGGGGCAGCCCAACCGGCGCGACAGCCCGTTGCTCGATCAGCTCGGCCTGGTGGTAGCCGCGCGCCGCCAGCCGCGCGGCGTGAACGGGAACCGGCACCAGCGCGGCCGCGGGACCCGCAATCGGCAGCAGCAAGCGCAGCGCGGGCAGTGCCGCATCGGCGAGGGGGGCGCCGGGCGGGAGACGCCGGCGTACTTGGGCGCCGCGAGCGCGCGACGCATCGGTCCTTCGTAGGCGAAGGCAGCGATGGCGAAGAGGAGCGCGTCACCGACCACAACGCCGGCATCGGGCGCGACGATCGGTCGCGTGGATCCAGCGGTGTCCGGAAGCACGCGGGGCAGGCGGCGCAGAGGAGCGCGCCCGACCGAACCAGCCGGCGCAGGCGGGAGACAGGAGCAGGTCCAGGAGTCGCATCGGCCTCCAACGGCACGTGTCGTTGACGGGTCCAATCCTTGCGTGAATCTAGGCGCGCATACGTCCTGCACGATCAATCTCGCCAAGTAATCAACGTCCGCTTCAGCGGCGGCGAGGAAGGTCTCGGTTCGGAATCCGGCCGAGGCGCTCTTGCGTTGTACTGCCCTGCGATGATGCGCCGATGACTGGTGCGGCCCGTTACATCCGAATCGAGAACATGACCCGGGGAACGGTCGTGGGCGAGCGGGTGCGCGTAGCCAGGTCAAGCCGCGACCGCACGGTCGGTCTGCTGCGGACGCCGGAGGTCAAGCTCGGCGAGGGACTCTGGATCGAGCGGTCACCGTCGATCCACATGTTCTTCATGCCCTACGCCATCGACGCCGTCTTCGTCGGCAAGGCCGGCCGCGTCACGAAGGTGGTAGTCAACCTGAAGCCGTGGCGCGTCGTGTGGTGGGCGCGCGGCGCCCGCGACTGCCTGGAGCTGCGGGCGGGAGCGGCCGCCGAGAGCGGCACCCAGGTCGGTGACGAGCTGCGGCTCGTCGACATCGGCTCTTAAACTTCGTCGAGCCTCCGCGAGGGTCTGGCCGAGAAGGCTGGTGAAGAGCGCCTCCGTGGCGTGATGCTCGCCCCGCATCGAGAGCGCGGCGGCGCCCGCGAACACTAGATTCTCGGCCTTGGGCTTGATTCGGACGAAGGACGGCAGCCCGTAGCGGACGGCCAACCAGTTCGCCATGAAGCGGGCCGCCCGTCCGTTTCCGTTGGCGAACGGATAAATACGGATCCATTCTCCGTGGGCGTAGGCGCAGAGCCGAACGATCGCCGCAACGTCGAGGTGCCGGGACGGCACACTCCCCGGTGGTATGGCGGCATCCAGGGCGCCGGTCACGGCGGTGGCGGCACCGATGAAGCGATCAAGCGCATCGGGGACCTCCCTGACCGGCGTACCCGCCACGCCGCCGACGGTCACCTCGTAGCCGATCAGGCAGCGGATCCGATATCACATGTCAAGATGTGACATCAGTCATCCCCTAGACCTCACGCGCCAGCGCGAAGCCGTACACCGCTGAGCAACCGGCCTGCCGCAGGACCGATGCGCACGCCTCCAGCGTCGCCGTGGTGGTGATGATGTCGTCCACCAGGATGGCCGTGAGCGGCACCGCCCCGGACGCCTGAAACGCGCCGCGCAGGTTCGCCAGGCGCGCCGTTCGGTTGAGCCGATGCTGCTTCGTCGTCGGTCGCACGCGCTCGAGCGCCAGAGCCATGGGAGTTCCGAGCCGGCGTGCGATCAGCTCCGCCTGGTTGTAGCCGCGAGCCCGCTGACGTTCGCGGTGCAGCGGCACCGGTACGAGCACCGCGGGTCCCGTGGTGCGCAGCAAATTGTCCAACGCCGGCGTGGCGGCCCGCGCCAGGATCGGCGCAAGGCGAGAGGCGCCTCCGTATTTCAGCGCCGCCAGGGCGCGGCGCATCGGTCCTTCGTACGCGAACGCTGCCACGGCGAGGGCCAGCGCATCACCCACGACCACGCCGGCATCCGGGGCCAGGAAGCGATCTGCAGGCCGTGAAGGCACCTGCAACCCGTTCAGGCACCGGGGACATAGCAGTGCGCCAACTCGGCCGCAGGCGGCGCACGCCGGCGGCATGAGGAGATCCAGCAGCGACACGATGGTCCCCAGCATGCGTTGTGGCCATTACCGCGCGCGTACCGGGTACTTATCGCGGTGCTTGGCACTGGGTGCGCGGTCGGCGGACATCGGTCCTTATCAGGCTCGTGGCTGTCGCGTCTCGGGGCGTCCGGAACCGAAATTTGGCTGGGGCGCAAGCAACTACGAAGTTGGGCCCCGAAACCGTCCCCGATTTGCCGCACGTGCAAACCATGGGCCTGTTGGGGGTAGAAACGGGCGGATTCGGCCTCTTCTTCGTAGATACTTGCGCTGGGCGCAAACGGCGCGTAGTGGGCGCGCGGGTGTAGCCTAGAAGGCCATTCCCGACCACACACGCAGCGGAGGGCAGGGAAGAGTGAAGACGAACCTGACGGCCCGCAACCTGGAGCTGAGTGACCTGCTCCGAGAGCAGATCGAGCACAAGCTCCAGCGGCTCGACCGCATCACGCATGACCTTGCAGAAGCCGATGTCGAGCTGATCGCCAAGGCCTCCCACGCGGCGGACAGCGCACAGGTCGCGGAGGTCACGCTGCGTAACAACGGCGACGTCCTGCGCTCAACGGCGGCCGGTCCCACGCCCATGGCCGCACTCGACATCGTGGTCGACAGGCTCGAGCGCCAGGTGGTTCGTCACAAGGAGCGGCCGCGCAGCGTGAGGGAACGCCATGCGGACGAGGTCGAATCCGTCCTGGAACGAGAAGCGCTCGGAACGATCGAGCCTGATGAGGCTCCAGCTCCATCGGTCGTGAAGCTCAAGCGCTTCGACATGCAGCCGATGTTCTCCGAAGACGCCATCGCGCAGATGGAAGAGCTTGGCCACGCCTTTTTCGTGTTCCTGGACGCGGAGACCGATGGGGTCGCAGTGCTGTATCGGCGCAGGAACGGGTCGTACGGGCTGATCGAGCCGGTTCTCGGCAACGGGAAATCGCGCTGAGGCTCGCGCCGTCGATCAGAAGATGGCCGGCAGAATCAGCAGCGCCGCCACGACTCCGATCAGCGCCACGAAGAAGACGAGCAGCCCCACGCCAAGGAGGTCGGTCGTCGGCGTCTGCGGTTCGGGCGATCCCGTCGGGTCATCAGGCATGGCGCGCACCCTAGCACGGCCCGAGCCCCGACGGCGCCTGACGTGGCCGGCCTCCGCTCCGCGAGTGGGCCTGCACATCGGCGTGGCGAACGGGCTGATGCGGGCGGCGCGCCGGTCTCGCCAGATTGGCGCACAGGCGCTCCAGATCTTCAGCGACAACCCCACCGCCTGGCGTCGCCGTCCCGAACCACTTCCCGACGCCCCGGAGTTCATCACCTACTGCTCCCGCGAGGGAATCGCGCCGATCTCGATCCACGCCTCCTACCTCATCAATCTCGCCGGCTCCGCCGAGCCCTTCGCCACGCAATCCCGCGCCGGCCTGATCTTCGAGATGCAGCGTGCCCCGATATACGGGGCGACGCTGGTCAACACCCATATCGGGTCGCATCGGGGGGTCGGCGCGGACGTCGGCCTGCGACAGATCGTGGAGTCGGTGCGCGCCGTCCTGGAAGCCTCGCCGCCATCGGTCCGGCTGGTGCTCGAGAACTCGGCGGGCGGCGGGGATCTCCTCGGCTCTCGGGTGGAGGAGCTGGCGGCCATCCTGGAGGGAGTGGGGTCCGTGGCCGGGGCGGATCGGCTCGCGTTCTGCCTCGACACCGCGCACCTGTGGGGTGCCGGCTATGACATTGCTTCCGTTGCGGGGACGGGTGCCGTGGTCGATCGGTTCGATGAGCTGATCGGGCTGGACCGCCTGGCCCTGGTCCACCTGAATGACTCGCGATCGTCACTGGGCTCGCGGACGGATCGCCACGAGCACGTGGGGGCGGGGCAGATCGGTCCTGTGGGTTTGGGTGCGTTTCTGCGCGATCCGCGGTTGGCGCGGCTGGCGTTCATCATGGAGACACCGGGCGGAGACGAGGGCTACGACGCCGTCAACCTGCGACGCGCGTTTCAGCTGTGGGGTGGCGCCGATGCTCTGCCGGTGTTGCCGCCGAAGGCCTTTCGAACCAACCGCCGGTCCACGCGGATGGGGCCTCGGGTGGATTAGCTGGGGCGAACTGAGCGCCGAGCCGCGCTCTTGGACAAATGCCGCGTGCGTGGTCATTAGCCGATAGATCGGGCGGGGTGCGGCCATATCCACGCTCAGCGTCACGAGTCACGAAGGCTGTTCTCGCGCTAATGCTCACCTTGGCGGCAAAAGACCGAACGGGTGGATCGGCGCGGTCAGAGGCTCACCATGACGGCAGATGACCGAAACGCGCGCCCCGCACACCGAGTTAGCGCCCGTTTGAATACCCGTTCGAGGCCGGGTGCGACCCGTTTCCGGTGCCATTGCCCGTGCCGTTGGTGTGGTTGCGTCGTGAGCGGACAGCGATATATGCCTGCATCAACTCGCGAACATCCGCCTCGGTGAGGGAGTCATCACCGCGCAGGGCGTGCTCAACGCGAGTCGCGGGCATGACCACGCGGGAGCTCACTGCGGAGAAGTAGGCGGGACCATCGGCCTCATCGTGGATCTCGCGGAGGCCGCGGGCGAGCTTGGTGGCCGTGCCCAGCGACGGCATCCGGTCACCCTTGATCAACCGGGAGATCGTGGAATGATCCACGCCCGACTGGAGCGCCAAGTGGCGCTGGCTCATCTTCTTTTCCTTCAGCTGGCCACGCAGCCAGGCGTTGAAGGATCGCGGCGTCTGCAGCGTCATCTGCGACCTATATGCGCTGTACGCCATCGGTACGGGTGTGCCGATGGTGCATACGAGCAACCGCAGCATCCATTGTGGACGGCTCCGCCTCAATAGGAGGAAGGTACCGCGCCTCTTGGCGACCCCTGCGAGTTGCATCAGGTGCACGTAACGACGAAGAAGGGACCTGATCGGCCCACATTTGGGCCATGGTTTGCACGTCACGCACATCCAGGACCGTCTGGGGCCGAATCGAGCCACAACGTGGTCGTTACGTGCACCCAGCGCAAAACCGAGCCACAACGTGGTCGTTACATGCGCCCAGCGCAAAACCGCGGCCCAGAAGGAACAGAAGACCCGGGTTAGCCGGGGGAGACCACCCTGGCTCCATGGGCGCGCCGGACTTTTTGGCTGAAGGCGTAGAGGATGCCGCCCAGGATGATGACCGTCACGATCGTCAGGCCCCGGTCCACGAGGGCGACCGCGGCGGCAGGTTCCTCGGGAACGCCGTACAGGAATAGGACGCCGATGATGCCGGCCTCCACGAAGCCGAAGCCCGCGGGCGTCAAGGGAATGGCAGTCAGGAGGGCGGCCGCAAGGGCCACGAAGACCGATGCGCTGATTCCGAGACCCACCTCCGGCAGGTCCAGCGCACGGATGACGAAGTACAGGCGCGCGCCCTCCAGCACCCAGATGCCGACGGTCAGCGCCAGGACGACCGGGGCGCTGCGGGCCGACAACGCCCCGGTGCTGCCTTCCTGGAATCGAATCCACAGTTCGCCGATGCGAGCCGGCAGCCAGCGCCCGATGCGCGCGCCGTACAGTCGCAGCCCGGCCAGCATCAGGATGAGCGTGATGGCCAGCACGAAGCCGATGACAAAGAGTGTGTCGATCTCCGGGCGAGATCGACCCCGGAAGGACCAGAAGCCGGCGGTCAGTGCCAGTACGGCGATGACGATGATATCGGCGATCCGCTCGATGAAGACCGTCCCCACCGTCCGGGAGATGGAGGCGGCGTAGTTCGCACGCAGCAGGTACGCCCGATACAGGTCGCCCAGCTTGGCCGGCACCAGGCAGTTGACGAACCACGAGAGGAACAGGATCTCGGTCGCGTCGCGGAAGCGGACCGGCATGGCGCTGCGCCCCAGGACGTAGCGCCATCGGAAGCCGCGCAGCGGGAAGGTCGCGTAGTACGCAAGGAACGCGAGGCCCAGGAATCCGACGTCCGCCTGTCCGACCAGGCGCCACACGAGGCCCCAGTTGAAGTCGTCGCCAAAAATGACGCGCGAGAGGAAGTAGAGGAGGAGAAGGCCGAACACCAGCGAGCCGATCGTCCGCACGTTCAAGATTCGGCTGCGGAGCGAAACCTGGTCGGCCGTGAACTCGTCGGCGTTGCGCTCCGAATCTGCTATCGGCTCACCCATCCGTATCGGGCTCTTTGGAGGGCAGGTCGGCGCTGGTCGGGCGCTTGACGGGCTCCTGACGCACGACCTCCGGCTCCTGCGGACCCAGGATCGGGCCGGTAGCGGTGCGCTTGCCGCGCCATCCGTCGAACGAGTTCTTCCAGACTGCCCAGCGCGTGGTGGCGTGAATGAGGACAGTGGACCGACTGGCATGCCAGTCGTTATCGGGCAGCAGGATCTTCAGCTGCTCGGCGGTTTCGAACGCGGGGAGGGCGTTGAAGGCCATCGCCACCTCGAAGCGCGAATGGGAGTCGGAGGCCGCGATACCGGGAATCCCGTAGCGGTGCGCGAATTCGGCTGCCTCGAGGTTGTGGCGCTGGAGCGCGACGCGACAGTTGAAGACCTCGATCATGTCGATCTTGCCGGTGTCCGCGAGGTTGCGCAGCGGACCGTCCCGGATGTGCGAGCCGCGGAATGGATCGAACGGGTGCGGGATGCTGACGAGGCCACCTTGCCGATGGATCTCATCCGCGGTCTCCTTGGCGCTGAGACCGCGCGGGATGGTCCTGGTCAGGAAGATGCCGACCACCTCTCCGTCCGCGGTCGAGACCTCCTCGCCCAGGATGACGGTGAGCTCGTCCTCCAGGCCCAGCTCGCGCACCTTGTCGCGTACCGCAATCGCCCCTTCCACGTTGTTGTGATTCGTGACCGCGACGTGCGTCAGGCCGCGTTCGATCGCGGTCCTGATGAACCTCTCCTCGGGCAGGATCGAGTCACGACTGAACCGGGTGTGAATGTGGAAATCCACGAAGACCCGGTCCATCCGCGGCTTGCCCGTTCCTTCCCGCTGCTGCATGAGCGAGGCGCGAAGGTCGCCCGCGGATGCAGCGATGGTCACGGGTGACTCACGAGTGGCTCACCAGGCTCTTGCGATACGCGCCGAAGTGCTCCAGCGCCATGCCGGTGCCCACGGCGACGCTGTTCAGCGCGTTCTCCGCGACGTGGCACGGGATGCCGGTCACCTGCGTCAGCAGCTTGTCGAGGTTCCTGAGCAGTGAACCGCCGCCGGTCATGACCATCCCCTTGTCGATGATGTCGGAGCTCAGCTCGGGCGGCGTCTGCTCGAGCACGTTGCGGACCGCGGTGATGATCGCCTGGAGCGGCTGCTCGATCGCCTCGGTGACCTCCGTGGAGCTGATCGGAATCGTGCGGGGCAGGCCCGCGATCATGTCGCGGCCCTTGACCTCCATCCTGAGTGGCTCGTCCATCGGCAAAGCGGATCCGATCTGGATCTTCACCTCCTCCGCCGTCCGGTCGCCGATCATGAGGTTGTACTTGCGCCGGATGTAGTTCGCGATCGTCTCGTCGAAGCGGTTGCCGCCGACCCGCAGGGACTCGGAGACGACGATCCCACCCAGCGCGATCACCGCGACCTCGCTGGTTCCTCCACCGATATCGATGATCATGTTTCCGCTCGGTCCCGAGATGGGGACGTTTGCGCCGATGGCCGCCGCCAGCGGCTCTTCAATCAGATACGCATCCTTCGCGCCGGCCTTGAGGGCAGCGTCCCGGACGGCCCGTTTCTCGACGCTGGTGACCCCGGAAGGGACGCTGATCATCACGTCTGGTTTGAAGAGGCGCACGCGGGCAACTTTGTTGATCACGTAGCGCAGCATCGCTTCGGTGATGAGGTAGTCGGCGATGACGCCGTCTCTCATCGGGCGGATCGCCCGGACATTGCCGGGGGTGCGGCCGATCATCTCTCTCGCTTCTTCGCCGACGGCGACGAGGCGGTTGTCATCCTCACTGATGGCCACCACGCTCGGTTCGTTCAGCACGACGCCCTTGCCCTTGACGTACACGAGGATATTGGCGGTGCCGAGGTCAATGCCGATCTTCATGCGTTCATGCGTGCGCTATCGGTCCAATTCGAGCGTGTGGGGAGCCCGCAGTATACCGACACCGCTCCCAGGGTCCGGTGGGGGCTCGCGTGTAGACATTTGCCCGTCATGGCGGCATGTGTCCGCATGGGGGTGCGCGTTCGGTCATCTGCCGTGATGGTGGGCAATAGCCGAGGTTCTGGGCTGCATGCGGCCGGATTCACGCTCCCGTCCTCGGTGGCTTCGGGTTCGTTCCGCGGCTAATGCCCGCCATGGCGTCATCTGTCACAACGGTGACGCGTGCCGGCCAGCCACTCCGCCCCTGACGCGCTGCGCTGGGCTCCCGGGGCCACCGGTGGCTGGCAGGCTGACGAACCACAACGCTCCGCTGGGGCTGACCGCCGGGCGCCGAAGCCACGAGATGCATGTCCGACCGCGAAGACTGAACCGATCAAAGAGGGTATCGAGGTTCGCGATCCGGCGCCGAATGGTGCGGTCATCGGCCATCACGATGGCGGGGACGACGGCCCGAACCTCCCAACCGAGTTCGCCGGCCACGTGTCGGGCCAGCCGTGTCTTCACGTCGAGCGAACCGAGCAGTGCCTGGACATCGACGAGGTCGGTCTTGATCTCGATCACCAGCAGCGTGCCGGTCATTGGATGCCACGCAAGAAGATCGATCCTGCCGCGCTCGCCATATCGGCTGTAACTGACCTCCACCCGAACGATCCAGCCCCAGCGCTCGAGGCGGCGCTTGACGCGGGCACCAAGGACTGCATGACCGGCGTCGAGAAGCCGATCCAGCTCTGGCCCGTTCCAGAACATCCGCACGTCGAGCCGGGCGCCCAATGCGCCGATGATCGCCTCGACGGCGGCCATCTTCAGACGCCGCGCCTGCCCGCGTTCGAGCGACGAGACGGCTTGCCGGCTTACTCCGGCTCGGGTGGCCAGCACCGTCTGGGTCAGTGCCTGACGTACCCGGAGCATCCGAGCGAGCCGGCCAAGCCGCTCCGCATTCACGTTCCTCATGATGGACGGGGACGCTTACCGCGTGATTACCGGCCGCTTACCGGCGAGCGGATCACAATGGACAGATGCCTGAAGGCGACACGATCTTCCGTACCGCCGAGGTGCTGCGTGCCGCGCTGGTTGGTCGACGAATCACGGCAGCGCGCGCGCAGCCCCGGCCAGGCTTGCGGCGGGTGCCGGACCTGTCGCGGCTGATCGGCGCAACGGTGGCAAACGTTGAAGCGCGCGGCAAGCATCTGCTCATCGGCTTCGATAACGGGTTGACAGTGCGCAGCCATCTGCGCATGAGCGGGTCATGGCACCGATATCGCGCCGGCGAGCCATGGAGCCGTCCGCTGCGCCAGGCCAGCGCCATCCTCGAAACATCGGAGTCCGTGGCGGTGGCCTTCAACACTCCCGTCGTGGAACTGTTGACGGAGTCCGATCTTCGCCGGTCCCGGGCGTTGACCACGCTCGGGCCGGACCTGCTTTCAAGCGTCTTTGACGTTGACGAGGCGATGCGGCGACTTCGAGAACGCGACGGCCACGAACTAGGGAATGTCCTGCTCGACCAGCGAGCGGTGGCGGGAATCGGAAACGTCTACAAGAGCGAGGTCGCGTTCCTCGAGGGCCTGGATCCGTGGGGGCCGATCGCAGCCTTCGAGGATTCGGAGCTGATCAATGCCCTCCGCACCGCCCGGCGGCTGCTCCAGGCGAATACCAGGGGCGGAGCACGGATCACCACCGGAAGCCCCGTCCGCGGCCAGGCACTCTGGGTCTACGGTCGGGCGGGCCGTCCATGTCGCCGATGCGGAACGCAGATCCAGGTTCGCCGTCAAGGGGAGCTCGCTCGACAGACGTACTGGTGTCCCCACTGTCAGCCGCACCGCAAACGCCCCGTCATGTGATGCGGCCCAGCCTCAGATGTTTCCACGGCCGTTCCCGTAGCGGGCGGTCGGCGCATGAGCCGGCGGCATGAGCCGGCGGCATCACGCAACCGCGTTCGGTCATTTGCCGTGGTGGTGAGCATTAGCCGGAAACAGAGTCCACCACGGCGGCTGGTGAGCGTGACGGCGGCCGATCCACCGCTGTTCAATCGGCTAACGCCCGCCTGGACAGCAGGTGTCCGAAGGCTGATGGTTGAGCGGACAAATGCCGCGATGGTGGTCATTTGACCGAAGAATTTCCACCGCGGCAGCTATGCCTCGATGCGGTTGATGTTGGCGCCGAGGGCGACGAGCTTGGCTTCGATCTGCTCGTAGCCGCGATCCACGTGCTCGATGCCGGAGATGACCGACGTGCCCGTGGCGACGAGCGCGGCGAGGATGAGGGTGGCGCCCGCACGCAGGTCCGCGATCCCGACCTCGGCACCGTGAAGGGGCGTGGGACCGGAGATCCTGGCGCGCCGGTCGTCGAGAAGCTCGATGTCGGCGCCCATCCGCGACAGCTCGCGCAGGTGGTCGAGACGGTCCTCGAAGATCGTCTCGTTGATGGTCGAGATGCCATCCGCTTGGGTGAGCAGGACTGAAAGGGGCGCCTGGAAGTCGGTGGCGAATCCGGGATAGGGATCGGTGCGCAGGTCGACGGCGCGCAGGGAACCCGGGTCAACGGCGCGGACGGTGAGGGTGGAGGCGGCCGCATCGGCCTCATAGGAAACGTTCATGCGATCGCAGACTTCCAGGAACGCGCCGAGGTGCGCGGGATTCACGCCACGCAGGGTGACCGACCCGCCGGTGATGGCGGCCGCGATGGCGAAGGTTTCGGCCTCGAGCCGGTCGCCGATCACGTGGTGCTCGACCCCGCCCAAACGATCAACGCCCTCGATCTCGATGCGGCGCTCCTCCGTGCGCTCGATCCTGGCGCCCATGGAGCGGAGCATGGCAATCAGGTCGTCCACCTCCGGCTCGAGCGCCGCGTTGTCGAGGATCGTCGTTCCGCGGGTCAGCGTGGCGGCCAGCATCGCGTTTTCGGTGCCCATGACGGTGACAATCGGGAACTCGATGTGCGCCCCTCGAAGACCGTCGGGCGGCGCCGCCGCAAAGTAGTAGCCGTTGCGATACACGATCGTGGCGCCCAGGCGCTCCATTGCGTGGACGTGCAGGTCGACCGGGCGCCGTCCGATTCGATCCCCGCCGGGATTCGGCAGGATCACCCGGCCGAACCGCGCCAGCATCGGTCCCAGGAGGATGAAGCTGGCCCGCATTTTCATGGCCGCGTCGAGCGGCACGAACGGCCACGGCGCTTCGACCGCGCGCAGCTCCAGCGCGTCGCCGTTCACGCGCCGAACCTCGAAACCGATATCGGTGAGGACCTCGCGCAGAATGGCGACGTCGCTGATCTTCGGCACGTTGCGCAGCGTGCACGGTTCGTCGGTCAGGACGGCCGCGGCCATCATCTTCAGGACCGCGTTCTTGGCGCCGGCGATGCGCACCTCGCCGGAGAGCGGCACGCCGCCCGTGATCACGAACTTCTGCATGGACCGATGCAGTCTAGTGGGAGCCCTGCGGGAGCGCTGGAGTATATACGTATATATTCCACAGCCGCCAAGGCCGAATCACCCGGGAAACGCCTCTTTCCACTCATGCCCGCCCATGTGGTGGCCGTCGCACAACCCGAGGCGCCCCCCCATGTGGCGCGACGGCAGATACGGCTGCATTCCCGCCTCGAAGGGAGTCGGCTCGCGATTGCAGATCATCATCCGCCCCTCTCGCGCCCACTCGTAGAGATGATCAGATGAGCAGAACCGATACGGCTTCGTGAAATTGACCGTTTCACCATGGGCCGGACTGCTCGGGAGGCCGATCGGCCCTGTCTCGCGCACAACCTCGATCCGCACCGGCAACTGCGGCATGCGCGTGCCGCATCGGTCGCAGGACAGCACCCGTCAGCCGGTGTAATGCGCGCCGTCGTCCGCCGAGTGGCGCTCGACGAAACCGGGATCGAGGTTGGGATCCTCGCCGACCGGTGATCCCCTGTGCGGCATCGAGTCGACCGGGCAGATGAACGGAAACTCGCGCCCGACCTTGCGAAGCTCCTGCATGCGCCGATGCGGGGGCTCCGGCTGTCCGGGTGGCGTCAACGGCTTCTCATCCATGCGCCGATGCTACCGCAGCGGCCCACCATTGGCGCGATGCCCCTCCCGTACTGGCTGACGCGCTTCAATCTCGGATTGTCCCGCGCTTTGCGCCGGGTGCACGTAACGACCAAGATCGGGCGCTTATTGCGTCAAATCGGCCGGAACATGCCCAGTATTTGCACTACGCGCACACCCTGGTCAGCAAAACGAGGCAAAGTCGTAGATACGTGCACCCGGTGCAAGCGCCCACCCCGCCGCCTGATCGGGCCCGGCGGAGACGTGTCAGTGGCGAGAGTCAGCCGCGGGATCGGCGACGGGTGGCGATGCGCTCGCGCATGAGGGCGGTCTGGAGCGAGGCGCGGACGCGGCCGAGGTCGATGGGATCCTTGGTTTCGCCGAGCTCCGCCTCGGCTCGCTTGCGGGCCTCGACGGCCTTCGCCTCGTCGATCTCCTCGGAGTGCTCGGCCAGGTCGGCCATGACGATCACCTTGTCCGGGCGAACCTCCACAAAGCCGCCCGAGATGAGCAGTGACTGCTCGGTGCCGCCCTTCTTGATCCGGAGCTCCCCGATCCCCAACGCGCTGATCAGGCGCGTGTGGTGGGGCAGGATGCCGAGCTGGCCATCGATGCCGGGCACGATGACCATGTCCACCTCATCGGTGTAGGCCAGTCGCTCCGGCGAGACGATCTCCAGCTGCATCGGCATCGGTCAGCCCATCTTCTCTGCGTTGGCGACCACGTCCTCGATCTTGCCGGCCATGAAGAACGCCTGCTCCGGGAGCTGATCGTACTTGCCCGCGAGGATCTCGCCGAAGCCGCGAACCGTCTCCTTGAGCTCGACGTATGCGCCGGAACGCCCGGTGAACTGCTCGGCCACGAAGAACGGCTGGCTCATGAAGCGCTGCAGGCGGCGGGCGCGGGAGACGGACACCTTGTCCTCCTCCGAGAGCTCGTCCATGCCCCGGATGGCGATGATGTCCTGGAGGTCCTTGTAGCGCTGCAGCGTTCGCTGCACCTCACGAGCGACTTCGAAATGCTCGTCACCGACAATGCGCCGATCAAGCACGGTCGAGGTCGAGGTCAGCGGATCGACGGCCGGGTAGATGCCGAGCTCCACGATGGAGCGCTCGAGGCGGATCGTCGAGTCCAGGTGGGCGAAGGTCGTCGCGGGCGCCGGATCGGTGTAGTCGTCCGCGGGAACGAAGATGGCCTGGAGCGAGGTGATCGAACCATTCTTGGTCGAGGTGATGCGCTCCTGGAGGTCGCCCATCTCGGTCGCCAGGGTCGGCTGGTAGCCGACGGCGGAGGGCATGCGGCCCAACAGCGCGGAGACTTCCGACCCTGCCTGCGTGAAACGAAAGATGTTGTCGATGAAGAGGAGGATGTCGCGTCCCTCCTCGTCGCGGAAGTACTCGGCCATGGCCAGCGCGGTCAGGCCGACGCGCTGGCGCGCGCCGGGCGGCTCGTTCATCTGGCCGAAGACCATGACGGTCTTGTCGATGACGCCCGACTCGGTCATCTCGCCGAGCAGGTCGTTCCCCTCGCGCGATCGCTCGCCGACGCCGGCGAAGACCGAGTAGCCTCCGTGCTCTGCCGCGATGTTTCGGATCAGTTCCTGGATGATGACCGTCTTGCCGGTGCCGGCGCCGCCGAAGACCCCGACCTTGCCGCCGCGCCGGAACGGAGCGATGAGGTCGATGACCTTGATGCCGGTCTCGAAGACCTGCGCCTCGGTCTCCATCTGATCGAAGGCGGGAGGCTCGCGGTGGATGGGCAGGTACTTCTCCGCCTTGACCTCGCCCTTGCCGTCGATGGGGTGGCCGAGCACGTCGAACACGCGGCCCAGCGTGGCCTCGCCGACCGGCACCGTGATGGCCGCGCCGGTGTCGACCGCGTCGAGCCCGCGTGACAGGCCATCGGTGGTGGACATGGCCACGGCACGCACCCAGTTGTTGCCCAGGTGCTGCTGCACCTCGACCACCAGCGTCTCATCGGCGCCTGTTGAATCTGCCTTCTTGGGACGCTGGATCTCCAGCGCGTTGTAGATATCGGGCAGCTCCCCGGGCGGGAACTCGACGTCGATCACGGGGCCCGTGATCTGGATCACCTTACCGGTCGCCATCGGTCTGTTCTTCTCCTTACGCCTACCCGAGCGCTTCCGCGCCGGAGGCGATCTCGATCATTTCGCGGGTGATGGTCGCCTGACGCGTCTTGTTGTAGACAAGCGTCAGGTCACCGATGAGCTCGTTTGCGTTCTCGGTGGAATTGCGCATGGCGATCATGCGCGCGCTCTGTTCCGAGGCGTTGTTCTCGAGCACGGCTCGATAGATGTTGATGGCCACGTAATGCGGCAACAGCCGCCGTAGGACGGCTTCGGGTGACGGCTCGAACAGGTACTCGTCGTTCGTGCGCTCGTGCTCGTCGGCCATTTCGGGCCGGACGACCGGCAGAATCGTATCGATCTCCGGCTTCTGCGCGAGGGTCGACACGAACGTGCTGTAGGCGATGTCGATCTCGTCGAACTTCTCCGCAAGGAAGTCCTCGGTCACCAGCCGGGCGATGGGCGTCACGTCCGCGAAGGACGGCCGGTCGCCGAGCTGAGCGAAGTGCGCGGCGATCGGCACGCCGGACCTGCGCAGCGCGTCACGACCCTTGCGACCGACGGTGATGGCCTCGATCTCGACCGGCGCGTCGCCATTCGTCGTGGATGCCCGTCGCGCCACCCAGCGAAGGACTGATCGCGTGGCGTTCGCGTTCAGGGAACCCGCGAGGCCACGGTCGGTGGTGATGACGATGATCGCGACGCGCCGAATGGGCCGGACCGCCAGCAGTGGGTCGATCTCCTCCGTCAGCCCCGCGGCTCCGGCAACGCGGCTCAGCGCGCCCTCCAGCTCATCCGCGTAGGGCCGCGCGGCAAGAATGGCATCCTGCGCCCGCTTCATGCGCGAGGCAGCCACCATCTCCATCGCCCGTGTGATCTGGGCGATGTTGCGGACGGATCCGATGCGCCCACGGATGTCCTTCAGGCTCGGCATCGGCTACGCGCCCGCCGCTCGGCCGGCTTGCACCGGGTGCACCAATTGGAGGAGCAGGGAGCCATGGGCACCCCATTCGAGGCGTGTTCTTGCATCGGGCGTGTGGGGGCGTGCGTGGAGGATCATCGGCTATTCCCAGGCCCCATGACGGTGTGCCAGGTCGCCGAATATATACGTATATACTTCGCGATCGACGGAGGGATTCGGAGGCGACATCATGCCCTGTCCTCGGTCGCCTTCGCCGCGGCGTCTTCAGCCTCCGGCGCGTCGGCCTCGGCCTTGGAAGCATCCTCCTCCGCCTTCGGCGCATCAGCCTTGGCCTCATCGGTCTTTCCGTATCCGCCTTGGCGCTTGAATTCTGCTACCGCCTTCTCGAGGGTCGCGACCGTCTCATCCGAAAGGACCTTGTCATTGACAATGGTGGGCAGAACGTCCTCGTAGCCGGACTCCAGGTGGCGATACAGGCCGGACTCGAACTCGGCGATCTTGTTCGTCTCGACGTCGTCCAGGAGCCCGTTGGTCGCGGCCCAGATGATGACCACCTGCTTCTCGACCGGCAGCGGCTGGTACTGGGGCTGCTTGAGGATCTCGGTCGTCTTCTCGCCACGGGTCAGCTGGTCGCGCGTGGCCTTGTCGAGGTCGGAACTGAACTGGGCGAAGGCCGCCAGCTCGCGGTACTGTGCGAGGTCGATGCGCAGCTTACCGGCAACCTGGCGCATGGCCTTGATCTGCGCGGCGCCACCCACGCGGGAGACGCTGATACCGGCGTTCACCGCGGGGCGCTGGCCCTGGTTGAAGAGGTCCGACTGGAGGAAGATCTGCCCGTCCGTGATGCTGATCACGTTGGTCGGGATATAAGCCGATACGTCACCGGCCTGCGTCTCGATGATCGGCAACGCGGTCAGCGAACCGCCACCGTTCTCCTCGCTCAACCGCGCGGCCCGCTCGAGGAGGCGCGAGTGCGAGTAGAAGATGTCGCCGGGGAACGCTTCGCGGCCGGGCGGACGTCGCATGAGCAACGAGACCTGCCGGTAGGCCCAGGAATGCTTCGACAGGTCGTCGTACACGCACAGCGCATCGCGCCCGGCGTCCATGAACTCCTCGCCCATTGCCACGCCGGCGTACGGGGCCAGGTACTGGAGCGGTGCCGGGTCGGATGCGCCGGCGAATACGACGATGGTGTGCTCCATGGCGCCGGACTCCTCCAGCTGCGCCACCACCTGCGCCACCGTCGACTGCTTCTGGCCGATGGCGACGTAGATGCAGATGAGGTCCTGCCCCTTCTGATTGATGATCGTGTCGATGGCGATGGCCGTCTTGCCGGTCTGGCGGTCGCCGATGATCAGCTCGCGCTGGCCGCGGCCGATCGGGATCATCGAATCGATGGCCTTGATGCCGGTCTGCACCGGCGTGTCGACCGGCTGGCGCACGATGACGCCCGGCGCGATGCGCTCGATCGGACGAGTCTTCGTCGTCTCGATGGGCCCCTTGCCGTCGAGCGGCTCGCCGAGCGGGTTCACCACCCGACCGATCAGGGCATCGCCGACCGGTACCTCCACGATGCGGCCGGTCGTCTTGACCTGGTCGCCCTCCGCGAGCTGCGTGTAGTCGCCCAGCACCAGAGCGCCGACCGTCTCCTCCTCGAGGTTGAAGGCCATGCCCATGATCCCGTTCGGAAATTCGAGCAGCTCCTGCGCCAGCGCGCCTGAGAGTCCGTACACCTGGGCGATGCCGTCGCCCACCTCGACGATGGTCCCGACGCCACTGACGTCGGCGCCCTCGTCGAATCCCTTGATCTCGCTGCGGATGATCGAGGTGATCTCGTCCGATCGAATCGCCATGGAGTTCCTTCCTACCTAGACGGCGGTCAGCCGGGCGCGCAACCGCTCGAGGCGGCTGCGCACGCTTGCGTCATAGAGTCGATCACCGATGCGGACACTGACTCCGCCGATCAGCGCTTCGTCGACCACTTCTTTCATCTCGATGCGATCCCCGGTGAGCGTTTGCAGGCGCTCGGTGATCGCGGTTCGCTGCTCGTCGTCGAGCGGGCGCGCGGTGCGCACCTCCGCCAGCGAGATGCCGCGCTCCTTGCGCACCAGCTCGCCGAAGCGCTCGACCATCGCGTCGATGGCGCCGGGACGGCCGCGTCGGACCATCAGCAGCGCAAGGCTGAGCGGCTCGCGCGACACGCCCGATGCGACGCGGCGCAGCACCTGTTCCTTTTCGGCGAAGGGGACGGCAGGATGCTCGACCAACCGTCGCAGCTGCTCGTCGCCGAGTGCCGCCTGGAGGGTGGCGAGGTCCCGCTCCCAGGTCTCGAGCGTGCCGTCGTCACGGCCGATCTCGAAGGCCGCATCAGCGTAGCGACGGGCGGCCGTCTCGCGTCGTGCCATCAGCTCAGCTGCGTGACGCGTCTGTCGGCTGGACCTCGGCGAGGAACTCCTCGACGAGGCGCCGCTGGGTCGGGTCGTCCATCTCGTGACGGATGAGCTTGCCGGCGGCGGCGAGCGCGAGCTCTGCAACCTGGCCGCGGATCTCGGCCATGGCCTTGTCCTTCTCAGCCACGATCTCCTCGCGGGCACGGGTCGACACCTTCTCGGCCTCCGTGCGCGCGCTGGTCAGGATCTCGTTGCGCGTGTCCTCCGCGATCTTGTTGGCGCGCGCGATCATCTCGTTCGCCTCCTTGCGCGCCTCGGCCACGGCGGCCTCGCGTTCGGCACGAGCGAGCTCGCGATCGCGCGCGGCGACTTCCGCGTCCTCCAGCCCCTTGCTGATCTTCGCGCTGCGATCGTCCAGTCGGGCCAGGATCGGCTTGAACAGGAATCGGTTCAGCAGGAAGAGGAGGATCAGGAAGTTGATGACCTGGAAGCCAAGCTTCAGGAAATCGACGCTGAATGCCTCGAAGAATGCGCCCATGCGCTGTCTCCTTCTCTCGGCGCCTGGCTAGGCGACGAAGATGAGCAGCAGGCTGACCACGAGCGCGTAAATCCCGATGGCCTCCGCCAGCGCGATGCCGAGGATGTACGGCACGAAGATCGCGCCAGCGGCCTCGGGGTTGCGGCCGAGCGCCTCCATCGCCTTGCTGACGGCGATGCCCAGACCAATGCCGGGACCGATGGCGCCGAGACCCATGGCGAGTCCGGCGGCCAGATTGCCTACTTCCACTTTCTTTCGTTCCTCCTGTCATGACGCCTGCTCGTAGTTCGCAGGCGATAGATCATGCCTGAGCGTGTGCGGGCTCTGCCGCGGTCGGGTGGTCGGCGCCTGCCGCATCGGCCTCGCCATGGTCGCTGGTGTGATGCTCCGCGATGGCGGTTGCAATGTAGGTCATGGCCAGTAGCGCGAAGACGAGCGCCTGGACGAAGCCGAACAGGACCTCGAGGCCCAGGAAGACGGCCGGAATCAAAATGGGCGCCAGGGCAATCATGGTGGCCAGCAGCACCTCGCCGGCGAACACGTTGCCGAAGAGTCGCATGGAGAGGCTGATGAGGCGGCTGAACTCGCTGATCAGGTTGATCGGGAACATGAGCGGGGCCATGTACAGCGGCTCGCCGATGAGCTCCTTCAGATAGCCACCCGGTCCGTTGGCCTTGATGCCCCAGTACACGAACATGACAAACGCGACGAGCGCCAGGCCAAGGGTGAAGTTCAGATCAGCCGATGCGGGTCGGACGATCGGGATGACGGCCTCATGGCCCGATGCGTCGATATGCGTGATGCCGATGGTGCCGACGCCGGGCAGCAGGCCGATCCAGTTCGCGACCAGGATCGTCAGGAAGAAGCCGAGGATCAGACCGACATAGCCGCGCCACCGGCTGCTGGAAGCGCTGACGATGCCGGTCATGAGCTCGACCGGAAGCTCGAGGGCGCTCTGGAGGCGGCCAGGAACCAGCGAGGAGCGCCGTGTGATGTACCAGGCTGCCAACCCCAGCAGCAGTGAGGTCAGCAGCGCCCCGACCATGGAGTTCGTGAACGACAGCGGACCGAGCTGAAACAGCTCCTCCGCCTCGATCGCCACGTGAATCAGGCTTTCGCCCTCTTCCTCAGGCATCTATCTCCTCATGGCATCACGGGCGACGGACCAGATGGTCACCATCGCCGCGCCGATGCCCAGCACCATCCCGATCAGCGTGAAGATCGGGCTCGTTTGCAGCCAGTTATCCAGCAGCAATCCGCCACCGAGGCCGATTGCCACCGATACGCCCAGTCGAATGCCAAGGTCCATGCCCAGTGCCCAGTTCGGCGGGCGCGTGGAGGACGGACCCTTGGAGTCGTCAGCCACTGCCGTTGTCATCCACGTCATGTACTGCGCCGGTGTAACCCTTTTGCACGCCCGCGCGAATCAGCAGCCAGATTCCGAGGACCGAGATCAGCGTTCCGATGCCCATCCCGAGCAGCACGTAGAGTGGCGATGTCGCCAGCAGTCCGTCAACGATGAGCCCGGCGACAGCGCCTCCCACCATTGGAACGACCATGATCCCGGTCACCTGGGCCAGGATCTTGATGAGCTCCAGCGGCGTCAATTGTTTCATTCCAGAGTTCGACTCACAGCGGTCGGACGCCGGGAGTATACCGGAGGCCCTCCATCTCTGCCGATGCCGGTGTGGCGGGACCGGATGGCGTGGGCGTCCGTGCGCTGGCGTGCCTCCGATGTGCGCGGGATGCACGTATCTACCAACTTCGGCGCACTTCGGGTGTTCCCCCGCGCCCCGAACGGCCCATCCAGGCCAGATGTTGCACGTCCTGCACATCTGAGGTGGCGCAGGGCCCAACAGGGGTCGCGCAGGGGTCGCGCAGGGCCCAACTTGGTAGTTACGTGCACCCGGTGCACGGCCGAGAGTCGCTGGAGAGCTAGGCCGGGATGTTGGCGGCGGCGCGGGTCCCGGGGAGACCTGGAACCGGAAAACGGTCCGTGATGGATGCGACGCGGCGGCGAATGTCGGCCTGGGCGCGTTCGTCGCCGCGGGCGGCAATGCCGTCCACGATCAGTTGAGCGATGTCGCGCATCTCGGCCTCGCGCATACCGCGCGACGTGACCGCGGGCGTGCCGACACGGATACCGCTGCCCACCATCGGCTTCTCAGGATCGTAGGGAATCGTGTTCTTGTTGACCGTGATGCGGACCTCGCCCAGGGCTGCATCGGCCTCCTTGCCGTTCACGCCCAGGGGCCGGACGTCGACCAGCATCAGGTGGTTGTCAGTGCCGCCGGAGATGATGGAGGCGCCGGCATCGGCAAGTGAGGCTGCGAGGACGCGCGCATTGGAGACCGTGGCCTCCTGATCGGCCTTGAACTCCGGGGACATGGCCTCGCGGAAGGCGACCGCCTTGGCGGCGATGATGTGCATCAGCGGGCCACCCTGGATTCCGGGAAAGACGCTCTTGTCGATCGCCTTGGCGTGCGCCGCCCGGCACAGGATCATGCCGCCACGTGGGCCGCGCAGCGTCTTGTGCGTGGTGGTGGTGACCACATCGGAATGCGGGACGGGCGAGGGGTGGACGCCGGCGGCCACCAGCCCTGCGAAGTGCGCCATATCGGTCATGAGCAGCGCGCCGACCTCGTCCGCGATCTCGCGGAACGCGGGAAAATCCCACAGTCTCGGATAGGCGGTGGCCCCTGTCAGGATCATCCTGGGCCGATGCTCGCGCGCCAGCGACCGCACCTCGTCCATGTTGATCAGGTGGGTCTCGCGGTCCACGTGGTACGGCACGAAGTCGTAGTACTGGCCGCTGAAGTTGACCGGGGAGCCATGGGTGAGGTGACCGCCCTGGTCCAATGAAAGGCCGAGCACGGTGTCGCCACGCTCGAGGAGTGCGTGGAACACGGCCATGTTGGCCTGCGCGCCGGCGTGTGGCTGCACGTTCGCATGTTCGGCGCCGAAGAGCTCCGTCGCCCTGTCGCGAGCCAGATTCTCGGCGACATCGACCACCTCGCAGCCGCCGTAGTAGCGCCGTCCGGGATAGCCCTCGGCGTACTTGCCGGTGAGGACCGATCCCATCGCCTGGAGGACGGCCAGGCTCGGATAGTTTTCGGATGCGATCAGCTCGAGGTGGGCGCGGGTGCGCTCCTCTTCGTCACGCACCACCTGCGCGATCTCCGGATCCTCGGTCTCAAGCGGCGCCCACAGGTCCATGGGCGCAGTGTAGTGCGGCGCCCGCTACCGGGGTCGCCGAGGCTGCGCCGCCGATCGAAACCCGCCGATCAATGAGGCAGTCCGGCGCTTCTAGGGGCATCAGAGTGCCTAGTGGCCCTGTGTATCGGGCAATAGCGCACCGGATGAAGGGCCTGCGTGCGCCGATGCCCGATATATCGGCACCGCGACAAGTACGAGGTGCACCGGGCAAGCCGAGGGCCCCGGCGGGGTGCCGGGGCCTTCGAGCAGGTCGGTCGATTTAGCGGGGTGGAGGGTTAGCTCCGGGTGCGAACCGCGACGGCTGCAGCAGCGGCTGCGAGAAGCGTCCCGAAGGCGACCAGCAGCAGCGGCAGGCTGGTGTTGGGGGTCGGAACTTCCATGGCCGCGTCAGGCATCTCAGCCGCGCCCACGAAGTTGTAGACGTGCGCCACGACCACGTTGTCGGCGTACTCCGGCAGCGGCAGCGGCGGCTCGTCAACCGTCTCGTCGAGAGTGGTGTCGAAGAGGAGCGGGTTGGCACGGCCACCGATCAGGGCCATGGCGTCGGTGCTGGCCGGGGTGAAGCGCACGGTCCCGAAGCGGGAGTCGCCCGGTGCGCTGGTCTCGGTCACGGTGAGCTCGCCCTCGGCGACCGGCGCGAAGCTGTACATGCTGACGTCGAGGCAGACATCCTCGTCGATGTCACCACTGCCGTCTGCGTCGATTTCGATGTCAGACTCGCACAGCGCGGCCTGCATGAACTCGCCGTCGGCGGACAGCGTATAGTCGGCGCCGTCAGCATCAGTGACGGTGAACTCGAAGTCGGTCGGCTCCGCGGCGATCGCGCCGTCGGTCGGAGCATCGGCGGTGGTCACGATGGTCGGGCAGGCCAGCACGGTGCCTACCAGGCCGGGCAGGGTGTCGAGGCCGCCGGCCATGCCCCCGGCTCCGGCATCCTCGACCGCCTGGAAGTCAGCCTCGGTCTGGATGTCCTCGTTGCAGAGGTGCTTCATGACGATGAACTTGCCGGGCTCTTCGCTGGCGGCGCCGGCGACCGGCAGGGCGGCCAAGCCGAGCAACATGCCCGTGCTGACCAGAGTTACGAGAATTCTACGCAATGGATTCTCCTGAACCTGTAGTTGAATTGACGCTCGGGATTGACAGTTGGGACGCGCCGATTGGCCCGTCTCCGGAGTTCGAACCCAACCCGTACAGCAGGCCAGGATGTCTCAACTAGTGCAATACGCGTGCCCCTCGCTCTCGCATCATTCCCGCCGAACCGATCCGTCGGTGCCGATGCGCAACAGCGCGCCATCAGGGATGGCTGCCAGCTCATCCGGAGGCAGCTCGATAATCGGCACGGCCACGCCATAGAGCTCCTCCGCGACGGCTGAGCCGATGGCCAGGATGAGGTCCGGCTCCGCCAGCAGCATTGCCGCGGGGGCGGTCTTCGCGCGGACAGTCTCCGCCAGGACCGATGCGGACGAGGATGAGCCTCTCCCCGAGGGCATCACCACGATTCTACCCGTGAGGGACGCTCCCAGCTGCGGGTGGTGCACATCGATGATCTCCCCCGACGACGGATCCATTCCACCCCACAGGCTCAGCCCTTCATCCAGGACCAGCGCGCGGGCCTGAATCTCGGTCATGCTCCGCCCCATGACCGCATCTCTCGGACGACACGCCCGGCGACCGCCGAGTGGATGCACTCCGCAGAGGAGCCGAAGATGACGGATGCGCCGATATTGCCGGGGGCGTAGTACGCCCACTTTCCCGAATCGGTCATGACCGGTCCAGCCGCGTTACGGAGCAGCGGAGTGATGTAGCTGCACGTGTCGACCGCCAGCTCGACCCCAGCCTGACGCAGACGGCCGATGATCCCCTGCGCCGATGCTTCGGCCATCACGTCGCGACCTGTCGAGACAAGGCACTCGACGTCCGGGTGCACGCGACGATCAGCGAGCATCGCCGCGTAGCGTTCGAGCTCCGACAACGATGCGTGTGGCGTCCCCAACGAAACCGCGGCCAGCCGATCCCCCGACGCGGTGCTGAGCTCGTCACGCACGGCGCGCAGCTCGGCAAGCCGGATGAGCTCCACCCGTTCCGGGGCCTGATGCTGAAGCGCCTCGTCCAGGGTCGGCGCCTCCGGCGTGGAGCCTGTCACGTGGAACATGGCGACCGACCCCGATGAGGCGGCCGCGGCACCGAGTGCCTTGAGGCGATCCTCGGACTGGTTCGCCGCCAGGCCGTCGATAGCCGCGACCGCGGATCCTGCACGTCGTCCGAGGACAATTCCGAGCACCGGAAAGACGACGTCGGCGTCTCGCAACGCAGCGGGAAGATCGTCGGCCAGGCGCAGGACCACTGTGGCGCGGCGCGCCTCTGTCAGATGCAGGCCAGCCTCCGGAACGCGTCCGGTGATGGCCGCCGCGATGTCGAGGAAGTCGCCATATCGATTGGTTCTCGCGCCGAGGACGCTGTTGCAAAAGGCGATCGCATTCGATTCGCCCCACGCCACCTGCTCGCCGAGTGACGGACGGACATCGAGGAGCTGATAGGGCGCGCAGGTGAAGGTGGGCCGCGCGCCGAGCGCGCGGTATCGGTCCATGAGCAGCCGGCCGCGGTCGGCGACGCCTGGGTCGCCCCGAAACATCTCAGGATGGATCAGATCCACCGCGCCGACGTTCAGTGTGGTCGGAACCGAGACCCGAGCGTGGCCATCGGTCAGGCGTTGGACGAAATCGAGCGTCGCCTCACCGTGGTAAAGGCAGGAGTCGACGTGTGCCCGCGTGATGTCGATCAGCTGCCGAGCGCGAGTGACCTCCGCCGCTCTCACGACCAGGCGCATCGCAAACGCGGCACCATCGCCGTGCGTTCCGTCGAGCAGCTCGCGGTCGCGCGAGCTCAACGCCAGGCTCAGCCCCGCGCCTCCTCGGCCTCGATCCGCGCGATCTTCTCGATCCGCGGTTGGTGCCGGCCACGGGCGAACTCGCCATCGAGGAAGGCGCGCACGCAGGCGCGCGCCACCTCGGTGCCGATGATCCGCGCCCCCAGGCTGAGCACATTCGCATCGTTGTGCTCCCGGCCGAGCCGCGCGGTCACCGAGTCAGCAGCTTCCACGCAGCGGATGCCGCGCACCTTGTTCGCCACGATCGCTTCCCCGGTTCCGCTTCCACCGATCACGATCCCACGCTCGAAGTCTCCACGCGCGACCGCCCGGGCAACCGGCGCGATGAGGTCGGGGTAGTCGACCGGGGTCGTGTCGAACGTGCCAAAGTCGCGATACTCGATGCGAAGCTCATCGAGGAGGATGCAGAGTTCGCCCTTGAGGTCGAAGCCCGCGTGGTCGGATCCGATCGCGACGCGCATGGCGGTGAGTGTAGACGGCCGCGGCGCGACGACCACACGAAGCGTCA
Organism: Candidatus Limnocylindria bacterium; assembly: GCA_038233215.1. GTDB lineage: Bacteria > Chloroflexota > Limnocylindria > QHBO01 > QHBO01 > JACDBZ01. The sequence goes on from JBBSML010000012.1 coordinate 73,562, forward strand.
ATCCACGTCGAGGAGTGCGACGAGTTCCGCCCGGGTGATCGGCCCCTCCCGCAGGATGCG
>JBBSML010000013.1:0-68014 GCA_038233215.1 Candidatus Limnocylindria bacterium
GGAGGCTGAGGACGGCCAGCGTGATGCCGAGCGCGAGCATGAGCAGGATCAGCAGGTCCCGACCGACCAGAAGCTCCATCGTGCGCAGTCTCCTCGGGCACAGTGGCGGCCGGACTGCGGGGCACGAGCCGGATGGTGACTATGCGCACCGCGTCAAGCAGGCAAGCAGTTGGGACGACGACCGGACATGGGACGCGATGCCCAAGCTTGGTTTGCACGAATGCGAGAGTTCTCGACCCGGTCGCTACGCTACAGGTGGCCGGCTCCCCGTTCCCCCCGAGGAGCCGGCCACCTGCTTCCCCCGTTTATGTGCCATTGGCACACCGGGGCCAATGCATTTGACGTGCCCGTGCCTCCACGACATGCAGGAGCGCCCCGCTTTCGGTGCACAACTTCGTGGATAAGAGGCTAGCGGTGCCCGTGTGCACCGGGCTAGGGTTCCGCCATGAGCTGGGGGTCACCAGGCGAGCCCGCTTCAACGCAGGACATCACCTGTTGCTACTGCGGACGGCGCGCGCCTCGGGACGGGCGGTTGTTTGTGCGGATTGGGTGGCAGGTCAGGTACGACTACCCGATCCGATACCGCTGTCCGCGCTGCCGACGGCGCCAAGAGCCCGAGGCGGCATAGCGCCAGTCCTCTCATCGCGCGACTCTCGCCACCCTGCGCCACCAGCGTTCGAGTTTTTGGCCGCTCAACGCACTCAGCCGCTTGAGCTCGGCTGTGAGTTGAAGCAGCGCATCCTCCGGTGACTTGCCCTTGCCGGAAACCCTGGCACCGCTCGGGCCGACCGCCACTCGCCCAGCCCTAGTGAATCCGCAGCTGCTGCGCGACCGCTGCGATCTCCGCTGGATCGCCCGGACTCTCAATCCAAGGGTCGCGGACACTGTCACCGTGATGGCGCGGGATGAGATGCACATGAAGGTGAAATACCGACTGTCCCGCTGCCTCGCCGTTGGCCACGACCAAGTTCAGACCAGCCGGTTCGAGGACGGTCATGATCCGACGCGCCACCGTATGGGCTGCCGCCATGAGGGGTGCCACCAGCGACTCCTCGGCCGACCACCAATCTGGTACGTGCAGCCGCGGCATGACCAGGACATGGCCCGGGTTGACCGGTGCGATGGTCATGATCGCGAGCGTTGTCGCGTCGCTATCCACCACCTCGGCCGGCAAGCGACCGGCCACGATCCCGCAAAACACGCACGGCGCATTCACCACGCGCGACATGCTACCGCGTGAGGCGCGAGTGCGGCGAGGCGAAGGAAGTCCATCAGGCCGCCCGCATGTACAGCCCGAACAAGATCACCAGTCAGGACGTTCGCGTCATCAGCGGCAACCCTGACCCGGCGCACATCTCGACCAGCCAAGTGGTGCGCCACAACCTCAGCATGCGGATGGGCATGCGCCGCTTCACCCGTCTGACCAATGCCTTCTCAATGAAGGTCGAGAACCACATGCGGCGGCGTGTCGCTCAACGTGATGTCGATGAACTTCGGGCGACCGCACAAGAGCCTCGCGATACGCACCCACGGACCCCGGCAATTGCGGCGAGCCGTGGCGGATCACAACTGGACCTGCGAGGAGATCGCCGCGCTGCTGACTAGTTGGTACTGTCGTAGGCATGAGCGCCCTTGAAACGCCTGCGAAACGTGCTTTGGCCCGAATGATCCGCATGCTCAACACTGGGGATATGGCTCTACTGCCGGATACCGTCTCCGAGGCGTACTGCGATCACCAAGGTCTCCGGGGCGTTGAGGTGCGCGGACGTGCTGGTTTCGCGAGCGTCGTAGAGGCCGCGCGCCAGCTTCGCAATCTGGAGATTCACATCGAGGACATGTTCGCCGAGGGCGACCGAGCTGTGGCACGAATTCACTGGCGACATACCCTGGCCGATGGAACGACCCTTGAGCGCGAGACGATGGATATCGTTCGCGAGGTCGATGGTCTCGCCGTGGAACACTGGGGCGCTCAGCTCTGGACCCGAGAGGTGCGGTCCTCAAACTGATGCACTACCACTTAGTGGGATGACTTGACAACAGAGCAAGCGGCGATGGAAGGCCCAGCCCAGTTCGAGGCTCGGCTCTAGCGCCATAACGCAAGGTTCGCCCCCGCGGCCATCACCATGCCCGACTGGGAGTGAGCACCTGACTTCGGACTATCCCGGCCGATGCGCTGTGGCACCGAGCGTGGATGGGCGAGCGTAAGGGGCCGAGTTATCTGCTGTCATCATCGGGGCTAGCTTCGTGGTCAGTCAGGCGCCGGCCGTAATCAACGCTATCCCGAGCAATGCTGCCCCTGCTCCTAAGCGCCCGCTCCACGGAAGGCGTTCGCCCAACACGATACGAGCCAGGGCGATAGTGCTCAGCGGGTAGAGCCCGGCGAGCGCGGCCACCGCGATGATGTGAACTTCGCCGACAGCGAACACGATAAGGATCGTCCCCGCTGTATCGAGCAGTCCGGCTGCTATCGCGAGCCGCCAGTTTATTCCGACGTGTGCCCACGCGCCGCTTGCAGAGGCGCCCAGCAGCATCGTGATGGCGCCTACCGTCCGTGCGCTGGCGACGGCCCACGCAGCGCCGGCCATCGCTCCCTGTTCGATGAGGACGAACCACGTTCCCAGCAGAATGGCAGCGGCGATCGAGGGAACGAGCCCGGATCGCGGGCCGATCGGGCCGAACCCGTACACGATCGCTCCCGCGGTCACCGCGCAGGCAATGCCGAGCATTTGAACAGTCGACGGCAACGATTGCTGCATGAGTAGCGAGCCGAAAAGCGGCACCGTGACTGACCCGACGGCCGTGAGTGGCGCAACGGCGCCCATCCACCCGACAGCGAGTGCCCTGTACAGGGCTGCAACCCCAATTGAACCGGCGAGTCCGGCCGCCGCGCCATACCCCAGCGCGGTGAGCGACGGCCGCTCGCCAGCGATCAAGACGAGCGGGACGAGCAACATTAGCCCGGCCGTCTGTCCGATTGCTGCGATAGCGAGGCCGCCGCCGCGGCGCGTGGCCAATCCACCGACGAAGTCGCCACTGCCGAGCATGGCTGAGGCTCCGACGCCGGCCATGATTTCAAGGGTCACGCGGTGCTCTGTCGCTCACGGATGCGGGAAGAACGTTCGGTCGGTTCCCTGTGCGAGCGCGCTCGCGGCCACTATGACTATGAGGAGGCCGATGACCAGCACCATGATGAGAAGGCGCTCGCGCCGCGGCGTGGGGATCACAGACGCGCTACGTGTGTCATGACTTGTCGAGCAGAGCCGAGTACGTATCCGGGCGGCGCGTGCGCAAGTAGCTCCCGAACCCGCCTGATCGGTGAATCTCAACGTCCGATAGTTGCGCGACCACTAGCCTAGGGCGGCCGTAGCCCGCCCAGGCAAGGCTTCCTGCGGGACCCGCTATTCCGCTCCCGCCGAACAGGTCGAGGTCTTCGCGGCGGTCGATCGTATTGGCGAGAGCGACGTAGAGGTTGTTCTCGATCGCACGGCTCATCATGTTGGCTTTCTGTTGCGCACGGTACGGCTCCATGTCTGCAGAGGGGACGGCGATCAACTCCGCACCGCGGAGCGCAAGCAGACGTGTGACTTCTGGGTACTCGATGTCCGCACAGATCGCGACGCCGACCGCGATGACGCGGCGATTGCTGCCCATCCTGATGTGAAAGACGGGATACGAGTCTCCCGCGGCGAAGACCTGGCGCTCGGCGCCAAACAGGTGCGTCTTGCGGTACACACCTATCAGTTGGCCATCGTCTTGAATCACGGCCGCCGAATTGAATGGCCGTGAGGGATCGGCAGGGTTGATCTCGATGAAGCCCACCACGACCGCGACTCCGTGACGAGTCGCAAGCGATCGTAGGGCAGACAACGTCGCCCCATCGGTCGCCTCCGCCGACGCAAGGTCATCGGGGTCGAGGCTATATCCCTGCAAAAAGCACTCGGGGAAGACGATCAAGTCGGCGCGTTTGTCGGCCGCCCGCCGAAGATAGCGGTTTGCCAACGCGAGATTCGCCTGCGTCCGTCCTACCTGAGCACCTACCTGCGCGACGGCGACGCGCAGTCCATTGACCCGCGACTCTCGAATCGGATCATTCATGGCCGATCTCCTCGGGAAGCTCGTACCAGCTGACGCGATCGCCGACGGCCGAGCGGAGCTTCCAGCGGATCGACTTGGGCGCAGCATCAATAGCGGTGCGTAGGGCGCGGATTTGCGCCGCTAGGTCGAATCGCGGCGGATGGCCGGTTCGCAGGTCGTCGAGTGCCTGCCCACTCGTGACGAACTCACCCAGTGTGTCAAGATTTCGCGTGACCGTCCGCCACCACCCCCAGTCGCCCGACGTGTGCGCGATAACCACTGGGAGGCTGATTGCCCCAACGTCACCCTCGCCGAGTGGGAACTCTTGCAGCAAGATCAGCGCGTCAAGGATGTCCTTGCGGTTGATCTTGACAATCTGCAGCTTGGACAGCAGGAGCTCCGCGAGAGGCAGGGTCGGCGTGTTCACGGCGAGCCGCTCGGCGAACTCGAAGGTGTGGCACATCTCAAGCCGATCGACCAGCACGTCGACCGGTCGGCCGTGAACCGGGTCGGTGAAGTAGAGCTGCTTATGACCGAAGGCTGCGTTGTAATGGCGGTCCGCGACATACCCCTCGCTTTCGAGCAGGCCGCTCAGCTGCTTCGTGTCGTGAGACCGCGTACTGAGATCAATGTCGCGCCCGGCGCGGTTAATTCGCGCCGTCCAGCCAGGAACAAGCGCATGGACGGCTAGTCCTCCCATCAAGCGAACCTGGAGGTCGGCAGCCTCGGTCAGATCAATGATTCGGAGCGCCTCGGCGAGCGGGTCCTCGAGCGTCCCACCAGCTGACATCATGGCCTCACCCTTGCTTCCCCACGGCGCGACTATCCAACCTCCGGCACGTTCCCGCTGACGCGCTTCCCGCCGGTCGCCATCCCGCCGAGGACATGGAGGATCATATAGCCGGCAAGTCTGAGCGAAATCATCGCCGGCTGATCGTACGCCGGGATGAGTTCGACGATGTCGATGGCGACCGGCTTCCGAGCACCGACCAGCTCGCACGCGCGCAGCATCTCATGCGCGGTAAGCCCACCCGGTTCAGGAGCGTCGGTGCCCGGCATTGCAGAGGCATCAACCACATCGCTGTCGAAGCTGCAGTAGAAGGTTTCCGTTCCATCGGTGACGCGATCGAGAGCCTCCGTGACGACCGGCCCGATCCCACGATCCTCAATTTCGTTCATGCGGTAGATCCGGATGCCGTGCTTTTGGGCGAATGCCCACTGCTCGGGAGGGTTCAGCGCTCCACGAGCGCCGACGATCGCAACGTTTTTCGGGTCGACGTTGTCGAGCTCGATCATCCTCGCCACGTGCGACCAATTCGTGAACGGCTCCCCTGCGAAATTGGGCTGACAGTCAATATGGGCATCGAAGTGGATGTAGCCGAAGCGGCCGCTCACCTGCTTTGAGATCGCGGCACCGATCGGTATCGGGATGGAGTGATCGCCACCGATGCAGACCGGCAATGCCCCAGCTGTCAGAATCTCCGTCACGTATCGTTCGATGTACGACCGCGAACGCGCGGCATTGGCCGGGATCATCGGGACGTCGCCAGCATCCACGAGGCGAAACTCGTCGAACACGTTGATGTCGAAGTCGCCGAGGTATGGCAAATACATTTCGGAGATGTAGCGCAATGCGCGCGGGGCGTGGCTCGAGCCGGAACGGTACACCGTCGCTTGGTCATATGGCACTCCGAGGAACGCGACCTTAGCGCCCCGCTCCCTCAGGACGTCAGCTCGGCACTCGACCCACGGGGCCCCCATGAATGACGGGAGCGTCGATTGCGGCAACCCCGGTCCTTCCCACCCTTCGGGTCCTAGTGCATATGGCTTCGAGTCCGGCATTGTTCACACTCCTTGGCTGCGATGGTCTTGTACACAGAACGCGACCCGCTATCGGAATGAATCGCGCTCGACTAGGCGGCCGTACACTTCCGGGCGTCGCCGGTTCAGGTAGGACAGCGCCGGATTGCCGGCTGCCGAAAGGTCGACGTCGGCGATGAGAAGCTCTTCGCCGGACCCGGCCTGCGCTACAACCCGGCCACCTCGGTCAACGATGACGCTGCGCCCGAAGTAATTCCAGCCGTTCTCGGTGCCAACCCGATTGGCTACGACCACGGGCATGTCGTTCTCGAGGGCGCGCGTCGCGAAAACAACGTCCTGGTCTCGCTCATAGGGCGTCATGTTGGTGGTCGGAACAACGAGCATTTCAGCACCCGCCAGTCGTGTCATGCGCGGGATTTCAGGAAATTCGGCGTCATAGCAAATGGTCACACCGACACGCACCCCGCCGAATGCGGCGACCACTGTCGCGTCGCCGGGTGCCCACCATCCCCGCTCGTCCTCGAACAGGTGAATCTTGCGGTAAACCGCCTGGGACCCGTCCGCGGCGAAGGCGAACACGGAATTCGCCGATGTGGAGTCGGTGTCGTTCTCGATGACATCCTTGGATCGCCCGGGGCCGCCCACGACCACGCCCATCTGCCGGGAAACGGCGGCGCGCTGTAGGGCGGGTTGGGCTGTGACGCGGACGGCCGTAACCAGCTCGGCTCGAAGATCGCGATCAGCAATCGTCCAGCCCGTTAGGCTCATTTCGGGCGCGACAAACAGGTCGGCGCCGGCCTGAGCGGCATCGTCGACGGCACCCAGAATTCTCGCGAGATTGGGCTCGAGAACGCCGAGGATCGGTGAGAACTGTAGGACGGCGACGCGCATACCAGTTACTCCGTGCCCGCAACGCGTGTCGCTAATATCCCCAGTGGGTCGGCAGGTCTTCGGTCAGGAGCTCCACGCTCCCGTCGCGGTTCACCACAACCATGTCCTCGAATCCGGCTGCATGGCCATTGCGTCCGACCTGTATCTCAATCGACCAAACCGTCCCTGGCGCAACCGGGACGTCCTCGTCAGGTGTGTTGCGAGCAAGCCAGGGGTCGTCGAAGGCGTGTCCGTCCTGGTGTCCGAAGCAAGGGAAGCTCTTGTTGAATGCGACTTCATCGGTGAATCCGTTCGAGACGAGGTACTCCTTCCCGACATCAAAGAGCTCCCCGGCCGTGATGCCCGGCTTCATCGCTGAGATGACGCTCCGCACGCAACCCGCTGCACCACCAATGATCTCCTTCTGCCAGTCCGCCGGCCGGTCGCCGACCACCCGGGTCCGCACGATGTCGAAGATGTACCCGTTGACGTAACCGTAGTTGTCTGGATGAACGAGGTCACCACTCTTGTACGGGGTTGCGGCATCCCAGCTGGGGAGGCGAGCATACTGAAAGTGTCCGGAGCACGCGCCGGACGCCAACGGGATGTCCCATTGAGCAACGCCCGGGATCCGCGCCCCCATCGACAGAGCCGCCGCAGCGAGATCGCCGTCAGTATTTCCCTCGACGGCCTGCTCCATCATGGCCCGCGTCAGAGCCGAGCCGATCGTCGCGGAATAGCGGAGCATCGCGATCTCGGCGTCGCTCTTATGCATGCGCAGTTCCATCACGAGATCGTCCGCGTCGACGAGCGTTGCATCGGGGAGGCCGGCCGCAATCGCCCGGTATGCCGATGCGGGCATCGCCTCTAACCCGACGATGCCAACCTCGCCTTCGTCTAAGCCGTGCCTAACCGCGACGTCGATGACACCCTGATAGAGGTTGCGGTCGACATGGACGCTATCGACATGGACCAAATCCTGACGCCAATCCGTGATATCTGTGCACAGCTCGCTTTCGCCGTCGGAAGTAATGACGACGGCCGAGTGGCTACGGCCTGTCCACAGCGGTGGCTTGTCGTTGACCCACGGAAACGGTCCGTAGTGGTTTGTGAGGTAGAGCACATCGCCAAAGTTGTCGTACGTCGCCCCACCGCGCGACCAGACGATCAGGCCACGGTAGCCCCGCTCGACGGCCTTGGCCGCGGCACGCGACCGACGCTGGGCGAATTCGGCGATCGGGATAGTCGGCTGCTCGGCGATCTCGGTCATTCAGGCTCCTCCGGCTGGCATGCTGCGCCTAAGACATCGGTTCAGATTCTAAAGTCAATGCCGAGGTTACATGGGGAATCGAACGAAATCAAGCGAATGTATTGACGGGATCGGAAGTAGTTCGTAGGATTGCCAGAGGATCTAGAACGTGCCGAGGACGCCGTGCGCGTGGTATATACGCCCAAACATCAACTACATGACCCGACCTTCGAGGTCACCGGCGGCGAGCGGATTCCGGCATACGAAGTTGTGACTCGCGGACGCTCGATCCTTCATGCGCTCGAAGATGATCCGGCCTTCGCTTTCGAGCTGCCGCACGAGTACGGCGTAGAGCCGATTCGGGCGGTGCACAGCGACGGTCTCGTCCGCTACCTCGAGAGAGCGTGGGCCGACTGGCGGACGCGGGGAACTGGCGCGGCCGCGATCATGGCGGACGCCTTCCTGCATCCGGCGTTGCGTGTGCGCATGGGCCCCGCACCGATCCCGCAATCCCCGTGCGGCCAGGTGGGGTACTGGTGCTTCGACACCGCGACGCCGGTCCTACCAGGCACTTACGAAGCAACTCGGGCCGCCTGCGACGTTGCGCTGACGGCGGCAGATGCTGTCGTTGCCGGAGAGCAAGCGGTGTATGCCTTGACGAGGCCCCCCGGTCATCACTCGGCCGAGGGCGTATTCGGCGGGTACTGCTATTTCAACCAGGCCGCGGTCGCCGTCGAGTGGCTTGTCGACCGGACTGAGGACCGGGTCGCGGTGCTTGACGTCGATTACCACCACGGCAATGGAACTCAGCAGATCTTCTACGAGCGAGATGACGTGCTCTACACGAGCATCCACGCCGACCCGTCGCGAAGCTTCCCGTACTTTGCGGGCCATGCAGACGAGGTCGGCGCCGGACGTGGCGCGGGGACGACATACAACCAGCCCCTGGCCGCTGGAGCGACCGATGCCGACTACCTGGCTGCGCTCGACCGCGCACTCGAGCGCATCGACGACTTCGGCGCGACCATCGTCGTCGTCAGCCTGGGCTTCGACACGTATGGGCAGGATCCGATCGGGGACTTTGCGCTCACGACGCCGGTCTACTACGAGGTTGGACGACGCGTCGCTGCCCGCGGCCATCGGCTCCTTGTTATTCAAGAAGGCGGGTATCACCTCGAGACGCTCGGTAGGAACGCGCGCGAGTGGTTGCGAGGGTGCGCCGGGGAGCCGCCGCTGTTCGCAGCGCAGGATATCAGCGCAGCGCGGCCCGGCCGATGACGAACGAAAGTCGCCGTCTCGACGACCTGGACGCGATCGACGTGGCGATCATTCGCATGCTCCAGGAACAGGGCCGGCGCACAAATGTTGAGATCGCTCGAAGTCAAGGCGTCTCGGAGCCCACGATCCGCAAGCGCATCGACCGGATGTTCGACGACGGGATCATCAAGGTCGTGGCCGTTCTCAATCCTCGCACGACCGGTTACGAGATGGACGTTCTCATTGGGATTCGAGTGGAGGCGGGCAAGCTGCTCGACGTTGGGCAGAAACTTGCCGAGCGCGAGGACGTGGTCTATCTCGGATACATCACCGGGCGGCACGACATCCTCGTCGAAATGCTCTTTCGAGACGTCGATTCGCTTTTTGCGTGCCTCAACGTCGACCTGCCGCGGATCGGCGGCATCGTGAGTACGGAGACGTACACCGTTCTCCGCGCGCAAAAGATCAATTACGACTGGAAGCTCCCCAGCGAATTCACCGGGAAGGAGCGTAGCGGTTGACGGGTAGCGGCGGGTTCGTCACGGCTGACTGTATGGGGTCCGACGACAAGGCGCGGACCGCTTGGCGTACGCGCGACAGCAAGGAGGAGCTCAGTGGCAACTAGCGATGCAGTTCGCGGAGAGTCGACCGGGGGAAGTCGATTCTTCGCCCGACAAGCAACGGGTCTGGTCCGGGAGGTTTCGTGGCTGGATGCCGCGATGTACAACCTGATCTGGTCGTCGGTCCCTCTGGCAATTGCATTCGTGCTTGCCTACGGGATCGGGTTCTACGCAGGCGCGAATATGCTCTTGGCAACGGTGATCGCGTTCGCCCTCGCGCTTCCCACCGCAGTCACCTACGCGATGCTCAGTGCCGCAGTTCCGCGTTCAGGCGGCGACTACACGTGGATCAGCCGGACCCTTCATCCGGCCGTTGGCTTTGCGAGCAACCTGAGCTTCAGCTTCTGGGCGACCTTTTTTATCGGCCTATACGCTGTCTTCTTCGGCTTTTTCGGAATCGGTCCGGTTCTCCGTGTGATAGCCGCCTATACCGGTAACGTCGGCATCCTTGGCGGCGCCGACTTCTTCTTCAGCTCGACCGGCGTCCTCGTAACCGGTGCGGTGGTGATCGTCGGCTCGGCTGCGGTACTGTCGTTCGGACGTGGGCTTCGCGGGTTCATGCGCTTTCAGCGATGGGCTTTCTTCGTGTGGATGATCGGCTCGGTTCTGCTGCCGATCGTGATCCTGCTCTTCACGAGTCAGGAAACCTTCCGCGCGAACTTCGATCAATACGCCGCTGCCATCGGCGGGCCTAGCGGTGCATACGCGGGCTACGTCGAGGCTGGCCAGTACGCCGATGCTCCATTCGATCTTGGGGCGACCTTCCTCGCTGTGACGCTGCCGTACTACACACTCGGCTTCATCTTCCAATCCGCCTACTTCGGCGGTGAGATCAAACGTGGGGCGCGAAATACGCTTCTCTCCATCCCCGGAGCGCAGATCATCGCCGTGATCCTGATCGCGCTTAGCGTCGTGGTGTTGGTCCCGAAGATCGGCGCCGGCCTGCTCGCTGGAACCGCATTCCACCTGGCCGGCGACGACCTCAGCGGCGCCACCGGCTTCACGTTCGCGCCGCTGTACACGGAGCTGGCCGCGATCGCATCCGGCAACCTCGTGGTGGGGCTGATCATCACGATCGGCATGCTTTTGCTCTTCATCTTGTTCGTGCCGCAAACGATCATCCTGCTCAGCCGAAACCTATTCGCTTGGTCGTTCGACCGCCTGATGCCGACGCGCCTCGGCGAGGTCAGCGAGCGCACGCACTCGCCCGTGACGGCGATCCTCGTCATCGCCGTCGTCGGGCTGATCAGCGTGGCGATCGTCGCGTTTAATGCCGAGCTGACGTTCATCGTCGGCCTGCTCGGGCTGAGCTGGACATACATCTTGGTCGCGGTGGCCGGCATCGCGTTCCCATTTCGACAGCGCGACACGTTCGAAGCATCGCCGTATAACCAACGTGTCGCTGGTGTCCCGGTCATGTCGATCGTTAGCGCGCTCAGCCTGCTCGGGATGGGCACGATCGCCTGGATCCTGCTCAATGACGTCAACTCTGGTACGTCGCTCTCGGGGCACCCCGAGCGGGTCGCACTTGGCGTGGCGGTGCCCGTGATTGGCGTGGTCCTGTACTTCATCGTCAAGGGCATTCAAAAGGTTCGCGGCGTCGACGTTGACCTGGCCTACCGCGAGATCCCGCCAGATTGAATCAGCACGGTTTGCCTTCGCCCCGACCGTTCGATTGGGAGCGGTCGGGGCGCATCACTGAGCAGAGACGGGAGGCGCCGTGCCGTTCTGGAGACGTTCCACCGAAAAGCCGTACACCATCTTCTTTGCCGCGGACGTTCACGGGTCCGAAAAGTGCTTCCGCAAGTTCATCAACGCGGCCAAGTTCTACAACGCCGATGCCCTGCTGCTCGGCGGCGACGTGACGGGCAAGGCCCTCGTCCCTCTCGTCCGGCGTGCGGACGGCGCTCTTGAAGCGAGGTTTTTGGGACGGACCGAGATTGCTCGAGACGAGGTCGAGCGCGCGAACATCGAAAATCAGATTCGGTACAACGGGTTTTATCCGTTCCTGACCGATGCGAACGAGCTGGCCGCTCTGGATCAGGATGGCACTCGACGGGCGGCGCACTTCGAAAACGTCATCAGGCGCGAGTTGCGGCGATGGATCGCTTTTGCTGACGAGCGTCTCGATGGCTCGGGCGTCCCCTGCCTAATCATCCCAGGGAACGACGACGACGAGTTCGTCGGCGCGCTCCTCGCCGAGGGGCGGAATCTCACGAACCCAGAGGATCAGGTCGTCGAGCTCGGGCCTTACCAAGTCCTCAGCTACGGGTACTCGAACATTACGCCGTGGCGCAGCCCGCGGGAGTTGCCGGAAGAGCAGCTCGGCGAACGACTGGAGCGGCTGGTCCGACTGTTGCAACCCGGACGACCGGCAATCTACAACCTGCACGTGCCGCCGTTTGGGAGCGGCATCGATGATGCTCCGCAGATCCGTGAGGACCTCTCCCTCGTGGGCGGGTCTAATGCCTCGATGGTTCCCGTCGGAAGCACAGCGGTCCGCCGAGTTATTGAGCGTCACTCGCCGATCCTCGGCCTGCACGGTCACATCCACGAGTCGAGGGGCACCGCTCGTATTGGGCGCACCGTGTGCGTGAACCCCGGAAGTGAGTACAACGCTGGAATACTCAAGGGTGCGATTGTCCGCCTGCGTGGCGAGGAGGTCGAGGACATTCAATTTGTTGCAGCCTGAGCCGCGGCCGCGGCTCTCGCGGCTACGGCCAGCAACCACCAAATGGGCGCGCGGGGTCTGTGCCAGTGATGCGAGCGATCCAGGCGTCGGAGCCGTATCCGCCGCCTCGAACGTCGGTGTAGGTTTTAGTCAGTTCGATCTGTGGTCATGTGTGGCTCCTCAAGACCGGATCGTGCGTCGATCCAGAACGGTGCTTCGTTGTGCGAGCCACCCCCGCGAGACGGGGAAGCGCCTGACGGCGCGGGCGTAGTGACCTTCAGTGGTCGCAGCCGAAGGTTAAGTTAAGCCCGGATCCACCGAACATTCCGCCTGATGGCACGTGCCAGCCGGTTCGCAGGATTTGACGGCTGCACGGCGAGACGCAGGTCCCGGATTTGGTCGATGCCGCGCTGATGGTGGGTGGGACACCTCAGATCCAGCCCGACTGGAGCATTGCGATCCGATGCCGCGCAGGCTGCCGCCAGCCACACGCAGGTCAGCCGCCTCCTCGACGAGCGCCTCGAGCGATTCGGCGAGCAGCTCACCCACGCCGCGGACGAGTCGTACCGGAAGGCGTGGGCCGTCTTCGAGGACCGCTGGCTGAAGCGCGTGGACGAGGAGCTCGCGCTGAAGCTCGACGGTCACCGCCGCCACGTCGAGGAGCAGATGGAGTCGCTGTTCGGGGACGGCTCCGACAAGAGCGTCCTCATGCGCCTTCGCCGCCTCTTGGCGGAGTACGGCGCCGCCGCAACGAAGGAGCTGCAGACCAGCCACGCCGGGATCCGCAAGGAGATGAGCGAGCTCATCACCGGTACCGGCAACCCGGACCACCCGCTCGTGAAGATCGACAGCAAGATCGACGACCTCGCGAAGGAGCTGGCCGTCGAGCTGGAGGCGCAACGCGGCGCAGCCGCGGCGCACCAGGCCCGGCAGAGGGCCGCGCCGGCCGGCTTCGACTACCAGACCACTGTGCACTTCGAGGTCGCCGAGATCCTGAAGGGCACCGGCGACCTGGTCGAGGAGAAGGGCCGCTCGCCCGGGGTCACCGGCGGCGCCGAGGGCGACATCGTCGTCACGGTGGACCCGGGGCTCACGACCGGCTTCACGGCCCGCGTGAGCGTCGAGGCGACGAAGTCGATGACGAAGCTGACGATGACGTCGATCCGCAACATGCTCATGAAGGGCAAGTCGGATCGATCGGCGCAGGCGGCCATCCTGGTCGTCCGCGACCCGAAGGTCCTCGGCGGCCAGCGGTATGTGGAGGTCAACGGACTCGGGGTCGCCGTCGTCTACGAGCCCGAGGATCCCGACGATTTCCGCTGCCTGCCGCTCACCGTCGCGCTCAAGACGGCGAGGGCGATGGCGGTGCGGGAGGCGAAGCCGTCCGCGGCCGAGCGGAACGACGCTGCCATCGAGCGCGCCTGCCAGGACGCAAAGGCCGCGCTCGACGCGGTCGAGACGATGATCGGCAACCAGACGAAGATCGTGCGCCTCGCCGAGGGCACGACCACCGTCGCCACCGAGATGCGGCGCCGCGTGCTCAGCGCGGTGGCCTGCATCGACGACGCCCTGTCGTCCTAGCCCGCGGGCGGGGCCGGGCCCGATGCTCGGCCCCGCCATCGCGACACATGAGCTGTCACACCACGATCGGAAAACTTCATCGTGAGCCTCCCCTTGGCTCACAGCACCTCAGAGGAGCGAACCATGCCAGTGAACCGACGGAACGTCGTCCACAACCCGAAGGGTGGATGGGACGTCAAGGGCGGCGGGAGCCGTTCGAGCGGCCGCTTCGACACGCAGAAGCAGGCGATCGACAAGGCGAACAAGATCATCGATCACCTCGGCGGCGGCGAGGTCACAGTCCACGGGCGCGACGGGAAGATCCGGGACTCGGACACCCGCGCGCCGGGCCGAGACCCCAACCCCCCGCGCGACAAGAAGTAGAGCCATGGCGAGCAAGGACGACCAGATCATCGCGCTGCTGGCGGATATCCGGAACCGGCTGAGCACCCTAGACACACGCCTCCAGCGGGTCGAGGAGCACGCGCAGACGATCCGCAACGACGTGGTGACCGTTGGGAACTGGACGAGGGAGATCAAGGACCGGCGGTAGCTCACGGGCGAGTTCTGCGCGGGTGAGCCGTGTGACCTGGGATCGGCTGGCCGAGATCTGCGGCCAGTTCATGTCGAAGGGGCAGCTGGTGGACATCGACGGCCGCCTACAGACGCGCCAGTGGGACGACGACGCGGGCAAGCGACACTGGGAGCTCGTAGTCAGTTCGTCATACCCCATAGAGCGTAGTTCGCCCCGGCGGACTTTCGGCTAATACAAGACTGTCGCCTATGTGAGCGCGAGCTCCCGCTCGCACCACGCGAGCGCGATGCCCAGCTGGCGACGCTGCTGGTCGCGCACCGTAGGCGCCGTCGGCGGTGGGGGAAGTCCGACCACCGCAGCCCAGATCCCTGCCAGGTACGCCGCGTACTTCCCGGCGTTGGGCAGCACTTCCCATGGCCTCGGGCCGCCCTCGAAGGCAAGGCTGGGAAGCCAGGCTGCGACATCGAACTCCGCTCGTCCGGTGCAGCACCAGTTCCAGTCAACGAGGACCGCCGCCCCGTCGCGGAAGCACAGGTTGTCGCTGCGGACGTCGAGGTGCAGCAGATCTTCGCCGTCGACTGAAGCACTGTCGGCGGCAGCCTTGAGGATCGGCAGCGCCCGGTTCAGCCACTCCCGAGACCGGATCCCGGTCGCGAGGAATGGCTCCGGATCGGCTGCCACGACGTCCCACCGCCCGAAGTCAGCGAGGATCTCGCGTACCGACGGGGTGTTGGGCGGCGGCGGCGAACTGGCGATGGCGGTGAGTGCAGCGCGGACGGCTGAGACGCGCGCCGCGTCCCACCGCACGCCCCAGTCCGCGTCGCTGAGGTCCTCGAGGACGAGAAGCGGCTCGACGGGATCGTCCTCGAAGGCGATCAGCTCGGCGATGTACGAGCCTTGCAGATTGGCGTAGACCTCGGCCTCGCGGCGCAGCCAAGCCGCGGTGTGCGGTGCCTTGGCGGCCTTGACGAAGACGCGTCGACCGTCGTCCAACTGCACCGTGAACCGGTCGTTTCCGCCTGACACTGCCTCGGCAGGCTGCCATGGCGCGGATCGCCGAAGCCAGCCTTCCGGGCGAGCGCCGACCAGCCGAGCGATACGCTCCTCGAGGCCATCCACGGGCGCAGGCTAGCTGGGTATGGCCCGATCTGGCCAGCGACAGACTTCGTGCGGTGGCTGATCGACGAGTACCGGGCGACGCACGGGTTCGCGCTAGAGCCTGGCGCGGTGGATCAGGCGGCTCAGAGACCGTCCGCGCTCTGTCACCACTGCGCAATATTCGCTCCCGCCAACGGGACGACGACGCGCAAGCGCCACTGGTCGCCGCCAGCCCCCAGCTAGGTGAGCCTTGGGTTCTCCTTCACCAGGAGCACGACCCACACGAGCGCGGCCGTCACCGCGCCAGCGAGCAGGGTCGGCCACCCTCCGCACGGCACCGTCCACGCGTAGAACATCCCGAAGCACGTCGGCGGATCGGTGTCGATCCCCGCGAAGGGGAACTGAAGGACGGCGACGACCAGGCCGGCGAGCAATGCCGCCACGCCTAGCCGCAGTGGCGATGCGGGCCGACGATCGGTAGACTCCATCGCGCTCCCTGAGTCCGAGTGGCTCCCAGTGTGCGCTTGGGTGTACCGGTGTCAACGCCGGTAGAACGCGCTTGAACGCGTAACCTGGGATCGGCTCGCGGCGATCTGCGGCACAGCAACGCGCCCGGCCGCGGTCGGGGTCATACCCCTTAGTACATATCTCGCCCCCGGCCGATCTGCCAATGGCCGTTCCCGTCCCCGTGGATGGCCCAGGGGATCCCGCGAGCCGCGATGAGTCCTGCGGCATCCGGCGGTCTTACTATCGAACTCGTTACCCAGGAGGACTTCTGATGCGCAGCGTGACCTATTCGATGGGCGTCTCACTGGACGGCTACATCGTCGGGCCAGACGGCGGCTTCGACTGGACGGCGCCCGACGGTGAGGTCTTTCGCTCCTACATCGACGAGATTCGAGAGGTCGGCGTCCACCTGATGGGACGGCGGCTGTACGAGACGATGCTGTATTGGGAGACCGCCGACCAGAACCCATCGCTCGACGACGCGGAGCTCGAGTGGGCCGCGCTTTGGAAGCCGCTCCCAAAGGTGGTGTTCTCCACGACGTTGTCGGCGGTGGAGGGCAATGCCCGGCTGGCCTCCAGGGGTCTGGCGGAGGAGATCGAGCGGCTGCGAGCCGAGCCGGGGGAGGGTGACATCGCGATCGGCGGCGCGACGCTCGCCGCCGAGGCGGCGGCATTGGGTCTGATCGACGAGTACCGGCCGAGGGTCTACCCGGTGCTGGTTGGCGGTGGCATTCCGTACTTTCCGCAGGACGAGCGCCGGGTTGATCTGGAACTCGTCGAGACCCGCACCTTCAGCTCGAGAGTCGTCTACCTCCGCTACCGCGTGGCGCGCTAGGCGGCTCCGCCGCCGAGCCCAACGATTGAGAATGGGCGCAACGTTCTAGCACCATCAATCACATTTCGCCCCCGCGGCCCTAACCGTGCGCGGGTAAGTTGGCTGAGTGACTCTCAGCGCACCGCTGGCCCAACTCGACCACCTCGACCCTGAACTCACCATCTTCGTGGACGCTTCACCGGATGAATGGACGAGGGAGTCGAACGCCATCCTCCTCCGCGAGGACGTGGAGGACGACGATTGGAAGCCTCCGCCAGGCTGGCGGTACTTCCTTGAAATGTGGATCGCGTTGGACGTGGCTCGCGATTGGGCAAACCGCAGCGAACGGATCCCGCGGCAGTCACGGACCTGGCGGAGCGTGTGCTCGACGGGGGATGAAGGTGCTGCGGACCAGACTGACCTGAGTCTCAGCGTCGCAGTCGGGTCGCGAATTTGGCGGGAATGCGATGGCCAGAAGGAGTCGAAAGCATGCCGTTGATCGCCGAGCGGTTGGAGCTTGCCCGTCGGGGTGCCAATGACGCCGTCATCTGCCGACTCCCCTCCGGCTGGGCCGTCGTCGGCGATGTTCAGTTCCTGCCCGGCTACTGCCTGCTGCTGGCCGATCCGGTCGTGGCCAGCCTGAACGACCTTGACGACGCCCGCCGCGCCGAGTTCCTGCGTGACATGGCGCGCCTCGGGGACGCCATCCTGCATGTCACCTCGGCGGAGCGGATCAACTACGAGATCCTCGGCAACTCCGAGCCCGAGCTGCACGCGCATGTCTTCCCGCGCTACGCGACCGAGCCGCCGGAGCTGCGGCGGCTGCCGGCGTGGTTCTACGACTGGGCCGCCGCGCCACCATACGACGCCGAGACGCACGCCGGACTGCGCGACGCGCTGCGGACCGCGCTTCTGGGCGAGCCCGGAGGAGGCTGATGTCCATCGAGCTAGCCCGATCCGTCGTCCTTGACGTGCCGCGGTCAGTCGTCCGTGGTTACCTCATTTCCCGGTGGGTCGACGCAGACAACATCGGCGTCGCCGTCGCGCGCGTCATTCATGGTCCCGGCAGCCCCACAGCTGGCCGTGCCCGAGATGTGTTGCCCGCCTTCCACGAGGCTGCGAGTCGGGACGAGGACGTGTCCGAGCGCTCGCCGAAGCAGGCCTTCGAGGTCGAAGCCTACAGAGTGATGTGGCGATACGAGCTGGAGGCCCGTGAGCCGCACAGGACTGGCCTGCAGATGGTCTACGTCCAGGGTGGGTTCATGGCCCACGTACCCGGCATGCGTTGGCTGATGCGGAAGGCGATGGAGCGCGAAGTCGCCCGGCTGCATCGGTGGGCCGCAAGCTCGACGTAGTCGTGTGCCAGAACCGCGCGCATCTCCCCACACGCGCCAACGTGATCCCCTCGAAAGGCGCTAGTGCCTCTGCGATGGCGTCGAGCGCCAGATCACCGAGTCCCAGGCTCGGTCCGTCGGGCGTATCGGCCGATGCGATCCAGCGCCCGACCGGTCGGGGAGCTTCTTCTAAGCAACCGCCATGCCGAGTAGCATCGGCATCGGAGCCGCCGCGAAGCCTCGCCATTACCCGCCCTCCTGAGCTAGCAGGGAGAATCGGTGCGTCGGGATAGCGGCGGCTTCGCGCGTGTGGTGAACTTTTACACGTTCGCAAGCGGCACTGGAAGACTGAGTTGGCGTCGCCTTTCACCCTACCGAGGTCACGTCCCATACCCCAAAGAGCGTAGTTCGCCCCCGCCGATCTGCCGAAGGAGGGGACGGGACACGATCTCGCCATGGCGACCGGCGTCCTGGTTGCGTCCGATCAGCTGGATGGGCCGCTCCTCGAGCGAACCGCCCTGATCGGCGAGCTGGCTCTCGACGGGTCACTGCGCCCGGTACCAGGCGTCATGGCACTCGTGTCCGCGGCGTGCGCCGCGGGTGCGTGTGACGCGATCGTGCCTGCCGAAAACGCGGCGGAGGGCGCCGTGGTGCAGGGCATTCGTGTGCGGGGCGCGCGCGAGCTGCGGGAGGTGACCCGCCACCTCTCCGGGTTGGAGCCGTTGACCGTGGTTGCCCCGCCGAGTCGCGGTTCCGAATCAGCGGTGCACGACGCACCGGATCTTGCGTCCATCGTCGGTCAGGCGGTCGCGCGTCGAACCCTGGAGATTGCCGTCGCCGGACGGCACAATCTGGCCTTCACCGGACCGCCCGGCGTGGGCAAGACGATGCTCGCCAAGAGCGCCGGAGCGCTGCTGCCGCTGTTGGATGAGCGAGAGGCGGCCGAGGTCAGCCGGATCCATTCGGTGGCCGGCCTGTCACAGCCACGGGCGTCGGTCAGCCGGCGGCGCCCATTTCGTGCGCCACACCACACCATCTCGACGCAGGCGCTTGTCGGGGGCGGGCCCCGTATTCGTCCGGGAGAGGCGAGCCTTGCGCACCGCGGCGCACTGTTCCTGGACGAAACGCTGCAATTCAGGGCAGACGCGCTCGACGCGCTCCGCGGGCCGATCGACTCTGGTGCTGTGACCATCGCGCGCGTGGACGGAGTGCTCGCCCTTCCCGCGCGATTCCTGCTGCTGGCGGCATTCAACCCCTGTCCGTGCGGCTGGTTCGCGGTGGACGGGCACGAGTGCACCTGCGAGGACGGGATGCGTCGCCGCTACCAGGCGCGGCTCTCTGGACCGATGCGCGATCGGCTGGACATGATCGTATACCTCGCGCCGATGAGCGCATTCAGGCGCTCGGCACGACCGGAAACCTCGAGTGCTGTCTTCGCGCGGGTGGCGACCGCCGCGGCCATGCAGGCCGAGCGCCAGGGATCGGCGAATGCCGACATCCCGCCGGGGCGGCTGGACGAGGGCACCGGCTTCCCGGCGTCCGTGCGTGCCCAACTGGACACGCGTGCACGCCAGCTGGGTCTCTCGATGCGTCGTCTGCACCGAGCGGCGCGCGTCGCACGCACGATCGCGGACCTTGCAGGCTCCAGCCTCGTGCACGCCGAGCACCTGGACGAGGCGCTGCTTCACCGGCCGAAGGATGTGCGGGCGTGATTGGGGTTGGGGACGCGGGCCCAACTGGCGGAGGGCCGGCGCCTGGCGCCGGGAGCCGCGCCACGGAACGCGATTGCTGGATCGCGCTCTCGCTCGTGCCGGGAGTCGGCCCGGCCGGCTTTGCCCGACTCATCGCACGCTACGGGTCCGCGGCCGCTGCGTGGCGGGCCGGCCCCGCCGCGCTCGAGGACCTGCCTCTGCGCAGCGGACACAGGGAGGCAAGTGGCGGCGATATTCCGCGTCCCGACGCGCGTGAGGTGGCTCGATCGCTTCAGCATGCGACCGAGCGTGCCGGTGGCCGGATCGTCACCGCTCTCGACGATGCCTACCCGCCGGCGCTCCGGACGCTCGATCCACGGCCACCCACGCTCTTCGTGATCGGACCGTCGAGCGCCTTCCTCGAGCGCGCCGTGGCGATCGTCGGGACGCGTCGCGCCTCGGGCTACGGGATCTCAGCGGCGACCGAGATCGGCGACGATCTGGCTCGCGCGGGGGTGATTGTCGTTTCCGGGCTCGCGCTCGGGATCGATGGCGCGGCGCACCATGCAGCAGTTGCCGCCGGCAGACCCAGCATCGCCGTCCTCCCCTCACCGATCGACCGCATCTACCCGCCCCGACACCGGGTGCTTGCCCGCGATCTGTTGCGTGTCGGTGGCGCAATCGTCAGCGAGGTCCCAATCGGCGCATCTATCGGCCGCCCCGACTTCGCGCGTCGCAACAGGATCATTGCAGGCCTCGCGGAGGCGGTCGTCGTCATCGAGGCACCCGACCGATCCGGCGCCCTGCTCACGGCCTCGGCCGCGAGTGCCATCGGTCGCGAGCTGTATGCCGTGCCCGGTCCCATCGACGCGATGGCCTCTCGCGGATGTAATCGCCTGATCGCGGATCACCAGGCGACGCTCGTGACCTCGAGCGCCTCGCTCCTGCGTCAGATCGGCCTCGCGCGGGGAGAGCGGCCGCCGACCGTGAACGCTCTGTCCGAGGTCGAGGGTCAACTACTCCGACACCTCTTCGAGCGGCCCGGATCCATCGAGGAGCTGGTTGATCGCACGCGCCAGCCGCCTGCCTCGGTGGCGAGTGCGCTGGCCATGCTCGAGGCTCGAGGCCTCGTCAATCCGTTCGGTGGAGCGACCTTTCATCCGACCCTGGCAGCCAAGCGACTCGCGATGGTCATATGACAGACCCCGTACGCCTGGGCTATCCTTTGGCCGCCACTCGTCGCCGCCCACTCGTGCCCTCAGTGGCGGCCCCGAATCCCAATGGAGTTTGTGTATTGCGTTCGATCCGAACCGTACGTGCGGCTGTGGCCGCCCCATTCAACTCGCTCGGCACCCAGCTGAGCAGCCACCGAGCCATCACCCGCGTCTCGTTGGCAGCCCTCTCGTTCACATTGATCATCGCGTTCAACCAGCAGCAGACGACCGTGACCCAGGCGGGTCCCGAAGTTGCGCCGGTCATAGCCGTGTCGCTGCTGCCACAGAATGTCGGAATCGGCGTCAGCACCGACGCTCCTGTCACCATCGACTTCGCCGCCGCCATGAATCCCGGATCCGTCGAAGAGGCCGTCCAGGTCCTTCCCGCACAGCCGTTCAAGTTGAGCTGGAGCGAGGATCTCGATCAGCTGACCGTCGCGCCGCAACGACGCTGGCAGACCGACGAGAGCTATGTCGTCGTCGTCGGCGGGTCAGCAGAGCGAACCGATGGTCAGGCCATGTCAGGCGCCAGCCGCTACGCGTTCACCACGCAGACGGCTCCGACAGTTTCCGATTTTCAGGTCCGTCTGGCGGAGAACAACCTTCCCGAGCCGCAAGTCGATGAAGCTGATTTGACCAAGGCTGCCGCGATCCTCGACGCCGATGCCCTTGGCGCGGAGGAGGCGAGCGTTCTGCCGCCGACTATCACGGCAAAGGACGTCAGCGCCACCAGCGCCATCACGGTGAGCTTCGCCCAGGCGATGGACCCGTTCAACGTCGAATCCAACTTTGCCATCAGCCCTGAGGTCGCCGGCGATATCGCCTGGGAGAATGGCGCGCTGGTCTTCCGCCCGTCCGAGCGGCTCGAGCCGGGCACCCGCTACACGATCAGCGTGATCGGCTCGCACGATCGCATCGGCAATCTGATCGGCGGCAAGGGCAACTTCTCGTTCATCGTCCAGCGCGGCGCGCAGGTCACCACCACGCGGCCCGAGGCGGACGCGTCCGATGTCGAGCCGGCTACCGTCGCGATCTGGTTCAGCCAGCCGATGGATGTCAAGGCCTCGAGCAAGGCCTTTGCCCTGACCGATACGAAGACCGATGACCGAGTTGAGGGCGACCTCAAGTGGAACGAGGCCGGCACGCAGCTGATGTACACCCCGGACAGGGCATTCGCCGGCGGACGCACGTTCGAGGTCACGTTCGACGGCGGCGCCCGCGACGCAGATGGCAACAAGATCGACGCATCTCTGTCGTTCAAGACCAAGGCTGCCCCGGTGGTTGTTGCGACCCGTGCGCAGACGTCCGCACGCACGGCTCCAGTTCAGACACCGGCTCCGCCTCCGGTTCAGACACCGGCTCCGGTCCCGGTTCAGGCACCTGCGCCGGTTCAGGCACCTGCGCCAGTTCAGGCACCGGCGCCAGTACCACCCCCCGCTCCGACCCCGGTGCCCGCCCCGGTCGTTCCCGCCCCCGCGCCCGCATCGAGTCTGGCGGGCCACGCCCTGAACCAGATCAACGCGGCACGCGCCGCCTATGGGTTTGCGCCGTTGGTCCTTGATTCAGCCATGTCGGCGGTCGCATCGGCGCATGCGTCGGATCAGCTGCGCAACAACTTCTACAGCCACACTTCGCTCAACGGGCAGTCGCTGTACCAGCGGTTGTCTGCGGGTGGCGTGGCGTTCAGTGGGGCCAGCGAGAACCAGTGCCACTACTACGGGAAGGGCGCACAGGGAACCCTGGACTGGTGCCATGGCGCCTTCATGTCGGAACCCTATCCCGGCGAGTGGAACCACATTGCCAACATCCTCAATCCGAGGTGGGGGCGAGTGGGATTCGGCCTCGCGGACGACGGTTCGCACGTGATCATTACCTGGGACTTCGCGAACTGACCTGCCCGGCCCGCGTCACCGCGTGGCGCCGGCTGCTCCGTTCCGCATCGACCGGCCTCGTCATGTCGCCCGCCATCGGGGGCCCACGACGGGGCCGGTGCTACACTCGCTGACCGATGCCCCGCAAGCGCACCGCCGCCGGCGACCTCGTGATCGTCGAGTCTCCGGCCAAGGCGAAGACCATCGAACGGTACCTCGGCCCTGGCTATCACGTCACGGCCAGCTACGGCCATGTCCGCGACCTGCCGAAGAAGAAGCTGGGCGTCGACGTGGACGGCGACTTCACGCCCACCTACGAGCCGCTCACCGATCGGAAGAAGGAGCTCGACCACCTCACGACAGCCGCCCGCAAGGCGGACCAGGTGTGGCTCGCGACGGACCTCGATCGTGAAGGTGAGGCGATCGCCTGGCACATCGCCGAGCACGCGGGTTTGTCCGACGACCGGATCCATCGGGTCACCTTCAACGAGATCACCAAGAGCGCCATCGAGGAGGCCTTTGCCAATCCACGCTCGCTGAATCTCGATCTCATCAACGCGCAGCAGGCGCGGCGCATCATCGATCGGCTGGTCGGATACAAGCTGAGCCCGCTGGTGGCCAGCAAGATCCGCCGTGGTTTGACCGCTGGACGTGTGCAGAGTGTCGCCGTGCGCCTCGTGGTCGACCGCGAGCGCGAGATCCAGGCATTCAGCGCCGAGGAGTACTGGAGCATCGCGGCGACCCTGGCGCGCACGGCCGACGAGGGCCAGTTCGGGGCCGAGCTGACGCGGATCGACGGAACGAAGGCGAAGGTCGGCTCCGGGGTCGAGGCGCGCGAGCATGAGACGGCGTTACGTGCGGCGGACTACCGGGTTGAGAAGGTCACTCGCAGCGAGCGCAAGCGCACCGCGTCGCCCCCGTTCATTACCAGCACACTGCAGCAGGAGGCATCGCGCAAGCTGAGCTTCGGCGCCAAGCGCACGATGAGCGTTGCCCAGCGCCTGTACGAGGGAATCAGCCTGCCAGAGGGGCAGGTCGGCCTCATCACCTACATGCGCACCGACTCGGTTTCCATGGCGAGCAGCGCCGTCGCCGAGGCGCGCGAACTCATCGGCAGCCGTTACGGCGCCGAATTCGTGCCGTCCAAACCGAACGCGTACAAGACGAAGAGCCGCGGCGCACAGGAAGCGCACGAGGCGATCCGGCCGAGCTCGTTCGCTCGAACGCCGGAATCGTTGCGCGCGCACCTCAAGCCGGAAGAGCTTCGTCTCTACGACCTGATCTGGAAGCGAGCCCTGGCGAGTCAGATGACACCTGCCCGATTCGATCTCGTCGGCGTTGATGTGACGGCGGGTCGCTACACGCTCCATGCAGGGACCAGCAAGCGCGTCTTCGACGGCTACCAGGCGGTCTACGTCGAGGGCCAGGACGATGAGCCGGATGAGCGCATGGCGGTACTCCCCGAGCTGACGGAAGGGGAGGCGCTCCGACTTGCCGACCTTACGTCTGAACAGCATTTCACCCAGCCGCCCCCGCGTTTCACCGAGGCGTCGCTGATCAAGGCGCTCGAGGAGCACGGCATTGGTCGGCCATCGACCTATGCGCCGACGGTCGGCACCATTCGCGAGCGCGGGTACGTGGTCATCACCGATCGCCGGCTCTTCCCCGAGGAGTCCGCGTTTCGCGTGATTGATCTGCTGACCGAGCACTTTCCTGACATCGTCGACTACGAGTTCACCGCGCGCATGGAAGAGCACCTCGACGACGTGGCGCGCGGGGAGCAGGACTGGGTGCCGATGGTGCGCGATTTCTACACGCCGTTCGCGGCCAAGGTGATCGAGGGCAAGGAGAAGATCGTCAAGCAGGTCGAGGTCACCGACATTCCATGTCCGTTGACCGGCGACAAGGGCGACATGCTCATCAAGCGGTTTGGCCGCAACGGCTGGTTCCTGGGCTGCCCCGCTTATCCGGAGTGCAAGTACACCCAGCCACTGCCCGGGGAAGAGCCGGAGGCGCTCGACATGCCCGGTGTCGGCGAGGCGTGCCCGCAATGCGGGGAAGGCCACCTGGCCGCCAAACGCGGTCGCTTCGGGCCCTTCGTCGGGTGCGACCGCTACCCAGACTGCAAGTACATCAAGAAGAATGCGGCACCGGCCAGCGAGCGATTTGGCATTTGCCCGCAGTGCAGCCAGGGGACGGTCACCACCAAGCGCAGCCGCAAGGGCCGGTCGTTCTGGGGGTGTGATCGCTATCCTGACTGCGATTACTCGACATGGACGCGGCCGGTTGCCGATGCCGCGGCGAGTGGCGCACCCGCAGAGGGGGAGCAGGAGCACAGTCGGGAACCGGTCCTGTCGGAGCCCACGGCGACCGTGACCGGCGGCGGTGGGGGCTGAGGCGGTCGCTCCCTCCCTGCTCGAGCCGGGCGCGCGGGACGCGCTCGACTCGTTCCTCGACGGGTTGCGCGGGCGCAACGCCTCACCGGGCACGCTGACCGAGTACTCACGCCACGCGACGGAATTCCTTGCCTTCTTGGGATCGCGTGGCGTGGATTGGCGCACTCCCGACCGAACCACCGTCCGCGAGTACCTCTCCGAGCTCGCTGATCGCGGCCTCGCCCCGACGTCGGTCGCGGGCCGGCTGGCCGCGGTGCGGTCACTCTACCGTCACGCGCTTCGCAATGGGCGCATCCAGACTGACCCGCTCGCTGGCGTGCGCGCGCCTCGGCGCCCGTCGCGGTTGCCTCGCGTCCTCTCCGTTGACGAGGCGGAGGAGCTCGTGACCGCGCCACGCCGATTGCCCAGCCGTGACGACGCGCTGGCCAGGCGCGACGGGGCGATGCTCGAGCTGCTCTACGCGACCGGCATGCGCATCAGCGAGCTTGCCGGCCTGACCATCGACCGCATCGATCTCCAGCGTCGTCGGCTCCGCGTCGTTGGCAAGGGCAACAAGGAACGCGAGCTGCTCTTCGGCGCGCCGGCAGCCGACGCTCTGCAAAGCTATCTGGGCACTGCGCGCCCGGTCCTGGTCGATCGAGCCCAGGGCGCGGGCGACGGAGGCGGTGCCATCTTCCTGAACGCGAAGGGTGCGCCACTGAGCATCCGCGGCGCGCGACTCGTGATCGGCCGATGGGTCACGGCCGTCGGCGCGCCGAGCCGCACGAGTCCACATACGCTGCGCCACTCATTCGCGACCCATCTGCTGGAGGGCGGCGCTGACCTGCGCGTGGTCCAGGAGCTGCTCGGCCACGTTGACCTTCAGACCACGCAGATCTACACGCATCTCTCCGATGCCGCATTGCGCAGTGCCTATCGCGACGCGCATCCGCGGGCCGGCCGCGGGGCAAGCGGGCGGTCCGGCCGGTGACCAGGGCGGCCGGAGAAGGCCCGACGCCGTCGGTCGCGCCACCGCCGGAGCCCGGTTCCGAGTCCGGCGGCAGCGGACTGTCGGCTGGACGGGTGCTCGTCACCGCCAGCCTCATCCTGACCGTGGCGGCGCTCGCAAGTCGGCTGCTCGGCTGGATCCGGCTCCTGGTCATCGGCTCGCAGTTCGGCGCCAGCCGCGAGCTGGATGCCTACTTCGCCGCCTTCCGGATTCCCGATGCGATTTTCCAGCTCGTCGTCGCGGGCGCACTCTCTGCGGCGCTCATCCCCGTCTTCTCCAGCTATCGCGCGCGGGACCAGGAAGCGGAGGCATGGCAGCTCGCCAGCAGTGTGATCAACCTGGTTCTCATCGCGCTCGCCGCCCTCAGCCTGGTGATGGCAATCTTCGCGCCGCTGTTCGTGCCGATCGTCGCGCCGGGATTCGACGCGCCGACGACCGAGCTGACGATTCGAATGACGCGCATCATGCTCATCAGCCCGGTGCTGATCGGCATGGGTGCTGTCGTCACCGGCGTCCTGAACAGCTATCAGCAGTTCACCGTGCCGGCCATTGCGCCGCTGCTCTATAACCTCGCGATCATCCTGGCTGCCGTCTTCCTGGCGCCGATCATGGGCGTCGAGGGTCTTGCGGTGGGCGTCGCGATCGGTTCACTGGCGCACCTTGCCGTGCAGCTGCCGAACCTGGCGCGGGTGGGGCAGCGCTACGACCTGACCATCGGTCTCTCGCACCCCGGTGTGCGACGGGTCGCGTGGTTGATGGGGCCGCGCACCCTGGGCCTGGCCGCCGGACAGATCAACTTCCTGGTCAGCACCGTCCTCGCTTCCGGCCTGCCGGAAGGCAGCCTGACCGCGTACAACTATGCCTTCCAGCTCAGCCAGATCCCGGTGGGGGTCATCGGCGTGAGCATTGCGGTGGCGCTCTTTCCGACCCTCAGCCAGGATGCCGCCTTGGGGCGCATCGCCGAAATCAGGCGGCAGGTCGTCAATGCCGTGCGGGTCCTCATCTTCGTCGCGGCCCCGTTGACCGCGATCATGATCGTGCTGCGGGAGCCACTGACCTCGGTGTTCTACCAGTACGGGCTTTTCAGCCAGTCGGCCACCGAGCGGACGGCCAGCACGCTTCTCTTTTTCGCGGTCGGCCTGGTCGGGCATATCGTGGTGCACGTCCTGACCCGCGCCTTTTACGCGATGCAGGACACCAAGACTCCTGTCGCCTGGGCGATCATCGCGGTCGCCGTCAATGTGCCCCTGATGGTCATGCTGGTTGGGCCGATGGGTGTTGAAGGCCTGGCGCTGGCGCTCTCGATTGCCGCCATCCTCGAGGTCATCGGGTTGCTCTGGTTCCTGCGTCGCAAGATCGAGTCGGTGGAGGCGTCCGCCATCATGCGCACCGTGTTCCGGTCGGCCGTGGCTGGACTGGCCGCCGCGCTGCTCATGCTCGGCGGGCTGACGCTGTTCGAAGGCTCGCTGCGTGGCATGCTGGATAACGCCGTGGGACGATTGATCGCACTTCTGGTTCTCTCCGGCGCGGGCGGCGCCATCTTCGTGCTTGTTGCGGCCGCGCTTCACTCGCCCGAGCTGGACCAACTGCGTAACGTCCTTCAACGCCGCCGCCGGAGGAGTGTGTGATGCAGTTTCGGCCAGCTATCGAGGCCGATGCCGACGCCTGGCAGGCGTTCCTGGCTGCGACCTCGTCCGGCGACTTTCTGCACGATTGGGCCTGGGGTGATGTTGCGGCCTTCGACCGCCAGCCGCAGCGCCGATACCTCCTCGAGGAGCATGGGGCCGTCGTGGCCATCGTCGCCGCGCAGGCGAGGTCGCTGCTCGGCGGTCACTCGTTCTGGTATGTGCCCCACGGCCCCGTCCTGGACTGGGCAGCGCCGCAGGCCGGAGCGCGGGTGCGCGCCCTGCTCATCGGCCTGCGCATCGCGGCGAAGCAGCATCGCGGCATTGCGGTAAAGATCGAGCCGCGTCTCGCGATGGGGGTGTTGGAAGAGGGTGTCATCCGCGGCAGGCGCCTGCGGTATGTCCCGGAGACGCTCCAGGTCGGACAGACCCGCATTGTCGAGCTTGGGGGTGATGAGGCGTTGCTCGCCGGTTTCGACAAGGACACCCGTTACGGCGTGCGTCGCGCCGACCGCGAAGGAGTGTCCGTGACCGTCGTGGATGACGCCGATGACGGGCGCGCCATTGATGAGCTCCACCAGCTGGTTGGCGAGACCCAGCGACGTGCCGGCTTCCCGATGCCGCCGCTGGAACGCTACCGGGTTGCGTGGGGCGCGCTGGCGGGGGTGGGTCGGGCGGCGATCCTCGAGGCGCGCCGCGAGGGTGAGCTGCAGGCATCCGGCATGGTGGTGTTCGAGGGAGCGCGCTCGTACTACCTGTTCAGCGGCTCGCGTCGCGAGGAGCGTGGCGAATCGAAGCACTACGCAAGCTACGCGCTCCAGTGGGAAATGATGCGGCTGGCACGTGACCGAGGCGTGACCCACCATGACCTGTGGGGCGTCGCTCCGCCTGGTGCGGGACCTGAGCATGCCTGGCACGGCGTCGGCCTGTTCAAGAAGGGCTTCGGCGGTGTCGAGATCGTTTGGGCCGGAAGCTGGGACCTGGTCGTCGACCCGAGCCTCTATCGTCTGCGTGCGGCGACCGGCATCATGCGCGGCTGGCTCGGCCGCCTGCGGCGTTGACAACCTCGGGACGCATGGGCCTCGGCGCTCTCACTGATGTCATCGCGCCGGAACGGGTCATCGGATTTCCGGTCGGGGAGGTGAGTGCGCTCGCATACGACTCACGCAAGGTCGCGCCGGGGACGCTCTTCTTTGCCGTGCCGGGCGTTCACGTTGATGGCCACGAGTACGCCGCCGCAGCGGTGACTGCCGGTGCCATCGGCCTGGTCGTCGAGCGCGAGGTGGCGGAGGGGGCTGTACCGCAGCTCGTGGTGGACCGTACGCGGCGAGCGTTGGCGGATGCCGCCGATGCCTGGTTCGGGCGACCGTCGGAGCAGCTGACGGTGATCGGCGTGACGGGAACGGATGGGAAGTCGACGGTCACCGCACTCACCGCTGAGGTGCTGCGAGCATGTGGGCGCCGGCCGGGTCAAATCGGCACCGTGTTCATCGGGGTGGGAACGATGGTGCAGCCCAACGAGGCGCGCAACACGACCCCGGAGGCGCTCGAGCTCCAGGGCTTGCTGGCACGGATGGTGGCCGAGGGCAACGACAGCGTCGTCATGGAGGCGACCTCGCATGGACTCGCGCTGGAACGAACCCGGAACTGCCGGTTCGATCTCGGCGTGGTGACGACGGTGACGAGCGAGCATCTCGAGTTTCACGGCACCATCC
This sequence comes from Candidatus Limnocylindria bacterium, assembly GCA_038233215.1. Taxonomy (GTDB): domain Bacteria; phylum Chloroflexota; class Limnocylindria; order QHBO01; family QHBO01; genus JACDBZ01. Next base: position 29,911 of record JBBSML010000013.1, read on the forward strand.
AGGCATACCGGGCAGCCAAGGCGCTGCTGGTCGAGCAGGCGCCGATCGCCATCCTGAATGCCGATGATTCGAGCTTTGAGCACCTTCGCGAACGGGCGCGGGATCGGGTGATCTCCTATGCGATCGACATCGCTGCGGACCTCATGGCCAGCGACCTCCAGGCCGATGCGACCGGCACGCGCTTCAACCTCCGGACACCGTCCTGGGCCGGGACGGTTCGAGTCGCGCTGCCGGGCCGGTTCAACGTCTCCAATGCGCTGGCAACGTTGGCCGTCGCTGAGGCGCTCGGCCTCGATCTCACATGCGCCGCCAATGCGCTGCGCGACACGACCGGTGTCCCGGGCCGAATGCAGCGCGTGGAGGCCGGCCAACCGTTCGGCGTCATCGTCGACTACGCCCATACCGAGGATTCCCTGCGCAAGGTCCTCGGCCTGCTGCGACCCCTGACCGCTGGACGACTGATCGCGGTCATCGGATCGGCGGGGGAGCGTGATCCGACCAAGCGCGGACCGATGGGGCGCGTCGCGGCCGAGCTTGCCGATCTAGTGGTCGTGACCGATGAGGACCCGCGTCTGGAAAACCCACGCACGATCAACGAGGAGATCGCGGACGGCGCCCGATTGGTGGGCGGCCGCGACGGCGAGACGCTCTGGGTGATCGACGACCGGCGCAAGGCGATCGCGCGGGCGATCGGCCTTGCACGCGACGGGGACGTGGTCCTTCTCGCCGGCAAGGGGCACGAAGCGAGCATGTTGTACGGCGCGGACAGGCGAGCGTGGGACGACGTCGGCGCGGCGCGCGATGCGCTGCGTAACGCAGGATGGTCGGACGCATGAGCTCCCCCCACCTGCGCGCGTGGCGCGTGACCGATCCTGATGCCTGGAATGCATTCGTTGAAGCCGCCCCGTATCACGCGTTCCCGCAGCTCTGGGAATGGGGTGAGGTGCGCGCGATGGGTGGTTGGCGGCCCGTGCGCCTGGCCATTGGCCCCTCCCGGGACCATCCGGTCGCCGGTGCGCAGCTGCTCCTGCGCCGCATGCCGATCGTCGGATGGCACCTTGCCTACGTCCCGCGCGGCCCGATCGGGGAGCTGAATGACCCGGAGGTGCGGGTCGCGCTCGTGGCTGCGTTGCGCGCCCTCGGGAAAGCCGAACGCATCGCCACGGTGCGCGCCGATCCCGAGGCGCAGAGCGAAACGCCGTACGGGCGTGCGCTGCTGGGGGCGCCGTGGCGCGCCGCTCCCAAGATCCAGCCGCAGACCACACGCGTGATCGAGCTCACGCCGGGCGAGCAGGCGCTCAAGGCCGCGCTGAAGCGGAAGCATCGGCAATACGTCAACAAGGCCGAGCGGTCGGGAGTGACGATCGAGCGCTTCGATGGCTCGATGCCGCCCGGGGTCGTCGGTCCCGCGCTGGCCGACTTCAACCGCATCTATCAATTCACGGCAAACCGCGCCGGATTCGTGGCGCGCCAGGCGTTTTACTACGAGCGGGTGTGGTCGATCTTCGCGCCCTCCGGTCGGGTTCGGCTGAGCTTCGCGGTTCGTGACGGCGAGCGCGTTGCTGTGCTCTTCCACTTCACCTGCGGCGAGCGGGCGGTCGAGTCCTACGGCGGCATGACCGATGCCGGCGCCGATGCCCGCGCCAACTACCTGCTCAAATGGGCCGCAATCGCCGACTTCGCGCGGGGGGGGTTTCGCGCATATGACATGTGGGGCCTGGCGACTGGCGGCATCCGCCAATTCAAGGAAGGATTCGGCGGTGAGGAGATCCAGTATGTCGGTGCCCGGGACCTCGCTCTGAACGCTCCGATGGACGCCGCTCTGCGCATGGCCATCCCCGCTTACGGCCTCGCCCAGCGAGTTCGCGTGAAGGCCCTCGGCCGGGACATCCATGAATCGCGCGAATCTGTATGACCGCCGATCTGCTCGATCCTGGCGTCCGCCGGCGGCTCGAAGAGGTCGGCGTCGACTTCGAGGTCATGGCCTGCGACCCCGACCTCGCCGACACGGCTGCATTCGTCGAGGCGTACGGCGTGCCGCTGGATCGGAGCGCCAACACGATCGTGGTCGCCTCCAAAGGCGCGGAACCCACCCATGTTGCCTGCGTCGTGCTGGCCACGACCTCGCTGGATGTCAATCGGGCGGTGCGACGAGAGATGGGCGTCCGCAAGGCCTCGTTTGCAGGCGCCGATCCGGTCCGCGCGCTGACCGGCATGGAGATCGGCGGGGTCACGCCGTTCGGCCTCCCGGAAGGCATGCCAATCCTGGTCGACGCGCGGGTCATGGACGCGCCCTGGATCGTGCTGGGTGGCGGAAATCGGTCATCCAAGCTGAAGGTGGCGCCGGACGCTTTGCGCAGGCTGCCGGCGTTGCGGGTGGTCGTTGGCCTCGCCGCTCTCAAGCGCGACCCTTGATCAGATAGCCCGCTCTGCGCGCTCTGGACGTTCTCGCTGAACGGCGCTACCCGGGCACATGGACCGGACCGGCCGCACTCACCGGGTGTCGAAGCGTCCTTTCCGCCGTCGGTCGGCCGCGGTTGGTGCGTGCTAGCATCGGGAGTCCTATGGCTCAGCTGGCACGCTTCTCCCCGGCGGCCGTCGTGCAACGGATCACGCGCGGTGGCGAGGCGGTGGGCGAGCATCTGCACACGATCGACGACATCGTGGCGGAGGCGCAACGCCATCGAGCGCACGCCGATGAGAATCTGCTCCGACGAGCCTATGAGACCGCCGTCACCGCCCACGACGGCCAGTTGCGCAGCTCAGGCGAGCCATACGTCACCCATCCTGTTGAGGTCGCCTACTACCTGGCTACCCTCCAGATGGACGCGGAGACACTGGCAGCAGCGCTGCTCCACGACGTGCCAGAGGACACCGATTACACGCTTCCGGAGATCGAGAAGCGGTTCGGCCGCGAGGTGGCGCGGCTGGTCGATGGCGTGACGAAGCTCTCCAAGTTCGGATCAGCACGGACGATCGAGGAGCAGCAGGCCGAGAACATCCGGAAGATGTTCATGGCCATGGCCGAGGACGTCCGAGTCGTGATCATCAAGCTCGCCGATCGGCTGCACAACATGCGAACGCTCCTGTTCCTGCCGGCCGATAAGCAGCAGCGGATCGCGCGCCAGACGATGGAGATCTACGCGCCGCTGGCCCATCGGCTCGGCATGTGGCAGATCAAGTGGGAGCTCGAGGACCTGGCCTTCAAGTACCTTGAGCCCGACAAGTACCGCCAGCTGGTCGAGATGCTCACCGACCGGCGACGGGCACGTGAGAGCTTCGTCAGCAAGAGCATCGGAATCCTGCGTAAGGAGCTCGCCAAGGTCGGCATCACCGCGGAGATCAGCGGACGTCCCAAGCACCTCTATTCGATCGCCAGGAAGATGGAACGCAAGGGATCCGAATTCACCGAGATCTACGATCTGCACGCGATCCGCGTGCTCGTCACTGAGGTGAAGGACTGTTACGCCACGCTTGGTGTGGTGCATTCGCTGTGGCGACCGGTGCCGGGGCAGTTTGATGACTACATCGCCATGCCGAAGGCGAACATGTATCAGTCACTGCACACGGCAGTCATCGGTCCAGAAGCGAAGCCGCTCGAGGTCCAGATCCGCACCTATCAGATGCACGAGGTTTCTGAGGCGGGCATCGCAGCGCATTGGCGTTACAAGGAGGGGTCGCGCGGCGACCGCCGCTACGACGAAAAGCTGGCATGGGTGCGGCAGCTGATTGACTGGCAGCGCGAGGTCAGCGACGCAACCGAGTTCGTCGAGGGCATCAAGCTCGACGTGTTCCAGGACCAGGTCTTCGTCTTCACGCCGAAGGGCGACGTCAAGGACCTGCCGGCCGGTGCCACGACGCTCGATTTCGCGTACCGGATTCATACCGACGTCGGTCACCGCACCATCGGCACCAAGGTCAACAACCGCCTGGTGCCGCTCGATTACAAGCTCCGAAACGGCGACATCGTCGAGATCGTGACCACCAAAGCGGCCCACGGGCCGAGTCGCGACTGGATGAACATCGTGCGCACCAGCCACGCCAAGGAAAAGATTCGGGCCTGGTTCAAGAGGCAGCAGCGCGACGAGAACATCACCCAGGGCAAAGACCTCCTCGACCGCGAGCTTCGTCGCCTCGCTCACGAGACCCTGGCCTCCGTTGACGCGGTGAAGCTGGCCGAGATTGCCGCGCAATACCGATTCCGCGAGATGGACGACTTCTACGCGGCCATCGGGTATGGCGCTGTTTCGTCGGCAAGTGTGGTCAGCAAACTCGAGATCCACGATGACGCGGCCATCACGCTGCCCGAGGAGGCGCCGCCGGCGGCTCCTTCAACGACCGGTGTGAAGGTCAAGGGCGTCGGCGACCTGTTGGTGCGGTTCGCCAAATGTTGCTCACCGATCCCGGGCGACGACATCACCGGCTATGTCACGCGCGGCAGGGGCGTGACGGTGCACCGTGCGTCGTGTCCGTCGGTCCTGTCGGAGCGTGACATCGAGCGCCTCATCGACGTCGAGTGGGAGCTGGCCGGTCAGCAGACCTATCCGATCACGGTTCGCATCTCGGCACTCGACCGGCCGGGACTCTTGAGCGATATCACCAACGTGGTGGCCGAGTACAAGGTCAACATCGTGGCGGCCTCGGTCGCGACCCACGCCGATGGCACGGCGGTCATCACCGCCACCTTCAAGGTCGAGTCGCTCCAGCAGCTCGCGCGCGTTCTTGCCAAGATCGAGCGACTGCGCGACGTCACTTCGGTCACGCGCGAGGCGAGATACGGGATGATAGTTCCACCGATGGGGTGATGAAGGATTCCTGTCAGATTCTCGCCCGACGAGAGCTAGGTCGACTCCGGCGGCGCGCGCACTCGACGCCACTGAGCGTGGTCGAGCCTTGCAATCCTGTCCATCGGTCAAGGAAGAACTGGGGTTCTGATGACAGGTTGTTGACCGATCCGTTCGCGAATCGCCGCCGAGCCGGGCGTCGATGCGGTCGTCGGCCACGCATATCACACGACCGCCGGCCGGCCCCGATAGACTCCGACGCATGGCCAAGATGATGAGCGCGCCCCGTGGCACGCGCGATCTGTTGCCTGAAGACACGCCAGCCTGGGATCGGGTGGAGGGGGTTGCGCGCGACCTGTCGCGCCGATACGCATTCGAGCGCATCGAGGTCCCGCTGTTCGAGCGCGTTGAACTCTTTGCCCGCGGCTTGGGAGAGACCTCGGACGCCGTCGAGAAGGAGATGTTCCGGGTCTCCGGCGCCAAGGGCAGCCAGGAGGAGGCCGCGCCGTGGGCATTGCGCCCCGAGCCTACGGCCGGAATCGTGCGCGCCTTCATCGAGCACGGCATGCACGTGCGGCCGGGGCCGCTGCGGCTGACGCTCATCGGCCCCATGTTCCGGTACGACCGACCGCAGGCTGGTCGGTACCGTCAGTTCAGCCAGTGGGACGTGGAGGTCATCGGCGACCCTGGACCCGCGGTTGACGCTGAGCTGATCGAGCTCGGACAACGCTTTTATGCCGACGTGGGATTGACCGATGCAGGTGCTCGCGTCAACTCGATCGGCGACGCCGCGTGCCGTCCCGCGTATCGCGACGCGCTCATCGGCTACTTCAGCACTCATGAGGAACGGCTGAGCAAGGATTCACGCCGTCGCCTGCGTGTCAACCCGTTGCGGGTATTAGATGACAAGGCGCTCCCGGAAGACCTTGCCGCCGATGCGCCGCGAGGAATCGATCACCTGTGCGGAGACTGCCGCGACCACTTCGACACGGTTCAAGGACTTCTGGAGGAGCTGGGTGTTCGCTACGAGCTGGACCATCGCCTGGTGCGCGGGCTCGACTATTACACCCGAACCGCGTTCGAGTTTTACGTGTCCGGCCGCGAGGGCCAGCAGCAGGCGCTCGGTGGAGGCGGCCGCTACGACGGCCTGGTGGAGCTGCTTGGCGGTCGGGACACGCCGGGCATCGGCTTCGGGATCGGCCTGGACCGAACGATCCTGGCCATGCAGGAACAGGGGATCACCCTGCCGCAGCGAGCGCCCCTGGTCGCGATTCTTGGCATCGGCGACGATCAAGTCCGCCGGCTGCAGATCGCGACAAGGTTGCGCGAGGGCGGGATTGCCGTGCGACCGGACGGATCGAGCCGCAAGCTGGGCAAACAGCTCGAGTCGGCCGTGAAGGCCGGGGCGCGCTGGGCGGTCATCATCGGCGAGCGAGAAGCACTGGCGCTCAAGGACCTGGCCAGCGGTGAGCAGCGGGACGCCGTCTCCGTCGACGACATCGCGATGGCTGTCAGCGAATGAAGCCGCTCGCGATCGTGATCGTGACGCTGGCGATGAGACCCATCAACATCACCATGACCACCACACCGGCCGTATAGCCGAACGCGTAGCGTTGTGGCCGGTCGCCGAGGTCGTCGCGGAGGGCAGAGAGCGGAGCCACCGCGTCGCCACCGGACGTGGCAGCGCGTCGCGCATCCGCGGCGGCGATCATCGCCCGAGCGGCGAGCCGGCGCTCCTCGTCCTCGATCGCGCCCGCGGCGCGTCGCATCTCGGTGCGGTCGCCTGGTTCATCGGACCACCAGGCGACCCATTCGGTCAGTGCCATGCGCTCGAATCGCTGCCACGGCGTATCGCTCGGCAGCAACTCCAGGCGTGCTCGCGCTTCGTCGGTCCGGCCGCTCGCCGCCAGGAGTTCGATTCGCAGCGGGCGCAGCCCCAGGGTGTCGGGGAGTGCATCGACCATGGCCGGGGTCGCGCGTGGCAGGGCCGTCAGCCGTCGGCCGATCTCGGCCTGCCATCGTTCCGTCTCCCACCCGTTCAACCAGGTCATCACGTCGTGGGCGCGCCGCACGCCGGCGGGCTGCACGAGGAGCCAGAGCGGCGCCATGACCGCCGCGAACACGGCCGCATCGACGATCTGCCGAAGTGGGGTGCCGAGGATGCGGAACAGCATCCCATCGGCGAGGTAGGCGGCGACCAGTCCCGCGGAGAGTCCGACCACGGCCGGCCGGATCGGCCCGAGCGATTCGGCACGCTGGAAGGCGTCGCGCAGCGCTCGAGCGCGGGGATGCGATTCGGGCGTGCGCGATCGAAGAGAGCGGAACATCGGCGAGGATGATAGCCCGCCCCCATCGGCTACCATGGCCCCTCCCATGAGCACCTCCTTCCGTACCCACACCTGCGGCGAGCTGCGCTCCGATCACGTCGGCGAGCGTGTGACGCTGGCCGGTTGGGTGCACCGCCGCCGCGATCACGGCCATCTCGCCTTCTTTGACCTGCGCGACCGGCACGGCATCACCCAGGTGGTCACGAACGCGGAGGACGCTGCCGAGGCCCACGCGGCGGCCGAGCCGGCGCGCAACGAGTGGGTGGTGCAGGTCGACGGCGTCGTGCGCTCGCGGCCGGAGCGCACCGCGAACGCGGAGCTGGCGACCGGTGAGGTCGAGGTCGCGGTGGATCGGTTCACCGTCCTGAACCCCTCGAAGGTGCCGCCGTTCTACATCAACGAGGAGCAGCCCGGCCTGGACGAGTCGCTGCGCTTGAAGCATCGGTACCTGGATCTTCGCCGTCCGCAGATGCAGGCTCGCATGCTGATGCGTTCACGCCTCGCATCGGCCATCCGCAAGGCGCTCGAGGACGATGGCTTCGTCGAGATCGAGACGCCCACGCTCATTCGCAGCACTCCAGAAGGGGCGCGCGACTTCGTGGTGCCTTCGCGCCTGCGGCCGGGCGAGTTCTACGCGCTCCCGCAGTCACCGCAGATCCTCAAGCAGCTGCTCATGGTGGCCGGCTACGACCGCTATTTCCAGCTCGCGCACGCCTACCGCGACGAGGACATGCGCGGTGACCGCCAGCCGGAGCACACCCAGGTGGACATCGAGATGAGCTTCGTGACCGAGGAGGACGTCATCGCCACCGTGGAGCGCATGGTCACGCGCGTCGCCAGAGAGATCCTTCCTGAGCGGCCGATCCTGAGTGAGCCCTTCCCACGGCTGACCTATGCGGACGCCATGGACCGATACGGCTCCGACAAGCCCGATATTCGCTTTGGCCTCGAGCTGGTCGACCTCTCGGATATCGTGCGCCAAGTCGACTTCCGGGTCTTCTCCGAGCCTCTTGCCGCGGGAGGCGCGGTCTTCGGCCTCACGGCGCCGGGCTGCGGCGACTATTCGCGCAAGCAGCTCGACGAGCTGATCGACCTTGCCAAGCGCCACGGAGCTAAGGGGCTGGTCCACCTGTCCGTGCAGGACGACGGCTCGCTTCACGGTCCGGCCGCTAAGTTCGTTTCGGGTCGTGACGCTGACCTGCTTGCCGCCGTTGGCGCCTCGTCTGGCGATCTTGTCCTGATCGTCGCCGATGCCGACGGCGTGGCTGCTGCCGAGGCGCTCGGCCACGTGCGATTGGCGATGGGGGATCGGCTCGGCCTGCGCCAGCCGGGCGTGCTCGGTTACGTCTGGGTCCATCGGTTCCCGATGTACACCTGGGATGCCGAGGGCAAGCGCTGGGATGCGACTCACAACCCGTTCAGCGCACCGGCACCCGAGGACCTTGAGCGCCTCGAATCCGACCCCGGCAGCGTTCGAGCGCAGCAGTACGACCTGGCCCTCAACGGCTGGGAGTCGGGCGGCGGCTCGATCCGCATCCACCAGCGCGAGCTGCTCGAGAAATCGTTCGCGCTCATGGGCCACACCGTCGACGGCATGCGTGACCAGTTCGGCGCCCTGCTCGACGCCCTCGAGTACGGCGCCCCGCCGCACGGCGGGATCGCCATCGGTCTCGACCGATGGGCAGCCCTCTACGCCGAGGTCGACAACATTCGCGAAGTCATGGCGTTCCCGAAGACCCAGTCTGGGGCGGATCTCATGATGGACGCGCCCTCGCCGATCACGCAGAAGCAGCTCGACGAGCTCCGCCTACGCATTCTCGAAGGCGACTGAGCCGATGGTGCGTTTCGGCCTCCACGGCTCCATCGTGGCTCAGCCCGGACAACGCGGGGCGCTCGTCGAGCACATGCTGGAGGCGTCGCGGCTCATGGACGACGCGCCTGGGTGTGAGCTCTACCTGGTCAGCGTTTCCGAGACAGACGACGACGCGGTCTGGATCACCGAGGTGTGGCGAACCGAGGCCGACCACGACGCCTCGCTGTCACTGCCTGGCGTCCCCGAGCTGATCGGCCGCGCGCGTCCGCTCATCGCCCGAATGGGAGACTCGCAGCGCCTGCGGGTTCTTGGCGAGGGTCGACCGGGATGAGCTGGCGGTGGGCCATCGTCGTGTTGTTGGCCACCTTGTTCGTCGGGCCCAGGATGCTCCGGGTGATCGCAGATCCCGGGCCACTACCGCGTCTGCACCGAGAACGCGGGAGACGGATGTTGCACGCCGATCGAGATCGTGGCCCCGTGACGGATCAGTCGTCCGCTGGGAGGTAACTTCCATCGGCGTCGTGCGTTTCGCGACCGGTCAGGGCGGGGTTGAAGACGCAGACCAGTCGCAGGGGCGAGATCACGCGGATCGAGTGACGATCGTGTTTCGGCGCATAAACCGATCCTGGCCCGATGCGGTGCACGGTACCGGTGTCGCGCTCGGTGATCTCCGCCTCGCCCTTGATGCAGTAGCAGGCCTCGTTGTGATGCTTGTACCAGAGGTCCATCTTCGCGCCGGCGTCGACGGTCGTCTCCGAAAGCGAGAAGCCGAGACCGTCGTCGCGCACCAATAGTCGTTGCGCGCGCCATCCCTCCCCGCGCACATCGAGCTCGGTGCCGTTGATCTCTTCCAGGGTGCGAACGATCATGTGCCACCTCCTTGTTCCGGGGACGTTGCCCTGTTCCGCTGACTTCGATCTTAGGCGTCTGCGGCGAGTGCCAACCAGGTTGGCGTTGTGACCGATGAGTGACGGACGCGTTCCGAACCACCCGCGGCTATCATCCAACGCATGGCCGTCTACCTGGATCACGCCGCGACATCGCCCCTCCGTCGCGAGGTGCTGGAGGCGATGCTCCCATATCTGACGCAGCACGGCGGCAACGCGTCGAGCCTGCATGCGTCGGGTCGCCGCGCGCGGCAGGGGATCGACGAAGCGCGCGAGATCATCGCGCAGGGGATCGGCGCGCAGCCTCGTGAGATCGTTTTCACCGCCGGCGGCACTGAGGCCGACAACTTGGCCGTCAAGGGAGTCGGGTGGGCGGCGACCTCGAGGGGGCGCCATGTGATCACGACCGCTGTCGAGCACAAGGCGGTCCTCAACGCCACCGCCATCCTGGAGCGCAGCGGCTTCGAGGTGACGATTCTGCCTGTTGACGCGGACGGCCGCGTGGACCCGATCGACGTCGCCGCGGCCATGACCGGGCGCACGACGCTGGTGAGCGTGATGGCCGCCAACAACGAGGTCGGGACCATTCAGCCGATTGCAGCCATCGGCGAGATCGTGCGTGGCCACGGGGCGAAGTTCCACGTCGATGCGGTCCAGTTCGCCGCCCACGCGTCCATCGATGTCGATGCCTGGCAGGCTGACCTTGTCAGCCTATCGGCGCACAAGCTTGGGGGGCCGCAGGGCGTCGGGGCGCTGTTTGTCCGGCGTGGCACCCAGATGCTTCCGCAGATCCAGGGAGGGTCGCAGGAACGACAGCGCCGTGCCGGGACGGAGAACGTCGCGGGCATTGTCGGCTTCGGAGCGGCAATTCGGCGGCTTGCCTCGGATGCCGGTGAGCCCGATCGGCTGCGCGCATTGAGCGGGCGTCTGCTTCAGGGCCTGCTTGCGCTCGATGGGGTGACGCTGACCGGCCATCCGGAGAATCGTCTGCCGAATAACGTGAGCGTCGTGATTGACGGCGTGGAAGGTGGCGACCTCGTTGCGGCGCTCGACCTCGAGGGTATCGAGACATCGACCGGAAGCGCCTGCACGTCCGGCAATACCGAACCCAGCCATGTCCTGCTGGCGATGGGCATCGATCCACATCTCGCGCATGGCTCGTTGCGCATGACGCTCGGTGCGGAAACCTCCGATGCCGATATTGACGCCACGCTGGAGGCCCTGCACGCCGTCCTGCCGCGTCTGCGAGGCATCTGGGGTGTTCGGCCAAAGGTGACCGTGCCCGCATGAGCCGGATCGTGGCCGCCATGAGCGGTGGCGTGGATTCGTCCGTTGCTGCCGCTCTGCTGGCGCGCGAACGCGGAGACGACGAAGTGATCGGCGTCTGGATGCGCACCCACGGCGACATGCCGGAGGGCTACGAACAGTCGCGCTCGTGCTGCTCTCCGGACGCCGCGGATGATGCCCGCCGCGTGGCGCAGCTGATCGACATCCCGTTCTTCACGCTCAACGTGGAGAAGGAGTTCGGGGCGCGCGTGATCGACGCGTTCGTCGACTCCTACCTCGAGGGCTCGACGCCCAACCCTTGCCAGGCGTGCAACCAGTACATCAAGTTCGACGAGCTGCTTCGGCGTGGCCTGGCCGCCTATGGGGCCGATGCCGTCGCCACCGGCCACTACGCCCGGCTCGAGTATCGCGATGGTCGCTGGCGCCTCATGCGCGCCGCCGATGCGGACAAGGATCAGACGTATTTCCTGTGGGTGCTCGACCAGGAGCAGCTGTCGCGCACGCAGTTTCCGCTGGGTGATCTCACGAAGCCACAGGTGCGCGCCATCGCCGCGGACCTGGCGCTGCCAACAGCGCAGAAGCCGGAAAGCCAGGAGATTTGCTTCGTGCCGCTGGGCGACTACCGAACGCTCCTCGAAGAGCGGCGCGGGTACGCCGGCGACCCCGGTCCCATCATCGACGCCGATGGCACCCGCGTCGGCACCCATACCGGGTACGCGCACTACACGGTCGGCCAACGTCACGGGTTGGGCGTCGCGCTCGGCGAGGCGGTCTACGTGCGCGAGGTGCAGCCTGCCACGAACACGGTGGTGATCGGCCGCCGCGCGGAAGTCGCGCAGCGCACCTTCACCGTCGACGGCGCGCGCTTCACTGCGGGGGAAGCTCCGAGGGAGCGCTTCAACGCATCGGTCCGGATTCGGCATCGGGCTCTCGACGTACCGGCCGAGATCACGATGGTCGGCGGGGATCGGTTCCTGGTTGAAACCGCCGAGCCGGTCTGGGCACCGGCACCCGGCCAGGGCGCCGTCCTGTACGACGGCGCGGAGTGCCTGGGTGGGGGTCGCATCGTTCGTTCTGACGGTTAGGGCCATACGTGCCGATGCCACCCTGGCTGATCTGGTTTCCCCTCCTGGCGCTCATCAACCTCCTGGTCTTCATCGCCGTGCGCGGGCGCTGGGGGAAGAGTGTCCTGGCGCTGGCCGTCGCGTCCTTGATCGGAGTCGCCATCGGTGACCAGGTTGCCGGGGCAACCCGTCTCGAGGTCATGCGCATTGGTGACATGCATGTCGTGGCCGCCTCGGTTGGTGCCCAGGTGCTGATGCTCGCCCTGTCCCTGCTCAGCGCGCTCGGCCCGATTCGGCTCGAGGAGTAAACGAGGCCAGAAAACCACCGAAATTTCAGTGCTGAGCCGGCATGAGAGGCGCACTGGCGCAGGGCTCACTCACGACCCGCAACGAAATATCGGCGGATTCCCGCGCGGCTGGCCTCCCGGGCCGTAATCGACTGAAATATCGTCGCTGCGCGTGCGCTGGGCTGCGCGCCGAGCCCCCTCACGCCATCAGAGCACCAAAATATCGGCCAGATCCCGCGCGGTTGGCGGGGGACCAGTGGTCGCGGCCAGTGTAGAGTCGCGCGATGGAGCTCGCCCTGGCCATCTTCAACATCGGCGCCGGGCTCGGCGTGCTGGCGGCTGGCGGTGCCCTGGTCTACCTGGCCTGGCAGACGACCCCGCTCATCAAGGAGTCGCGCGCGCTTGCGATGGATCTTCGACGCCTGACGCGCGCGACCGACACCGAGCTGCGGCCGATCCTCGGCCACGCCCGGGAGCTGACCAGCAATGTCGAGGTGCTGAGCGAGGACGTTGCCGTCAAGCTCGACCGCCTGAACGATCTCATGAACTCGCTCCAGCACAGCCTCGAAACCGTTCAGATCACCGCAGGGCCGCGACGGTCCGAGGCGCGATCGGTAGAATCACTGGAAACACGAGAGGATCCATCTCACTCATGAAGGACTCCGGATTCGGCAGCTTTTTGGCAGGCGCCGTGATCGGCGGGCTCATCGGCGCGGCGCTGGGCCTCATCCTGGCCCCGCAGACGGGCGAGGAATTCCGGGAGCATGTCAACGACTTTGTCGAGAACAAGCGGGCCGAGATCGTTGATGCGGTGACCGAGGGTCGCGAGGCGGCAGAGCAGGCACGAGCCGACATGGTCACCGACTTCGACGCGCATGCAGACGCCCAGGCCGAGGGTGCCACCTCCTGACGTCGACCTGACCACAACGAGCGCAGATCACGCACACGAGGAGCCGGTGGGTCGCCGGCTCTCGTCGTGAACGAAGGATGAACCGATGCAGCCGATGAGCGCGGCCGAGATCCGCGAGGCGTTTCAGCGCTTCTTCGAGGAGCGTGCCCACACGCGCGTGCCATCGGCGCCGATCCTGGCTCGCGATGACCCGACGCTGCTGTTCGTCAACTCCGGCATGGCGCCCTTCAAGCGCGTCCTCACCGGCGAGGAAAAACGTCCGTACGTGCGTGCCGTCGACTCGCAGCTCTGCCTGCGGGTGGCGGGCAAGCACAATGACTTCGAGGAGGTCGGCCGCACGCCGCGCCACCAGACGCTGTTCGAGATGCTCGGCAACTGGAGCTTCGGCGATTACTTCAAGCGGGAGGCCATCCATTGGGCCTGGGAGTTCCTGACGACGGAGATGGGCCTGGATCCGGCGCGGATTGCGGCCACGGTCTACACCGATGACGACGTTGCCCATCAGGTCTGGTCCGAGGAGATCGGTTTACCGGCCGAACGATTGGTTCGGTGGGGAAATGTCGCGGCGGGCGACGAGAAGAATTTCTGGCGCATGGGCGACACCGGGCCATGCGGTCCCTGCAGCGAGCTTCATTACGACCGTGGAGCGCACCTTTCGGAGGGGCCGGATTGCGTTCCGGACCATTCCGAGCATTGTCCGCGCTGGCTCGAGATCTGGAATCTCGTGTTCATGGAGTACGACCGCTCCGCCGACGGCACGCTGACGCCGCTGCCGTTCAAGAGCGTGGACACCGGGCTCGGCCTCGAGCGGCTGACGTCGGTCATGCAGGGGGTCGATTCGAATTACCGGACCGACCTGTTCGTGCCGATCATCGAGCGCCTGGCGGAGTTCATCGGCCACGACCCCGAGATCGTGGAGAGCGATCGGTTCAGCTACCAGGTGGTGGCCGATCACTCGCGCGCGATGACCTTCCTGCTGGCCGAGGGCGTCAGGCCCTCGAACGAGGGACCCGGCTATGTGCTGCGGCGGATCATACGCCGCGCGGTGCGCCACGGGCGTCTCCTGGGGATCTCGGATCCGTTCTTGCGCGAGACGAGCGCGGTGGTGATCGACCTCATGGGCGAGGCATATCCGCATCTCGTCGAACAGCGCGATGCCGTGCACGGCGCCATCGAGGCGGAGGAAGGCAAGTTCGCCCGAACCCTCGAAGCGGGCAGCGCGCGCCTGGAAGAGCTGGCCGTCGCGGGCGGCATGATCAGCGGCGCCGACGCGTTCCGCCTGCATGACACCTTCGGATTCCCGATCGATCTGACCATCGAGATGGCGGCGGAGCGCGGGGTGAGCGTCGATCGGGCCGGATTCGACGCAGCAATGACCGAGCAGCGGGAGCGGTCGCGCGGCGAGAAACGCGGCGGCCTGAAGCTGGATCCCGAGGTCGCCGCGCTCCGCAGCGAATTCATCGGCTATCCGAACGAGACGAGCGCGGATGAGCTTCGCGTCCTGGCCGTCGTGCCGGGCAATCCAACGGCCATCATTCTCGATCGCACGCCCTTCTACGCGGAGGGCGGGGGACAGATCGGGGATCGAGGCGAGCTGATCGGCGCGAACGGGCGTCTGCGTGTCGATGACACGCAGCGCTCAGGTGACGCGATCGCGCACCTCGGCGAGCTGTCCGGCGAGATTGCGGTTGGCGATGTCCTGCAAGCCGAGGTGGACCATGTTCGTCGATGGGCTGCGGCTCGGAACCATACCGGGACGCATCTGCTGCATCGGGCGCTCCGTGACATCCTCGGCGAGCAGGCCAAACAGGCCGGATCGTGGGTCGGGCCGGACGGGCTGCGGTTCGACTTTCCCGCCCAGGCGGCGACGCCACGCCAGGCACTGCGCGAGATCGAGGGGCTGGTCAATGCACAGGTGCGTCGCGATGCTCCGGTGCATCCGGAATGGATGAAGATGGAGGACGCGCAGGCGCTCGGCGCCGATATGTTCTTCGGCGAGAAGTACCTGCCGGAGTCGGTGCGCGTCGTCCAGGTGGACGGCTACAGCAAGGAGCTGTGCGGCGGGACGCACGTGGCGGCCACCGGTCAGATCGGGCAGCTGCTCATCACCGGCGAATCCAGCATCGGGGCCGGGCTGCGACGCATCGAGGCCGTGACTGGCGAGGCGGCCGCCGAGCTGGTTGGGACCCGGCTGGAGGCCCTGCGCACCGTCGCCCAGCTGCTCGGCGAGCGCGAGGAGAATGTCCCGCAGCGCGTCGAGGCGCTCCTCGCACGACTCCGCGACGCGGATAAGGCGGCAAAGGCCCCGCGAGCTGCGGCCGCTCGTCTCGACGCAGTCGCGATCCTTCAGGGCGCGCAGGACGCTGGAAGGGCGAAGGTCATCATCGAGGCCATCCCCGACGCCGATGCCAATGCGCTGCGCGGTCTCGCCGACGATCTGCGCGGCATGATCGGGCGCTTCGTCCTCGTCGCCGCGGGAGCCGCAGACGGCAAGCCATCGATCCTCGTCGCCGCCAGTCGCGATCTTGCCGCGGAGGGTTTCGATGCCGGGGCCGTGGTGCGCGAGGCGGCGCCGATCATCGGCGGAGGCGGCGGCGGTCGAGCGGATCTCGCCCAGGCCGGTGGACGGGACGCCGCGCGCCTTGAAGACGCCCTGCGGGAGGCCGGGCGCCTCGCGCTCGAGGCTCTTAAGCGGATCGAGACGGCCTGACACGATCAGGCTGACGGCTGTGCAGCAGCTTCGGGACCGCGTGCGGGTGCTCTTTCGCAGCGCGGCACGACCCGGCGGCAGTCCCGCAATTGCGGCACTCGACATCGGCACCGAGTACGCCAAGGCGCTGGTCCTGTCCGTGGAGCGCGATGCCGAGGGCCGGCTCGGGGGTATCGTGCGTGGCAGCGGCCGGCAACGGCAAGGCCTGGCTCACATGCAATCGGGGACCGTGAGCGACATCGACGCCGTGGTCGCGAATTGTCGTGCCGCCATGGACGAGGCGCGCGCCATGTCCGGACGGCGACCGACGGCCGCGGTGATAGGCATTGCCGGCGAACTGGTCAAGGGTGCCACGAGTACGCTGACCATGCGTCGCGACGACCCCCGTGCACCGCTGGGTGAGCCGGAGCTGGAGCGGATCGTGATGAGAGCTCAGGAAGCGGCGCTCCGGGAGGCGGAAGAGCGGATTCGCTGGGAATCCGGCGTGGACCGGCTGGACGTGCGGCTCGTGCATGCCGCCATCGTCGAGATGACGATCGACGGCTATGCGGTGAGCAATCCCATTGGTTTCACCGGCGCGCAGGTCGAGCTGCATCTGTTCAATGCCTTCGCGCCGATGGTCCACCTGGGCGCGCTCCAATCGGTGGCCAACGCCCTGGAGCTCGAGCTGCTCGGCGTGATTGCCGAGCCGTACGCGGTGGCGACCTGCCTCGATCCCGGCGAGCTGGGAGATGCGGGCGCGGTGTTCGTCGACATCGGGGGCGGGACGACCGACGTGGCGCTCGTCCGGGGCGGTGGCATCGCCGGCACCAAGATGCTGGCGCTCGGTGGGCGTGCCTTCACCAAAGGCCTGGCCGAGCGGCTTGGTGTCTCGTTCAGGGAGGCCGAGGCCGTCAAGCTGGCGGTCGGAAGCAGCGGACGCGCCGACGTGGCCGATGTCCTGCTGGAGGACGCGCGCATCTGGCGCTCGGGGGTCGAGCTCATGATCGGCGACCTTGCCGGTGATGATCTGCTGCCGGGCCGCATCCTGCTGTGCGGAGGCGGGGCTGATCTCCCCCAGGTGCGCCAGGTTCTCGTGGAAGATGGCTGGTGGAGCCGACTCCCGTTCTCGCGACGACCCAGGGTGCGGGCGCTGGGTCCGGATGAGGTGATGGGGTTGCGTGACGCGACCGGCGCTCCCGGAACGCGGCAGGACGTCACGCCGATGGCCCTCGCCCACCAGGCCCTCATCCTCGACGCCGGGGCATCGGCGGTGGACCGTGCCATGCGCGGCGTGGTGCGCGAGATGGCCCTGTGACCGGCGAACCGACACTGATCTACCTCGAGGCGGATGACGAGGTCACCTCGGTGGTTCGTCGCCTGCGTGATACGAAGGCGGATCGGATCGTCGTCGTAGCGCCCGGTCGTTCGCGAGCAACGTCGAGCGTGGTGGCCCTCAGGCTGCTCGCGCGTGCCGCGGAGGAGGCCGGACGCGGGTTGGCCGTGGTGGGCGACGGGCTCACCCGCTCGCTGGCGGCCGAGGCGGGGCTCGACTCGTACGCCTCGATCGAGGATGCACGCAAGGCCGTGCCGATGGAGCCCATCGAGGCACGAGCAACACGCGCTTCGATTCACGTCGTGCGCGGCGAGGCGCCGGACGAGACCGCCCCGGTGCGCGTCCCCGAGGCCCCGGCGGCCACCGCGGTCGTGGCGACATGGAGCGATGATCGTACGCAGGTTCGAGCTCGCCCGGTGCTCGAACGTTCTGACCAGCGGAAACCGCCTCCGCCGCGGCGGTCCTCCCCTGCGCTTGCGTGGGGGCTGGGTGCCTTCGCCGCGCTGCTGATCGGCGCAGGCGTCGTGGCCGCGGTCGTCCTTCCCGCTGCAACGGTCGCGATCATGCCTACCACCGAGCCGCTCGAGCCCGAGTCGTACCAGATCCGCATCGACGATCCGGACCAGCTGGAGGGAACCGTCGACGCCCGAGCCCAGGTGGCTGCGACCGGTACCTACGCGATCCAGGCAGCCGCCAGCGCCGCCGTGGTGTTCCGCAACTTCAATACGGTCGATGTGGCCGTCGGTGCGGGCACCTTGGTGGCCGCCGGCGACCAGGCGTTCGAGACATCGGCCGATATCGTGGTGACCGCGGGCACGCTCACGTCTGAAGGGACGATCCAGGCAGGTGAGGGTCTAACCGACGTTGCGGCAGCGGCGGTGGGACCTGCGGCGAACGTCCCGGCCGGCGCGATCGACACGATCCTCAGCCAGGAGGTTGCCACGCGGCTGCGCGGCTTCCCGAACAACGAGCAGCCGCTGGTGACCAACCCGGAACCGGCGGCCGGCGGCGTCGATACGACCGGTCCCGAGATCACGCAGCAGGACGTCGATGATGCCCAGGCCTCGCTGCTCGCGGCGCTCGACGTTGCGCTGGCCGCCAGGCTCGCTCCGACGGGTGACGCGATCTTTGCCGATGCAGCTGAGGCGCCGCGTCCGGTCATCGAGGGAATTGCGGATCTCGTGGGGATGCGCGACCAGCAGGAGACTGAGATCCGCGGCGCGCTCGAGTACGATCGCCTGGTTGTCGACAGTGACGAGGTCATGACGCTTGCCAGCGCACGCCTGGTCGGCGACAGCCGGATCGTGCCGGAGGGTCACGAACTCCTCCCGGAAATGTCCGACGTGACCATCGGCGAAGCACGGCGGGAGGGCGACACCCTGTTGGTCGAGGCCACCGTGACGGGCATGTCGACGCCGCTCATCGATCGCGACGAAGTGATCGGCCGCGTGCAGGGCCAGCCCATCGACGAGGCGCGCGCGGCACTCGACGATCTGGGCGATGCCACGATCGAGCTCTGGCCACGCTGGGTTAGCTCGGTCCCCGGGTTTGACTGGCGCATCGAGGTCACGATCGTCGGCGATCGCAGCGAGCCGTCAACAACGTCGTCGCGCGCGCCGTGACACGGATCATCGCTCTGGATCACGGAAGTCGACGCATCGGCGTGGCGGTCGGCGATACGGCGACCGGCATGGCCTTCGCTCGTCCGGCCCTGCTGCGACGCAATCTGGTCACCGATGTCGCGGCCATTGGCCGGCTGGTGGCCGCGGACGCCGTGCAGATGATCGTCGTTGGCCTGCCGTTGAACATGGACGGGACGGAGGGGGAGCAGGCCGCCGCCGCTCGACGCTTCGGCGAGCAGGTCGCCCAGAGCGGCATCGGCGTGGTCTACGAGGATGAACGGCTCAGCTCGTGGGAAGCCGGAGAGCGACTGTCAGAGGCGGGCAGGCGACCGCGGCGCGAGCGTGGCGAGCTGGACTCAGCGGCAGCCCGTGTGATCCTGCAACAATACCTCGACACCCGTCGCCGGACGGAAGCCCCCGAGGAGACTGAATGAGCCGACGCCCAGCGCCCATGGGAGAGTGGGAGGAGCGCCGCAACGCCCGCATTCGCCAGCTGCGCGAGCAGCGCGAAGGGCCGATGCGCCGCCGCCGCCGAGTCCAGCCGCTGCTGCTGGTTGTCTGGATGGCAGGCTCCATCGCGCTCCTGGGCTTCCTGCTCATCTTCGGCTTCAATACCGTGTTCGCGCCGCGCGTGATGGCCTGGGTTGAACAGAACCCCGGCGCGATCGAGCACGGCGTCGTCGAGGACTTCGTGAAGTGGTACCGACCCGAGATCCTCGCGGACGAACCCGCCAGCGACGAACAGCGCCGCGTGACCGTCACTGTCGAACAGGGCGCCACGGATACCTCCATCGGGCAGCTGCTGCTCGCCGAGGGAGTGATCGGCAGCGAGCTCGCCTTCCAGTACGCGGTCATCACCGCCGGTCGCGAGGGCACGTTGGCGGCCGGAACCTACGATCTGTTCCCGAACATGCAGCCGTCGGAGATCGTCGCCACCCTGCAGGGGCAGCCGTTCGGCGACGTCACCAGCGTGACGCTGCGGGAAGGACTGCGCCTCGAGGAGATCGTCGCCACCTTCGCCGCCAGCGAAATGACGATGAACATCGAGGAGTTCGCCGCCGTGCTCCAGGCACCGCCGGCGGATCTGCTCAACCAGTACGACTTCCTGTCCGATCTTCCGGCGGGCCGTTCGCTCGAGGGCTACATTCCGGCCGAGACGATCGAATACCAGGTCGGCGCCGATCCGATCGACGTCGTCCAGGCGCTGCTGACGCAGTTCGAGATGTCGCTGACTGACGAGATCATCGCCGGCATCGACGCGAAGGGCCTCAGCTTCGACGAGGCCATCATCATCGCCAGCATCGTGGAGCGAGAGGCGGTCGTCGACGAGGAACGGCCGCGCATCGCCGCGGTCTACACGAAACGCTTCCTTGAACCGGAGAATCCGCAGACGGTGGGGCAGCTCAACGCCGATCCGACGCTCCAGTACGGGCTGACCACCGGCGAGCAGCGACCGATCGGTCACCCGCTCCTGGGCGAGAGCGAGGGCGCGACCCTGCCCGTCGATGAATGGGGCTCGGTTGATTGGTGGCCACAGCTCCAGGTCAGCGGTGGTGAGATTGCCCTCGAGGAGTTCCTGCTCGGATTCCAGACGTACACCCGGCCCGGACTGCCGCCGATGCCGATCGCCGCGCCCCGTACGGGATCACTCGAGGCGGTCGCCACCGCGCCGCTCGATGAGGGATTCCTGTTCTTCGTCGCCGGCTGCCCGGACGGATCGCGCGATGGATCGCACTACTTTTCGACGACATTGGACGAGCACAACGCCAACATCGCTCGAGCGAACGAAGAGTGTGCGGGCCAATGACCGATGCACGCCTCACCACCCTGCGTGCGCTGCTCGATGAGCACGCGCTGGACGCCATGCTCATCAGCCGCACCGCAAACAAGCGCTTCTTCAGCGGATTTCGCCTCAGCGACGCCGACGGTCCAACCTCGGGGTTCGCCGGGACACTGCTCGTGACGCGCGACGCCAACCTGATCCTTGTCGACACGCGCTACACGGAGCAGGCGGCGAACGAGGCGCCGGGCTGGCAGGTGGTGTCCACGGCGGGACCGATGCACGAGGAGGTGCCGCCGCTGCTCCTTCGCCACGGGATTGGCGCACTCGGGATGGAGGCGGCCGTCGTCACACATGCGGACTGGGCTGCGCTGGCCGAGGCCGCGCCCGGCGTGGAGCTGCACGCCATGGATGACGAGCTGGTTCCATTGCGAATCCTCAAGACCCCCGACGAGGTCGAGGCTATCGGGCGGGCCTGTTCGCTCACCGACGCTTGCTTCGCCCACCTCGTCGAATTCGTGCGAGTCGGCATGACCGAACGGGAGGTCGCCCTGGAGCTGGAGCGGTACTTCCGCACGAACGGAGCGGAGAGCCTCGCGTTCGAGCCGATCGTGCTCGCCGGCGCCCGGGCCGCCATGCCCCACGGCCGTCCCTCCGAATCAGTCATCGAGCGCGGCAACGTGCTGCTGATCGACTTCGGTTGCTCCGTCGACGGGTACCGTTCGGACATGACCCGGACGGTGTTCGTGGGTGACGTCCCGGATCACATTCGCCGGTATCACGGTGCCGTCCGCGAAGCGCAGCAGGCGGCGATCGACGCCATCGCGATCGGCGTCAACGGGCAGGAGCTGGACGCGATCGCCCGGCACCGTATCGAGGCCGAGGGCGTCGAGCCGTACGGGCACGGGCTCGGCCACGGGATCGGGCTCGAAACCCACGAGCCCCCGCGCCTGCGGAAGTCCGAGGCATTCACGCTCGAGGCCGGCATGGTCTTCAGTATCGAGCCCGGGATCTACCTGACCGGTGTCACAGGAATCCGGATCGAGGACATCGTGGCGCTGGAGGCATCTGGTCCGCGGCTGCTGACCACGTCGTCACGCGAGGCGCTCGTCATCTGAGCGCGATTCCTCTCGGCGTCACGCTATCCTGAACGGCGCACCGCATCGGCCCATCAACAGGAGCAGTGATTGATCAGCACCGGCGACGTCAAGAAGGGCGTCATCATCGAGCTCGACGGGCAGCTCATGAAGGTTCTCGACTGGAACCATATCAAGATGGCACGAGGATCCGCGCAGGTCCGGATGAAGCTTCAGAACGTGCGCAAGGGCGACATCGTGGAGCGGACCTTCCAGGCCGGCACGCGGTGGCCACGCGCCCGCGTCGAGCAGCGCCGGGTCCAGTACCTGTACTCCGATGGCGACGTCTACCACTTCATGGACAGTGAGACGTACGACCAGTTCGCCGTGAACGGCGCCCTGCTCGGTGATGACGCGCGCTATCTCGTCGAAAACACCGATGTCTCGGTCAGCTCGTACGAGGACGAGATCCTGGGCGTCGAGTTACCGGTCTCGGTCGATCTCCTCGTCGTCCAGACCGATCGCGGCTTCGCCGGAGATACCGCCACCGGCGCCAAGAAGGCCGCGACGCTTCAGACCGGCCTGGTGGTGCAGGTGCCGCTCTTCGTGAGCGAGGGCGACCTGCTGCGGATCGACACACGCACCGGCGACTACCTCACCCGGGTCCAGTAGAGGGTGATCGTGTGACGGCTATTCGTAACAAAGTTGGTTGCGAATAGGTATGGCCGATCAGCCGTCACTGTGGGATGAGCCGCAGCAAGCACCGGAACCACCGCCACGCACCGCTCCTCGCATTCTGCGCGTCACCGATCTCAATCGGCGCGTGCGCAGCCTCCTCGACGGCGACAGTATCCTGGCCAACGTGTGGGTTGAGGGAGAGGTCAGCCAGCCCTCCTTCCCACCGTCCGGCCATTGCTTCTTCACCCTCAAGGACGCCAACAGCCAGGTCCGTGCAGCCCTCTTTCGCGAAGAGCTGACGCGCGCGGGTATGCGGCCGGCGCATGGGATGAACGTGATCATCCACGGCCGCGTCCGCGCCTATGAGCCGCAGGGCGTGTATCAGCTGTACGTCGACACGATCACCGCGGCGGGTGCCGGAGACCTGCACGCTCAGTACGAGGCGTTGCGCAACCAGCTGGCCGCGGCGGGCCTGTTCGAGGAGAGCCGGAAGCGGCCGATTCCGCGCTGGCCGCGCAGGATCGGCGTGGTCACCTCCCCGGTCGGCGCGGTCTGGCGGGACATCACCAATGTGCTTAGGCGGCGCTACCCGCTGGTGGAGCTCGTGCTGAGCCCGACGGTCGTGCAGGGGACGACCGCCGCGCCGGCGATCGTCCGGGCGCTCGAACGGCTCTACGCGCAGCCCGAGCTCGACACGATCATTCTTGCCCGCGGCGGTGGCTCGCTCGAGGACCTGTGGAGCTTCAACGACGAGCGGGTCGTGCGCGCCGTGGCCGCTGCGCCGGTACCGGTCATCGTCGGTGTCGGCCACGAGTCGGACGTCACGCTGGCCGACTTTGCGGCCGACCTCCGCGCGCCGACGCCGAGCGCAGCGGCCGAGCTGGCGACGCCGGATGCGACACAGCTGGCCAGTGTGATGGGGCGTCTCCGCGACCGCGCCACCTCCGCCCTCCTCGGTCGGGCGGAGGAACGACGGCGCTTCGTGGAAGCCGAGCGGCGCGCGTTGGCTGGCCTCGCGCCCGACATCGATGCCGCTCGGCAGCGGACCTCTGACCTGCTCGACCGCGGCGCCCGGGCAGTGGATGAGCGGCTGGCACGTCGCCGCGCGCTCGCCGATTCGGCGTATGGCACCCTGCGCACGCTCTCGCCGATGGCCACGCTCGAGCGCGGCTACGCCGTCGCGCTCACCGCCGACCGCCGCATCCTGCGTGACCCCGACGACGTGAGGACCGGTGAGCTGCTGCAGGTCATCGTGGCGCGCGGTAGGGTGGAGACCCGGGTCGAGCGCACGAGTGCCGACGGAACCGAGGAGCTGCTCTCATGACCGATACCGCCAAGCTCGAGGCCCTCACTGACGAGCGGTTGGCCGAGCGACCGTTCGATGAGCTGGTCGTTGCGCTTCAGCAGACGGTCCAGAGGCTCGAAGGCGGCAGCATCGGCCTCGAAGAGAGCATCAAGCTCTACAAGCAGGGATTGCGGCTGCACGCCGCCTGCGAGACGCGGCTGCGCGAAGCGGAGCTGACAATCACGGAACTCGGAAGGCGTGGCGTGACCGGAGCCGAGCCCGAGACGCCCGAAGCGTAGCCGGTGGGCGCCGGGTGCCTGACCGGACGTTGCGGAGCGTGCGTATCGGCCGCATGGACGTATCGGAGATGACGCTGCAGCAGTGCGAACCCGCCCGGACGACGCTCAGCCGCATCGGTCCTATACTCTCGTGCGACCCCAGGAGGGCATGATCCGTTGACTCTGCTTGAGACGATCCGCGAGCCGTCCCAGCTGCACGATATGACATCGCAGCAGCTTGAGACGCTTGCCGCGGAGCTCCGGGAGAAGATGATCCGAACCGTTCAGAAGACGGGCGGCCACCTCGCGAGCTCGCTCGGGGCCGTCGAGATCACGCTCGCGCTGCACCGCGTGATGGATTCACCGCGCGATCGGATCGTATGGGACACGGGACACCAGGCCTACGCCCACAAGCTGCTCACGAACCGATGGGATCGCTTCGATAGCCTGCGCCAGGTCGGCGGCATCGGCGGTTTCCCCCGGCGCTCGGAGAGCGAGCACGATGTCTTCGATGGTGGCCATGCCGGTACCGGCGTCAGCATCGGGGTCGGACTGGCGGCCGCACGCGACATGAAACCGAGCGAGAAACCGGCGAGACGCCAGCGCATCGCGGTTTGCGTCGGCGACGCCGCCATCGGCTCCGGCCTGACCATGGAGGCGCTGAATCATCTGGGTCACACCAGGCAATCAGTGCTGATCGTGCTCAACGACAACGAGATGAGCATCAGCCCGTCGGTCGGTGGGCTCTCCACGCGTCTCAACAAGATGCGCCTGTCGCGGACCTACCAGGAGACGAAGTCGGCGACGGTCAAGGCACTCCCGAAGGTCCCGGTCGTCGGTAAGCCGGCGTTCGAGCTCCTCGGCTGGGCAAAAGAGGGGTTTAAGCGCAGCTGGGCTAAGGTCGGCTTCTTCGAGGACATCGGGATCACCTATATCGGCGTGCTGGACGGCCATGATCGAGCCGAGCTGGAGGAAGCATTCGAGGCTGCGTTCCGGCTGGGTGTGCCCGTGCTGGTTCACGTCAAGACGACCAAGGGCAGGGGCTACGCGCCGGCCGAGGCGGACTCGATGAGCTTCCATGGCGCGAGCCTGCCGCCCATCGACCTGTGCCTCATCGATCCGACCGAAGAGCCGCTGCCGCCCGAGGGCCGGCCGAAGCGCAAGCCGAAGACCTATACCCAGACGTTCGTCGAGGAGCTCGTTCGGCTGGGCAAGACCGATGAGCGCATCACGGCCGTCACCGCCGGGATGCCGACCGGCACCGGGCTTTCACGCTTCGCAGAACACTTCCCCTCACGGTTCCTCGATGTCGGGATCGCCGAGCAGCACGCCGTCACCATGGCTGCCGGGCTTGCGCTGGCAGGGATGCGTCCGGTCGTGGCGCTCTACTCGACGTTCGGCCAGCGTGCCTACGACGGGCTCGTCCATGACGTCTGCCAGAACGGGCTCCCGGTCCTGATTGGCCTTGACCGATCCGGCCTGGTCGGCGAGGACGGCACGAGTCACCAGGGCATGTTCATGCTCCCCGGAATGCGATCGCTTCCGAACCTGGGGATCGGCTCTCCCAAGGACGAGCAGGAGCTGCGCGACTTGGTTGTGACCGCGTTGGAGCATGACGGACCGATGGCTCTACTCTACCCACGGGACGCCGGCGAGGACCTGTCCGATCGCATCGGGACCGCCCTGGAGCTGGGGAAGGGCGAGGTGCTGCGCCAGGGCGATGACATCCTCCTCGTCGGATTCGGGCCGATCGTTCAGCGGCTGCTGGCCGTCGCCGGTGAGCTGGAGGCGGACGGTCTCGCGGCCACGGTGATCAACGCACGCTGGGCGAAGCCACTCGACGCGGCACTCATCGGCGAGCATGCGGCAGGGAAGCGCCTCGTCGTCACCGCCGAGGAGTCCGCGGTCATGGGCGGCTTCGGAGACGGCGTCCTCGATGCGCTCAATCGCGCCGGCATCCACGTGCCGGTCCACAAGGTCGCATTGGCCGACGAATTCGTTCACCACGGTGCCGTTGACGATCTTCGACGGCAGCAGCGAATCGATGTGCCGGGGATCTTATCCCAGGTGCGTGACGCTCTGGCAGCCACGCAAGGCGCACAGCGTGATCCCACGGCGACCGTGCCGGCCGCCTCGTAGGCTCCTCGCGCCGATAGATCGGGCGCCGTGGCGCATCAACATGGCCCCGCGCGCTCGGGTGCCTCATAGATGAGGCCGCACGACACCCAAATGGGGAGCCACGTGTGCCACGACCTCATACATCGGCGTGGGACAGTATGACCTCCATGTTCGGCGCCGCGCGAGAACGTCTAGCATCGGCCGATGGGGCGCATCCGACTCGACCAGCTGTTGACCGAGCGGGGCATGGCGCGTTCGGTGACGGAGGCGCAGGCTCTCATCCATGCCGGTGAGGTTGAGCTTGACGGCACGCGACGGCTGAAGCCGGGCCAGCTCGTTGCCGCGGACGTGTCGGTGTCACTGGCGGCCAGGCCCCGCTGGGCGAGCCGCGCCGGCATCAAGCTGGAGCACGCACTCGACGCGTTCGATGTCGATCCCGCCGGCCGTGCCTGCCTGGACGCGGGAGCGTCGACCGGCGGCTTCACCGACGTCCTCCTCGCGCGGGGGGCCCGGTTCGTCTATGCCGTCGACGTCGGCCGAGCCCAGCTCCTCGATCGACTGGCGCGCGATCCGCGAGTGGTCAGCCTGGAGCGCACGAACCTGCGCGACCTCAGCGGACTCCCGGAACCGATTGACCTCGCGACGCTCGACCTGAGCTTCATAAACCTGCGCCTCGTCCTTCCGACGGTGCGCAACCTCCTCGCCAATGACGGGCGCGCCATAGCCCTGGTCAAGCCGCAATTCGAGGCCGAGCGGGACGAGGTCCCGCGCGGGGGTGTCGTGCGCGACCCATCCGTGTGGGAGCGCGTGCTGCGCGACCTGGCGCGGGATGCCGTCTCGATCGGCCTGCACGCGCACCGCGTCATCCGCTCGCCCATCACCGGCAATGACGGCAACGTGGAGTTCCTCGCGGACCTGCGGCTCGATCCCGGGAACGTGGACGCACTGGCGGAGAGCAGCGTCGAAGCGATACGCGGCCCGTAGCACACGCGTACTACGATGAGCTCGATGAAACGCAGGACGGCCCGCGGGGCAAGCGGCGGGGAACAGCTCGACATCGGATTCGAGGGGCTCGAGGTCATCGAGCCGTCGATCCCGGAGCCAGCGCCGGACACGATGCGCCAGATCGTCAGCCTGCGCATGCCTGATGCCCTGCTCGAGCGAGTCGAAGAGGCCGCCCGGGCGCGGAGCGTATCCCCCTCGAGCCTGATGCGCGCCCTCATCGCCGCCGGGTTGGACCGCTCCTACGCCGCCGTCCGTGAGCGAGCCGGACCGCAGGACCTGGCGACCGAGATCTCGGCTCTCGGGGCGCGGATCGACGCCCTGGCCCGTGTCGTGGAGGGTCGGAGCGCGGCGGACGAGTCGTGATCGAGCTGCGGCGCATCGGCTTTGCCTTCAACCCGTACAACGCGGAAGCGCGTGCGGTCCTGGAGCGGGCGCACGCATGGTGCGAAGCGAACGGGGTCGAGGCCTGGGACGCGCGTGCCGAGGACCGCGGCGCCATCGGGGCCGCCTGTGCAGCCGGCACCGATCTCGTCTGCGTGCTCGGCGGTGACGGCACCTTCCTGCGCAGCGCGAGCGCCATCGGCGAGACTGGCGTGCCGGCGCTGGGCATTAATCTCGGTCGGATCGGGTTCCTGGCCAAAGTCGAGACCGGTGGTCTTGAGGGTGCGCTCGATCAGGTCGTCGCCGGGGAGTTCACGATCGAGGATCGCTTCAGGATCGAGGCGGCGATCGTTCATCCGGATGGAGAGGTTGCCGAGCGTCATGCCTGCCTGAACGAGGTGGTCGTCGCTCGTGGACGCCGCGTGCGGATGATCCGGCTCGAGGTCGAGGTTTCCGGTTCCCACCTCGCCACCTATGTCGCCGATGCGGTCGTCGTTGCCACGCCGACTGGCTCGACCGCCTACAGCTTCAGCGCCGGCGGCTCGATCCTGGACCCGCGCCTGCGCAACATGATCATCACGCCGGTGGCCGCGTACCTCTCTCCGCTGCACAGCGTGGTCGCGGGCGAGGATCACGTTGTGCAACTGACGTTACGCGAGGCCCCCGATCCGGCCATCGTCAGCATCGATGGGCAGTGGGATGTCGAACTGTCTCCGGGGGATCGAGTCGAGGTGCGTGCCCTGCCGGACCCGCTGCGCATCCTGGAGCCGGTCGGCGCAACCCCGTTCTACGATCTATTGCGCACCAAGGCCGGCCTGCTGCCGTACTGATGGCACTTCGCGAGCTGACGGTCGAGAACCTGGCGGTGGTGGAGTGGGTGCGCCTGGCATTGAGCGATGGCTTCACGGTGCTGACGGGCGAGACCGGAGCAGGAAAGTCACTCGTGGTCGATGCGGTCGCGTTGGCGCTCGGCGCGCGCGCATCGACCGATCAGGTCCGCGCAGGGACGGATGCCGCCCGTGTCGAGGCAATCTTTGACGCCCCCGACCTGCTGGACGGCGACTCGATGCGCGACGTGGTCGGATCCGGAGAGGGCAGCATGATCGTGCGTCGCGAGGTCGGGGCCGACGGGCGTTCGGTGGCCCGGGTCAACGACCGTGCCGTCACGGTCGGTGGGCTCGCCGGACTTGGCGCTCGTTTGGGAGAGATCCACGGGCAGCACGATCAGCAGCGACTGCTCGAGCCGGCTCGCCAATTGGCGCTTCTTGATGTATTCGGCGGCCACGAGACGTCGCTCATCGCTGTCGAGGCGGCATTCCGAGCCTGGCGGTCGACGGTCGCGGCCGCCACGGAGCTCGTGACCGATGCGCACGAGCTGGCTCGGCGGGTGGAGCTGCTGCGTCACCAGGTCGATGAGATCGAGGGCCTCGCGCCACGCCCCGGGGAAGACGCTGAGCTGGAGGATCAATTGCGTGCTGCCGAGCACGCCGAGACGATCGCGCGGTCCGCGGCCGAGGCCGTCGCCCTCCTCCGCGATGACGGGGGTGCCGGAGACGCGCTGAACATGGTGGAGGGCGACCTTGCGACCGCCGCGCAGCACGACGAGCGGTTCGCGCCATTGGCTGACCGCGCCTCGGCCCTGGCCGCGGAGGCTTCCGAGCTGGCCCGTGACGTGAGCACAGCCGCGGATGGTGCCGAGCTCGATCCAACCAGCCGCGCGTCTGCCGAGGAGCGCTTGGCCGTGCTGTATGACCTGTGTCGCAAGTACGGTGACTCGATCGAGGCGGTGCTCGCGTTCGGTTCAGCCGCTGCCGCGGAGCTGGAGGCAGTCGAGAACCAGGAGGGGGCGCGAGTGCGGTTGCGGGACGACGAGGCTCGGCAACGGGCCATGCTGGACGAGGCCGCTGCCACCTTGACCGTTGCTCGGGAGTCTGCGGGCAACCGTCTGGCGACCGCAGTGAATGACGAGCTGCCGCCGTTGGGCCTCCCGCCCGGGTCATTCGGGATTCAGCGCGACCCGCTCGAAGCTTCGGCCCATGGCGCGGACCGGGTCACCTTCACCTTTGCCCCGAATCCGGGCGAGCCACCACGGCCGCTGTCCCGCATCGCATCCGGCGGCGAGGCCAGCCGGCTCTCGCTGGCGCTCAAGGTCGTGCTGGCCGCGGCCGACGAAACGCCACTGCTCGTCTTCGACGAGATCGACGCTGGCGTCGGCGGCCGCAATGCATCGGCGCTGGGGGAGCGGCTTCGCGCGCTGAGCCGGTATCACCAGGTGCTGTGCGTCACGCATCTGCCGCAGGTCGCCGCGCACGCGGATGCGCACATCGTGGTCGGCAAGCACGAGCTCGACGGACGGACGACCACGTTCGCCCGGATCCTCGACGCCGATGAACGAGCGACCGAGCTCGCTGCAATGCTGGGAGGCGAGGGCGCCGGTGATGAGGCGCACGCTGCTGCCAGGGCGCTGTTGCGGGCGGCGGAGTGAGCCAGTCATTGCCAGCGCATATACATGAATACTCTGACACCTGACTGACGCATGATTGACGAATACCTCAGGGAGGCGATCGACTCATTCCTCGTGGAGCTCCGCGTGGAACGGGGGCTGTCGCCGCTGACCATCAAGGCGTATCGCCATGACCTCGCTCAGTTCGCCGGCGTGGCAGGCACCCGATGGCGCGACGACCCGCAGCCACTCATCGACTTCGTGACCGGGCTCCAGCGGACCGGAGCGACGGGCAGCACCCAGGCGCGCAAGAGCGCGGCGGTTCGCAGCTTCTACGGGTTCGCGCTGCGGGAAGGCCTTGCCACGCGGGACGTTCCTTCGCTGGTGGACGCGCCACGGCCAGGCAGCTACCTGCCGGATGTGCTCGCACCCGAGGATGTCGAGCGCATTCTCGAAGCGCCACCCGACGACGCCCCGGTCGGCGTCCGGGATCGGGCCATTCTCGAACTGCTGTACGCGTGTGGCCTGCGCGTCAGCGAGCTCGTCGGCCTCGATACCGACCGCGTCGATCTGCAAGGCCAGCAGGTGCGCGTCATCGGCAAGGGCAACAAGGAGCGGCGTGTGCCGATGGGTGATGAGGCGCGCGAGCGCCTCCACCGTTACCGCATCGGTCCAAGAGAACTCTGGACGGCTGGCAAGCCGAGCCCGGCAGTGTTCGTGGGCAAGCGCGGAAAGCGAATGAGCAGGGAATCGGTCTGGCACCTGATCAGGCGCTGGACGGAGGTGGCTGGTGTGAGCGAGCGGGTGACGCCGCACACGTTTCGCCACAGTTTCGCGACGCATCTGCTCGAGGGTGGGGCCGACCTGCGGGTGGTCCAGGCACTCCTCGGCCATGCTAGCATCAGTACCACCCAGCTCTACACTCACCTGACCGGCGAGCGCGTCCGCGAGGTTTACGCGCGGGCGCATCCGAGAGCCTGAAGCGGAGCGCAAAAAAGCCGATGAGTTACGCGCGGAACCTCCTGAGCCGTGGCGAGGAGGTCGTCTACGAGAGCCGACAGCATTGGTTCGCGGTGATCGCGCGGACCTGGCTGTGGATTGTGGCCGCCATCGTGGCGCTGGGTCTCGTCATTTTCCTCAACGGACAGCCAGACGTCGGAAACGCCACGATCGACGGGATCCTGACGATCCTGGCGATCGTGGCGCTCATCGGGGCAGCAGGCTGGATCGCCTTCGTCCTGTGGGATTGGCGAAACCAGGAGTGGCTGATCACCACCCGACGGGTCATCCGCGCCGAGGGCGTGCTCAACAAGAGCGTGTCGGACTCGAGCCTCGAGAAGATCAACGACGCACGGCTCGACCAGAGCATCTTCGGACGAATGTTCGGATTCGGGACGCTCGACATCCTGACCGCGGCCGAGGAGGCCGGAGGCAGAAACCTGGCCGACTTCCCGATGATCGCGGATCCGGTCGATTTCAAGAAGGCG
Organism: Candidatus Limnocylindria bacterium; assembly: GCA_038233215.1. Classification (GTDB taxonomy): domain Bacteria; phylum Chloroflexota; class Limnocylindria; order QHBO01; family QHBO01; genus JACDBZ01. The sequence goes on from JBBSML010000013.1 coordinate 61,448, forward strand.
ATGTTCGACCAGAAGCAGATGCTCGAGCAGCCCGAGCTGGCGCGCCCTCGCTACCAGCGGGAGTCGGCCGCTCCGCAGATGCAGCGCGCAGAGCCGATGCCTCCGCGCGCGGGATCCGACCGGGTGGCCGTCTCGGATGAATCGTCAATGCGGTCGACCCCGCCTCCGCCGTCGCCTGCGGTCGAGCCTCGAAATGCGGCCGATGATCTCGGGGCCACGCTGGAGCGCCTGGCCGGCCTGCGCGACAAGGGGCTCATCACTCCCGAGGAGTACGAAGCGAAGAAGCGCGACCTGTTGGAGCGGATGTAGGTGGGCCTGGCCACGTCCGGCCCGGAGCTCGACCGGCAGATCGCCGAGGCCACGGATGTCGTGCGGCGCCGTTTCGCGGATGAGCCCACGCTGGCCATGCCCCGGATCGCCATTGTTCTGGGTTCCGGACTCGGCGGGCTGGTCGACCTGCTTGATGCCAGGCCTCGCGCGCGCCTGTCCTACGCGGACATTCCCAACGTCCCCGGCGCCACCGTCGAAGGCCATGCGGGCGAGCTGGTCGCCGGCAACGTGCGCGGAATCCCGGCGATCATCCTCAGTGGTCGCGCGCACCCTTACGAGGGCTATACACACCGGGAGGCCACGCTGCTCCTACGCGCCGTGCTGGCACTGGGGGTCGAGACGGTCGTGCTCACCAATGCCGCTGGAGGGCTCAACCCTGACTACGATCCAGGCGACATGATGCTCATTGCCGATCAGATCAACCTGTCGGGCGAGAATCCGCTTCTTGGGCCGAACCTGGACCGGTTCGGCCCGCGCTTTCCGCACCTGACCGACGCGTACGATCCGTCGCTGCGCCGGTCGGCTCACGAGTCGGCGGAGCGCACCGGCGTGACGTTGCGCGAGGGCGTGTACGTGATGCTGTCGGGTCCGGCCTACGAGACGCGCGCCGAGATGCGAATGCTCCGCGCAATCGGCGCCGACGCCGTGGGCATGAGCACGGCACACGAAACGATCGTTGCGCGTCATGCGAACCGGCGCGTCCTCGGCTTCAGTCTCATCACCAACAAGGCGACCGAGGACGTTGAGACCGGTGCCACGCACGAAGAGGTCATCGAGATGGGCCGCGTTGGTGCCACCGCCCTGGTGACGCTCTTGGGTGATCTGCTCCCGCGGCTGACCTAGATGGGCTTCGGCGATCTCTCTCTCGAGCGCTTGATCGCCGGTGCGGTCGCGCTGCTGGTGGGCCTGACATTCCACGAGTTCAGCCACGCTCTGGTCGCCGATACCCTGGGAGATCGGCGACCCCGCGCCATGGGTCGCCTGACGCTCAACCCCATAGCGCACGTCGATCCGATCGGCGCGCTGATGCTGGTGGTGGCGGGGTTCGGATGGGCGAAGCCGGTGATGGTCAACCCGGCTGCGCTGCGCGGCGGACGGCGTTCCATGGCGCTCGTCGCCTTCGCGGGACCGATTGCGAACGTGGTGGTTGCCACCGTCTTCGCGGTCGGCTTTCGCGCGATGGACCTCGCCGGGATCTCCAATGGCTTCGCACTGGATCTTGTCGCGCTCATCGTGCAGCTCAACATCCTGCTCGCCATCTTCAACCTGATCCCGATCCCACCCCTCGACGGCTACAACGTGGCGCTCGCGTACCTGCCGTCTCGACAGGCGCTGATCGTCCAGCAGTACGCGCCGTACGGGGTGATCGTGCTGCTGCTGCTGATCTTCATCCCGGGCAGCCCGCTGCGCACCATCCTGGGCCTGGCCGCTCCCGTGACGCGGGTGCTGATCGGTGCATAGGGTCGGGCAGTTCGTCGCTCACGTGCGGGCGCGCGTGGATCCGCAGGAAACCGCGCTCGTGCGCCGTCTCCTCCCCGATTCGGGTGTGGTGCTGTTCGAGTCCATGCCGGTGGCGGACCGCCGTCACGCTCTCGACGTCGCCGGCAGACTGATCGTGATGGGCCATGACGACCGTGACCTGCTCGGCGCCGCGCTGCTGCACGATGCTGGCAAAGGCCATCGGATGCGGCTCTGGCACCGCGTCGCGGGAGTTCTGCTTGAGGCAGCGGCGCCTTCGGCGCTTCGACGCCTCGCGAGGCCCGACACCACGTCGTGGCGCCATCCGTTCCATCTCTACCTTCACCATGCGCCGATGTCGGCGGCACTTGCCAGCGATGCCGGCTGCGACCACCGGGTGGGGGCGTTCATCCGGGGCGACGTTGCCGACGCAGACGTGCAGCTCCTCCGAGCCCTGACCTCGGCCGATGACGCAAGCTGACGGGGTGCAGCCGATCCTGGTCGAGGCCGATGCCGCCATTGCGGTGCCGGTCGGCGATGTCGAGTTCACACTTGCCCTGCCCGCCTTCGAGGGACCGCTGCAGCTGCTGCTCCACCTGATTGAGTCGCGCCAGCTCGACGTCCTGACCGTCCCGCTGGCCGACGTGGCTGATGCCTATGTCGAGCACCTGACCCGACATCCGGTCGATGCGGCGAATCTCTCGGAGTTCGTTGTCATCGCCGGGCACCTGATCTACCTGAAGTCGAAGCGCATGCTCCCCGCCGAGCCGCTTCCGCCTCTGTCAGACGGGACGGGCGAGCCGGACGAGGACGAGTTGCGACGTCGACTGCTCGAGTACCGCGCCCTGCGCGACGCGGCCGTCCGCCTGGGGGCGCGAGATGGCATACGGCCGCTCATGCGCCGCGAGCCGCGCGAATCAGACCTTCCCCAGGCACCCTCGGACCCGATGCCGGTCGCGGGTCTGGTTGCTGCGCTTGCGCGATTGGCGGCCGTCCCGGAGCCCGTGGCGCCGCCGCCGGGGATCGTCGCCCGCGAGATCACGATCGGCCAGCAGATCGGCGTGTTACGGAAGGCTCTCTCGCAGAACGGTCGCATCGTGCTCCAGTCGATCCTGGCACGGTGCCACTCGCGCACGGAGGCGGCCGTGACGTTTCTCGCCACACTGGAGCTTGTGCGGCGACGCCAGGTGACGGCGCGCCAGGAGCAGTTGTTCGGCCCGATCGTCGTGGAGTCGCTGGCGGATCCGAGCACATGAGCGATGCGGAGATGCCCGACGATCTGGAGGCATTTTATGAGGCGGTCCTGTTCATCGCGGAACGTCCGTTGAGCTCGACGGAGCTCGGTGAGCTGTCCAATATCCCGCGCCTCCAGGCCGAGGCCGCGCTGTCGTCGCTCGCCGAACTGTTGGACGAGAACGAGCGAGGGATTCGGCTCCAGCACCACGATGATGCGTGGCAGCTCGTCACCGCTCCCGCGGTCGGCGCGCGCTTGGCTATCTACGCGGCGCGCGAGGGGGCCCGCGTCTCGCCGGCCGCGCTCGAAGCGCTGGCCGTGGTGGCGTACCGGCAGCCGTGCACCCGGGCCGATGTCGAGCGCGTCCGCGGGGTTGACTCTGACTACGTGATGCGCTCGCTGCTTCATCGGCGGCTCGTGGTCGAGGTGGGGCGCCGGGAAACGCCCGGACGCCCGGTGCTGTTCGGGACCACCTTCACGTTCCTCGAGCGTTTCGGCCTGCTTTCCATCGAGGATCTGCCTCCGCTGTCGAGCGAGGCGGCGCAGCTGACGGCCCTGATCGAACCGACATCGGGCACCGATGGCGAGTGAGCGGCTCCAGAAGATCATGGCCCGCGCCGGACTCGCGTCGCGTCGGCGTGCCGAGCAGTTCGTCGCCGACGGCCGCGTTCGCGTCAACGGCACGGTGGCTCAGCTGGGGGCATCTGCCGATCCCGCTGTCGATCGAATCGAGGTCGACGGAACGCTGCTCCGACCGGCGACGCAGTCCATCCACCTGGCGGTTCACAAGCCCCCGGGTTTTCTCAGCTCGGCGTTCGACGAGCGCGGCCGGCGGTCGGTCGTGGGGTTGGTCGATGTCGGGGACGAACGTCTGTGGCCGGCGGGCCGCCTGGATGTCGAGTCCGAAGGCCTCATGATTCTCACCAACGACGGGGAGTGGGCGAACCGCGTCGTCCACCCGCGCTACGGCAACGAGCGCGAATACGCGGCGCTCATCAGCCCCGCGCCGACCCGTGCAGTGATGCAGCAGCTGCGGGACGGCGTCGTGCTGGAGGACGGACCGGCGCGGCTCCTCGATGCTCGGTTTGCGTTGCCACCGCCCGAAGTGGAGCGAGACCGCGATGAGGCCGGGGCCTGGCTCCAGGTCCGGATCGGCGAAGGCCGAAAACGGGAGGTCCGACGACTGTTCAGGGCAGTGGACTCGCGCGTCGAGCGCCTGATTCGAACGCGGGTCGGGACGCTGCGGATCAGCGGGCTCCGCTCGGGACAGTGGCGCTATCTGCGTCCCGCCGAGGTTGCGGCCCTGGCGGGGGAGCGCAGACGATGACGGTCGCGGTCGCTATCGACGGGCCTTCCGGTGCCGGGAAGAGCACCGTTGGGCACGCTCTCTCCCTGAGAATCAACGCTCGATTCGTCGACACCGGGCTGATGTATCGCGCGCTCACCCTCGCCGCGCTGGAGCGCACGGTGGATCTCGATGACGGTGAAGCGCTCGGGATGCTGGCGATGACCTGCCCGATCGAGGTTGCGCGTCCGGCTCCTGGCATGACGGATCGGCTCGAGACGGTCCTGCTCGACGGCCGCGACGTCACGTTGGAAGTTCGCGCGCCGATGGTCGAACGGGCCGTGAGCGCAGTGAGCCGCCATGCCGAGGTGCGCGACGCAATGCTGGGCGTCCAGCGTGCCTCCGCGTGGGGTGACGATGTCGTGATGGTCGGCCGGGATATCGGAAGCGTCGTGCTGCCTGATGCGACGCTGAAGGTCTATCTCACCGCAGCAGCGCGGGTACGCGCCGAACGCCGGGCAGTCGAGATGGCTCGTCCGGACCGCGTCGAGGCGTACCTCGAGGAAATTCGGAATCGCGATGCTGCTGATTCCGGGCGGGAGGTCGCACCACTGCGCGTCCCGAGCGGCGCGCTGGTCCTGGACACCGGCGAGCTCGGTGTGCACGCCTGCGTCGCAGCCATCCAGGCAAGACTGGAGGCCATCGGTGCATAGCCGTCTCTGGTTCTTTCACCCGGCCGCATCCATCGTCGGTTGGCTGGGCCGCATCCTGTTCGGAGCTCGGATCGTGGGCACGGAGCACGTGCCGCGCGCGGGCGCGTTCATCCTCGTCGCTAATCACTGCTCCAACCTGGACCCGCCGCTGGTCGGGTGGGCAGCCGGCACGCGTATCGGCAGGGTGATTCATTTCATGGCCAAGATCGAGATGCGCGGTTGGCCGATCCTGGGCTGGTTGGCGACCAAGTCGGCCGTGGTGTTCGTCAGGCGTGGCGAGGGTGACCGCACCGCACAACGCCTCCTGCTCGAGTATGTGGCCGATGGGCGCCCAATCGGCCTTTTCGTGGAAGGCACCCGTTCTCGCGATGGTCACCTCAAGGCGGTGCTCCCCGGGGCCGCGTTTCTTGCCATGCGCTCGGGCGCGCCACTGCTGCCGGTCGGTATCGCCGGCACCCAGCGCATCTTCCCGGGCAGGGCGCGCTGGCCGCATCCCACGCGCATCACCATCCGCATCGGTGAACCGTTCACGCTGGCGCATGCGCCCACCGGACGATTGGACCGCACGGCGCTCGCAGCCGGGACCGCTCGGATCTCGAGCGAGATCGCCGCCCTCCTGCCACTCGAGCAGCAGCCGAAGGGATGACTCGGAACGGACCATCCGACGTATCCCTAATAGAATGAACGTGATGACAACGGCAACACGACCCGACGTTCGTATCGCCGAGCGCGCCGGCTTCTGCTACGGCGTGCGGCTGGCGATCGACAAGGCCAAGCACGCACGTACCGAGGGCAAGGACGTCACCACGCTCGGCCAGCTCGTGCACAACCCCGGGATCAAGGCCGATCTGAGCGATCGTGGCATCCGCACCGCCGACCTCGCCGACCAGGTGGAGGGCGGGACGCTCGTGATCCGTGCCCATGGCGTTCCCAAGTCCGAGTTCGACCAGGTGAATGGCAAGGAGAGCCTCGAGGTCATCGATGCCACCTGCACCTGGGTCCTCCAATCACAAAAGGCCGCCCGAGATCTCGCGGAGGCCGGATACACGGTCTGCATCATCGGCCACGAGGATCATCCCGAGGTCAAGGGCGTTCGTTCATACGCCGGCGAGAAGCACGTCGTGGTCGACGACATGGACCGATCCACCTGGGATCGCGTGCCGCGCACCAAGAAGATCGGCGTGCTGAGCCAGTCAACCATCCTGCCGACGAAGCTCGAGGAGTTCGCCGCGTTCTGCCTGCGCCGTGCTCACGACCTGCGGGTCATCAACACCGTCTGCCCCGTCACGCTGACCCGCCAGGATGACTCGGTCGTGCTGGCGAGGGAGGTCGACGCCATGATCGTGGTCGGCGGCAAGAACAGCTCGAACACCAAGGAGCTGGCCGTGAAATGCCGCGAGGTGCTGCCGGACACCGTCCACGTCGCCGATGCCGATGAGCTGGCGGCCGAGCACCGTGATTGGCTGCAGGGCAAGGCACGCATCGGTATCACCGGCGGCACGTCGACGCCGGAAATCGATCTCGAGGAGGTCCGCGAGCGCGTCTAC
>JBBSML010000014.1:0-64266 GCA_038233215.1 Candidatus Limnocylindria bacterium
CCACGGCGGCACCGGCCGCAAGATCGCCGATGACGACGACACCGAGGGCCACGGCGGCACCGGCCGCAAGATCGCCGATGACGACGACACCGAGGGCCACGGCGGCACCGGCCGCAAGATCGCCGATGACGACGACACCGAGGGCCACGCTTCTCTGAGGAGCCTGCGGTAGCAGGGCAACCAATCGTGGTCGACAAGCAGACGGAAGCCGCGTTAGCCGCACTCGTTGCGGCGGCGCGGCATTCTGCCGTCGGGCGGCGTCTCCAGGGGGACATCGAGACACGCCTCCTCCAGAGCATCGTCGACGCGACAGTGCGGCTCTTCGACGCGGAGGCCGCATCTATCGCGTTGTTCGAGCAGAATCCGGATCGGCTCGAGTTCCGCGTGGCCGCCGGCGAGCAGGGAGCGGGTGCCGTTGGGTTGACCGTCCCGCCCACGCAGGGTATCGCGGGATTTGTCTACTCCACCGGGCAGGCGCTCTCACTTTCAGACGTCGCGAATGATCCGCGCTTCAACCGTGACGCCGCGGAGCAGACTGGCTACGTGCCGCGATCGATTGCAGCGGCCCCGCTTCTCGATGAACAGGGCACGGTCGGCGTGCTCCAGGTCCTCGACAAGCGCGGGTCGCCGACGTTCTCGCTGACCGACATGGAGCTGCTCGGGGTGTTCGCCGCACAGGCGACGGTCGCCATCGGCGCTGCCCGGGTGCAGCGAGACACCGCGCGCCTCCTGCGCAGCGTGCTTCCGCAGCTCGGCCCGGACCTGACGGAGGTTCAGGTGGACGACCTGGTGGCCGCCGCCACCGCCGACCTCGATGTGGACGATGAGGCACCGTTCTGGCGCCTGGTCGATCAGGTGGCGCGTCTCCGCTCGCTGACCGATCGCGAGACGGCCCTGGTGGCCGACATCCTCGACGTGGTCGCTGTGCACGCCGGGCGCGCCCGGCGCCCTCGAGCCGGACGGTGACCGAGCCGCTTCCCGCGTGGTCGGAGCCGTTCGCAGATCCGAAGCATGGCCTGCGCCGCCCCCTGCGACTCCGGGGCCTCACCCGCGAATGGGCGTGGGGCGGCGCCACCGGTAAGGGCGTGCGCGTCGGGATCATCGATTCCGGGCTCGAGAACGATCATCCCCAGCTCCACGGCCGAGTCGTCGAGAACGTGACGGTCGAGATCGGTGGCGAGGAGCCGGTCGTGGTTCCGGACAACGCGGCTGACATGTTCGGGCACGGCACGGCGTGCGGGGCGATCATCGTCGGCCTGGCACCCGACGTCGACCTCGTCTCGATCCGCGTGCTTGGAGCGGATCTGCGTGGCAAGGGGACCGCGTTCGCCACCGGTCTGGAGTGGGCCATCGACCAGGGCCTCCAGGTCTGCAACCTCAGCCTGTCGTCGAAGAGCGAGTCGCTCTACCCGATCTTCCACGACCTGGCCGATCGCGCCTACTTTCGTGGGACAGCGCTCGTCAGCGCCGCGAACAACGTGCCGGCGCCGAGCTACCCGTCGCTCTTCTCATCGGTCTTTTCGGTGGCAGCGCACGCTGAGCCTGACCCTATGCGGCTCTACTACAACCCCGCGCCACCGGTTGAGTTTGGCGCCTGGGGCGTCGACGTTCCGATCGCCTGGAAGGATGGGGGCAGCACCGTCGCCACCGGCAACAGCTTCGCGGCCCCGCACGTCGCCGGCCTCGTGGCGCTCATCCTGTCGAAGCACCCGGGGCTGAGTCCCTTCGAGGTCAAGGCCATCCTGGCAAGCGTTGCGGACAACCCCGGGCGCCGCCGGTCCCGTGGACGAGCGGCCGCTCGCAGGTGAGCCTCCTGCGGGTCTACGTCGAGCTCTTCCGTCGCAACCGGCCGCTGGCGCGGCTGCTGGTTGGCGAGTTCATCTCTGGGATCGGCGATTGGCTCTACCTCGTGGCTGTGCTTGTCGTCGTCTACGCTGAGAGCAATTCGGCGGTGCTGCTCGGGATCGTCGGGGCCGCCCGCATCCTGCCCTACGTGCTGCTCTCGGTGCCGGCCGGCATCGTTGCCGACCGTTTCGACCGCCGCATGGTCCTGCTCGTCACGGACGTGGCGCGCGGCGTCCTGATGCTGGTCCTGGTGGCTGCCGTCGTGGTCGATGCGCCGACGATCGTCATCGTGGGGATCTCCATTCTGGCTGCCTGCTTCTCGACGTTCTTCGGGCCCGCGATCGCCGCGCTCCTGCCGATGCTTGTCGACGAGACTGATCTGGGCCCAGCCAACAGCGCCTGGGCAACGCTCGACAACGTAGCTTTCATCGTCGGCCCCGCAATCGCAGGGGTCCTGCTGGCAAGCGGTGGCCTGCAGATCGCGTTTCTCCTCAACGCGATCTCGTTCGCCGTGGTGGCCGTCGTCCTGTGGCGCCTTCCGGTCGCACGTGCCGCCGTGTCGATCCAGGCGGAGAGTGGCGACCCTGTTCCTCCGTCGGCTGGGTGGCGACAGCTGGTTCGCCCGCTGGCAGGGCCGTTCGTCCTCGACTCGACCACCAGCATCGTCGGCGGTGGCCTTGGCGTGCTGACCGTCGTCATCGCGGTCGACGTCCTCGACGCTGGACAGGCCGGGACGGGCTACCTCAACGCCGCAGTTGGGGTGGGGGGTGTCGTTGCAGGTATCACAGGCGGTGCACTGCTCGCCCGTCGCCTGGGCGTGCCGCTCGTTCTCGGTGGCGTTGTCGGCGGGATCGGTCTGGCCTGGCTGGCGCTCGCCGGCGACATCGTGACGGCCATGATCGCCATCGCCATCGCGGTCGCGGGCCTGCTCCTGCTCGATGTGGTGAACACCACGCTGATCCAGCGCATCGTGCCGGACGAGCTGCGCGGGCGAGCGATGGGCTTGCTCCAGGCGACATCGGCGGTTCTCTATTCCCTGGGGTCGCTCGTGATGCCGATTCTTGCTGGCGTCTATGGTGTTGGCCCGGTCCTCATCGGTTCCGCCATGATCACGGGGGTCGGCGTTGCCGTCGCCCTGGCGCTCTCGGTCGCCGAAGCCCGGCCGACCGAGCTGGATCCGACGCGCGCTCGGCTGATGGACCATCCGATCTTCAGCGGGCTTCCCGTCGCACGGCTCGAGGCGGCGGCCCGGCAACTCGTCGAGATTCCCGTTGCCGCCGGTGCCGCAGTCGTACGCCAGGGGGAAGCCGCAAATCGGTTCTATCTCATCGGTGTCGGGAGCGTGAGCGTGACCCAGGCGGCGGAAGACGGCCACGAGGTGCACCTGCGCAATCTCGGGCCGGGAGATGTCTTCGGTGAGATCGGGCTGTTGCGACGCTCGCCACGGACCGCGACCGTGACCGCCACGTCTCCGGGACTGCTGCTGGCGCTTGACGCCGATGCATTCCGCGACCTCGTCGGTTCCGGGCCCGGCCTCAGCACGCGCCTCCTTGACCTGTACCGCGGCGCGCTCACTCGCTAGGCGAACGCGCCGGCGGACGATCAGCAGCTGAGGTCCGGCTCGTCGGCCGATGGATGGGCGATCACCTGGCAGCCGGCCTTGACCTGCTCGAGGTGCGCGCCTTCGACGCCGTCGAACGAATAAAGGTCCCCGCCGACTCGGACCGTACCGCTCACCGTGGCCTCACCCATGAGCGTGTTCTGGTGGCTGTTGACATTTCCTTCGCCCGGCTGACGAACGTGCAGGTGACCGGTGTCGCGCTCCAGCTCCCCGACGAGGGTCCAGGTCAGATCAAGCGCAACGATGACCTCCTCCCCCGTACCCGGGACCTCGTTGATGACCGGGATCTCGGTGCGCAGCCACGCTTGATCGAAATGAACCGTGCTGCCGAGACGATCGAGAGTCTGGCCGAGCCCGTCGAAGATGGGCGTCCCGCCGCCACCACCGCCCGCCGCGAAGACACCAAGGTGCCCCAGCGACGCCGCTCCGGCGCACACGTCGTTCTGTCGCACGAGAACACTGGCCAGGCCCTGGCGGTTGATGGGGCCCGGGCGGCCGCCGAAGACAGCGTCGGTGCCCGAGACGAAGACTTCGGTGAGGATGCAGCCGTCCAGGTTCGCGAGAGCCGCATCGGCGTGACGCGATGTGATGACGCGCTGATAATCCGGCACGGCAGCCAACGTCGTTGCCGGGATGGTGGCGGTCGTGAGCAGCACGGCTGCGAGGAGCGATAGAGAACGACGCATCGAATCTGACCTCGTTGGGGAGCGCTCTGGTTTGGCGCTCGTACCCCTTCGACGGAGGCGGGCCATGACCTGTTACGCCCGACTCCGTCAGGTCGGAAGGTCGCCCGACAGCAGGCGTCGGTATGAGTCGTATCGATGCTCCGACACGGAGCCGGTCTCGACCGCGGCGCGCAGTGCACAGCGCGGCTCGTGGATGTGAGTGCAGTCGTTGAAACCGCACGCGCCCAGGTGAGGACGGAACTCCGGAAAGCACGACGCCAGCTCGGTCGATGGGATCTGCCACAGGCCGAGCTCCCGGATACCGGGCGTATCGGCGACATAGCCGCCGGCCGGTCCCTCGAGCGGATGAAGCTCCGCGTGGGTTGTGGTGTGCTTACCCTTGCCGCTCTCCACCTCGGAGACCTCACCGGTCACGAGCTGGAGGCCGGGCTGGAGCGCATTCAACAGGGTCGACTTGCCTACGCCCGAGGGCCCGGTGACGATCGAGAGCTTGCCGGCCAGGCGCCCGCGCAGCTCCTCCAGCCCGATGGCGGCCCTGGCGCTGGCGTACAGGACGTCGTAGCCAATGCCCTCGTATGGGCTGAACAGCTCACGCGCGACGTCCTCCCCAACGAGGTCGACCTTGTTGGCCACAAGCAGCACCGGGACCTCGTTGTACTCCGCCACGACGAGAAAGCGGTCGATCAGCCGTCGGTTCGGTGGCGGCCGGTCCGACGAGAACACGACGGCCACGAGATCCGGATTGGCGACGATCACATCCTCGCGCCAGGAGCCGCGTGGTCCGGGCTGCCGGCGGCTGAAGCGGCTCTCGCGCGGCACGACGGAATCGATGGCGCCGGTCCCATCCGGCAGGCGCTCGACCGTCACCCGGTCGCCGATGACGGCAAGGTCGGACGCCTGCCGCTCCTTCTTCATGCGACCCCGCAGCCGCGCCTCGACGAGGTCGCCCTCCGCCGTCGCGATCGTGTAGAACCCGGACCGCGCACGCAGCACGAGACCGGTCGTCATGCTCACCCGAGCGCGCCGACCACGTTGCCGTAGATCGTTTTGTCGCGCCGAGGGATCTGCGGCCCGCGCGCCATGCGACCATCCCAGGGCTCAAGCTCGGCTCCCAGCTGAGCCAGCCGTTCGGACCCCGCGCGGTTGTCCGGCGGCAGGTTCAACGTCAGCGTCTTCGCCGAGGGCAGGCGATCGAACGCCTCTCCGATCAGGGCGACGGCGATATCGGGCGTATCGGCCACAAGCGGACCCACTCGCTCGCCGTCCGGGCGGATCCACCCATAGCCGACCATCTCCCCATCATTGCGGGCGACGCTCAGCGGCCGATGGGGGTCATCGAGCATGATCCTCAGGAGACCGCCCCGGTCGCCACCGAAGCGGGGCGCGTCGTAGGCGAGCAGCTCCTCGGCGGCCTCTTGGCCGGCGTCGGAGAGCATGATGCCGGCGGTGCCGCCGATGCCGTCGTGGATGCCGCCAATTCCTCGGTGCACGCGGACCACGGCGCTCATGCCTGTCAGTTCGAAGCCATGGCGCGCGTAGAGCGGGCGGCCGTCGGCGGTCGCGTAGAGCTCCATGCGAGTCGTACCGCGCGCCTCCAGGAACTCGATCACCGCCCGGAGGATGGCGGCCCCGACGCCGCGCCGCCGGTGTTCGGCGTCCACGACCATGTTGCCGATGAAGCCCAGCCTGCCGTAGCTGATGCCCGATCCGGCACCGATCACCCGACCGCGCAGATCGACGGCGACCAGGCATCGGGCATGCGGTGGCTCGAGAATCGCACGCAGCACCCAGTGGTGGACCGACCAGCCGACCGCCTCGCGCATCTCGGCAATGCGCCGCAGGTCGGCGGCATCGGCACGGCGCAGGCGGAGCCCATCGGAGAGCGGCATCGGGACCGAGTCTAGCCGCGCCGGTAGCATGGTCGCGTGGACGACCTGCGGGATCGATACGCGCGCCTGGCCGCGGCTTTCAGTGCCGGCAGCGAGGCGTTCGACCCGCACCAGCTCGCGGCGGATGCTGAGTCGCTGGCTGCCGAGGCCGATTCGACCTGGTTGCGGTCACAGGCTCGCGCACTTGCCGCCGCCTTGCGGGCGATCGGCGGGGCCGAGTGGGACTTCGAGGCCATCGTCGATGTCTCTCTGCCGCCATTGGACCCGACGGCACTGGCTCGTCTCAACGAGCAGTTACCGGGGCCCGGCCCGTTGGCCGAGCGCCGGGCCGCTCACGACGTCGCGACGAGTCTCACGGCAGATGTGCTGCGGTCCGCCGCCGAGGAGCTGCTCCGAGTATTCCGGCAGCGCGCGGTCGAGGATCTCGAGCTTCCGATAGACCATGCGCTCGCGCTGGCGGTCGTTGAGCGACCTGCTGAAGGGTGGCATGTCAGGTTGGCGCCGGCGGTCCTGACCTTCAATGCGAGCGCCGGGTGGACGGCCGATCGCCTCATTCGAGCGATTTCCGCGAACGCCTATCCCGGTCGACACCTTTCACGGCTCATGCGGCTGCCTGCTCCGGAATGGAGCCCGTCGCCGGAGGCGACCGTCGACTGCGGACTCGCCGCGGTTGGCCGCGAGGTCCTGATGGCGGACCACGAGCTCGCACATGAGATCGAGCGGATCGGACGCTTGGCCGGCCTGCGGTGGAGCGGCGAGCGCATCGTGGCAGTCAGTCGGGCGCGCGCAGACCTGGCGCCCATGCTCGCGGCCGTTGCTCAAAGATCGCCGTTCCAGGATGTCCGGCGCGACCTCGTGGTGCTCGGCGTGGACGCGCAGCGTTCGGAGGCGCTCATCACGCGCTGGCGGGACCCGGCGGAGAGGGCCCGCAGCCTCGCCCGCGCGGCTGGTCCGCCGCTCGTTCGCGCCTGGCTCGTGACGACCGGACAGACCACCGGCCTGCAGCGCCTGCTTGCGGAGCGCCTGGTTCCCACCATCCTACGAGCGGACATGGTCGATGCCGCGGGCTGATCGATCGGTTGATGTCCTGCTTGTCGGGGGTGGGATCTCCTCGGTGCGATGTGCTCGCGCCCTGCGCCGCCACGGGTTCGAGGGGTCGGTTCTCCTCGTCGGCAATGAGGATCGCGCGCCCTACAACCGTCCGCCCCTGAGCAAGGAGTTGCTGCGCCAGGACCTGCCCGACGAGCTCCTCGCGGCCGAATCCCTCGCGTGGTACGCGAGACGATCGATCGAGCTGTGGACCGATGTGCGGGTCACCGCCCTCGATCCCGATACCCGCCGGGCGACCTTCGCGGATGGTACGAACGTCGGATTCGAACGATGCCTGCTGGCGACCGGGGCAAGGCTTCGCCGCCTCTCGATCCCGGGCGGCGAAGGGGCGTTGATGCTTCGAACGGCCGATGACGCCCGGCGCGTTCGCGCGGCTGCAGCCGCCGCGCCGCGCGGCGCGCCGGTGGTGATCATCGGCGGCGGATTCATCGGCCTCGAGGTCGCCTCCGCCATGGCCGCCCTCGGCCTGCATCCGACGGTCCTGGAAGCGGCTCCCAACCTGTGGGCAGGCAGGCTTGGCCTCAGTCTCGCCGCGTGGGCTGCCGACCAGATGGTCGAAGCCGGAATCGTGCTGCACCTGGGGTCGGCCGTGACGCGGCTTGAGGATGGCGCGGTGTGGGTCGGCCAAGAGCGGATTCCCGCCGTGTTCGTCGTGGCCGGCATCGGGGTGCAGCCGTGTGACGGCCTCGCCATGGAGGCCGGGATCGCCACCGGCGACGGCATCCTCGTCGACGCCGATCAGCGCACGAGCCATTCGGCCGTATGGGCGTCCGGCGACGTTGCTCGCCTCGACGGCCGCCGCGTTGAGCACTGGCATGCCGCGCGCGAGGCGGGCGAGCGAGCCGCCCTCTCGATGCTCGGGCTTCCCGTGCCCGCAACCAAGCCGCCATGGGTCTTCTCGGAGATCGCCGGGACCACGGTGGACGTCTTCGGCGACGCGACGAGCTGGGACGACGAGCGCTGGGCACGCGACAGATCCGTCCTCGCCTACCTCGATCGTGGGCACCTCGTCCAATTGGCAGTCCTTGACTCGGCCCTGGACCTGGCCACTGCGCGAGGGTTGGTGGACCGCAGCGCATCGGTCCATGAGCTGGAGGACGCCGTCATGCGTTCGTTCGATGGTTGACTGCTTCCGACCCGGTTGACCCTGCGACCGGGGTGCGGGACAATGTTCGCAGAACACCGACCATTTCAGTCGGGATTCGCACCGCGAGGCGATCCCGGCGTGAGTCCGCGAGGAGCGCATGGCCCTTCCAAATCCAGCCCTGAGCCAGATCCCCGATAGCTACAAGTACGGCTGGCACGACGCGGAACAGCCCCGCACGACGTTCGAGAAGGGGATCAGCCCCGAGGTGGTCGCCGAGATCAGCCGCATCAAGGACGAGCCGAAGTGGATGACCGATCTGCGCCTCAAGGCGTATCGGCACTTCGAGTCGCGCCCGATGCCGAAGTGGGGCGCCGATCTGAGTGGCATCGACTTCGATGACATCTACTACTACGTGACCGGCAACTCCGAGGGCGGAGCCGCGCAGTCGTGGGATGACGTGCCCGATTACATCCGACGCACGTACGACAAGCTGGGCATCCCGGAGGCGGAGAAAAAGTACCTCGCCGGCGTCGGCGGACAGTACGACTCAGAGGTCATCTATCACAACATTCGCGAGGACCTTGAGAAGCTGGGCGTCATCTTCATGGGCACCGACCAGGCGCTCAAGGAGCACCCGGATCTGTTTCGCGAGCATTTCGGCACCGTCATCCCGGCCAACGACAACAAGCTCGCCGCGCTGAACACGGCTGTCTGGTCGGGCGGCTCGTTCATCTACGTGCCGAAAGGCGTCCAGGTCGAGCTGCCGCTGCAGGCGTACTTCCGCATCAATACCCAGAACATGGGCCAGTTCGAGCGCACCCTCATCATTGCCGATGAGGGGAGCAGCGTTCACTACGTCGAGGGCTGCACCGCGCCGACCTACTCGACTGCGTCGCTGCACTCCGCCGTGGTCGAGATCATCGTCAAGAAGGGCGCGCGCGTCCGCTACACGACGATTCAGAACTGGAGCTCCAATGTCTACAACCTCGTCACCAAGCGCGCCGTTGCGCACGAGGATGCGGTCATGGAGTGGGTGGACGGCAACTTGGGGTCTAAGGTGACCATGAAGTACCCGAGCATCTATCTGCTCGGTGAGCGTGCCCACGGCGAGGTCCTCAGCATCGCCTTTGCCGGAGACGGTCAGCACCAGGACGCGGGCGGCAAGATCATCCACGCCGCGCCGAACACGACCTCGCTCATCACCTCGAAGTCCATCTCGCGGGGCACTGGCCGCACGTCATACCGCGGCCTGATCAAGGTCTACCCCGGCTGCGAGCGTTCGAAGTCGACCGTCCGCTGCGACGCGCTCATCCTCGACGACGACGCGCGTTCGGACACGTATCCCTACATGGAGATCGACGAGGAGAACGTCACCATCGGCCACGAGGCGACCGTCTCCAAGGTCGGCAGCGAGCAGCTGTTCTACCTGATGAGCCGTGGACTGTCGGAGTCGGAAGCGTCAGCGATGATCGTCAATGGATTCATCGAGCCGATCGTCAAGGAGCTGCCGATGGAGTACGCGGTCGAGATGAACCGCCTCATCCAGCTCCAGATGGAAGGCGCGGTCGGCTGAAAGCGATGACCCTCACGCAGACCGCATCGGCCCTGGATGCCGGCGCGATCGGGCGCATCAGCGACCATCTTGACGAGCCCGACTGGCTCCGGACCCTTCGTTCCACATGGTGGTCCTGCGCCGAGACCACGCCGCCACCGACCGGCGAGGAGGAGGAGTGGCGCCGCACGTCTCTCGACGCGCTCCCGCGCGACGTCGAGCTGCTGCTCGACGTGCCGCAGCTCGAGACAGAGGTTCCGCCCGATGCCGTCGAAGCAGGGGTCATCCTCACCGACCTTCGCACGGCCGTCCGCGATCACCCCGAACTGGTCGCTCGGTATCTCGGGCAGGCGGATGGCCCGGCCTCGCACGCGCATTTCTGGGCGCTGGCGCATGCCGCATGGACCGGAGGTCTCTTTTGCCACGTGCCACGCGGAGTCACCGTGGATGGCACGCTCGTCGCCCGTCAGATGCTGCCCCGCGCTGACGTTGCGTTCCATCCCATCTCGGTCGTGATTGCCGAGGAGGGAAGCAGCGTCACCCTGCTCGAGGAAGTCGTCTCGCCCGATGGTGCCGCCGGCTGGTACGGCGGGATCGCTGACGTCCAGGCAGGCCAGGGTGCACGGGTCCGCTACGCGAACCTCCAGCAGCTCGGCGACGGCGTATGGCGCATCGGTGCCGAGCGTGTCGTGGTCGGCCAGGACGCCGTTGTCACCACTCTCAACGCCGAGGTCGGGTCCAGGATCACGAAGCTCGGCCTCGACGTCCTCATGACTGGCAAGGGCGGCACGTCGAAGGTGTTGGGCCTGCTCGCCGCGGGTGACGACCAGCTGATCGACATCAACACGGTCCAGGATTTGGCCGCCGACCATACCACCAGCGACCTCCTGTACCTCTCGGCGCTGTACGACCGCGCGCACGCCTCGTTCTACGGCATCACCAACGTGCGCCACGGCACGAAGCAGACGAGCAGCTACCAGGAATGCCGCAATCTGCTGCTCAGCCCGCATGCCGGCGCCGAGCCGATCCCCGTGCTCGAGATCGAGGCCAACGACATCCTGCGCTGCGGTCACGGCGCCACGGCCGGCGCCATCGATCCGACGACCCTGTTCTACGCTCAGAGCCGCGGGCTCGACGCGGATGCCGCTCAGCGCATGATCGTGCGGGGGTTCTTCGAGCAGGTGGTCGCCAAGATCGAGGACGAGACGATTCGTGAGCGGATTCTCGCCGCGCTCGCGCGGCGGATCGGCACGACCGAGGATCTCTCATGACTGCGCTCGGGCAGACGGCCAGTGGCTTCGTGACGGTCGCGCGCGTCGGCGACGTGGAGCCTGGAACCGTCCGCGTCATCGACGTCGATGGACGCTCGCTGTGTCTCGGCCTGACCGAGGACGGCGAGTGGGGTGCCATCGACAACGTCTGCACCCACGATGGCGGCACCCTCGGCGAGGGCGAGCTGGAGGGAACCGGGGTCGAGTGCCCGCGGCACGGCGGCCGTTTCGACCTGTTCAGCGGACGCGTGCTGGCCCTGCCCCCGGTCCGACCGGTCAACGCATATGAAACCGTTCTCGACGGTGACCAGGTTCGGATCAGGCTGTGAGCCGATGAAGATCAGCACGCGTACCGAGTACGGCATTCGAGTCCTGGTGACGCTGGCCCGCGTGGGAGTTGACGACGCCTGCCTGTCGCTGGCCGAGATCGCGAAGCGCGAGAAGCTTCCTCATGCCTACCTCGAGCAGCTCGTCGGCGACCTCCGCCGTGCAGGCCTCGTGACTGCGACGCGCGGACAGTCAGGCGGCTACCGGCTCGCGCGTTCGGCAACGGACATTGCCATGGCCGATGCAATCCGGGCGCTGGAGGGCCCGCTGCTCGAGATGCCATGCGCCGGAGTCGAGGACCTCGAGCATTGCGACCGGCCCCAGCCGTGCAGCGTCCACGAGATATTCCAACGCGTCTACGAATCACTTTCCAGCACGCTCGGCGCGACCAACCTGGCCGAGGTGGCTGCCACGGCAGGCGGCCCGCCCTACCCGCCCGAGGTCAGGCGCCGTCGTGCTACTCGACATTCAGCCATACCTGATCAGGAAGCAAGGAACGCATGACAGACGAACTCGTAATCTCCAGGCTCGAAGTGAGCATCGGCGAGAAGAAGATCCTGAAGGGGCTCGATCTGACCGTGAAGCAGGGCGAGGTCCACGCGCTCATGGGGCCGAACGGTTCCGGCAAGACCAGCCTGGCCTTCACGCTGATGGGCCACCCCGAGTACCGGGTCGATGCAGGCAGCGTCACCTGGCGCGGCCAGGATCTCCTGGCGCTGTCGTCGGACAAGCGCGCTCGGCTCGGCGTCTTCCTCGCCTTCCAGTACCCGAGCGCGATCCCCGGCGTGACGGTCGCCAGTTTCCTGCGCAACATCTACAACGCCATTCATCACCCCAAGCCGGCCGACGCCGATGGCGAACGCTCGATCAAGTACACCGGCATCCCGCTCGGGAAGTTCCGCAAGCTGATGGAGGAGAAGATGTCCCTTCTCCACATGGACCCCGCATTTGCGATCCGCTACGTCAACGAAGGGTTCTCCGGCGGCGAGAAGAAGCGGCTGGAGATGCTCCAGATGGCGATCCTCGGCCCGTCGATGGCCATCCTGGACGAGACGGATTCCGGCCTGGATATCGACGCCCTGAAGAATGTCGCCGATGGGATCAATGCGACCCTGTCGCCTGAGATGGGCGTCCTGATGATCACCCACTATCAGCGCATGCTGAACTACGTGCAGCCGCAGTTCGTGCACGTGCTGCTCGACGGGCGCGTCGTGATGTCGGGCGGGGAGGAGCTGAGCCATCAGCTCGAGGCGAACGGCTACGACTGGGTACGCGACCAGGTTGGCCTCCCGGCCGGCATTGGCGACGAGGCCGCGGCCCCGGAACCGGTCGTCCAGCACTAGGCATCGGAACGGACAGATGGTGATCGAGCAGCCCCGGGCGGATGTCTTCGACGGTGCTGCGCTGCGCGCCGATTTCCCGGTCTTCGATCGGCCGCATCGGTCCGGGAAGCCGCTCGCATTCCTCGACTCTGCGGCCTCGGCGCCCAAGCCTCGCGTCGTGATTGACGCGATTTCCGACGCATACGGGCACCACTACGCCAACGTGCATCGCGGCATCTACGAGCTCTCCGAGGACGCCACGGCACGCTTCGAAGGTGCTCGCAGAGCGCTGGCGCGCTTTATCGGCGCCCCCAGCGAGCGCGAGGTCGTGTTCGTCCGCAACGCGACCGAGGCCATCAACCTGGTCGCCTATAGCTGGGGGCGCAACAACGTTTCCGCCGGCGACCTGATCCTCTCGACCCAGATGGAACACCACGCCAACCTGGTGCCGTGGCAGCAGCTGGCGACAGAGACCGGCGCGACGCTCGAATACGTCGCCATCACCGATGACGGCCGGCTCGATCTCGACGATCTGCGCCAGCGGCTGGCGAAGGGGCCGAAGCTCGTCGCCATCGGGCACGTCAGCAATGCGCTCGGCACCATCAACCCGGTCGCCGAGATCACGCGCCTGGCGCACGACGCCGGTGCGCTCGTCCTGCTCGATGCGGCGCAGAGCGTGCCGCACATGCCGGTCAACGTCGTCGAGCTCGGGATCGACTTTCTCGCGCTCTCGGGTCATAAGATGGTCGGTCCCTCTGGCATCGGCGCCCTGTGGGGACGCCGCGAGCTGCTGGAGTCGATGCCGCCATTCCTGACCGGTGGCAGCATGATCAGCAAGGTGACGCTCGGCGGCACGACCTGGGCAGAGGTGCCGCTCAAGTTCGAGGCCGGTACGCCGGCGATCGCAGAGGCCGCCGGCCTGGCGGCCGCCATTGGCTACCTCGAGGCCATCGGCATGGACAACGTGCGTGCACACGAGCGCTTCCTGTTCGAGCGCGCCTGGGCCGCACTGAGCGATATCGGGGGCGTTCGACTGCTCGGTCCCGCCTCGCCGGACGAGCACGCGGCCGTCCTCAGCTTCGTGATCGATGGCATTCATCCGCACGACGTGGCGACCATTTTCGACGGCCACGGCGTCGCGGTCCGCGCCGGTCACCACTGCGCGCAGCCGATCATGGCTCGCTATGACCTGCCGGCCACCACGCGCGCCAGCTTCTACGTCTACAACGACATCGATGACATCGAGCGGCTGACCGATGCCATCCGTGCTACCCAACGACTATTCGGGGTGGCGTCGGATGCCGATCAGGAGATGAGGCCCAACTAAGTGGATAACCTGTACCGCGACTTCATTCTCGAGCACTACCGCGAGCCTCATAACAAGGGCGTGCTCGAACCGCACGACCTGCATTTTGCCGATTCGAACCCGACCTGTGGCGACGAGATGTCGATGACACTGCTGCTCGACGAGGCGAAGCAGCGCGTCGCCGATGTCGCTTTCGACGGCCGCGGTTGCGCCATCAGCCAGGCATCCGCCTCGATCCTGACCGATGAGTTGCGCGGCATGACCCTGGACGAGCTCCGCGATCTGGATCCGAAGGGGGTGATCGAGAACCTTGGCGTGCCGATCGGTCCTGCCCGCCTCAAGTGCGCGCTGCTCGGCTACAAGGTGCTGCAGGGCGCCGTCATCGGCGCAGAAGCACGCTGGCCGGACGAGGCAGATGTGCTTGCCGGAGGATCCGCACCATGAGTTTTCGCGAAGTGACGGCCGCCGAGGCGGTGGCCATGGCGCGCGATGGCCACCGGGTCATCGACGTTCGAGAGCAGAGTGAGTGGGACGCGGGCCACGTCGCCGGTGCGACGCTACTGCCGCTCGGCGACGTTGCGGAGCGAATCGGCGAGGTCGTGCCCGACAAGGACGCACTGCTACTGCTGCACTGCGCGGTCGGCGCTCGGTCCGGACGCGCCGCCGGCTGGCTGACTCAGATGGGCTACACGAATGTGGTCAGCATGAAGGCACCCATCGGCCACTGGAAGGAGCAGGGCGGCGAATGGGAGGAGCCCCGGCAGCTTCTGACTCCCGCGCAGCAGCGACGATATGCCCGCCAGACACTGATTCCCGAGATCGGTCAGGAGGGACAGCGCCGGCTGCTCGACGCGAAGGTGCTGCTCATCGGCGCCGGCGCGCTCGGCTCACCGTCGGCGCTCTACCTGTCCGCATCCGGGGTCGGCACCATCGGGCTCGTGGACGACGACGTGGTCGAGGAATCGAACCTCCAGCGCCAGGTGCTGCACGGCGTCGATCGGCTGGGAATGCGCAAGGTCGACTCCGGCGAGCTCACGCTCCGCGGGCTGAACCCCGAGACCGTGGTGGTCAAGCACGCGGAGCGACTTGACGCGGCGAACGTCGAGCGTCTGATCGCGGACTATGACGTCATCGTCGACGGCACGGATAACTTCGACACTCGCTACGTCCTCAACGACGCTGCCGTGAAGCTGCGCAAACCGGTCGTGCACGGCTCGATCTACCGCTGGGACGGACAGATCACGACCTTCGTTCCGTTCGAGGGTCCGTGCTATCGCTGCATGTATCCGACCCAGCCACCAGATGAGCTGGCCCCGGCCTGCAGCGTCGCCGGCGTGCTCGGGGTGCTTCCGGGGGTCATCGGCATGCTGCAGTCGAACGAGGTCTTCAAGCTCATCCTGGGTGTGGGAGAGACGCTCTCGGGTCGGTTGTTGATGTTCGACGCCATGGGCACCGCGTTCGACGAGGTGCGTATCTGGCGCGACCCGGCCTGTCCCGCATGTGGCGAGGGTTCGCTGTGAGCACCATTCGGATTCCCCCCGTACTGCGCGAGAACACCGGTGGCAGCCGCACGGTCGACGTGTCCGGCCGCACTGTGGCCGAGGCGCTCGACGACCTGTTCGCCAAGCATCCCGAGCTCCGTGACCGGGTCACTGAGGATGGGGAGCTGAGCCGCTTCATCAACGTTTATGTGAACGACCGTGACGTCCGGTACCGTGACGGACTCGAAACGGCGGTCGGCGCCGACGATACGATCATCCTTCTGCCCGCCATGGCCGGAGGGTCTCGCTAGGCCGATGCGGACCGCGGTTGCGCCGGCTTCCGATCTGATCGCTGCTATTGGAAATACGCCCATGGTCGAGCTGCGGCGGCTGGCGCCGCACGATGGCGTGCGCCTGTACGCCAAGCTGGAGGGCAATAATCCGACCGGCAGCGTCAAGGATCGGGTGGCGCGCGCGATGATCGAGTCCGCGATCACGGATGGTTCGCTCGCACCGGGGCAGACCATCCTGGAGCCCTCGAGTGGCAATACCGGGATCAGCCTGGCCATGATCGGCTCGCGCCTGGGGCATCCCGTACGGATTGTGATGCCCGACAACACGACCCCCGAGCGCGAGCAGATCCTGCGCCTGTTCGGCGCCGAGATCGTCTTTTCAGCTGGTGCTGAAGGCTCCAACGGCGCCATCCGGCTGGCGCAAGAGCTCGCTGATGCGAATGCGAGCCTGTTCATGCCCTATCAATACGGCAACGAGGCCAACCCGCGGGTGCACTTCGAGACCACCGGCCCCGAGATCCTGAATCAGGTGCCGAACGTCGACGTCTTCGTGGCGGGTCTGGGGACCGGCGGCACGCTCACCGGCGTGGGGCAGTATTTGAAGCGTGAGCGCTCGGGAGTGCGGATCGTGGCCGCCGAGCCGTTGCCCGGCGAGCAGGTGCAGGGCCTGCGTTCCCTCGAAGACGGGTTCGTCCCTCCAGTCCTCGATGAGTCGGTCCTCGACGACAGGTTCCTCGTCAACAACCGCGACGCGGTGATCGGCCTGCGCCGCCTCCTGCGCGAGGAGGGCATCTTCGCCGGCCTCTCGTGTGGCGCGGCGATCGCGGTGGCGGTTCGTGTCGCGCGAGAGATGGAGAGCGGGTCTGTTGTCGTCCTGCTCGCCGACGGAGGCTGGAAGTACCTTTCCGCCGACCTGTGGAATCGCGACCTCGACGAGCTCGAGGACGAGCTGGAGGGCTCGCTGTTGTGGTAGTCATGTGGCGGACGACACGGTGTAGATACGGATATGCGTCGTATGACGGAACGGAATCGTCGTGGCGTCAGGTCTGATCATCTCCTCAGCGTTGGCACAACAGATGGTCGAACATGCTCGCTCGGAGCTGCCGAACGAGGCGTGCGGACTGCTCGCCGGTTCCCTCAGCGAGGCCCGCGCATCCGTATTCCATGCGACACGCAATGCCGAGGCCAGCCCCCTCCGGTACAACGTCCATCCGGATGACCTTGTCCGCGTGATTCTCGCAATCGAGGACGGTGGTGAGGACCTGGTCGCGATCTTCCACTCGCATACCCGTTCTCCGGCCGTGCCTTCGGCGACCGATCGCCGCACCGCGCAATACCCCGACGCCTTCTACGTGCTGGCCACGCTCGCGGATCCCGCGGCCGCCGTCAGCGACTCACTTCGCGCCTGGCGCATCTTAGATGGTGAGAGTACCGAGGTCCCGATTCGGATCGGGTGACTCAGCAGTCCAGGATCTGATCCGACACGACGTTCGGCACCATTGCATCGACGGTGGCGTTCCGCATGAGGCCCGCAGCGTGCGGCCGGCAACGGTTCCATCGGCTACGCTTCACGCATGTCCACCGCCGTCGCATTCGATTCATCGATCCACCGCGAGCGCCTCTCGCGCGCTGCCGGGGCCGCCTCGGACCGCAGCGTCGACGCACTCCTGATCACGCCATCACCGGACTACATCTACCTGCTCGGGTATCGGGCTCCCGTGCTCGAGCGGCTGACGTGCCTCATCGTCCCGGCCGATGGCGCGCCGGCTCTCGTGCTGCCGCGCCTCGAGGAGCCCCTTGCGCGTCATGAGCTCGGTGACCTGGTGGACGAGATCACTCTTGTGCCATGGGACGAGACGGACGACCCGATTCGCCTCGTGCAGACCATCGTCGCGGGCGCGCGACGCGTGGCCGTGCAGGACCAGATGTGGGCGCGCTTCGCCCTTCGCCTGCGAGCGGCGCTCGATCCCACCGAAGTGGTCGAGGCGGGGCCGACGATGAGCGCGCTGCGCCGAGTCAAGAGTCCCGAGGAGATCGGGCGCCTCCGTGCAGCAGGCGCCGCGGCTGACGCCGCCATGAGCGCCATTCTGGGAGAGCGGCTCAGCGGACGCACGGAGGCCGCGGTCAGCGGCCATGTCCGGGAGCTGTTGATCGAGGCTGGGCATGACGACGCGGGCTTCGCGATCGTCGCCTCCGGTCCCAATTCGGCCAGTCCGCACCATGAGGCGGGTGGCCGGGTGATCGAGGCGGGGGATGCCATCGTGCTCGACATCGGCGGGACTCGAGCGGGGTATGCGAGCGATACGAGCCGAACGGCATTCGTCGGGAGGCCGGAGCCGGAGTTCGCGGCGCTGCACGCGGTGCTCCGCGAAGCTCAGGCTGCAGGCTGTGATGCTGTTCGGCCAGGCGTGCCGTGCAGCGAGATCGATGCCGTGGCGCGTCGCATCATCGACGAGGCCGGCTACGGCGACCTGTTCATCCATCGCACCGGCCACGGGATCGGCATGGAGGTGCATGAGGAGCCCTACATCGTCGCCTCCAATCCGGAGCTGCTCCAGGAAGGTCATGCCTTCAGCGTCGAGCCGGGGATCTACCTGCGGGACCGATGGGGCGCTCGGATCGAGGACATCGTCGTCTGCACCGATGCGGGCGGCGAGCGCCTCAATACAACGTCGACGGAGCTCTACATCGTCGAGTAGGCGGCGGTCTCAGCGGCTCTCGCGGTGTGAGCTCACAAGGGCAATCAGCACCTGGTCGATGGCTGCGTTTGCCTCGTGGAAGGCGGTGGTGACATCGGCTACTTCTGCGGATCGTCGTCGAAGATGCCCGGTGATGGCGTCGAGCACCGGCGAGCGAAAGAAGAGGAAGGCCTCGACCGTTTCGGCCAGTGAGAGGCCGGCGCCGGAGGCCTCGGACCCGTACAGGCCACCCATCTTCTCCGCTTCCTCGAGCAGGATCTGGCGTTCTGCCTTCTTCGACGCCGCGACGTACTCGATGACCAGCTGGAAGGTCCGTTGGCCCCAGCGCCGGAATTCGTCGCGTTGCTCGGCGGACAGGCGAGCCTGCCACGGTTGCCCCGAGTAGCCGGTGCGCTGCATGCGCCGATGCAGCTCGCCGGCCATCGTCTGGGTAGAGTCCGGCAGTCGCTCCATCCCGTATCGATGCCGGCGAGGCGCGTTGATCATGGTTTCGAGACTCGAGCGAAGAAAACGCCGATGCCCGCCGGGCGTCTGGTAGCTCTGCACCTTCCCGGTATCGGCCCAGCGTCTGAGCGTGTCCGGACCGACGCCCACGAGTCGCGATGCAGCACCGAGTGGCAGCCATGGGTCGTCGGGATCGTGGGTCGGCTGGGCCGAGTGGGGCGTGGGCACGCGGTCTCGAAACCTCCGAAATCTATGTCTATGCCGCGCCGTACTGTAGCCGCCCTCTCTCGGCCGCGTCAATGGCCGAACGCCCCTCTGAACGCCGCTCAGCGGCGGCGCAAAGCATCGGTCAATCCTGGAGATCGGAGGCGCGCATGGCACCCAGCTGGGCCCACAGATGAACGAGCGAGGTCATGCCGTCGCGGAGATTGCGCAGGCTCATCCACTCGTTCGGCGCGTGGAAGTTGCCGGTCGGATTGGCGAAGCCGACCATGAGCGTCTTCAGTCCAAGGTGCGCGTCGAGTGCCGCGACGACCGGCACGGACCCACCGGAGCGCTGAAAGAGCGGCGCCTTGCCGAAGCCTGCCTCGAGAGCTCGCGAAGCGGGACCGATGCCCGGATGGTCGAGCGGCGTGACGGCGGGCGCTCCGCCGTGGATGATCTTGACCTCCACGCGCACGGTCGGCGGAGCGATCGAGGTGAGATGGGCCTGCATCTGCTTCTCAATCTCGCGGTAGTCCTGGTCCGGCACCAAGCGCGTCGAGATCTTCGCCGCGGCCCAGGCGGGAATGATCGTCTTCGCCCCGTCGCCGGTGTAGCCGCCCCAGATGCCGTTGATATCGAACGTGGGTCGCGCCGAGAGCCGCTCGAGGAGCGAGTGGCCTCGCTCGCCCTCCATCGGTGCCGGCACGCCGGTTTCCTCGGCCCAGGCGCGTTCGTCGAAGGGCAGGGCAGCGTAGGCAGCGTGCTCGTCATCGGTCAGATCGCGAACCGCGTCGTAGAAGCCGGGGACGGTCACGCGGCCGCCGGCATCGGTCAAGGAGGCGAGCATGCGCACGAGCACGTTTGCCGGGTTGTCGATCCCGCCCCCGTACTGCCCGGAGTGGACGTCCTGGCGCGGGCCGTGGACGCGGATCTCCCAGTACGCGATCCCGCGCAGCCCGTAGCCGATGGCGGGGGTCCCATCGTCGTCGAATGTGTCGCCGTCGCTCACCACGCAGACATCGGCGCGCAGCAGGTCCGCATGGTCGGCGATGAAGGCTTCAACCGGCTCGGAGCCGACCTCCTCGTCACCCTCGAAAAAGAAGCGCAGGTTGACCGGGAGCCGATCCGCGGTCGCCATCCATGCCTCGACCGCCTTGAGGTGCATGAAGAGCTGGCCCTTGTCGTCGCCGGAGCCGCGGGCGTAGACCCGTTCGTTCTCGTGACGCGGTTCGAACGGCGGGCGGACCCACTCGTCGAGCGGGTCGGCTGGCTGCACGTCGTAATGGCAGTAGATGAGGACCGTTGGAGCGTCCTCGCCGGCGTGCGTCCATTCCGCGGTGACGATCGGATGTGCGCTGGTCTCATGGATCGTCGCTCGCTCGATACCCATGCGCGTCAGCTCGTCGACGATCCACTCTGCGGCTCGGCGAACCTCGTCATTTCGTGAGGGATCGGCTGAGACGCTTTCGATCCGAAGAAACTCGTCGAGCTGCGCGAGGTGTTCGGCGTCGTGCTCGCGAAGGAAGGCGACAGCGGCGTCGGCGGCCGCGGCGGTATCGGTCTGGCTCATCATGCGGCCATGGTAGACGGATGTGGCCGAGGGCAACTCATGTTGGTCCGCGAGCGTCTCCCGGCCACCAACCCAGTTCGGAGGTTGATGATGCGCACGTTTCTCGCCCGCGGCCTGGCGCACGTCCCTAGCTGAACAGGCCGAAGACGAAGCCCAGGAAGAGCGCGAATGCGACCGCGGGAACGAGGCTGCCGATACGCAGGAATGGCGGCCAACCAGGGCCGCCGGTGAACGCATAGGCTGGGATCGAGAGCGGGAAGAGTACGACGGCGATCGACCATCCGACGCGTGCGCGGGTGCTCAGGTCGGGCCGCTCCTGTATGTCCAGCCAGTAGGCGGCGACCATCAGGAAGCCGCCGACCGCGAAAACTGCGAAGAGGGTCCAGATGAAGGGAAGCATGTTCGAGCGATCCTAGCGTTAGGCCGCGTGCATCTCAAAAGTCGGATTCGCGCGGTTCCTGAGCGACCCGATGGGCGGCCAGCCGGCCGTCGGCGGTCGTCATGGCGGCCGTCGCAGATAGTCGGCTGCCTCCGATGGCGGCGAGGAATTCGTCGCGGTGCATGGCGAGGGTGCGCAGTGGCGAGATGGCCGTTACGGTCGCGGTGCGAGGAATGTCGCGCAGCAGCGCAATCTCGCCGAAGCCCTCGCCAGGGCCGAGCGTGGCGCGGGCCTGACCCCCAACCGATACAGATACTGTGCCGTCGACGATGACGTGGAACAGGTCACCGGCTTCTCCTTCCGCCATGACAACGTCGCCCTGCCCAAATCTGTGCTCGGAAACGTGTGTCGCCAGGAGCTCGATCGTGGCCAGCGGAAGCGGCGCAAAGATCGGATTGCGACGCAGAAGGTCGGACTCGGCGCCCGGGACCGGAAGATCCGCATCGAGGCGCGCCAGGGGAATCGCGTACAGGCAGGCAAGTGCCGTCAGGCCAACGCCGAGAGCACCGAGGGAACCGAGCACTCCAAGCCATTCGACGAGCAACGGCGCCGCAATGGACCCCAGTCCGATACCGGCGTAGACGGTTAGTTCCAGCGCCCCGATCGCCCGTCCGACGAACCGCGGGCGGAAGGCGCGAGGCATGAGGGTGTACAGCGAAACATCCTCCAGCGCGTTGCCAACGCCCACGACGAACATGGCCCCGTACGCGACGACCGGATCGGGTACCAACGCCAGGACGGCGAGCGGAAGTCCCCAGAGAAACAAGCCTGACAGGAATCCGCGCGCCAGCCGGCGAACCGAAAGCGCCGTCCCCGCGATCACGCCACCGAGCAGCCCACCCATGCCCATCGCTGCCGTCAGCCAGCCGACCGCGGCCTCTCCGAGGAGGAGGACGTCGAGTGCCAGCACGACCGTGAGCACGGTCAGCGAACCACGCACGAACGTCTGGGCGAAGACGAGTACCGCGACCCCGGCCGGAGGCGCCAGGCGCGCCAGGTCCGTGGCGCCCATCGCCATGGCAGCCACCGGCGCATGCTTGCCAATGGCGGGATCGTGGATGCCCCGCGCGGGTACCTCCAGGCGCCAGATCAACCCCAGGCCCAGCATCACCATGGCTGCCGCCCCGGCAATCGCAGCAGGCACGCCGAGCAGCCCAAGAGTGGCACCGGCAATGACAGGACCCAGCAGCGTCCCCGCGTTTTCGGCCATGGCGGCCACGACGTTCGCCGCCGTCAGCTCGCCCGGCGTGCGGGCCAGCCACGGCAGCACGCTCGCCTGGATCGGGCGGTACGCGCCAGCCAACCACGATCCAACGACCCCGGCACCGATGACAAACACGACCGGTGCGCCGATGGCGGACCCGCCGGCCGCCATACCAAGGAGCACTGCGCGGGCGGCAACGGTCACTCGCAGCACGCTGTCGGGCGCGAACCGGTCCGTCGCACCGACGATCGCCGGCGTGACCACCATCGCGGGAAGCGTGCGGGCGACGCCGTACAGGGCAACGAGTGGCGCGCCGCCTTCGTTATACGCGTAGACGAGCAGTGCGACGGATCCTGCGAGCTCGCCGGCCAGCGACGCGAACCAGCCGGCTTCGATGCGGCGACAGTCCGCCACGCGGAGGACGTCCCTGATCGCTCCCATAAGCGCGAGGTTACTTCCGCGCGTCTGTCCTGCGACGCTCGATATCGTCCTTGCCGTTGAGCATGTCAGTCAGGAATCCGAGCGGACGGCGGCGCGGCAGGGTCGGCTCGTGGTCGGGGAGGAGAGCCGCGACCGCCGCGCGCATGCGGGCATCGAGGTCGGCTCGCGCCTCGCGGCCGCGGACCGCATCGGTCTGAAGCGGTGCGCCGAACCGGACCTCGATTCGGCGCCGGAACCATAGCTCGGTCGGACCCACGATGGCGCACGGCACGACCGGGACACCCGAGGAAGCGGCAAAGCCCGCTGCCCCCTCCTCGAAGTTCAGAAGCTCAGCCTCTCGGAAACCGACGCGCCCCTCGGCGAAGATGCCGAGCACGCCATCGGCCTCGAAGACGCGTCGCACCGCACGAACCGCACTGGTGAGGGTTGTTCGATCCGGGTCGTACGGGATGACGCCGCCGAAGAAGGCCATCACGCGATTCTTGAAGCCGCGGCTGAAGTCCGCCTCCTTCGGACCGAACCAGGTGATCCGCGGCTCGAGCGGTATGACCGAGAGGACCAGCAATGGGTCGAAGCCGTTGTGGTGATTGGCGACCAGCTGAAACGGCGGCGACGGCCAATGGTCTGTCCCGCTGACGCGCACCTCGAACAGGGTCCGCACGACCGTCCGATTGACCCACCACATGAGCCGATAGCGCGGCGTGACGGCGACGCTCAGTTCGCGCGGTCCTGTCCGCCTTGCGCGATTGAGTGGAACAGTCACGCATCCTCCTCGCGTCGACGGGGATCGACGCGCGTGAGCGCCAGGGCGGAGACCGCAACGAAACCGGCGGCCACGCCCATTGCCACCCTCGGGCCGGCGGCGTCGCCGAATCCTGCCGCGACCAGATCCTGGACGGGTCCGGCCACGATGATGAAGACCGGTCCCGCCATGGCGGTCCCGGCATTCAGGATCCCCATGTACCTGCCTGCCGTGTGCTTGGGAATCACGTCGGCCATGAGCGCCCAATCGGCGGACAGGAAGGTTCCCATCCCGATCCCGAAGGGAATCCACGAGGCGATTGCCAGCTCCGGGGTCGGCGCCACGGCGACGCCAAACAGGCCGATTCCGGCAATGATGGCAGCTGCCCAGATCACTGGCCGGCGGCCGAAGCGGTCGGAGAGCCGGCCGCCCGGGATGGCGGCGATCGCCGTCGAGACGCCCACGATGGCGACGGCCAGGAAGACGGTGGCATCCGCATCGGCGTCGCTCAAGCCGTGCGAGCGGCGGAAATAGCCGACGGCGATCAGCGTCGCGTTGTAGGCGCCCAGGAAGAGCAGCCGCACGAGCAGCAGCCACAGCACATCGCGTTGCTGGAGGATGTCGCGTCCCCACGCCGAGAACGCGATCTGCCGCCAAGAACGCGTCCGTGGGGGTGCCGCGCGGCCCTCATCGACGGTGGCTATCAGCACGACCATGGTGATGACCTCGACCACGCCGAGCGCGAGGATCCCCAGCGGGACGTTGTCCAGGATCCCGCCCAGCGTGGCGATGCCGACGCCGGCGATGGTCCCCAACGTGAGCATCAGTCCCATCAGGCCGCTGGCCGTGCCGACCTGCTGAGCAGGAACGAGGTCCGGGACATATCCCTGGAATGGGCCCTGGGCGAAGTTCGAGCTGACCTGGAGCAGGAAGTAGAAGGCGACCAGCGACACGAAATCGTTGTTGAAGGCGATGCCTGCCAGGAACACCACGTCGAGCAGGCTGCCGATGACGATGTACGGCTTGCGGCGACCCCAGCGGGTCACCGTGTAGTCGCTGATGACCCCGATGGTCGGCTGGATGATGATTGGCGCGATCGCTCCGGCGATCATGGTGATCGCCAGCAGCGTGCCCTGGGCGTCGCGGCTCAGGTCATCCAGCCGGCCCGGGATGATCGTGATGTTCAGTCCGCCCCAGATCGTCTGGATGCCGAACCAGTAAATCGACAGCGTGACGAGCTGCGAGAGCGGCAGCCGCATGCGGGTGTGCTCGGGACCCGTGCTGGTCATCGGTCCATCCTGCACCGTTGGCACCTCTTTGGCGAGCCCATTTTTCGGCTCGGACGCTAGGCTCACGGTTCCATGTCGAGCAACACGGCCGAGGACCGGCTGCACGGTCGCGGTCGCCGTGGCCTGGTCCCGCCTCTTCCCCCTGCTGCGGCGGCTCGACCGCTTCCCTGACCCAGAGGATAGAATCCCCGGGTGATCGACCCCATCGCTTTCGAGTTTGGCCCGCTCCAGCTGCACTGGTACGGGATCATCATCGCCAGTGCGGTGCTCATCTCCGCGCTCCTCGGTGCCAGGGTTGCCGGATGGGTCGGCGAGAGCGCCGAAGACGGCTGGTCGATGCTCCTGCTGGTCGTCATCACCGGCGTCATCGGCGCCAGGATCTACCACGTCATCCACCTCTGGGACTTCTACAGTGCGAACCCCCTCGTCATCCCGCAGATCTGGAACGGCGGCATCGGTATTCCCGGGGCCCTGGCAGGCGGCGTGGTCGGCATCTTCCTCTACACCCGGTCGAAGGGCATCAACACGGCCCGCTGGCTCGACATCTTTGCGCCGGCCGCGTTGCTGGGCCAGGTCATCGGCCGCCTTGGAAACTTCGTCAACCAGGAGCTGTACGGTCCTCCCACCTCACTGTGCGGAGTCGAATTCCCTGCCTGTCTGCCGTTCGGCGTGCACATCGGGGCAGATCACCGAGCTGGCACTCCGTGGGACGCGGTCACATATCCAGTGGAGACCACCACATTCGTGCCACTCTTCGCTTACGAGATGGCACTCAACGTTGTCGGACTGGTGGTCCTGCTGTTCGCCATCCGTCGCTTCGGGCCGCGCCTGTTTGCCGGCGACGCAGCCCTGATGTACATCATGTGGTACGGCGCGGCTCGCACGCTGCTGGAAACCTATCGCGTCAACAACTGGACCATCCTCGGCGTGCCCACCGCGATGTGGGTCGGCATCATCGGCTTCGTTCTTGCCGCAGCCTGGCTGATCTACCGACACCGCCGTGGCTGGGGCTCGCCGATGATCAAGCCGGCCCAGGAACGCCGGGCCGATGCGTCACCTGCACCGCAGCCTCATCCGGAGGCGACTCCTGGCTGAGCTCCCGCGCGGGATCCTCCCCGATGTGACCGCCGCCGTGGGCAACACACCGCTGGTCGCGCTTGACCGCCTGGGAGCCGATGTCCGGCCGCGGCTGGTGGCAAAGCTCGAGCACATGAATCCGGGTGGCTCGGTCAAGGACCGGATCGCGCTGCCCATGATCGAGGCCGCCGAGCAAGCAGGCCTCCTGAAGCCGGGCGGCGTGATCGTCGAGCCGACGAGCGGGAACACCGGGGTCGGGCTTGCACAGGCGGCCGCGGTAAAGGGCTATCGCTGCATCTTCGTCATGGCCGACAAGCAGTCCGAGGAGAAGCGTGCGCTGCTTCGCGCGTACGGCGCGATCGTTATCGTGTGCCCGAGCGACGTGGACCCCGGTGACGAGCGGTCGTACTACAGGGTCTCCGATCGCCTGGCTCGCGAAACGCCGGGCGCGTGGAAGCCGGACCAGTACTCGAATCCCGCCAACCCTGACGCGCACTACGCGACCACCGGTGCAGAGATATGGGAGGCGACCGAGGGTCGTATCACGCACCTCGTCGTGGCTCTTGGGACCGGCGGGACTATTTCCGGCGCCGGTCGCTACCTGAAGGAACGGAATCGGGGCATCGTGATCGTCGGCGCCGACCCGGAGGGCTCGGTCTACTCGGGAGACACGCCGCGGCCGTATCTCACCGAGGGAATCGGCGAGGACTTCTGGCCGGATACCTATGACGCGGACGTCTGCGACGTCGTCGTCCGTGTGTCGGACCGCGACTCTATGCTCACCGCGCGTGCCGCCACCAGGCGCGAGGGCATCCTCATGGGCGAGTCGTGCGGGACCGCGCTCTGGGCCGCGCTCCAGGTCGCCCGCGATCTCGATGATCCGCAAGGGCTCCTCGTCGTCCTGTTGCCGGATTCCGGCAGAAACTATGCTGGAAAGCTGTATTCGGACGATTGGCTGCGGGAGCGCGGACTGCTCGGGGCGCAGGAAGAGGTTACGGACTACGACTGGCGCTCGACCCGCGCGGGTGTCGTCCTTTGCGGCACAGCGATTCCTCGCGCCGAGCGTTCATGAGCACACATGGCCTGATCAGCGGTCTCTTCTCGGCCGAGTGATTCGGAGCGGGCACAATTGGCATCGGTTCAGCCCGCCGAGAAGGTCAGCCGTCGGAAGGTGCCTCGGGTGAACGGTCGCCGCCCTCGTCCTCCGCCTCCGCCATCGTATCTCCCTCGGGGTTGGCGACCGTCGGTCCCGAGTCGTTGTAGAGGCCGCCGGTCTCAGAGGCGGATCCGCCGTACGTGGATTCGTCGATTGGCGGGTTGTCCGGTTGGTTGCGCTCGATATCGGTCATAGGGGACGTGTCCGCAGGAGCCGTGCCGTCTGACGCATCGGTACATGGAGAGTATCGTTGCTGCCTTACTTGATCACCGAGTCGCACGAATGAGGAGCGTCATGACACAGGTTGCCGAGCCGCGCGCCGACCAACGGCCGGCCGCCGCTGATCGGGTCAAACACTGGATCAACGGCGCCCTCGTGATGGGCACGAGTGGACGACACGGTCCTGTCTACAACCCGGCCACCGGCGAGGTGGCGCGTGAGGTCGACTTCGCATCCGTCGGCGAGGTTAATTCGGCAGTCGCCGCTGCCCACGAGGCCTTCCCCGCATGGCGCGCGACCAGCATCAGCAAGCGGACCGAGATCATGTTCCGCATCCGTAACCTCGTCGAGCACCATCGCGAGGAGATCGCGGCGCACCTGACGCGCGAGCATGGCAAGGTGCGCTCTGATGCGCTCGGCGAGGTGGCGCGCGGCCTCGAGAACCTCGAGTTCGCGACCGGCATCCCACATCTGCTCAAGGGCGGCTTCAGCGAGCAGGTCAGCACCGGCATCGACGTCTACCAGATCCGCCAGCCGCTGGGCGTCGTCGCCGGTATCACGCCGTTCAACTTCCCGGCCATGGTGCCGATGTGGATGTTCGCCAACGCCATCGCCTGCGGCAACACCTTCATTCTCAAGCCCTCGGAGAAGGACCCCTCCGCATCGGTCTATATGGCCGAGCTGTGGAAAGAGGCAGGGCTCCCGGATGGCGTGTTCAACGTCGTGCATGGCGACAAGGTGGCTGTGGACGCCATTCTCGAGCATCCTGACATCTCCGCGGTCAGCTTCGTCGGATCCACGCCGATCGCGCGCTACATCTACGAGACCGGCACGAAGAACGGCAAGCGCGTGCAGGCCCTGGGTGGTGCCAAGAACCACATGGTGGTCCTGCCCGACGCCGATATCGAGATGGCCGCCGATGCCGCCGTCTCCGCCGCGTACGGCTCCGCCGGCGAGCGCTGCATGGCGATCAGCGTGGTCGTGGCGGTCGGCGATGTCGCCGATCCGCTGGTCTCGGCCATCGAGGCGCGGTTGCCGAAGATCAATATCGGTCCCGGCCACGAGGAGGGCTCGGAGATGGGCCCGCTGATCACGAAGGAGCATCGCGACAAGGTCGCGAGCTACCTGGATTCCGGTCCGGCCCAGGGCGCGACGTTGCGGGTCGACGGACGCGAGCATGTTCTCTACAAGGAAGGCTCGGGCTTCTGGCTGGGCGTCAGCCTGCTCGACAATGTGACGCCCGAGATGGAGTGCTATCGCAACGAGATCTTCGGGCCGGTGCTGGAGGTCGTGCGCACTCCCGATTATCAATCGGCGCTGAAGATCGTCAATGACAATGAGTACGGCAACGGGACCGCGATCTTCACGCGGGACGGTGGTGCCGCGCGGCAGTACCAGTTCGACGTCAACGTCGGCATGGTCGGCCTCAACGTGCCAATCCCGGTGCCGGTGGCCTACTACAGCTTCGGTGGCTGGAAGTCGTCGCTGTTCGGCGACATCCATATGTATGGACCCGAGGGGATCCAGTTCTACACACGCGGCAAGGTGGTGACGGCCCGTTGGCCCGATCCGGGGACGTCATCGGTGGACCTGGGCTTCCCGCGGACGCGATAGGGCCTGCTGTCGGGCGTCCGTGGCGGTTCGAATCTGCTCGACCATCGCGTGAAGAGTGGCCAGTCGATCGCTTCCGAGCAACTCCGCAAGCTCCGCCTCGAGAGCGGCAATCGCATCCACGGCTGCCGCGACGGCGGCTCGCCCGCGGGCGGTGAGCACGATGAGCTTCGCGCGCCGATCTGTCGGGTCGGGCCGTCGCTTCACGTATTCGAGCCGCTCGAGGTCATCCACCAGCTCGCCAAGCGCTTGGGGCGTGATATTGGCCCGCCGTGCGAGCGTCGACAGGCGCGTTCCGCCATCGACGTCGATGTGTGCGAACACGGACGAGTGCGCCGGCCGTTGGGGGAAGCCGGCCGCCACGACACCATCCACGATCCGACGACCAAGTGACAGGTACGCAAGGCCGATCAGGGCGGTCGTATTGGCCGGAGGGGCTTGACGCCCGTCCGGGGTCGCATTATCTTCAGGCATCCTGAAGGTCAGGATACATGAGTAACGTCGGGAGCGGACCAATGGCGTCGCGGTCGCCGCCGGTCAACATCAATCCCTGAGCATCCGGAGGCCTCAATGGCTCAGCACATCTCCCGCTCGATCCATCACGTGGTCGCATGGCTTCTCGTGGCCGGGCTCGCGGTGCAGGTCTTCCTCGCTGGCCTGGGAGTATTCGCGGGCGCGTCCAACTTCGCCACCCACCGAGACACCGGGTATCTCCTCCAGGTCCTGCCGTTCCTGCTCCTCATGACGGCGGCCGTCGGCCGCCCTGGGCGACGCCAGGTCATCCTCGCCGCCGTCATATTCGGGCTGTTCTTCGTGCAATCGGTTCTCCTGCTGTTCCGCGATTCCACGCCAGCGGTCACTGCCCTCCACCCGGTGAATGGGTTCATCATCACGTTCCTCGCCGTTCAGGTGGCGCGGGAGGCATGGGGTCGCTGGCGAGCGGCCAATGCCGCGCCATCGGTGACCGCGCCACTCGCATCGGGGTCGCCGGGTTCGTGAGGGTCAGCCGGCCATCGGTGGCAGAATGGCCGGCACATGACTGACCGATTCGAGACGCTGGCTGTCCACGCCGGCGCGGAGCCCGACCCGCACACCGGCGCCGTGGTGCCGGGAATCCAGATGAGCACGACATTCAAGCAGGACGGCGTCGGCGGCCTGCGCTCCGGCTTCGAGTACGGGCGCAGCGGCAATCCAACGCGGTTGGCGCTGGAAGAGGCGATCGCCGAGCTCGAGGGTGCCACGCACGGCCTTGCCTATGCTTCGGGCCTGGCGGCGACGCAGAACATCTTCTACCTGCTGGAGCCGGGCGACCATCTCCTCATGAGCGACGACGTGTATGGCGGCAGCTGGCGACTGGCCGATAAGGTGTGGCGCCGCTACGGCATCGAGACCGATACGCTCGACCTCCGAGACCTCGACGCCGTCGCGGCCGCGCTGGCCGGCGAGCACCCGGTACGGATGGTGTGGATCGAGACGCCCTCGAACCCCATGCTCAAGGTCATCGACATCAGCGCCGTGGCGAGGATCGCCGCGGTCGCGGGCGCGACCACCGTGGTTGACAACACGTTCGCCACGCCGTACATCCAGCGTCCGCTCGACCTCGGCGCGGATCTGGTCCTGCATTCGGCCACGAAGTACCTCGGCGGCCACTCGGACGTCATTGGAGGCCTGATCACCACACGTTCGGATGACCTGGCAGGCAAGCTTCGATTCCATCAGAACGCCGCTGGTGCGGTTCCGAGCCCATTCGACTGCTTTCTCATCATGCGCGGCATGCGGACGTTGGCCGTGCGGATGGACCGCGCATCAGCCAACGCAGTGGTGCTCGCGCGTTGGCTATCGGAGCGTCCGGAGGTCGAGCGCGTTCACTATCCCGGGCTTCCCGATCATCCCGCCGCCGAGCTGGTCGCGCGTCAGATGCGGGTGCCCGGTGCGATGCTCAGCTTCGAGCTCCGTGACGGCGAGATGCGAGCACGGCGCTTTGCGGCCGGCACGCGACTGTTCACCCTGGCCGAGTCGCTCGGCGCGGTGGAGTCGCTCATCGAGCTGCCGGCACCAATGACGCATGCATCGGTGGCCGATTCGCCGCTGGCCGTGCCGGCCAACCTGGTTCGCCTCAGCGTCGGCATCGAAGCGGTCGAAGACCTGCGCGCCGATCTGGAGGCGGCGTTCACCGCATCGGCTTCATGACGCAGGAACCCGATCGCCAGGGCGGTCCGACGGAAGTCGTCGAATCTGCCAGTGGGGAGATGATCGAGCGACTCTCGGGTCCGACCGCCACGCTTCTGCTCGTCTGGCTGATCGGTATCGGGGCCCTTTCGACGCTGCTCGCAGCGTGGGCGTACGTCTGGATCGTGACGGGTCAGCGGCTCGGCGTCGGGGCGTTGTTCAGTGGGTTCGGCCTGTATACCTCGCTGGCGGGCGCAGCTGGTCCGTGCGTCCTCTGGCTTGCCGGGCGAGCGCAGGGACACACCTTCGGCTGGTTCCTTGGAACGGCCGTGAAGATCGCCCTGGTGATGGTGGCGATCGTCCTCGCCGTCATCCTCCTTGCGACACTGGTGATGGCCGGTGCCCTGCCCGGGCCTGGAGCGCTCGTGGCGGCCGGCCTGATGGCGTTGACGGCCATCGCGCTGGCGGTCGTCTGGGCGCTCGCCACGTGGTCCGCGGACCGATGGATCGCTCGCGCCCGGGTGACCGAGGACTCAGGACGGGGCTGAGTCCGTCAGATCTCGTATGCCTTCGACGGCTCGGCGATCTCGACTTCGGAACCGAACGTCGCAGCCGCATCCGTGCGAGCCCAGGTCGCGTCATCGCCATTGACCGGGAGGTGAGTCAGGACCAGGCGACGAGTCTCACCATCTCGGGCCACAGCGCCCGCTTCGGCGGGCGTGAGATGACCGCGAGGCTCGGGCGGCTGCGCGTCCTCGTCGAGCGACCGGAGCGTTGCCTCGCTGAGGAGCAGATCGGCATCATCCGCAAGGTCGGTAAGTCCGCTGCAGGGAGCCGTATCCGCCGTATAGGCGAGCCGCCGCCCATCTGCCTCGATGCGAAACCCCCAGCACGGGATGTAGTGCTGCGTCTCGCGCGGCGTGACCGTCAGGGAGCCGAATCCGACCGGCGAAATGCCGTCGTGCTCGCTGAGCTGGAACGCGTCCTCGAAGTGCTTCGCGCCGCCGACGCCCTTGGCGAGGTCGAGGAGCTGATCGGCTGATCCCGGTGGAAGGACGACGCGCAGCCGTTCGTCGGCCGATAGCCGCCGCCATGGGTACACATAGCGGAGCGTGACCAGGTCGAGCATGTGATCGGCGTGCATGTGGCTGATGATCACGGCGTCCAGCTCGTCGGGGTGGTGTCGGCGCAGGAGCTGAGCGACGACGCCGGGGCCGATGTCGAACAGGAGCCGGGAGCCACCGCCTTCGATGAGGTAGCCGGCACATGCCTCTCCGGGATTCGGACGAGCCGGTGATCGGCCCAGCACGGTAAGACGCATCGGGTCAGTCAGCGCTGTTCGATCGCAACATAGTCGCGCGCCGCCGGCCCGATATATACCTGGCGCGGGCGACCGATGCGTGACTCGTCCGAAGTCAACATTTCCCGCCACTGCGCGATCCAGCCCGGCAGGCGACCGATGGCGAAGCAATTGGTGAACATGTTCTTCGGAAAGCCGATGGCGCGGTAGATCAGCCCCGAATAGAAGTCGACGTTGGGATAGAGCTTGCGGCTGATGAAGAACTCGTCCGCCAGGGCAACCTCTTCGAGTTGCCTTGCGACTTCCAGGAGCCGATCGTCGGCGCCCGTCGCCGTCAGGACTCGCTCCGCAGCGCGCTGAATGATCTTCGCGCGCGGGTCAAAGTTCTTGTACACCCGATGCCCGAAGCCGGCCAGGCGAAACGGATCCTCGGGATCCTTCGCCTTGTCGACCCACTTCTGCACGCCGCCGTCGTCCGCAACGATCTGCTCCAGGGTCGTGATCACCGCCTCGTTGGCGCCGCCATGCAGTGGACCCCACAGGGCGGAGATGCCGGCACTGATCGATGCATACAGGTTGGCATGCGTGCTGCCCACCATGCGCACGGTGGAGGTTGAGGCGTTCTGCTCGTGATCCGCGTGCAGGATGAGGAGCAGGTCAAGCGCCTCCGCCACCTTCGGGTCGACCTCGTAGTCCTCAGAAGGTACGGCGAACATCATGTGCAGCAGGTTGGCCGAGTAGCCGAGATCGTTGCGGGGGTAGACGTAGGGCTGGCCGATCGCCTTCTTGAACGACCACGCGGCGAGGGTCGGCAGCTTGGCGATGAGCCGGTTGATGGTGACCTCGACCGCATCGGCCTCGAAGATGTTCTGGCTGTCGGGATAGAACGTGCTCATGCCCACCGTGCCCGAAGCAAGGACCGCCATCGGGTGCGCGTCTGCCGGGAACGAGTCGAAGAAGTGACGCATCTCCTCGCGGATGAGGGTGTGGTGCGTCACGTCCGCCGTAAAGCTCTCGAGCTGGTCGCGCGTCGGAAGATCGCCCCAGATCAGCAGGTACGCGACCTCGAGGAACGTTGAATGTTCGGCGAGCTGCTCGATCGGATAGCCGCGGTAGCGCAGGATCCCCTTCTCTCCGTCGAGATAGGTGATTTCGCTCGAGCACGCCCCCGTGTTGCCGTACCCCGGATCGAGGGTAATGAGCCCGGTGTCCCCGCGCAGGGTGGTGATGTCGATGGCACTGTCGCCGTCGGTCCCGTCGACGATCGGAAGCTCGAGCTCACGATCGCCGATGCGCAGCGAGGCGCCGACCCGGGTCGCGGTGTCCGTGTTCAAGCCAGGAGCTCCTCGACCGCAGCGCGTTCTTCGAGCAGTTCGTTGGTGGTGGCCTCGATCATCGAGCGGGCGAACTCGTCGTGGTCGATGGACTGGACGATCCCCACGCCGACCTCGACTGTCCCGCCGACGAGTGGGTAGCCGAACACCAGTCCCTCCGGAACTCCGTACCCGCCCTCGGCCGGTGCCGGGATGGCCGCCGAGAAGATGTGACCCTCGTTGCCAACGATGTTCGTCACCGTGTCGATGACCGCGTTCGCAGCGCTGGCTGCCGAGCTCTGGCCGCGCGCCTTGATGATCGCCGCGCCACGCTGCTGGACGCTGGAGATGAACTCGCCACGCAGCCAGTCCTCGTCGTCGATGACCTCGGGCGCGGGCCGGCCGCCGATCGTGGCGTGCCACGCGTCCGGGAACTGTGTCGACGAGTGGTTGCCCCAGATGACGAGGTCCCGGACCTCGCTCACCGCCACGCCGGCCTTTGCCGCCAGTTGAGATCGGCCGCGGTTCTCGTCGAGCATGGTCATGGCGAACCATCGGTCCTTCGGCATGCCGTAACGGTTTGCTGCAGTTGAGCCGATGAGCGCGTTGGTGTTGCACGGGTTGCCGACCACCAGCACACGGCAGTCTTCCGCCGCGTTCTGCGCGATCGACTCGCCCTGGCCGGTGAAGATGCCGCCGTTGATGCTCAGCAGATCCCCGCGCTCCATCCCTTCCCTGCGCGGGACCGCGCCGACCAGGAGCGACCAGTTGGCGCCGCTGAAGGCTTCATCGGTCTCTGCGGTGCAGACCACGCGGTCGAGGAGCGGAAACGCGCAGTCGGCGAGCTCCATCCGCACGCCCTCGAGGGCGGGCAGGGCGGCCTCGAGCTCGAGCAGCCGGAGCTGTACCGGTGTGTCGGGTCCGAACATCTGACCTGCGGCGATTCGAAAGAGGAGCGCATAGCCGATCTGGCCGGCGGCACCGGTGACGGCCACCGTGACGGGGGATGCGGGCATTGGTCTCCTGTTTTGTCCTGGGTCGGCGTGAGTGTAGCGCAGCCTCAGGGCTCGTCCGGCCGTGGGTCGCCGAGACGGCCGGCCGCCCAGTCGGCGATGGCCGATGCCATGGAAGCGAAGGCGATGTGCGGCAGCCAGTCGCCGATCGCCGAGCGCGCCACCCAGGCATGCTCGCTTGATTCCGAGTCGATCTGTACCGTCGGATCATCGTTCGTCGCATGAGCGCGATAGACCGCCGTCACCGCGTTGGCGGCCGCAGAGTGATAGACGCCGGTCAGCGTGACCAGGTGAACCTCGATACCCGACTCTTCGAGTGTCTCGCGTCGCGCCGCGACTTCGAACGACTCGCCCGGGTCCAGATAGCCGGCCGGTAGATCCCAGGCGCCAAAGCCGGGTTCGACGGCCCTGCGGAGGAGAAGAATTGATGGGTCGGGTCCATTGGGCTCACGCTCGAGGAGCACCGCGGCAGCTGGCTTCGGGTTGGCGTACCACCGCCAACCGCATCGCGCACAGACGAGCGGTTGTTCAGTGGCGGTCGCGCAATGCGGACAGGCGAGGACCGGGCGGCTCACAGCGGCCAGCGTATCAGCCGGCCTCGTCGCCGATGCGCTGCGATGCCGGTGGCGGCAGGCCATCTCGGGCGGCTGCCAGCAGGAACATCTGGATCCGGCTCCTCAGCGTATCCCGTGCCATGCGGAATGCCGCCAGGCGTGACTTCTCATCGCCCTCAACGGCGGTGGGATCGTCGATGCTCCAATGTGCCTGCTGGACGACGCCGGGGATCGTCGGGCATGCCTCCCTCGCCTGGTCGCAGACGGTGATCAGCCAATTGAAGGAGCCGCCGAGGAAGGGTTCGAGGGTCTTGCTCGCCTGGCCGGAGATGTCGATCCCGATCTCGTCCATGACGTGGATCGCCTCGGGCCGGACGAGGGTTGCATCGGTGCCGGCGCTGAAGGCCTCGAATCGGTCGCCGCCCCACGTGCGGAGCATGCCCTCCGCCATCTGGCTGCGCGCGCTGTTATGGGTGCATACGAAGATGACGCGTTGCGGATCGGTGCTCATGGCGGCGATTCTGAGCTGGGAAGGTCAACGCCGTGTGAAGCCACGTCAATGTCCACGTATGGGGATAACCTGTGGATAACCCGATGGCCGGAGCCGCACCTGGTGGAGAAGGGGGATTGTGCGGCACGTTCGACGCCCGTACTCTGTGATTGTCCCGAAGGGGCAGCCAACGGCACCAGCGATTGCATCAACGGTCTGGCGGCGGTTCCTTCGGGACATTTTCATGTGCCCGCGGGGATCAGTGCTCCGCCTTCTCGCATTCGTAACGGGGATCGGTACGAATAGCGCGATCGACTAGGGTGCGTGATCGCGCTGGAGACGGCGCACCACCTCGGCCGTCTGGTCATTGGGACCATGGCCCGGCTCTGATGCCGGACCGGCGAAGGTGCCGAACTGACGATCGCCGGCGTCACCGAGGCCAGGAACAATGTAGCCGCGCTCGTTGAGATGCGAGTCCAGGGCGCCGACGTGGATGTCGACGTCGGGATGGGCGGTCGAGAGCGTGCCGACACCCTCGGGAGCTGCGATGAGGCTGACCTGTTTGATCCGCGCGGCACCCCACTGTTTGAGGATGTCGACGGTGGCGGCCGACGATCCGCCCGTGGCCAGCATCGGGTCGAGGATGAGGCAGACCTGGACCGTCGCCGCGTCGGGCAGCTTGTTGTAGTACTCGACCGGCTTGAGCGTGCGCTCGTCGCGGTAGAGGCCGATATGCCACACCTCGGCCGACGGCAGCAGCTCGAGCATGGCGTCGACCATGCCGAGGCCGGCGCGCAGGATCGGGATCAGGCCGACTCGCGGCTCGAGGCGCGCCACCCTCATCGGCTCGAGCGGAGTCGAGATGCGCTCGGGGCGGGTGGCGAGATCCGCCATCGCCTCGTAGCCGAGAAGCCAGGTCAGCTCGCGGACGAGCTCCCGGAACTTCTTGGGCTCGGTTGTCTGATCACGCAGGATGCCGAGCTTGTGGGCGACCAACGGATGGTTGCTACGATGGAGGTTCATCGGCGCCGATTCTAGTGCTGCCGGCGCGGC
The DNA here is from genome assembly GCA_038233215.1 of Candidatus Limnocylindria bacterium. Lineage (GTDB taxonomy): Bacteria > Chloroflexota > Limnocylindria > QHBO01 > QHBO01 > JACDBZ01. The sequence goes on from JBBSML010000014.1 coordinate 36,778, forward strand.
CACAATGGACCGATGCGACCGCTGCTGCCTCCGTTGCCGATCGCGTTCGGCGTTTTCGGCCTCGTCTGGGGCGCCTGGCAGGCGGTCCTGCCGGACCTCGCCACGCGATTTGACCTGACGACCGGCCCACTCGGGCTGATGCTGACCGCGGGTTTTGCCGTCTCGCTGCCGGTCATGCTGGGCACCGGGCGGATGATCGACCGCGTGGGACCCGGGCCCGGGATCGCGCTCACTGCGATCGGCATGGCTGTCGGGCTTGTGGTGGTCGGGACGCTCGTATCGCTGCCGGTGCTGATCCTGGGCGTCATCCTGTTCGCGGCAGGCAGCGGCGCGTTCGACGTGGCGATCAATGGTGCCGCGCTCGGCGACGAGTGCTGGAGTCGACCGGCGCGGCTCACCTTCCTTCACGCGGCGTTCAGTGGGGGCGGTCTGGTCGGCGCGCTCGGCGGCGGTGCATTCCTCGGCGTCGGCGGACCGTTCGGATTCGTGTATCCCATCCTCGCCGCGGCGGTCGTGGCTGTCTCCGCGCTGGCCCTGACGGCGACCTGGCAGCTTCCAGGGTCGCAGGGGGCGGTGCCGCGCCAGATCGCGTTGGCGATGCTGCCGCTGGCGGCGCTCGCCGGGCTCGCCTTTCTGGCCGAAGGGTCCATGGAGACGTGGTCGGCCATCTATCTGCGCGACGTGCTGGGCGCCCCCGCGTTCGTCGGCGCGCTGGGTCCTGCTGCATTTCACGCGGCGATGCTGATCGGGCGTCTCGTGGGGGCAGCTGTCGCGGGCTCGCTGGGCTCGTCAGCCACGTTGCTTGTTTCGGGCCTGGCGACCCTCGTCGGGATGGTGGCTGCGCTCGTGGTACCTGTGCCCGCGATCGCGATCGCGGGCATGGCGGTGGCTGCGCTCGGCGCCTCGTTCGTCGTGCCGGTGGTTGTCAGCCTTGCCGGGCGCCGGGCAGGCGCGCACGCGGGGCGGGCCGCGTCCTACGTGCTGACGCTCGGCTACGCGGGATTCCTGGTTGGGCCGTCGATCGTCGGGGTGTTGGGTGAGATCGGCGGCCTTCGCATCGGTCTGGCCGTCGTGCCGGTGGCCGCCGGCGTGATCGTTCTCGCGTCACGCAGCCGTGCTGCCCGCGGTTGAGCCGGTCCGTCTGGTACGAGTCATGCGGTTGGGCGGCAGCGGATCTACCTTGGGTGACGGCATGCTGCTAGGCTATCGGTTCTGCAAGCTCGAATTCGCGCACGGACCATGTGCCTGCCCGTCGCTCGGATCCATCACCTGAGGAGGTTAGGAGACCATGGTCTTCGGATCAAAGCGTGAAACCAAGCCCGACAGTCTCTCGCGCGAGGATGTGGTCGGGAACCTGTATCCGGATAGCCTGACGAGTGAGGTCGACGTGGCACAGTCACCCAGCGAATTCCCCCGTCGCGAGGATCGCGGTAACGAGAGCGTCATCGATCCGCATGCCCGGTTCAACGGCAAGTACGTCAGCGATCGCGACCTGCGGATCGAGGGCGAGGCGCAGGGTGAGATCGAGTGCCAGGGAACGCTGATCATCAGCCCGCAGGCGCGCGTCCGCAGCGCCATCAAGGCGCACAACGTCGTCGTCAACGGCGACTACGAGGGAGACGTCGACTGCGGCGGACGATTCGAGATCGGCTCGACGGGTCGTGTGAAGGGCAACATCAAGACCCAGGTCCTGGTGGTCAAGGAGGGTGCCCACTGGGAGGGCACCGTGACCATGACTCGTGAGGCGAGCGCTCGACCGGTGCCGGGGCAGCCGGGGCAGCCCGGACAGAGCGGCGCCCAGCCAGCCCAGCGTCCCGGTATCAGCGGCCAGTCGGGCGGATCAGGCGGCAGCATCTTCAGCAAGGGCGACCGCGAGGGCGAAAAGCCTGCGGGTGAGCCACGCGACGGGCAACCGGCCGGGCAGTAGCCCGCGTTCATGCCGCCGCGCCGCGCCGCCGCACCGCCGGTGCTGGTGGAGGTCACGCGCGGCGATCGAGTCGAATCCATTCACCGTGGCTCGATCGCCGTAGCCGCCCCGGATGGGTCGCTGATTGGATCGGCCGGTGACCCTGATCAGTTCATCTTCCTGCGCTCCAGCGCCAAGCCATTCCAACTCGCCCCGTTTGTCGCGTCCGGCCGCTTCGACGAGTACAGGCTGGGCACGGAGGCGCTCGCGATCATGGCGGCCAGCCATAGCGGCGAGGATCAGCACGTTCGCCTTGTCCAGGAGATCCTTCGCCGATCCGGATTGACCGGCAGCGTCCTCCAGAACCAGGTCCACCCGCCGTTCGACACCGAGACCGCGCATCGGCTCATTCGCGACGGAGAGCAATCCACCGTGTTGCGTGGGAACTGTTCGGGCAAGCACGCTGGCATGGTCCTGTTCGCCAAGGCATCGGGCTGGCCACTCGACAGCTATTGGCACCCCGAGCATCCGGTCCAGCGACTTGCCCTCGAGACGATCTCGGCGCTCTCGGATGTCCCGATCGAGCGCGTCACCACGGCGACCGATGGCTGCGGCGTCGTCTCCTTCGGGATGCCCCTGCGTGGGCTGGCGCTGGCGTTCGCGCGTCTCGCTGATCCATCGGCGGTGGCGGATCCACCGCTGCGTGAGGCGCTCATCCGCATTCGCGATGCGATGATGGCGCATCCCGAACTCGTCGCCGGCGCGCGGCGCAGGATTGACACGGCGCTGATGCTCGCCTATCCGACGCGGATCATCAGCAAGGGCGGGGCAGAGGGCGTGCTGGCCATGGGTGTGCCGCCCGGCGCGCTGCCGCCTTCGGCACCCTATGGAGATGGGCCGATGGGGATCGCGGCGGTGATCGAGGATGGCAACGCCGCGCGTCGCGGCGGAGACGTCGTCAGCGTGGAGATCCTGCGGCAGCTCGGTCTCGCGACCGATCCGCTGCCGGGCTCGTTGGCCGAGTACGCTTCGCCCGCGATCCTCGACACGCGCGGCGAACCCGCGGGCACCGTGCATCCCGCGTTCCGCTTGAGCTGAAGCGGCGAAGCGAGCGCGGCGCTAGACAAACCGAGGTCGATCCGCACGAGGGTCGCCGGGGATCATCCGGTGATCGCATCGCGGACGAATGCGGCAAGCCGGATGAAGATCGGCGCCAGGATGAGCGCGGGCAGGAAGCTGGCCACCCGCACGGCCTTGAGCTCGAGCAGACGGAGCGCGACACCGAGCAGGATGAGGCCGCCGGCTGTGGTGATGGCCAGGATGGTCGCCTCATCCATCACCCCGCGGAGTGGGACGGCGCTCGCGGCGATCGACCCCTGGATGACGAGAACGCTCAGCGCCGAGAGCGCGACGCCTGGGCCGAGCGCCGCGGCGAAGGCGATACTGGCGACTCCGTCGAGGAGCGACTTGATCGCCAGCAGCTGAACGTCCCCGGTGAGGCCGTTGGCGAGCGAGCCGAGAATGGTGAGCGGCCCGATGCAGAAGACGAGGCTGGCGGTGACAAACCCTTCCGCGATGCGGCTCGGACGCTTACCGCTCGACAGCCGGCGCTGGAACCATCCGCCGATCCATTCCAGCCCGTCATGCAGCTGGAGCAGCTCCCCGATCGCCACGCCGAGAAGCACCGCTCCGAGGACCGCCAGATCGTCGCCGGCCCGGGCCGCGGGGTCATTGAAGATGCGCAGTCCCATCGACAGGCCGATCAACAGCGTGAAGAGCCCGAGACCGGTGGTGAGGCTCGACTGCAGCTTGGCCGTCATGCGCGAGCCGATGAGGAGGCCGATCAGCGTGCCGATCAACACCGTGGCGACGTTGAGCAGCGTGCCGCTCAAGAACAAGGCATCACGATCCGCTGATCGGGGCGGTGGTCGATGCGGCACGCTGCATGCTCGGGTAGGGTAGCGAACGTGGATCGAGCGCGTGTCGGCCTGTGCGGACTCCTCGGCGGCGCTGTACTGGTGGCCGCATGTGCGGGTGGCGATTCGTCCACGTCCGTGGGATCGGCCTCAACTGCGTCGGAGGGCTCGACCGTGCGTTACGTCGCACTCGGTGACTCGTACACGATCGGCACGTCCGTATCTGCTGCAGAGCGTTTTCCGAACCAGCTCGTGGAGCGCGTCGATCAGCTCGAGCTGGTGGGCAATCCCGCGGTCAACGGTTACACGTCACTCGATCTGATCAACGAGGAGCTGCCGCAGCTCGACGGCTTCCAACCAGAATTCGTCAGTCTTCTGATCGGCGTCAACGATGTCGTTCAGGGCGTCAACGACTCGCAGTACGCGGGCAACATGGCGCTCATCCTCGAGGAGCTTCTGACGCGCCTGCCGCCGCAGCGAATTCTGTGCATCGCCACCCCTGACTACACGGTCACACCCAGCGGGGAGGCATTCGGCGATCCGATGCAGCAGAGTGACGCGATCCTCCGCGCGAACGCCATCCTGCGCGAGGCGTGTGAGACGCTCCAGATCCGGTTCGTGCCGGAAATTTTCGAGATCAGCCAGGGGGCGAGGGACGATCGTTCGCTCGTGGCGGACGACGGCCTCCACCCGTCCGGGGCGCAGTACGAGCGCTGGGTTGACGTGATCGCGCCCGCCGTGGAGGAGCTCCTCGCGGAGTGACCGTCGTTTCGACCACGACGCGCAGCCCATCTGCCCCGAGGCGGTCGATGGCCGCCATGGCTTCAGTTGGCGCGGCCTGCGAACGCAGCGTGCGATGCTCGTCGAGCAGGCAGAGGGCGAGTGGAAGCGGCAGGTCGAGCGTTCGCCATGCCTCAACCGCCCGGCGGTAGAGGTGCTCCGCTTCGGGATTCCCGTCCAGGACGGCGAGCCCCGCGTGCAGCGTCATCGAGGCGGCGACCACGGCGCGCCCTCGTTGGTTCAGCGCATCGAGCCGCGCCAGACCGGCGGCGACGGCCGCGCGATCGCCGAGCCACAGGCTGGCCCGGGTGGCGAGGATCCGAGGATAGGCCTGGTCCGCGCCGATCGAGCCCTCGACGGCCTGCTCCGCCAAGCGTTGAACCTCGCCGAAATCGCCAGCGACGAGTGCGCACCACGCCCGTGCCTGGAGCAGCCCGGACACGACCTGGCGGTCCATCCCGGCCGGGATGGGCTCGAGCGAATCGAGGGCGGCCATCGGTGACGGATCCCCCCGCAGGGCGTGGATGGTCGCGGCGCTCGTCGACAGGACGATGCGGTATGCCTCCGACACGCCACGCTCCTCGAGCTCGGCGATCGTCTCGAGTGCCCATGCCCAATCCCCGGTCTCGATCGCGGTCGTGCACGCCAGATCCGCGAGCTGTACGGCAACGTCCCCGAGTCCCATCTGCGTCGCGAGCTCGAGTCCATGGCGGGCAGTTTCCATGGCGGCGCGCGGATCGTCGGCCATCAGCGCCCACGCAAGGTTGTTTCGGGATCGAAGCTCGGTATGCAGCGAGCCCGTCTCCTGGGCGTGCGCGATGGCCGTTCGGAGGTCGCTCAGGCCCAGCTCCTCCTGGCCGAGCGTGATTCTGGCGGTTCCGCGCGTCACGAGCACGTCGGTCGCAATGTTCGCGAGGCCCAGGCGGTTGGCAGCAACGAGCGCGCGCTCCGCCCACGCCAACCCTTCGCGGCTGTCGCCAAGAAGAAGCCTGGCCCTCGCCATCTGGGCGGCCAGCTCCACACCTGAAGCATCGGCTTCGAAGTGCCGAATACTGCCCATGGCTGCCTGGAGTTCCGCGAGCGCGGGTTCATTGCGTTGCGCGGACAGGAGGACGCTCGCTAGCCTCGCACGCGCTCGAGTCGCTGCCGTGTGGTCGCTCGATGCCGTGTGCAGAGCGATCAGTTCGCGCAGGTACGCTTCCGCGAGCTCGAGACGTCCAGCGGCGCGCGATGCCTCGGCAATCTCTTCGAGCAGGGCGGTCAGCTGCGCTGAGGCCGCCTCGCAGAGTCGAATCGCGTCCGTGAGAAGGCCGAGCGCGCGTTCCGGGACGTGGAGCCTGGTCGCCTCGCGTGCAGCCTGGCGAAGCGCCGCGACGGCTCTGCGGCCGAGACGGGCGGCATCCCGATGATCTGGGTCGAGCCGATGCGCCTCGACCAGGTGTCCGGCGAGGTGCTCCGCGACAGTGTCGCCCCCGAGAGATTCAAGGTGATGCGCCGCGGCGAGGTGAAGGGATCGTCGCTCGCGGCGCGCAAGCGTCCCGTAGGCGACCTCGCGCACGAGATCCTGCACGAACCCCAGCTGGCCGTAGCCGGGCGAATTGCGATCCTCATCGATCGTAAGGTGCTCGCGCCGGACGAGCGCCTCGATGCGTCCCCGGGTGAGCGCGGCGTCTGCCCTGACGACGGCGACGAGCGCGTCCAGGCGGAAGCGCGTACCAAGGACGGCCGCTGCCAGGAGGAGTGCGCGCTCAGCGGCAGGAAGGGCGTCGATGCGGGCCGCGATCAGTCCATGCAGTGAGTCGGGCACCTCGACCGGTTGCTGACCAGTCTCCGGCGTGCCACGAGGACGCCTGCGTCGATCCTCGACGATACGGGCGACCTCCACGGCGTACAGCGGAACGCCACCGGCACGCTCCAGGATCTGGCGAATCAATGGCTGCGGCAGGTTGGGCGTTCTCGCCGCGAGCAGCGTTCGCATGGCGTCGTCGGGTAGTCGCTCGAGGCGGAGCGCCGTGAAGCTCCCCACGCCAGCACCCCATGCCGCCCGACGATCGAAGAGCTCTGGCCGCGCCAGGGCCAGGATGATGATCGGGTGATCGCGGGTCCAGCTCGCGAGATATTCGATGAAGTCGAGCAGGCTCGCATCTGCCCATTGGAGGTCCTCGAAGACGAGGACGGTCGGCGACCGTTCGGAGACGCGTTCGAAGAACCTGCGCCAGGCCGCGAACAGCTCGTCGCGATCGAACACCGCCACGTCGTCCGAACCGAGCAGGACGGCGAGGCGCGGCTCGATCCAGCGTCGCTCCTCCTCGTCGCGGACAAGCTCGTCGAGCGTCGTGGCCAGATGACGCCGAGCGACCTCCGGCGGGGCGTCCTCGCTGACACGGATACGGCGCCGGACCATCTCGCCGACCGCCGCGAATGCAATTCCTTCCCCGTACGCCGGAGCTCGGCCGGCGTGCCACGCAACCTCATCAGGGAGGGCGTCGACCCATTCGTACAGCTCCCACGCCAGGCGGCTCTTGCCCATTCCGGCTATCCCGGTCACGGAAACCAGCCGACTCCGACGCTCGCGAATGACCCCGTTGAACAGCTCGACCAGCTCGCGGAGCTCGCGGTCTCGGCCGACGAACGGGCCGGCGTGCATCCCGCCATGCCGGCCCGCATGCGACTGGGGTGCCTGGGTCGCCCGATACGCTCGCAGTGGGCCGGTGCGGCCCTTGAGGCTCAATGAGCCGACCGACGTGAATACTGCCGCGCGGGATCCTCGGTCGCGCGTCATGCGGTCCACCAGCACGCCGCCGAGCGGCGCTCGTCCCTGGAGACGCGAGGCAATGTTGACGAGATCGCCGGCGACCATGCCCTGGCCGACAGCCCCGAGACTCACCGCCGCTTCCCCGGTCGTCACTGCCCCTCGGGCGCGAAGGGATCTCCCCGATGCGGCACCGCCGAGTCGCCCCACCGCGTCCACCAGCGTCATGGCGGCGCGAACGGCCCGTTCGGCGTCATCCTCGTGGGTCGACGGAGCTCCCCAGACGGCCATGACGGCGTCGCCAATGAACTTTTCGATCGTGCCGTCGAATGAGGCAATGACCGATCGCGCCACCTCGAAGTAGCGCGATTGAATCGTCCGCACCTCTTCCGGATCCATCGATTGGGCGAGCGCCGTGAAGTTGGCGAGATCGACGAAGAGGACCGAGACGCGTCGCCGCTCGGCGGTTCCCGACGGGTCGCCTCGATCGTCCGAATTCGCGACGGCGGCGGGCTCCGCCGGAGCAACGGCTTCGCCACACGACGAGCAGAATCGGACACCGGGAGTGATGCCCGCCTGGCAGTGCGGGCAGGTGGCGGTGAGGCGGCCGCCGCAGCTGGCGCAGAAGCGCGCCGCATCGGGATTGTCCGAATCGCACGCCGGGCACCGCATGGCTGGGTCCGACCCCTAGGCCGAACCGTCTCCCAGCGGCGGGTCCTCCTTCGAGGTGTCCTCCTGCTTGTAGATCATCTGGCCGGCCATGGCGCCATCCTCGATGACGAGGCTGAACCACTTCCAGCGGGCCATGGTCCGGTCGTGATTGATGATGTAGGTCCCGACGTCCGCGTGGTCCTCCGGAAACCGGTCCACCCGCCCGCCGATGCCCTTGTCGGCGAGCTTGCCCGCCATCGCCAGGTGCGGCTTGTGGAGAGCCCACTCGGACTCGCGTGTGCTGCTCTTGAACTGGGCGAAGCTGACCCCGAAGGGCGCGTTGATGAAGGCCTGGACGACCGGATTCTCGAGCGCCTCTGCGGTGAACAGGCTCGCGTCATTGAGCGTCGCGTAGGCGTTGAATCCGTCAGCCTGTCCGTACCCTCGGCTCGCGCCATCGGGGAACGCGTCGTACAGGTCGTCCTCGTTGAAAGGTGTCTCCTTGGTTGCCATGCTCGGGCCTCCGTTGGTTGTGGGTGATCAGCCGATGATAGGTATCGTCCGGAGTGGTGCCTAGCCCTGGAGACGCTGCTAGCATCGGAGGATGATGCAATCATTGGATCGGCCGACGCGCGTGCGCATGGCGCCGAGCCCGACCGGACCGCTCCATATCGGCACCGCGCGGACGAGCCTCTACAACTATCTGGCCGCGCGGCACGTGGGTGGGACCTACGTCCTGCGCATCGAGGACACCGATGCCGCCCGCAGCACGGCCGAGTTCGAGCGGGACATCATCGACGACCTCCATTGGCTCGGCATCAGCTGGGACGAGGGGCCGCAGGTCGCCGGCGGTCAGGACATCGGCCCGCATGCGCCGTATCGCCAGAGCGGACGGATGGAGCTCTATGGTCGGGAGGCGGACCGGTTGCTTGCGGCGGGATCGGCGTATCGGTGCTGGTGCACCACCGAGGAGCTCGACGCTGTTCGCCGGGACCAGGAGACCAAGAGAGAGCCGCCACGCTACAACGGTCGCTGCCTGCGCCTGACCGATGCGGAGCACGCCGCGTTCGAGGCGGAAGGTCGTCCATCGGTCATTCGCTTCAAGGTCGAGCCGGAGGTCGTTCGTTTCGATGATCTCGTGCGTGGCGAGGTCGAGTTCGACAACGCGCTGCTCGGCGACTTCGTGATCGTGCGGAATGATGGGATGCCGCTCTACCACTTCGTTGTCGTGATCGATGACGAGGCGATGGAGATCACGCACGTGATTCGGGGCGAGGACCACCTGAGCAACACGCCGAAGCACATCGCGCTGATCCGAGCGCTGGGCTATCGCGAACCGCGCTTTGGCCACATCCCGCTCATTCTCAACGCCGACCGATCCAAGATGAGCAAGCGCAAGTCACAGACGGCCATCACGGCGTACCGCGAAGAGGGCTACCTCCCGGAGGCATTCGTCAACTTCATGGCCTTCCTCGGCTGGTCGCCGGGTACGGAGGAGGAGATCTTCAGCCTCGATGAGCTTGCCTCTCGCTTCGACATCGAGAAGGTCCACCACGGCGGTGCCGTCTTCGACCGTGGCCGGCTCGACCATCTCAATGGCGTGTATATCCGCGCCATGACCGATGAACAGCTCGCGCTTCGCATCCGCGAGTGGGTGCCGAAGGCGATCCGCGATGACGACCTGATGCGGCTGGTCCCGCTCATCAAGGAGCGGCTGGTGAAGCTTGGCGACGTGCCGGACCTCATCGGCTTCGTGTGGGAGCCGGACGAGGTTGTCGCGGATTGGTACGGGCCTGAGCTGCTCCATCCGAAGAAGGGTGGGCCGGACGAGGCTCGTGTGGCGCTCGAGGGCGCCCGCGAGGTGCTGGCGGAGCTGGATGACGCCGATTTCAGCGCGGACGTGCTCGAGCAGCGCATCCGGGAGGCCGCCGCTGCCGCTGGCGTCAAGGCGGGCGACTTCTTCTCGCCGATCCGGGTCGCGGTCACTGGACGAACCATCTCTCCGCCACTGTTCGCCTCGCTCGAGATGCTCGGGCGTGATCGTTCGCTGGCTCGCGTTGACGACGCGCTGGGCAAACTGACGGAGCTTTCGGTATGACCAAGGACGATCCGCGCCCAGGTCACGCGGCGCCGCGCCTGGACGCCCTGATCGACGCGGAGCTCGTGGTCCCGATCAGGTCGTCGTCCGGGGCCGCACCGGATCCCGCATCACTCGACGCTGGTGCATTCCGGCACGGGACGGACGACGCCGGGGAGCGGTTCATCGCCGCGTTCAGCTCTCCCTCGTCACTCGTCGAGTTTGGTCCGCCGGGCACGGACAGCATCCGCATCCGAGCGCAGGACCTGTTCGAGCGCGCCGACGCGGTGCAGGAGCGGGTGGTGGTCGATCCAGGGGCACCCACCCAGATCGAGGTCGCAATCGGTGTGCTTCCCTTCCTCGCCGCCGGCATTGATCCGAATCGACCGGACGCCCTGCGGGCCCGGCGCCCGCTCGGCGATCTGCCGGCGCTCGAGTTGCCTGACCAGATCCCGGAGCCCTTTGGCCGCGAGCTCCGTTCCGCCCTCGCGGATCTGCCCCACGTCGAGCGCGCGTGGCTGCTGCGCGCAGGCACGTCATGGACGGCGGGCGTTCAGCTGGATCCCGGCGCGCTGTTAGCCGATTTCGATGCGGTTCGCAATCGGCTGCATGCGATCGCCACCGAGCATCTCGGTTCGCGACGTCTTCTGGCCGTCACCGACTTGCGCGCCCCGATGATGCTCGAGATGTACGACGCCACGGCGGCCCCGTTCTACGCTCGCCAGGAACAGAAGAAGGGGCTGTTTTCCCGTCTCTTTGGCGGCTGAGGCACGCCCGTCAGCGGCGCCGCACGCCTCTGTCACGTCCCGCCTCGCCTTTTTGCGCTGGGCGCAACTAACTACGAAGTGCGGCCTCTTTACGGCCGGGATGTGCGCCTGGGCGCAAACTTTGGATCTATTTTGCGCTCATTCTGGCTGATTCGGGCGGCTCCTTCGTAGTTAGTTGCATTGGGTGCAAGCGGCGGAGACATCGAAGCACACGTGCGGTCGCGTGTTGGATCCCGTCGTGCGCGTCTGCCTCGATCCATCGAGGTGACGAAGGCATTACGGCACCAGCACCAGGCGGCCAGTGACACCGCCGGCTCGCAGGCGGACGTGGGCCGCGCTGGCCTCCCCCAGCGGGACGGGGTCGACATCCCAGTGAAGCGCACCGCTCGCTGCCAGTCGCACCACCTGGCGGAGGTCGTCATGCGCGCCCCACGCAACCGTGGTCAGCCATGACTCGACCGGAACGGTGTCGAACCCGAACGGCAAGGAACCGCCCGCCTCGCCGATGAGTACCACCAGGCCATCCGGAGCCACCGTGGCAGCGGCGCTGGCGAGCGATGCATCGGTCCCGACGAAGTCCAGCACGACGTCCGCGGGGGCCCCGAGTGCCTCGATCGATTCGGCAGCCTCACCGTCGAGGAGCGTGATATCAGCGCCGAGCTCCTTCGCGAGTCCCAGGCGCAGCGGGGATAGCTCTCGGACCGCGATCTGGAGCCGAGGCCCGGCATCGGGCACCAGGCGCAGGTACTGGAGCGCGAATTGACCGAGCGCTCCACATCCGATCAGTAGCACGCGGGCGCCCGGCGTGAGCCAGCGTTCGGCGCGACGGACCGCGCGGTACGGGGTGACGCCGGCGTCAGCGAGCGGCGCGGCGCGCACGGGATCGAGGTTTCCCAGGGGTACGAGGTGCCGTGGATGCGGCACGAGCATGGCGTCCGCGTAGCCTCCATCGGCCTGGAAGCCTGGGGCGACCGAACGAACGCAGCGCTGCTCGGCGCCTGCCCGACAGTCTCGGCAGTCGCCGCATCCCCATCCGCCGTGGACGAGTACCGGGCTGCCGAGGGCGTGAGCCCCGCCGGCATCCGGGCCGACGGCATCCACCCAGCCTGTGACCTCGTGGCCGAGCGTGACCGGCAATGCGACGCGTGTCTGCGTGCCATCGACGATGTGCAGGTCCGTGTGGCAGACCCCGCAGCCGGCGACCCGAATCCGGATCTCGGTGCCGGTCGGCTCCGGAATCGGGACCTCTTCCGTGCGTAGTTCCTGGCCCGGCGCCTGAAGCCGGACGGCACGCATGACCCTACGAGGCCGCGGAGGCGTCTTCGGAAGTGGCGTGGATCGGCTCGGAAAGCGCTCGCATCGCCTGGTCAACGAGCGCATCGGGCTCCACCGGATCGAGCATGGCCCGGATGATCCCGTCGCGGTCGACAGCGACCGCCACCGGCTGCGACACGTTGACGTTGTCGCCTTCGGCCGTGGTGGCGATGCCGAGCATCTCGACGGCGCTTCGACGCTCGTCGCTCAGGAGCAGGAAGGGAAGCTGTCGCTCGCTCACAAAAGCGGTCTGCTGCTCCACGGAGTCGCAGCTGATGCCAACCACCGTGATGCCGGCCTCATGCAGCCGCGGGTACCCGGTCGACAACGCCTCGACCGACTTGAGGCCACGACGGCGTCCGGCACCGCTCAGGGTTGGCGCACCAAAGAAGAGGACCAATACCGGCTGCTTGGTGACGCTGCTGCGCAGGTTGAGGAGGTACCCGTCGGTCGCCCGCAGCCCGACCGAAGGCAACGGATCGCCGACCGCCAGCTTCATGCTCATGGCCCGATTGTAGCGGCGCCCAGCCTCACCATCCCGCCTGACCGATGAGCCAGCCCGTCCCGCTCCAGCCCACTCAGCACGCGCGCCCAACCCGCCTTGTCCAGCGGCTGACCGATGCGGCGCTCGGCTCTCGCCAGCTCAACGATCAGCTGCCGCTCACGAAGCGCAAGCCCGCTCGAGGCGGACAGGAACCGCAGCGTCGCGCCTCGATAAGCGCGATCGGAGCCGCGCAGTGACGGCTGGCGCGGCAGGGGGACCACGGTCGCCGACCCGCGCGACGGGCACTCCGCGGCGATGGGGCACGCACCGCAGCGGGGCTGGCGCGAGCGACAGATGGTGGCACCGAATTCCATCGTGGCGTGGGTCCAGGCCGCGACCTGCCCACCGCGTCCGTGCGCCGCGAGCCTGTCAGAGATGAGCTGCAGGCGTCGTGGGTCGTCCGGTCCACCGAATCGGCGGAGAAGCCAGCGTCGCACGTTCGTGTCGACAACCCCGACCGGGGTTCCGAACGCCAGCGAGGCAACGGCGCGCGCGGTGTACGGGCCGATTCCCGGCAGACGGGCCAGGCCGGCCACGTCGCTCGGCCATCCGTCGCGCGCGATGATGACGGCGGCGCGTTGAAGCGCCAGCGCACGACGGTTGTAGCCGAGCCCGCTCCATGCAGCGATCACGTCGGCGGCCGGAGCCGAGGCGAGCGACCCGAGAGTCGGAAAGTGCGCCATGAATCGCGGGAACCGCTCGGCGATGCGCGACGCCTGCGTCTGCTGAAGCATCATCTCGCTGACGAGGACGGCGTAGGGGTCGTCCGTCTCGCGCCACGGGAACTCGCGATGCTCCGCCGCGTACCAATCAAGGAGCCCGCGACGGACGCGTCGCCGGGTGCTTGGGGAGGGAGGTGGGGCTGGGTGAGCGGGCACGGAATGCAGGGTAGCAGCGGACTCCGCCGGCGCATCGGCCTCGCGTGGTGCGCTACCGTTGCTGGCCATGACCTACCGACTACTCTGCCTCGATGCGGGCTTCACGCTGCTCTCGCCACGCCAGACGCTGGCCGACGCGCTCTCGGGCGTGCTTGCCGCCGACGGACATGAGATCACCGAGGACGAGTTGCGCGCCGCATGGGAGGAGGCCGACCGCTGGTTCTGGGACGAGTATCACCGGCCTGGAAACGACACATGGACCGATGACGGCCGGATCGAGGAGTCCTGGCGCCAGTACCACGGTGTCATGCTCGAGCGGCTGCGGGTCGATGCCCGGCGCGAAGTCCTCGACCGCATTCTTGCCAGCCAGTTCTCGATCGACGCCTGGGAGCTGTATCCCGATGCCGAGCCGATGCTGACCGCCGTGCGTCAGCTCGACGGGGTTCAGATCGGGATCGTCAGCGATTGGGGCTCCAACCTGCATGCAATTGTCGAGCAGCTCGGTCTCGACCGCCACCTCGACTTCGTCCTGCCGTCGGGCGCGGTCGGTGTCGCGAAGCCCGACCCGGCCTTCTTCCGCATGGCGCTCGAGCGGGCCGACGTGGCGGCCGAGGAGACCCTCATGGTCGGCGACTCGTATCGGGCCGATGTGCGTGGCGCGTGGGCGGCCGGGATGGATGCGCTGTGGCTCGATCGCCACGAGGGCATCCGGATCACACCGGCGGGTGAGCCGGAGCCCACGGACGTACGGGTCATCCGCTCGCTGGCTGAGCTTCCGGACCTTGTCGCGTCCGGCGGTCCGCTGCCACGCGGCGAGGTGAGCCCGGTCGATTCGCCGGCGACCGCCTGAGGCGGGAAGCGCGATGCAGCCATCGTCCTCGGATATCGTGGTCGACAAGTTCGGCGGCTCCGTCCTGCGTCGCCCCGAGGACATCGTTGCGGCCGTGAATGTGGTTGCTCGCCAGCGCGCCGCGGGCCTCCGGCCCCTCGTCGTGGTCAGCGCGTTCGAGGGGGTCACCGACACCATTCTCGGCGCGGCGCGCGTCCTGTTGCCCGACCGCGGTGAGTCATTGCGTGAGCCGGGGCAGGCCGCTTCCTCCGCGCTGGCGCGCGAGACCGACAGGGCCCTGGCCACCGGTGAGGCGCTATCGGCCTCTCTCTTCGCGCTCGGATTGCAGGGCCGCGGTATTCCCGCACGCTCTTTCTCGGGCGCCGAGGCCGGCATCCGCACCGCCGCGGCGCATCTCGGAGCCGAAGTTCGGCGCGTGCTCTCCCGCCCATTACGCGCGGCGATCAACGCGGGGTTGGTTCCGGTGGTCGCCGGATTCCAGGGCATCGGAACACATGGAGAGCTGACTACCCTGGGTCGTGGGGGCACCGACCTGTCCGCGGTCGCCCTGGCGGTGGCGCTGCGCGCCGATCGGTGCGAGCTGTTCAAGGATGTCGGGGGTGTCCTGGAGGCGGATCCCCACCTTGTCCCCGCCGCGCGTTTCCTGCCATTCGTGGATGCCCTTCAGCTGGAGCTGCTGGCCGAGATGGGCGCCGAGGTCGTGCACCCGGTCGCGGTCCGTCGTGCCCGGCGCGGTCGGCTGCACCTCGTTGTCCGCGCCATCGAGGACGAGGCTCCACGCACCGTCGTGCGCCCGTCGTCCCGCGAGGACGGCGGCGTCTTGATGCTTGCCGTCGATCGCAAGGATCGCGTGGCGCGGATCAGCCTGGTCGGACCGACCTCGATGACTCCCGAGTTGCTCCCACTCCCGGCCCACGGCGAAGGCTCCTTCAATGAGGGCGGTCTGCGCGTCGTGTGGGCCGAAGTACCCGTCGCCTCAGCCGCCGCGGCGGCCCAATCGGTTCACGCCTCCTTCATGTCCTCTGCTGACACGTCGGCCTGATCAGCCTGCAACGGCCTCGTGCTCGGACGCCGTCCGGCCGCCAATCTGAAGCAGCACCGCGGCCACCAGGATGAGCGCGCCGCCCGCAAGCTGAAGCAGCGTTGGCCGCTCATTGAGCAGCCAGGCTGCCAGCGCGACTCCCACCACCGGCTCGAGCGTGGCCAGGATCGCGGCGCGCGGCGCGCCGAGCAGCCGGATGCCGGTGATGAAGCAGAGTGTCGGGATCGCAGCGCCGATGATCCCGGCGAGCAGCACCGGCACCAGCGCCGAGCTCGACGCCAGCGGCGAGCCGAGCGCCGCGAGCTGCGCAGTGACGAGCGCGATCACGACGTACCCGAGGGTCGCACCGCCCATGGTCAATGCGGCCGCCTCGACCGGTGGAATGCGCGCGAATCCGTGCCGGGCGGCCAGGACATAAAACGCCTGGGTGAATGCTGCGAGGAATGAAAGTCCGATGCCCAGCGCGTCCAGCTTCCCCAGTCCGCCCGAGCCCGACAGGGTCAGCACCAGGCCCAGCATCGACAGGGCGAGGGCTCCCCAGCGCGCAGCGCCGAGCCGCTCGCCGAACCAGAGCACGGAGGCCACCGCCACGAAGGCCGGATAGAGGTAGAAGACGAGCAGGGCGAGCCCGATCTCGATCCGCACGAACGCTATGAACATCGCGAGGTTGAGGGCCAGGTTGGCCATCGACGCCACGCCGATGAACCATCGGTCGCGCGCCGGAACCTCCCGGATCGAGAGCGGCCTTCGACCCGCGGCGCCACGCAATACGAGCAGAAGCAGCAGCATCGCGGATGCGCCGATCCCGGCCCGCCAGGCCACGATCGCCAGGGAGCCGACCCCGGCCTCATCCGCGAAGCGGGTGATCGGTCCGAGCGTGCCGAAGAATACGGCGGCCACCACGATGAGCCCGGCGCCGACGAGCCCGGCCGACGAGCCCGTGGTCCGCCCGGTCACTCGCTGTGGACCAGCTCGGGCTCCTCGGCCTCGGCGAGCTCGACTCGGAGGCGGGCAAGTTCCGGCCCGAGCGTCTCGCTGCGATCCCGGAGCGCGTTGTGGCGCTCCACCAGCCTCTTGACGAGAGACGCATCGGCGTAGATGGAGGGATCCGACAGCCGCCCGGTGAGCTCGGTGAGCTCCCGTTCGGCGTCCGCGGTCTCCACTTCGGCACGGGCCACCGTGGACCGCAGCTCGCGGGTCCGACGGTGGCGAGCATTGCGCTCATCGGCTTCGCGGCGCTTGCGATCGGCCGCCGCCTTCGCCGACTCCCTTGGCTTCGGGGCGGCGGCAATCACGCCGCGCGGTGTCGAGCGGGCACCCTCCACCGCGCCGCGCGTCTCGATGTCGACACCACGCTTGGCGGCGTAGTACTCGAAGTCGCCGGGATAGACGGTCGCCTCCCCGTCGTTGACCTCGATGATCACATTGGCGACGCTGCGGATCAGATATCGGTCGTGGGTGATGAGGACGATCGTGCCGCTGAACGCGTTCAGCGCGTCTTCGAGGACATCACGGGATTGGATGTCGAGGTGGTTTGTCGGCTCGTCCAGGCACAGGAGGTTGGCGGGATCCGCGAGCAGCTTGGCAAGCGCCAAGCGAGTCTGCTCCCCGCCTGAGAGGACGCCGACCTGCTTCTCGACCGCCCTGCCGCTGAACATGAACGCGCCGAGCAGCTTGCGCATGTCGGTCGTGGACATCATCGGCGCGGCGTCGTTGAGCTCATTGAAGACCGAGTTGTCCGGGTTGAGCGCCTCGATCTGATGCTGCGCGAAATACGCCACGCGAACATTGCTGCCCAGCTCACGTGTCCCGCCCTCGAAGTCGAGAACACCGGCCAGGATCTTGAGCAGGGTCGACTTGCCGGCCCCGTTCGGTCCGATCAGGGCCACCTTCTGGCCGCGCTCGAGCTGGAGGTCGAGGTTGCCGTCATAGACGACGGTGCCGCCGTAGCGCTTCTCGATGTCGCTCAAGGTGATCACCGTCCGTCCGCTGCGCGGCGGCTCAGGAAAGCGGAACTTGACTGACCTGACGCGTGCTCCGGGCGAGGCGACGCGGTCCATGC
The DNA here is from genome assembly GCA_038233215.1 of Candidatus Limnocylindria bacterium. Classification (GTDB taxonomy): domain Bacteria; phylum Chloroflexota; class Limnocylindria; order QHBO01; family QHBO01; genus JACDBZ01. The sequence continues at coordinate 54,317 of JBBSML010000014.1, forward strand.
GCTCCAGCGCCTTGACGCGAGACTGGACCTGACGAGCCTTGGACGCCTTGTAGCGGAAGCGATCGATGAACGCCTGGGTGTGGGCCACCTTGCGCTGCTGGTTCCGGGCGGCGGCCTCCAGCTGGATCATGCGCTCGGCGCGCTGCTCGACGAAATCGGCGTAGTCGCCGATGTACTCGGTGGCCTGCGCGTCGTGCAGCTCCAGCACGCGGTTGGCGACCTCGTTGATGAAGTCGCGATCGTGGCTGACGAGCACGATCGCCCCCGCATACACGGCCAGGAAGCCCTGGAGCCACTCGACGCTGGCGAGGTCGAGGTGGTTCGTCGGCTCGTCCAGCAGCAGGACGTCGGGATTCTGGAGCAGCAGCCGGGCCAGCGCCACCCGCATCATCCAGCCGCCACTGAATTCGCCGATGTCGCGCTCGACGTCCGCATCCGCAAAACCGAGTCCCGCCAGGATGCGTCGGGCATCGGCTTCCATGCCGTATCCGCCGAGGGCCTCGAACCGATGCTGGAGGCGCCCGTATTCGTCCATCAGCTCGGCGAGTTCTTCCTCGTCTGACGCGTCCTCCATCTCCATCTCGATGTGACGCATGCGGCGTTCGATGCCGCTCACCTCGCCGGCGCCGGCCATCACCTCGACCAGCACGCTGCGGCCCCGGCTCTCCGCCACCTCCTGGCGCAGGTAGCCGATGACCGTGTCCCGGGCGCGCGTGATCGTGCCTCCGTCAGGTTCCTGGTCGCCGGTGATGAGCTCGAGCAGGGTCGTCTTGCCGGCGCCGTTGGGGCCGACGATGGCGATACGTCGCCCGGCGCTGATCATCAGGCCGACGTCGCTGAAGAGGTGCTGCGCGGCGTGGCTCTTCGACACGCCCGCGATGGTCACGAGACTCATGGGCGTTCAGCATGGTACCGGCGAGCGGGCCAGGACGCTGCGGCCCGATCGAGGGAGTCCCCGAGGCCTGCCGATCTGTCGGGCGCTCAGGAACGCCACCGGCCTGCCGTGCGTGCGTGTGCTCGATGAATCGGGCCACACGACGCCAGAGCATTCAACTGTGTGCGCCTGGGACCGATATATCGGCATGGCTCGGTCATCGGCGACCGCCTGCCTTTACGTCCTAGTCGGCTGCAACCAATTTTGCGCCCGCGGTGTCGAAGCGAAGACGTGTGGCCATGCCGGGAACCCCCGAGGCGTTCCATGCCTTCTCGACCGCGTGCGCGTTCGTCGGCGAGTCGCAGATGGCGAGGATGGTCGGACCTGCGCCGGAGAGACATGCGCCGGCCGCGCCACGCTCGTAGGCGAGATCGATCAGCTCCGGGCTGCCGAGCAGGTGGGGGAGCCGGAACGGCTGATGGAGCTCATCGGTCATCGCGGTGCGCAGCAGCCCCGCGTCGGAGGTCATGATCGCCGTGGCGAGAAGGGCACTTCGACCAGCCTGTCGTGCCGCTGCCGCATGCTCGACGGTTGCGGGTAGCGCGGCGCGCATGTCATGCGTGCGGCTCTCGCGCTGCGGGATGAACGCAACCGGAATCCAGGCTTCGGGCGCGCGGAAGCGTCGCAGGGTCACACCCTCGCCATCCGCGACCGCGATGGTGAACCCGCCGTACAGCGCCGCCGCGACGTTGTCGGGATGACCCTCCAGCGCGCTGGCCGTGGCCAGCAGCTCGTCGGCACCGACGGCTCGTCGCCCGACGGCCGCGCCGAGCACGACGCCCGCCACGATCGCGGAGGCGCTGCTGCCGAGTCCGCGAGCGGCCGGGATCATGCTCGAGACCTCGAGCCTCCACGACGACGCCCCGGGCGCCGCCGATGCGCGCAGACCCTCGCGGAAGGCGCGGATCAGGAGATTGTCGTCAGCCCGCTCGTCGTCGCGCGGGGCACCTTCACCGAGGGAGTTGAGCACGATTCCCGCCTCATCTCCATGCCACAGCTCCGCGCGCAGCTTGAGCGACAGGGCGGCCGCGAAGCAGTCGAATCCGCTCCCGAGGTTGGCGCTCGAGGCGGGAACGTCGACGCTGGCGATTGGCGGCATGCGGAGCCGAGTATAGGGTCGCGGATTACGTCATTCAGCCGGACGCTCGTCGGTCCAACGTCCGAGGTTGACGCGAGACGTCTCACGGTGGGCGGATATTCGCGGCGCCCCACTCTCAGCCCATCGTGCTGCGACCCACTCGCTTCCTGGGGTACGGGGGTCGGGGATGGTCCGGAACCGCGGTCGCGACGTGAGACGCCTGGGCGTCAGCCCGATGGACGAACGCGCTCTACGGCCATGATGAGATCGTCGTAGCCGAACGGCTTGGAAACGAAGGCGGACGCCGCGATCTCACCTGCCCACCGCGCGGCGTCGCGCGCCGCGGTCATGACGACGATCGGCATCGGGTGTCCGCGCCGCCGCAGCTCGTGGGCGAATCCCCAGCCGTCCAGCACCGGCATCCTCATGTCGAGCAGGATCACATCCGGCGCGTGCCGCTCGATGGCGTCGAGCGCATCTGCCCCGTTGGCGGCTTCGTCGACGTCGTAACCCTCGATCTCCAACATGGCGGAGACGGTGGCCCGGATGTCGGGCTCGTCGTCGACAATCAGCACGCGTACGTCAGGCATCGGCAGCCGCCTCCGCGGTGGGCACGATCCACTGTGGTTCGGCAGATGCGATGACATCGGGCTCTGCAGGCGGCTCGGCGCGGGCCAAGGCCACCGTAAATGTGCTGCCCCCGCCGGGGGTCGGTTCCACCCAGATGCGCCCCCCGTGCTCTTCCGCGATCCGTCGGCAGATGTAGAGGCCGAGGCCCATCCCGGTATCGGTGATGCTCTGGGCGTTCGACGCCCGATAGAAGCGATCGAAGATCCGATCGCTCTCTGCTTCGGGAATCCCGACGCCGTGATCGATCACCGAGAACCGCGCCTCCGCGCCTTCCTTCCACAGTCGAACCAGTGGCGGCGCGCCATTCACGCTGTACTTCAGCGCGTTCTCGATGAGATTGTCGAGGACCTGCGCGATACGCATGCGATCGACAGAGCTGCGAACTGCCGCGTGCGGCGCCTCCACCTCGATCGCCAGACCGTGTTCGAGCTGCCGATTGCGCACGAGTTGCACGAGCTCGCGCAGGTCGACGATCTCGCGATCCATCACGGCCCCCGGCTGCTCCAGCCGCTGTGCGTCGAGCAGCTCGCCGACGAGATCGCGCAGGCGTCGTGCCTCGTTCGCCAGGCGCGATACTCCCGCAGTGTCGACCGGCGCGGCCGGGTCCCGTGCCAGCCGTCGCTCGAGAAGCTCCGCCTGCCCCAGCACGACGGTGAGCGGCGTCCGAAGATCATGGGCCGCGGCCGACAGGAACTCTTCCTTGAGGCGCGCCGCCTCCTCGCGCGCCTGGAGGTCGCTGGCGTGTCGCGCCAGGTCGCGCGCTTCAAGCAGCACGGCGATATGGTCGGCGAGGAGCTCGATGAGCCAGAGATCGTCCTCGACAAAGATGGGAGCGCGATCAGCGTATACAGCCATTGCGCCGATGCGACGGTCGTCGACGGTGATCGGTGCGGCGATGACCGTGTGTGCCCCCGAGTGTTCGTAGACGTCGGCGTTCGCGGGATCGGTGCTCGCTGCATTGAGGGCGACGACACGGCGTTGCTGTGTGAAAGCGCGCCCGGCGATAAAGGCGTCCTCCGGCAACTCCATCCATTCGCCACTCCCGTCGTCGTAGCGCAGGACGGGACGCTCGCCATCCCAGATGCCGATGCTGGCGCCGGTCGCTCCGAAGGCAGCTGCGGCAGACTGCTGAAGCTCGATGATGAGGCGGCGTTCGTCGTTGACCCCCATGAGGTGGATCGAGCGCTCGAGGAATACGCGCAGGTCGGGCTCGCGCCATACACGCCGGATCCACGACGGTGGTGCGAAGCCCAGGAAGAAGGCCAGCACCGCGGCCAGCGCGGCCAACTGTGACACGATTCCGAGGAACGACCCTTCCGGTGTCAGCAGGGCGCTGACGAAGATTGCAACGATCGCGCCAATGAACAGGATGGCTCCGCTTGCCACGGCTCGCATTCGTCGCCGTGTGATACCGCGCGTCCGACCGCTCTCGCGTGCGAAGGCAAAGGCGGCATAGCCTCCCACGGCCACGAACCATGTGATGGTCGCGAGCTCGACCAGCTGGGGCTGCAGCGTGAATGTGAATCCCAGGGCGGCAATGGCCACGTAGGTCACCGCGCCGGCGATCTGCACCCAGCGCGGCGTGCCGCTGAAATCCTCGACCAGGCGAATCATGGCGAGGGGGGCAAGGTTGAGCAGGAGCAGGAGGAACGGCGTCAGCAGCGGTTCGTCGTTTGTCCCGGTGAGCTGCGACAGACGGCTGACCGTCACGACCGCTGCAACTGATCCGAACAGCAGGGCCGTATTCAGGCTGGCTCGCGTGCGCTCGCGAAGAGCATGTCGAAGCACGACCACGAAGAGGCCGATGAACAGGCTCTGGTTGACGAGGCTGATCAGCTCGATGGCGCTCATCTGCACACGGGCACGAAGGTATGCTCCGGCTTCAGCACGTCCTGTGCCAGCGAGCAAGCGAACGCAGTCACCTCGGGGTTCGATAGGCTTTCGAGGCGGAGCCATGCCGAGGCGTTACGATCATGGCATCCACCTTGGCGCGATTGCGGATGATCCGCGCATCGGCGAGCAGCCGAGCCCGGTCGGCACCGGTATAGGCGGGGCAGAGGAACTCGAAAGAGGATCGGTGCCCGCCCCACGGACTGCGTGCCGGATCGGTCACAGGCGCAGGACCACCCGAGCGATCAGGAAATAGATGATGAGTCCCGATGCGTCGACCAGCGTGGTGATGAACGGTGCGCTCATGACCGCCGGATCGACGCCGACACGGCGGGCGACCAGGGGCAGCAGCGAACCGATGAACGCCGCCAGCGTGCAAACGGCGACCAGTGTCAAGCTGACCACGATCCCGATGCCGCGCCCGGCGAAGATCCATGCAGGTCCGAGCGCCAGCACCGCCAGCATGCCGCCAAGCAGCAGACCCACGCGCGCTTCGCGCAGGATCACGATGCCGAGGTCATCGAAACGCACCTCCCCGACGGCAAGCGCGCGCGTCACGGTCGTGGCGGCCTGTGCGCCGGTATTGCCACCCGTGCCGATGATCAGAGGGATAAAGAGCGCCAGCTTCACCACGCTGTTGAGCGTCCCCTCAAAGATCTGGAGCACGTTCACCGTCAGCGTCGCGGCCACGATGAGAAAGAGGAGCCAGACGACGCGCGAGCGGGCGATCTGAAGGACCGATGTAGTGAGGTATGGGCGACCGAGCGGCTCCGCACCACCGGCGCGCGCGACGTCCTCGGTCTCCTCCTCCTCGAGGACCTCCATGGCATCGTCCACGGTGACGATCCCGACCAGTCGGTCCTCGGTGTCGACGATCGGCAGTGCCAGCAGGTCAGCCTCACGGATGAGCCGTGCTGCCTCCTCCTGGTCGGTATCGACTCGCGCCGAGTACACCTGGGTATCCATGAGGTCCCCGACCGGCGTGGACGGGTCGGCCAGCACGAGATCTCGAAGGCCGAGGGCTCCGACGAGGCGGCGCTTGTCATCGGTGACGGGCAGCGCGTAGATCGTCTCGGCGGATCGGCCGATGCGCCGCAGCCGGTCCAGGGCATCGGCCGCTGACATCCCCGCGCGAAGACTTGCGACCTCCGGCGACATCAGGCGCCCAGCCGAGTCCTCCGCGTAGCCGAGCAGCGTTGACGTCAGCTTTCGCTCGTTCGGCGAGAGCCCGGCGAGCAGGCGTCGCGCGACCTTGGCCGGCATCTCCTCCGTCAGCCGCGCGCGGTCATCGGGGTCCAGGCCCTCGAACAGCTGGCGCACGTTCGTATCCCGAAGCCCCTCGAGAAGCTCCTGCTGGAGTGACGGATCGAGGAGCTCGAAGACCTCGAGCGCACGGTCCTTGCCGAGCAGCCGAAACGGAACCGCACGCTGCTCGCGCCTTAATCGCGAGAGCTCGTCGGCGATCTGAACCACGCCCGCCTGCGCGAGCCATCGGTCGATCAGTTCGAGGTCGCCGCCGTCGAGCAGGTCGTCGAGCTCGACGGTCGGGACAGCATCCGGGGTGCCGGTCAGGGTCGGGCGGGTCATGCCACGGAGGATAGCCTCGGCGCCACCGGACCGACGCGTCGCAGACGTCGGTATGCTTCACTCGTGGAGCCCGACGACCACCTAGGCACGCAGCGCCTCCGCGACGTGCTGGAGCCCGAACGCGTCTACGCGCTGGTGCATACTTCGCGGGTACGCCCCGGCGATGCGCCCGAACCTGATGAATCCGAGATGCAGGGGACCGAGACCGTGACTGACGAAGAAGGGCCGATCCGCGTGCTGCTCGTCGACGACCATGCCGTCGTCCGACGCGGTCTGCGTGGCTTTCTGGAACTTCTCAAGGACTTCGACGTGGTCGGGGAGGCCGAGAACGGCAGAGAGGGCGTCGCGGCCGCCGACCGCCTCGCTCCTGACGTGATCCTGATGGACCTGCTGATGCCGGAGATGGGCGGCCTGGAAGCTATCGCCGCCATCAAGCAGGGTCATCCGGAGATCGAGATCGTGGCTGTCACCTCGTTCATCGAGGAGGAGAAGGTCACCTCTGCGCTGGAGGCCGGGGCCTCCGGCTACCTGCTCAAGGACGCCGAAGCGGAGGAAGTCGCCCAGGCAATTCGCGCCGCCTACAACGGCGAGGTTCACCTGGATCCGGCCGTCTCCCGCTTGTTGGCTCAGCGCCTCCGAGCCCGCAAGAATGCCGAGCCGATCGAGCCGCTCACCGCGCGCGAGAAGGAAGTTCTCTCGCAGCTGGCCAAGGGGGCGTCGAACAAGGAGATCGCCTACGAGCTCGGCATCACCGAACGCACGGCGCGCACCCACGTCTCGAACATTCTCGGCAAGCTCGGTCTCGCCTCGCGCACCCAGGCCGCCCTGTACGCCGTGGAGCACAAGCTCGTTTGATGGCCTCGACCTCGCAGCGGTTGCGAGCGGCGAGATCGTCCCAGGCCAATGACTGGGAGACGAAACCCAGGCGGCGAGCACGGCGATCATTTGCGCCGGCGAGGAGGGGAAGGTAAATCGGCTCATCGGTTCAATGTCCATGAGAAAAGGGCGGACCGGGGATTCCGGTCCGCCCTTCGGTCGACGATGAAAGCCTACGCTGAGGTCGGGCGGAAGCGCTCCGGCACGATCGGGCCGGCCGACTCGAGCGCGGTGCGGACCAGGCCGAACGGGCTGCCGTAGACGCGGATGATGTCAATCACGAGCAGCGTGACCAGGGCGACCTCGATGCCCTTGGCGATGAAGCCGAGGGTGAAGTACGGGCCCATCACCAGGTATCCGGCGATCGTCATGGCGGTGTAGCCGATGAGCGCAAGCCGTGGGAACCAGCTGAAGCGCTGCACCATCGCGATCGGTGCGACTGCGCCGATGACGACGAGGCCCGCGAGGCCAAGGTAGCCAAGCGCATTCAGCGTGAAGAGCAGGCCACCCAGCGTCGAGTGGATGTAGGCCGTCGCGAGGGCGAGCCCGACGATGGTTGCGGTGAGCACGACGCCGGTTGCACGGTTACGAAGGAACGTGGACATTGCAGAGACCCTCCTGGTTGTTCGTGTGACGCCGTCACCGGCATCGGTGTGAATCTGATGTCCTGAGTCTCGGCGTCGGCCTTCCGCACGGAATCGGTCAGAGGGGGCAGGTTGCTCATGGACATTCGTGCCCTGGCCGGTCGGCGAATTGACGTACGGGGCCGGGTCCATGGGCAAGGTTCCGCGCTCGATGGCGTATCCTCTGCGCTGCTCATGACCCGTGCAGCATCCCGACCCGAGTCGAAGAACGCGGCGCGCGCGACCGGCCAGGAGCAGGACAGCCATGCCCTGCTGTCGCGCGCCGTCGAGGAGGCGGCGCGCCTGCTGAAGGCGGACGGGGCGATGGTCTACCTGGTCGACCCCGATGAGGGACGGCTCCGTTTCGCGGTCGACGCCGGCATCAGCAGCCCGGAGGCGCGCCAGCTGATCCGCGATCTCTCGCTGCCGGTCGGTGTCGGCCTGTTCGGTCACGCGATCTCGAGCGGCGAGGTGGTCGTCTCGGGCGACTACCGCCGGGACAAGCGATTCCGGCATTCGCCGGTCGCCGATCGGATCGTGATCAAGGCCAACATGCGCTCGATGGCCGCGGCTCCGCTCATCGCGGATGGGGAGGTGCTCGGCGCGCTCGGCGCCTATTCATCGCGCGTCGACGGCTTTGAGGAGGCGGAGATCGCGCTCCTCCGCGCCCTCTCCGATCATGCAGACACCGCCATCGCCAACCAGCGTCTGATCGAGGATTTGGCGCGCTCACGGGAAGAGCTCGGGCGACGCGTGGAGGCGCAACGGACGCTCGAGAAGGATCTCCGCGAACAGGCGGATGAGCTGGCCCATCGGGTCGAGGCACAGGGCACGCTGGCCGAGATGGCCACGCAGCTCACGTCACTGCGCGATCCATCGGCCGTGCTGGAACAGACGCTCCGAGCCGCCGTGCGTCTGCTCAAGGGAAACGGCGGCCAGATCGGCATGGTCGCCGAAGATGCGGAGGGGGTGCTGCGCTGGGGCGACGGCCACTCGCTGGTCCATGACGCGCTGGAGCCCTTTACGAAGGAGGACCATACCCGCGCCGACGATGGCGTTTCCGGCCGCGCCATCCACACCGGACGTGCCTCATGGACAGACGACTACCTTGCCGATGAATCGTTCGTGCACGAGGGGGAGTCCGATCGGGTCGCCCGCGAGCTGGGCATTCGGGCCGTGATCGCCGCGCCGCTCATCGGCGACGGAGGTCCCATGGGCGCCATCGGCGTCTTTGCCGAATCACCACGCGCCTTCGACGCGGACGCGGGCGAGCTCCTTGGGCTGCTGGCCGACCAGGCGGCGATCGTCCTGACCAATGCTCGCCTGAACGCCGAGGCGGAGGTCACCGCCCAGAAGTTGGCGCACCGGGTCGAGGCGCAGCGCACGCTGGGAGAGATCGCGGCTTCGATCACCTCGATTCGTGATCCTGCTGCCGTCCTCAGCCGGACGATCGCTGAGGCAAAGCGGCTGCTCGGCGCCGAGCATGTGGTGATCCACCAGATCCGGGCCGGCACGCGGGAGCTGGCCGACTATCGTGAGGTGTTCGGGGACGGACCGGGAGCTGCCCCGATCGACGACACCACTGTGAGGATCGGCCAGGGCGTCGCGGGGCGCGCGGTGGCCGAGGGCACCGTGGCATGGACGGGCAGCTATCTCGACGACGACTCGTTCGTTCACACCCAGCGTGCCGACGAATGGATCGCGCGCTGCGGCTATCACTCGCAGATGAGCGCTCCACTGGTGGGCGAGGCGGCGCCGCTCGGTGCCATCAGCGCCTATTCGGCGCGGCGAGACGCCTTCGACGGTGACGGCGCTGAGCTGCTCGGTGCGCTGGCCGGCCAGGCCGCCATCGTGCTGGGAAACGCGAGGCTGTACGAGGAGCTCGAGCGGCGCGTGGAGGCGCAGCGTTCGCTCGGCGAGATCGCCGCGCGAATCACCGCGATCCGCGACCCCGGCGACATTCTCCAGCGCACGCTCGATGAGGCGGTGCGCCTGCTCGATGCCGACGGCGGGCGCATCGACCTGCTGGCGGAGGGCGGAGGGCTGCATTGGGCGTTCGGCCACTCGGCAATCGATCTGCCGATCGAGCGAGACGAAGCCGTTGATCCGGTTCAACTCAATGAGGGCGTCTCGGGACGCTCGGTGATCGAGCGCCGCGTCGTCCGCACCGGCGACTACCTGGTTGATCCCGCGTTTTCGCACGCCGAGGCGCCCGACCGCTACATCCGACAGCACCGCATCCGATCGGTGATGAGCGCGCCGCTCATCGGCGAGGACGGGGCAATCGGTTCGCTCACCGTCCACTCGCAGGCGCGCGACTCGTTCGATGGCG
>JBBSML010000015.1:0-59171 GCA_038233215.1 Candidatus Limnocylindria bacterium
AGACTGTGAGAGGGCCATCGGTGTCTCCTTCGTGATCCTTGGTCGGAACACGCTGAGAATCACACCGATGGCTCCACCACTGCTCGCTTACTCAGCAGTGAGGCTCTTGCTCAATTCCCACCACTCGGGGGGACACTCCTACGCGGTGCAGGCTCCAACCTCCAACCGCGAAACGACCTTCGGCCGCTTTGACGAACAGAGCGCGCCTCCGTAGCATCGGAGGGTGAATTCGCACCGGCCGCCCAGTGCCGAGGCTCCCGATCACGAGGGTGCCATCGCCGGTGCGGCGTACACGAGGCATCGGCGGATCCATCGGTCCAAGAGCCACCCGCGCCCCCGGATCCTTCAGCTGCTTGCGACCGGCGGCAACGGCGGCGCCCAGGAGTCCTACACCGGTCTGCTGCTGCGCCTGGACCGGGCCCGATACGACGTCCGCGCCCTCTCCCTCTCCGCCGGCTCCGCGGTCTCACGCCTTCGCGCGCTCGGGATTGCGGTGGAGGTCCTGGATGAAGCCGATGACGAGCAGGCCGTTCGTGAGCTCGCCGCCTGGCTGCGCCGGGAGGAGATCGATCTCGTGCATTCCCACATGCATCGGGCGGAGGTGGTGGGAACGCGGGCGGCGGTCGCGGCCGGGACGCCGGTGATCATGGCCACCGTGCACTCCTCGCGTGTTCGATCGGCCGATGACATCGCTCTGCTGGCGGCCCTGACGCCGCAGATGGATCGGCTGGTCGTCCCATCGGCTTCCATTGAGCACAAGGTTCGCTGCGAGGGTCGCGTTGGGGCGGGCTTCGCGGTCATCCCCAACGGCGTCGACCTCTCTCGATTCTCCACCCCTGCGCCGCCATGCACCATGCGTGACGAGTTCGGCATCCCCTGTGACGCACCGCTCCTGGGGGTGGTCGCGCGCCTGGAGGCTGAGAAGGGTCACCGCTACCTGATCGAAGCAATGCCTGCCATCCTGGAGGCAGCACCTGATGCCTGGCTGGCCATCATCGGCGAAGGATCACAAGCCGATGCATTGCGTGCCCAGGCGGGGGTGGTTTCGGACCGGATCGTGTTCACCGGCCGGCGCGACGATGTCTCTGCATTGACCGCCGATCTGACCGTTGCGGTCCTGCCTTCCCTGCGAGAGGCGCAGGGGATCTCCATCCTCGAGGCCATGGCCCGACGCCGCCCCGTCGTGGCCTCGGCCGTTGGCGGCATTCCGGAGGTGATCACCTCGGGCGTTGACGGGTTGCTCGTTCCGCTGGCTGATCCTTCGGCGTTGGCCGCGGCTGTCGGTTCGTTGCTACGTTCGCCCGTTCTGCGGGAGCAAATCGGTGAGGCGGGGTACCGCACCGTGGTGGAACGTTTCAGCATCGACGCCCAGGTGCGGCGGACCCAGGTCGTCTACGACGAGGAGCTCGCCCGAGCCGGTGTGGTCGGCGGCTTCCGACGGCCCGCGCCGCTTGGTGCGGCGCGACCATCCCAGCGCGGCGCCCTCGAGCTCCCGCCGCTTTGAGCCGTTCCCTTGTCGTGTGGCGCCGCGATCCCCCGTGCCTATAGCCACCGGCGCCACCACCGTTGCGCGGGGTGCACGTAACTACCAAGTTCGGGCGGATTTCCCACAGCTCCGGCCGTCTTCTGAGTCAGAATTGCGTGGGGCGCACGTTTCGGTGCTGAATCGGCCTCAAATTCGCAGTTACGTGCACCGGGTGCAAATAGCCGCGGCGGCTGGTGACCGGGTACGGGGAAGTTCGTAGTTGCGTGCACCGGGTGCAAAAAGCCGAGGGAACCGGTGACCGGTACGGGCGAAGTTCGCAGTTACGTGCACCGGGTGCAACACGCGGTGAGGGCGCCGTATCGGTGCACAGGGTTGGGATGGCTGCTGATCACAGGACGATGAGCGCGTTCGCACCAGGGTTTTCGCCGTTCGACAGTCTCTCGAGGGCGGCCTTGGTGCCCAACGGGAACGCGTCAGCGATGGCGGCCGCCGCTTCATGCAGCACGTGTCGATTGGTCGTGGAGCCCAGGACGACAAGGATGAGGAAATCGGCGCGGAGGTCGCGTTGCTTGTGATGCGCTGAGCGCAGCTGAGCCTGGAAATCGGCGAGGCGTGTGACGACCTCGACCATGCATCCACAATCCGGGATGGAGATCACAGCATCCGCGGCCCGGAGGTCACCCGCGATCGGCATCGGTACCTCGAGCTCGACCTTCCAGGCATCCGCGAGGCGCGTTCGGAACCGCCGGAGCAGGGTGAGTTGCGGGCCATCCATCACTCGGCGGCCGGCCGGGAAGAGTCGCGCGTACAGCTTCAACCCCACGATCGAGGCATGGCGCGTGAGATCGGCCACGCTGAGACTCGTCACCAACCCGTTCTCGACTCGACTGACGTATGACGTCGATTTGCCAAGCTGCCTCGCGACCTGGGCCTGGGTAAATCCGGCGAGGATGCGGGCAACGCGCAGCTCGCGCCCGAGCTCCTTGAGAAGCCACGCGGCGAGCCGACCGGCCTCGCGTGTCGGCGAAGTTCGATTTGCCATGCGCCGATGCTGCGCCTCGCGTCGTTACCGGCCGCTTACCGATGGATTGCGCCCCATGCACGTAATTACCAACTTCGGAGCAATTCGGGGCCGATGGACCTCTTCTGAGCCCGGTATTTGCGTCCGGCGCACAAACTGACCCGTTCCAGGAGTCCGGCACCGGCGCGCCAGGCCCAACTACGTGGTTACGTGCGCCAGGTGCAAATGCCGGGCAGGGTTCGTCCCGGACGAGGACAGGGAAACGCCCCTCCCCGAGGGAACCGAGGAGGAGCGCACCGGGTCCTAGGAGAAGATCAGGCGACGCTCACGCGGTCCCGGTCGCCGAGGCGAAGGATTGCCATCAGGAGCAGGTAGATGAGGAGCCAACCGATGAGGGCGACCACCGCGGCGACATCGAAGACGCTGCCGCCACCGGGCGTCACCTGGTCGAAGGAAAAGATGCCGCGGAAGGGTGCGACGAATGGCTCGGTCACGTTGTAGACGAACTCGACGATGTTGTTGGACTCGTTGGCCACGAAAAGCAGGAGCAGGATTCGCAGCCCCAGCATGATGGCGAGGATGCCGAACAGCAGGGAGAGGATGCGGCGCACGTAAGCGAGAGGTCCGGGTCCAGCCGGCTCAGCATAGCCGCCGCCGCCCGAGTTCACGTTGACCTGGCTGCCCGCCGGCTGCTGCGCGGGGACGGGATATGGCTCGGCAGCGGGTCGCTCGCGCTCGACGTAGGTCTGTCGCTCGACGACGCGCGTGTCGTCGCGGTCCGCGGGCTCGTTGCGTCGGTCGTCGTAGGTCATGGTCTCGGATCCTCCATCACGGAGTTGGGCGTCGAACGTTCAGGCGACGCACGATGCACGCCCTGTGCCAACGGCTACTCCGCTCGGTGACCATGCTCTCCGATGAGCGGGACGAACACGACCGGGTCGAGCTCCGTGCTCGTCAGCGCATCCCCTTCTCGCACGACGAGCGTCAGGATCTGCCGTTCACGGCCCCCCACCGGCATCACCAGCCGACCGCCTGACGGATCCAGCTGCTTCAGCAACGGTCCCGGCACGGATGGCCCACCGGCGGTGACCAGGATGGACCGATACGGCGCATGCGCCGGCCAACCCTGCGTCCCGTCGCCTTCGTTCACTTCAACGCGGTGGCCGTATCCCGCGTCGGCCAGCCGCTGGCGGGCGGTCGACGCCAATTCCGCATGCCGCTCGATGGTGGTGATGCTCGCGCCCAGCGCCGCGAGAAGTGCGGCCTGGTAGCCGGAGCCTGTGCCGACCTCCAGGATGTTCGCGCGGCCCCATCCTTCCGGCGGGCGCGCAGCGAGGGTCATGACCGCCACGATGTACGGCTGGGAGATCGTCTGCCCGGACCCGACGGGGAGCGCATGATCGCCGTACGGTTCATCGCCCTCCACGAACCGATGTCGCTCCACTGCGCCGAACGCCCGCAGCAGCTCGGAATCGCTGATCCCACGAGCCTCGAGCTGTTCGGCAACCATCCGCGCCCGATCACGGGCGTGCGGCCGCGAGAAGCGCGGCCACCGCATCGGTCAGGCGGTCAGCTGGTCAGATCAGGAGGTGGCCAAGGTCAGGTGGCGCTGGTGGCGCGGGTTCGCGGGCGCGTCGTGCGCCGTGGCGCATCGGCTTCTGCTTCGAGGTCGTCGGCCGCCCCTGCGCCCGAGTCGACAGTGCCGAGCGTGGCAGCGTCGAGTACGTCGTTGAGGATCCGGTCGGCCTTCTCGCGCACCATGCGCCGCGTCTGCTCACCGCTTCGAGGGGCGAGAAGCACGCCGACGGCCAGTCCGACGAAGAAGAATCTGATCGCGATTCGCACGCGGCTGAACATGGGCGTTAGCGTCCCTTCGTATGTGGAGTTCCGTGCCGTGGAGGTGGCAAGAAGGATACCACCGCCTCCCGGTGCCCTTCTCGCGCCGATGTATCGGGCCGTGGTGCGCACGCCGGCCGGACCACGCGTGGGGCCGCCCCATCTATGAGGCAGCGTGGCGCACCAAGGGGATGTTGCGTGCGCTGTTGCCCGATTGATCGGCAGCATGAGGGCGCCGAACCCAAAGAAGCCCATCGGATTTCAGGGGTTGTCCGTTCCTGAGGGCGTGCAGAACCTGGCGCGAGCCCGCTGGCAGCACAGAACCGATGAGCGCCATGTGTGGGGCGAGCGCCGTGCGATTCGAACGGAGATCCTCCACCGCGAGCACGAGCCGTACCGGTCGTCGGTGTTGGCGTGCGAGCCAATCACGTTTCAACGAGAGCGATCGGTACTGTCCCTGGTAGTCGCCCATGTGTCGGATGATCTCGACCGCAAGGATCTCGTCCGATCCCCACAACACCTGGTCAATCGCCTGCCCATATTCGCCGGCTGTCACCTCGAGGCCGATCCTCCACGCCGAATGAGCCTCCCCGGCAAGATACTGCGCAATCGTGAGCTGTCCTCGGTCGCGTAAGGACGTGCCCCGCCCGGGATGGGCGCGAACGACCAGGTCGAGCCCAACGGCATCGGTCACCGCACACAACGTCGTCAGTGTCGCGGTGGAGGTCCCTGCCTCGACCCGTTCCCAGGTGGAGCGCGATACGCCCGCCCGCCTCGCTGCATCTGCTCGGCTCATTCCTGCTGCCGTTCGCACAAGGCGGATATCCCTGCCCAAATGCCCGGCCTGATCCCTCGCTCGCTGGGCTCCACGCCGTCGTTTCATGCAGGCATTGTGGTTCGAGGTGCTTACCGCGGGCTTACTCGCCGATTTCTCGGGTTGTTGCAAGCCCGGACGAAGCTCCAGGCTCCGCCCGATGTATGAAGCACTGGGGCGCGTGAATGGGTGTTCTGGAGCCTCTCAGCCCGATACATCGGTCATGAGTACACAGGGAGGGCGGTCGGTGTGCGCTACTGCCCGATAGGTGGGCGCGCGCGGGCCGGGAGTCCAAATCCGGCGTTATTCGCCGAGGCCGTATTCCTTGATCTTGGCGTAGAGCAGGCGCCGATAGATCCCGAGCTCATCGGCTGCCTTGGTTCGGTTACCGCCGGCCCGATCAAGCGCCTCCTTGATGAGCTGGCGTTCCAAGGTCGCCACCTGGTCCTTGAAGGCGCCGCCGTTGGTGTGAGCGGTTTCGGTGGCAATTTGCTCGTCCGCATCGGCCTGTGCATCCGCGGCGTCGAGCTGGGTGCGGCGGTCGGACAGCTCCGCCTCGTCATCCTCGAGGCGCGTCCGTCGCTCGGCCAGGCGTTGGCGATCTCGGGCTTCGCGCGTGTCGCCGAAGGGAAGATGCTCGATCGTGATCGGGTTGCCGCGCGACAGAACCACCGCACGCTCGATTGCGTTCTCGAGCTCACGCACGTTGCCGGGCCAGTCGTAATCGGTCAGGCGGGTCATCGCGTCCTCGCTGATGGGCGTCGGGATGGCGCCGGGCGAGTGACGGAATTTCACCAGGAAGTGTTCCACCAGCAGCGCGATGTCATCCTTCCGCTCGCGCAGTGGCGGCATGTGGATGTGGATCACGTTCAGGCGGTAGTACAGATCCTCGCGGAACTTGCCCTTGGTCACCTCCTCGGACAGGTTGCGGTTGGTGGCGGTGATGACGCGGATGTCGATCTTGATGGGCGTATTGGAGCCGATCCGTTCGAACTCGCGCTCCTGGAGAATCCGCAGCAGCTTGGTCTGGGTGCCCGGCGTCATCTCGCCGATCTCGTCCAGGAAGATCGTGCCCTTGTTGGCGCTCTCGAATCGGCCCTTGCGCATGGTCATGGCGCCGGTGAATGAGCCCTTCTCGTGCCCGAACAGCTCGGTCTCGAGAAGGCTTTCCGGCAGCGCCGCGCACGACACCTTCACCAGCGGATGCGGATTGCGCTTGCTGGCCCGATGCAGCGCCTCCGCGATCAGCTCCTTGCCCGTGCCGCTTTCGCCGGTGACGAGGACGGTCGCGTCCGAGGGAGCCACTTTGCCGATGAGCTTGAACACCTCGAGCATCGGCTTCGATGAGCCGACGATGCGTTCGCGATCGGCCTCGCGCTTGCCGAGCTCCAGGCGGAGTGCGCTCACCTCGGAACTCATATCTGCGTGTTCGAAGACGCGCCTGAGGGTCGCGAGCAGATCTTCCATCTCGAACGGCTTGGTGACGTAGTCGTACGCGCCGTGCTCCATGGCCTTGATGGCGGTCGAGGAGCCTCCAAATGCAGTCATCACGATGACCTCGAGCTCACCGTGCTCCCGCTTGAGCTGACGCAGGACCGCGATGCCGTCCTGGTCCGGCAGCTGGATGTCCATCATCACGAGGTCCGGCAGGTCCTTGGCGATCTGCTCGATTGCTTCGGCGCCGGTCGAAGCGGCGCGGACCGCGTACCCTTCCTCGCTCAGAAGGTCGTCGAGCAGGCTCCGGATCTCGGGCTCGTCGTCAACGACCAGCACAGACCGTTCGGGCTCGGCCAATCGACAGTTCCTCCGACCACTCGTGGATTGTCGTGAAAGTATGCCACCCGTCCGCATTCCGTACAACAAGCGAGCGTTAGTCGCCGGTGGGCTGGGCGTCATCTGCCGCGTCGCTTGCCGCGTCGGCAGGACCGATATTTCGGCCACACGGTGGCACAGCGGCCGCTCCCGCGCGGGTCTCGTGCTGGACCGCGGTCGATGGATCGGCGGCAGCCCGCGCGACGCCCGACCCATGCCACGGGAGGCCGATTAATCGGCGAGTAAGAGAGCGGTAAGTGGCGGGGTTCATCATCGACACCATGACGAACTCGCGTTTGGGTGGGCGCAGAGCCCAGGCACAGGCCGACTCGATCGGCGGCGAGATATAGATCGGACGTGGTGAGCATGGCCTGACGCGGGCGCATGCGGCGCGGCGTGCCGGCGTCTCACCGGACACGCAGCGTCGAGTCGAGGAAGGAGATCCCGGGGTGAGTCTCGCCACGCTGTGCGCGGTCGGCGAAGCCGCCGGGCTGGAGGTGGTCGTTCGAGGCTACCGTGGACGCGGCCATTCGCTCCGTGATACCGGCCAGATGACGATTGTCGAGCTCGTCTGCGCCCTTGCCCATCCATCGTGGCAGGCGGACCTCGAGGTGCGGGCCGGCGATCATGGCGAGGCATGTGATATCGGCTTCTACGGACCGATGGAGATCATCAATGCCGAGGTCGAGCGAATGATCCTCGACTTTCAGGCGATGCATCGGCGCAATGCCAGGAAGCGAGCGTATCTCGCTGCACGACATCAACGGCCGGTGCGGCTGGTGATCATCCTGGAGGACACGCAGCGAAACCGGACCGCCATGGCGCTGCACGCGTCCCTGATCAGCACGGCCTACCCCGCTGCTTCGCGCGAGGTACTCCATGCCCTGAGAACGGGCGAGCCACTCAGGCGCGACGGGCTCTTGTGGATTCGGCGCCGCAAGCCGCCCCACCCACGATAAATCGGTCGTTCTTGGCCCAACTGGCCTCGTGGGCCAGAAGTGGCCGATGAATCGGCACCCTCTGTGCTCGACCCGCGCGCGGGCATAGCGTCCAGGCCGCCCGGTAGCGGAAATATCGGTACCAACGCGCGCGAGGGGGCTAGCTCCCGCTTGGCGACGCCTCAGGTGAAGCCGACTCCTCCGCAGATTCCGAAGCAGATTCCGATGCCTCGTCCGAACCTGACGCCGCGGGCTCGTCCGAACCTGACGCCGCGGGCTCGACCGATGCCGCGGGCTCGACCGAGCTGGAGGCCGGTGCCGACGGAAGCGGAACCGGCGTGGGCTCAGGGAAGAAACGAGAGGGAATGCCCGCAACGGAGAGGACGAGAACGAGGACGAAGATCCCGAGGATCGTCAGGATCCATGGACGCGCCAGGCGATCTTCGCGCGTGGCCAGCGACTTTCGGTAGCCCGGCTCATTGCGGGCAGGATCGGGGCGCGGGGTCTGGCTCGTCATGCGTCGGCTTCATCTCCAGGTGGCGGTGATTTCGCTGATGTCGCGGGTCTGGTGCGTTTCGCGAGAGACGCCAATGTCGCACTGGTCGTGGGCGCGCCGGTTTGCAGCCAACCGTCCACCGTCGCGGCGCTTCGGCTCCAACCGGCAACGCGCCGACGTCCGAGCCGCGTGGCCCGCACCGCACTGATGCCGATCGTCCAGGCCAGCGACCCCAGCGAACCGATGATGATCAGCGCAAGGCCCACGACGGCCAGGTCGAGCATCAGTCCCACGGCGCGCGAAGGGTAGCAGATTGACCACTCAACGGGCGTTCCGCATGGAGGGCACGCCGATCCCGATCAGGCCGGCACTGGCGCAGATTGCGCCGCTCACGATCAGCACCATCGCGGCCCCGATGATACCCGCCAGCCATCCGGAGAGCGCCATCGAAGCCGCGATCGACCCGAACACCAGCGCCTGGCGGCTCGACACGACTCGGCCCATCAGGCGTTGCGGCGTGCGCTGCTGGAAGAGCGTCACCGTCGGGATGATGAAGAGCATGTTCATGGCGCCGGTGAAGAAGAAGGCGATCATGGCCAGGATCGGATCGGTCACCAGGCCGGCAACAACGAGTGAGAGGCCCATGCCGATGAACCCGGCAATGACCAGCGGCCCTTTCGGCAATCGGTCACCGATCGCGCCCACGGCGATCCCGGCCACCACGCTGCCCACCGCGATCGCTGTCAGGAGCAGGGAATACATCTGTTCGAAGCTCATCCCGCCGCGGGCGACGACGTCACGCGCGTAGAGCAGGCTGACCACGATCTCGGCACCCACCGCCACCTGGGCGAGCGTCGACAGAAGCGTGTTCGACAGGAGTGCTGCCTCGCCCCACAGGAACGTGAAGCCTTCCCGCATTTCGCGCCGGATCGCGGGTACCGAAATCTTCTCCGTGGCCACCTCGACCTGGCGCGGCACGAGCATCGCCCAGATGAGCACTCCCGAGACGAGATATGTCCCGGCATCCAGCACGAATGCGGCGCCGATGACTGAGCTGAGCGCCGTCACGATCAGGCCCGCTATCGGGAAGCCGATGAGGTCGGCCGCGGTCTCCGGCACCGACATCGCCGAATTCGCGGAGACGAGCTCCCGCTCCTCGACCACCGCCGGCACGATCGCGGTCTTGGCCGGCCGGAAGAGGAGCGTCACCGTCGAGATGAGGAACGCCGCCAGGTACACGAGACCGATATGGATTTCGAAGGCGAACGGCACCAATAGCACCAGGCCGGCACGGACCACGTCGCACGCGATCATCGTCCGGCGACGGTCCCATCTGTCCACGAGCACGCCGGCCAGCGGTCCCAGCAGGACGCTCGGTACGGCGGTGGCAGCGAAGGTCAATCCAAGCTCGAGCTCGCTGCCGCGCGTTGCAATCAGCGCCCCCAGCGCGATGATGTGAATCCGATCGCCGAGCAGCGACACCAGCTGGCCGACCCAGAGCAGCGAAAAGTTGCGATTGCGCACCAGGCGCAGGTACGGGGATTGGGCCCGCGGGAGAGCGACATCGCCCCCCATCGGCCTGCCACGGTCGGCTGGGATCGACGAGGCGTCTGAATACGCGAGGCCCGCCCCGAACGCACCGGCCGCCGACTGCCGCATCGGCGCATGACCGATCGCGATTGCACCGCGTGATGGTGCCCCGGCACGTGTCATGGAGTACACGATTGTCCAGAAGATTCCCAGCGCCAGGAGCACGTCGCCGATGCTGATCACGTCGCGGATGTAGGGGATCGGCAGGGGTAGGACATCCCCGAACAGGCCGCCGGAGGCGACGAAGCCGCCGACCGTATCGGTGCGAAGGAGAAAATGGAAAGGATCGTTCACGATCTCGGCTTCGGTGAAGCCGGCTGAGAAGTAGGCTGCCGACCAGATCGGCATCTGACCGCCATTGATCACGACCGCCAGGATGTTCGCGCCGATTCCCACCGATGCGATCTGAAGTCCCGGTACGCGCCAATTGCCCCAAAGCCAGGCGAAGATGAGTGCGTAGGCGGTCAGGTAGGCCCAGCCCACGGGAATGTCGGCGCCGACGCCCGTCTCCCTGCTCAGTCCGGCCATCACTCGCAGCGCGAGTGCCGCGACGAGCAGGAGGCTCCAGCGCAGCTTCAGTTCAGCCAGGCGAGGGAATGCGCCGCCGGCCAATGCGCCGATGATCAGCGCAAGAACGATGGTGCTAAGAAACATTGTCCGAGGCCAAGGTGGGCCTCGTTTCCGGCTCCGGTGGCGCGTTGGCGCTGGTATCGCGCAGGTCCGATTGGTGGAGCATCGTCGGCAGCTCGTCAGGGCGATCCGGTGGCCGGTCGAGGATGCTGCGGTCGAGCTGCACGAGGATCGGGACGACGTTGGGATCAAACTGAATGCCGATGAACTTCTCGAGCTGGTCCACCGCCTGTTCGTGCGTGAGCGGCGTCTTGCGGTACGGGCGCGAGCTGGTCATCGCCTCATACGCATCCGCGACGGTGAGAATGCGCGCCCCGAGCGGGATGTCGAGCGCCTCCGTCCCATCCGGGTAGCCGGACCCGTTGAACCACTCGTGGTGTGCCTTGATCAGCGGCGCCTCGGCGCTCAGCTGGGACGCCGGAGCCACGATCTCCGCCCCAATCGTCGGGTGCTGGTTCATCAGGATCCGCTCGTGCTTGTCGAGCGGCCCCTCCTTCAGCAGGATGTTGTCGCGGATACCGATCTTGCCGATGTCGTGCAGCAGCCCCGCCCACTTGATCTTCTCGATCTCGCTCTCCGCCAGGTGCATCGCACGCGACACAGCTTCGGCGATGTGGCTGACTCGGCTCGAATGGTTTCTCGTGTACACATCGCGTGCGTCGACCGCCTTCGACAGTGCCTCAATCGTCTGTTCGAACAGCTCTCGCGTCTCGACATACCGCGCATACGCCAGCCGAGTCGTGAACAGCGGCACCACGAACAGCGGCGTCGCCCACCATCCGACCCCGTTCGGCAGTTGGAATACTTGAGCCATCAGCCAAGCAAGCGGGACGAGTCCAATAAGGCTGATGGCAACGCCGCCCAGATCCTGGGCCCAGATTGTGCGCACCGATGAGCCGGTTCGTGCGCTGACAGCCGTTATCGCGAGTGTCCAATTGACGAGATAGAACGCAATGCCTGCTAATAGGCCACCGATGAACGAACCAACGCCGGCCCCGGCAGAATTGCCACCAGACAACGAGGCCGTTGAAAGTTCGAACACCATGCCGGCTGCAACGCCGGAAATAGCAACTGACGAGTGATTGAACAGTGTCCCGTACCACGGAACTTGGCCGCGCACTTCGCGCGTGTCGGTCGTTCCGATCACCCCTACGACGACGGCCGCTAATGGTCCGCCAAGCACAGCTGCGGCTAAGACAGGCGCGACACCGACTGTCACGACTGTTCCCCTTGGCAGTTTGACCGGCATGACGCTGGCGAGCAGTGCGATCCCAGTCCAGTACACCAAACCTGGCGCGCCGCTGATTGCGGTACGGAGGGGGAACAGCACAATAGCCGCCGCAATTGCCAAGATTGCGGCGGCTAATGTTGCGAGGACTAGGCGCTGAACTATCGGACTCATAATGTCACCTTTCGGTGAGCATCAGAGCTTAGCACGCGTCCCTTACCAGCCTTTGAAACCCGCCCCTCCGGCAAGTGCCAGAGCGATGATGGTTCCAACCGTGGTCAGCAACGCGACAATCCGCCGAAACGTCGCCAGCATGCCGTTCCTCATCCCAAACCTAGGCTGGTCTACCAGCCCTTAACGACTTCATACATCAGAAGGTGCCCTCTTCTGAACGAAATTGGTAAACAACCGACACACTCCGTGACGGAACGGTCGGTTGCACTAACTGCTCCCCGCCAGCCCAAGTGCCCAAGTTCAGCTGACGGATCTCGGCGTCCCACGGTTCGACTAGTACCAACGTACTGGGTCTTAGCCGTACTCTAGGGGGAACTCGCCCGCCAGTCAAGGCCCACACATAGCCAATACTTGGCAGAGTCCATTCACATTTGACTCAGCCGAGTACCTCGAAGCCGATCCGTTGCGTCGGAAATGTCCCTAGATGGAGCTTCGTCAAATTCAGTCTTGAGCTGGGCTGCATAGCCCACGAGGAGCTCTCGGGCGGCCTTTCGCCGTCCGGAACGCGTCAGACACTCCGCCAGCGCGAGGGTCGCGGCTTCATCAAAGGGGTCTATCGTCACAAGCGCTGCTGCAGCGTCCATAGCGACTTGGACATCGAATGACGCGTGCGCCTGGAGCGCCACGGGAAGTAGCCGAGATCGGACTTCGTTATGCACGGTGACCTGAAGCCTCGAAGCCCATGTCTCATATCGCAGGTCTGCTAAGAACTCGCCGCGGACGAGCGAAATTGCCTTCGTTGCTGAGTCCTGACGATGTCGCCAACTACCAATCGTGAAACGATCCGCTAGACGCCTAACCTCCTGCAGATCTGTGACGACAAGGCCCGGCGCCAAGCCAACCTGCTCAGCGGAACTGATGATGTATTCAGGACTCTCACCCTGGCGATAAGACGGGTCAAGGTAGCGCCGCAGCTGAAACACCGTCTGATTGAGATTGTTCACCGCCGAATCACCGTCTGCCTCTGGCCAGAGTATGTCTATAGCCATATCTCGCGTCAGATGTGTGTGCGCGTGCGCCCCGAGCACTGCTAAGAGAGCCCTAACGCGGCGTTTCTCCACGCTGACCAGTGGCCCCTGCCATCCACCTCGGTGCAGACTTATTCCGCCGAATGTCCGCAGATAGATTCGGGACGCATATGCTTGTTGGAGGTGCCGCCGCGCCTCCGTGACATCCTCTCCGGGTATGTCCTGCATTGCTATCACCGTTTGCCGGTTCGCACACCGCGTGATCGCGGTTAACAGGGTGGCTCGGGCGGCACCCGTTGTCCGTGGCAAGAGCCGCAGCAGGGCGCCGCGCCATCCGTCTGGATCCCATGCAGCTAAGGCCGCAAGCAGGTCGGCTCCGGCCGGTAGGTCTAAGGCTATACGGGCGTGGTCGGCGTACCGCCGCACCCACCATCGAATCGGTTCGAGGTATCCGGCAGCCAATGCTTCATTGACTGCCTGCCAAGCGGCCCGTTTGGGCTTTATGCCACGATGCTCAAGTGCAAGAACACCGATCTTGACGCGCCCGGTGACCCCAACAAGCCTTGCGCCAAGAGCATGGGCATCGGCCAACTCGGACAGGCGCTCCAGGCACCGGCCGTCGCATTCGCCAGCTAAATGGTCAACGATGGAGCGTGCAGGCGCAATCTCCGCCGAGTAGCGTAGATCTACGGGCGGACCCGATTCCAGACTGTGATGCGCGCTAAGAATCTCGGGAACCGGCTGATTGTCGAGGTACAAATTTTCGATCAAACGGGAAAATAGGGGCGCGTTTGCAGCGCCGAGGACACCGGGAGTGGCTGTTGCGTCAAGCAAGACAACGGTGGACTCGTGAAGGCGTCCTTCGGAGGTGAGGACGCCGGCCCATCCATACAGCGCATGCGCTCGGGGCCTTGGCCATGGGGCGGTCCGCCGAATTGCGTCATTAGCGACGGCTGCGGCTCTGTCCCTTTGTCCGCCTAAAACTAGAGCCATAGTGAGCTCTTCATTGTGGGCAAATGGATTGGTGGGGGTCTCCGACCAGAAGCGAGCGGCCTTCTCGAGATTGCGTATTGCCTTCTCAATGTCGCCCATCCGAAGGTGCATTTCTCCGGCATTGTGATACCCGATAGCCGCGAAGTGCTCCAAACCTCGAGCGGCCGACTCGACGGCGATGCGCTGGCACTCCCGGACAACGGCATCGAGAGGCCCGGCCAACCACGTTCGGGTGATTGCGACATTTCCCTCGAGCCGGAGCCTCGTGCTGATCGCGTCCGACGGGACTAGGACCACGCCAGCCTCCGCGACGTCGGCGGCGCGCTCCGCGTCGCCGAAGTTTGAATACACAGTGCTCAACTTCAAACACGCGAGCGCCTCAAAGCGACGATCGCCCTTTCGAGAGAAATAGTCACGCGCCCGATTCAGGGCCTCCAGAGCGCTTTCCCACTCACCTCGAATCCCACATGCTTCTCCGTAGAGGAGGTTTAGACGTGCGTTCTGCTTGATCATTTCGTGCGGAAGCTGTCGGAGCCATTCGTCCACCAATCCAAGTCGACCGGCTGACACAACCTCCTCGCCGTGCTTGGCGATCAGGCGGGCAGCCTGGCGCTGGAGGCCGGCACGCAGGTAGTGATGGATCGCTTCCGGCCACTGTTCGGTGGTCTCGAAATAGGAGGCGGCGTGGATGTGAAGGCCGACAACCTCCGCGTCCGAGCGTTCCGCAATGAGCCTCCGCTCGAGGAACTCGCGAAACAGGTTGTGGTAGCGGTATCGCTGCTCATCCAGACGATTGGTGAAGAGGCCCCGGTGTTCGAGCTCGGTCAGCTCGCGACGGCCATCGTGGACACCGGCGAGGCGTTCAGCGACCTCCGGCGTGATCTGCTGAAGGATCGAGGTGGTGAGCAGGAAGTTGCGTGTCTCCTCCGGCTGCTGGTCCAGGACCTCTTCGGCGAGGAAATCGAACAGGTCGCTGTCGGTCGTTGCGGTGATCGACTGGATGAACTCGCGTCGCTCCTCCGGAGACGGGCGCTCGCGCAGCGAGACCTCAACCAGCTGGAGCGATGCTGCCCAACCCTCGGTCCGGCGCTCGAGCTCCGCGACATCGGTCGGATCGAGCGGATCGTTGTAAATGTCCCGGAAGAGCTCGTCGATTTCCGCCTCGGTGAAGCGGAGCGTATCGGTTCTGAGCTCGGCGTAGCCTGAATGCGTCTTGAAGCGCGCGAACTGCAGACGCGGCTTGACACGTGAGGCGAAGACGAACCGGCAGGTTGGTGGTGCATCGCGCAGGATCTGGTTCCAAAGGCCACGCACCTCCGTGACGGCGTTGACGTACTGCCAGTCATCGATGATGAACGTGCATGGCTCGGTCAGGCGGTCGTGCATCTCCGCCAGCAGGTACGCCGCGACGCCAGGTCGTGACGAACCCGGTCCCCCGAGCTGCTGGAGCATCGAATGCGCGCGGCGACCGAAGCCCTTGTGACGCTTGCTGATCGTCTCGATCAGGTAGCTGATGTGGAAGCTCCAGTCTCGATCGGTGCGGTCGAGCTTGTACCAATAGCAGGGGACGTCGACCTCGCGCTCCCACTGCCACAGGAGCGTCGTCTTCCCGTAGCCGGCATCCGCGGCAATGACGGCGGCTCGGCATCCCGCAGCTTCGTTAAGCCAGTCCAGCAACCGGGCACGGCGCAGCGTCGGCGTCGCGTAGTGCGGCGACGCAACCTTGTTGAGAATCAGCGGGTAGGCGTATTTGATGTCCGACAATCCACCGGTCTCCTGATATGAAGACACCGATGCTGTCGTCGCGCCCCCCGCGGCGAGCGCCTCGGTCGAGACGAGAGACTCTAGCGCGCGCCGATTATCAGCGGATTACTGCAAATCCGCTAGAGTGCGGGCACGTGCGCGCCTTCATCGGTCTCGGTGGAAATCTGGGCGAACCGGTCGTTGCCCTCCGCGCCGCCGTGGCCGAGCTTCGCGGCATCGGCCTGGTCACCAAGGTCTCCTCTCTCTACGACAGCGCGCCTCGCGATTCACTCGACCAACCGCGCTTCCTGAATGCAGCGTTGGAGCTCGAGTCCGATCTGTCCCCGACTGATCTCCTGGCCCAGCTCAAGCGCCTGGAGCTTTCACTTGGCCGGGACCCTCAGGGTCGCCGATGGGGACCTCGCCTCCTCGACCTCGACCTTCTTGCGTTCGATGGCCGATGCGTCACCGATCCCGAGCACGACCTGATCGTTCCGCATCCGCGCTTTCATGAGCGACGCTTCGCGTTGGAGCCTGTGGCGGAGCTGGATCCTGCGCTGCGCCCGTGGCGGGGCTGCTCCGACCTGCGCGTCGAGGTTTCCGTCGCGGATCTGCTGGCCACCGTCGCCAACCAGGAGGTCCACCGAGTCGGAGGTCCAGACTGGGCCGATCCACTCTCAAGAGGGGACTTAGCTCAGGGACTAAGCTAACCTCGGGCGATCATGACCCGGGTCGTCGGATGATGGTCGCCCGGGCGCAAGCGGAAGAACTGACGCTGGCAACGGTGGACGATCGCCTCGCCCCGTACGACGTACGTCTGCTGAACGTCGCGGCCTAGAGGCGCACCTTGGGCGGATTGGTGGGGTCCCACATGTGGACGGTGTCGATGAAACGAACGAGGCCGCCGGCACAGCTCATCATCAGCGAGTGGGTGCGCCCGCCGCCGCCGAAGAAGCGGACGCCGCGGAGGAGTTCGCCATCGGTCACGCCGGTGGCGCAGAAGACCACGTTCTGACCGGATGCGAGGTCGTTCGTGAAGTAGACCCGCTCGGTATCGTCCACGTCGACACCCATGTCCCGCGCTCGCTCCCGCTCCTCGTCAGAGCGCCACTTGAACTTGGCCTGGATCTCGCCGCCCAGGCACTTCAATGCGGCGGCCGAAAGGACCCCCTCGGGCGCGCCGCCGATGCCCATGACCGCGTGCACGCCGGTGCCGGAGACGGCGACGCTGATGGCGGCGGTCAGATCACCGTCCCCGATGAGCTTGATGCGAGCCCCGGCTGCCCGGACATCGGCGATGAGCTGCTGATGCCGCGGCCGCTCGAGGATCACTACCGTGATATCCCACACGTTGCGGCCCAGCCGCTCGGCGACCGTGGCCAGCGTCTTGGCCACGGGGTCGTTGATGTCGACGTGACCGGCGACTGTCGGGCCGACGATGAGCTTCTCGAGATAGGTGTCCGGGGCGTGCATCAGGCCGCCCGGCTCCGAGGCGGCGAGCACCGCCGTCGCATTCGGTTCGCCGGTGGCGACCAGGTTCGTCCCCTCGAGCGGATCGACCGCGATGTCGATCGAGACGGCAGCATCCACATTGCCGACCTGTTCCCCGATGTAGAGCATCGGCGCCTTGTCGCGCTCGCCCTCGCCGATGACGATGGTGCCGCTGATATCCGCGTCGTCCATCGCCTTGCGCATGGCGGTCACCGCCGCCTGGTCGGCAGCGTCCCGATCTCCACGGCCCATGAGGCGGGCGGCGGCGATGGCTCCGGCCTCGGTGGCGCGGATCGCCTCCGCGATGATGATCTTGTCGACTGGCGATCGCGATGCCATGGATCTAGTGCTTGAAATGGCGTCGGCCGGTGAAGACCATCGCCATGTGGTGACGGTCGGCAACCTCGATCGCCATCTCGTCGCGGATGCTGCCGCCTGGCTGGATGATGGCGGTGACCCCCGCCTGGGCGGCGATCTGGATGCCGTCCGGGAACGGAAAGTATGCGTCGCTGGCCATGACCGAGAGCGGGGCGCGTTCACCGGCCTTGCGCAGCGCGACCTCGACGCTGACGACGCGCGATGGCTGTCCCGCCCCCATGCCGATCATGGCGTGCTTCTTTGCCAGCACGACCGCGTTGGACTTCACGTGTCGCACGGCGCGCCAGGCGAACAGGAGATCGGTCAGCTCCTCCAGCGTCGGGCGCCGCTGCGTGACCGGCTGAAGCTTGTCGCGATCCTCCTCCAGGTTGTCGAAGGTCTGCACCAGGACCCCGCCACCGATGCGCTTGAAGTCGAATTTGCCGATGCCCAGCTCGTCCGCCTCGTCCGCGGCCGGCGGAACCTCGATGATTTCGAAGCCGCGCTTGGTTCGCAGGATCTCGAGCGCCTCGGGCGTATAGCCGGGCGCGACAATCGCCTCGAAGAAGCCCGGCCGAATGGCGCGAGCGGCCGATTCGTCGATGGTCCGATTGGCACCGATGACTCCGCCGTACGCGCTGACGCTGTCCCCCTCGAGCGCCAGCCGGAATGCCTCGGCGAGGTCCACGATCGAAGCGAGTCCGCACGGATTGCCGTGCTTGACGATCGCGACGGCAGGCGTCTTGAAGTCGGACGCGATGCTCCAGGCAGCATCGAGATCCAGCAGATTGTTGAAGCTGAGGTCCTTGCCGGCGATCTGGTGCGCGCTGCTGATGCTGCCGCCGGAATGCGCCGGATCGGTGTAGAAGGCGCCGAGCTGGTGCGGATTCTCGCCGTAGCGAAGATCTGCCTTCTTCTCGACCACCATCGTCAGGCGGCTCGGAAAAACGGTGCCGGTGGCAACGTTCAGGTAGCTCGCGATCTGCGCGTCGTAGGCCGCCGTCACGGCGAATGCCTCGCCGGCCAGCTTCTGGCGAGTTTCGGGGCTCACGCTGCCGTGGGTCTTGATGTCGCGCAGGACCGATGCGTACTGCGTCGGGTTGGACACGGCGGCCACGCCCGGAAAATTCTTGGCCGCGGCACGCAGGAGCGCCACGCCGCCGATATCGATCTGCTCGAGCGCCTGGTCGAGCGTCGTGTTCGGCTCGCGCACCGTCTGCGCGAATCGGTACAGGTTGACGACCACGATGTCGATCTGCTCGATGCCGTGCTCGGCCAACTGCGCCAGATGGGCGGGCTGATCCCGACGCGCGAGCAGCCCGGCGAAGATGTTGGGATGCAGCGTCTTGACGCGGCCCCCGAGGATCTCGCTCGTCTCGGTCAGCTCGCTGACGGGCCGAATTCCATCGATGCCGGCCTCGGCCAGGTGAGCGCGGGTGCCATCGGTGGCGAAGATCTCGACCCCCGCATCGGTCAGGCCCCTGGCGAGCTCAACAATGCCTTCGCGATCGCTGACGGAGAGCAGGGCGCGCAATCGACGTCCTCATGTGGTGGCGGCCGGGCTCCGCAGTATAGCGACGGCGGATCGTCTGGCGTTCCTGCCGCGTACCATATATACGTATATATACCGCGACCACGCGACCAACGCCGTGCTAGACTCCGCGGCCGATGAACGTCCTGACCGATCCATTCTCGCTGGCAAATTATCCCGACCTTTTCACGCTCATGTGGGTGGCCGGCGTGCTCATCGCGATCGGCGCGATCGTCGTCTACAACCTTGCGCAGCGCCGCTATCGACGCTACCCGGAGCTGCTGGCCCTGCACGAGTGGGTCTTCTGGCCGATCATCGTCACCTGGGGGGTCATTCCGCTCCTGGTGGTGATCGGCGTTCCACTGATCCTCCAGCTCCTGATCGTGCTGGCCGGGATGGGGATGGCCGCCCATGCGGTGTTCGTGCGGTTCCCGCCCCGGATCGCGGCTGCCAACGATGAGATCCGCCGTCGCCGGTACGTCCCTCCGCCGCGTCGAGCCGAGCGCGAGCGCGTCAAGCCGACGCCCGCCGGTCGCCGCCGCAAGCACCGATAGATCGAGCGGGCGCCTGATCGCGCTGGGCTTGACGCCGGACCGGCGCGACGCGTAGAGTCCGGAACCGATGGCGCGCCTGGGCCGCCGCACGCATTCACGAGGAGGATGACATGGCACAGACCGTTGGAACGGTTCTTTGCGCGTCGTGCCTCCGGATGGAGCTCGCCGGCTAGCAGCAGCTGGGATTCGACCATCAGCCGCTCGCCAGATGGGCCGCCCGCCGGGGCGGTCTCTTCCATTTCCTGAGGCCGAACGCACGACGCGCACCGCGATCGCCGTTCTCATCCGTTCGTCCCAGGAGATCTCACCGTTGCGCCAGTCCCGTGACTCACGCCGCGTACGGCATCGGCCGCGCGCTCAATCAACTTCGTTCCGCTGCGTCAACTGCCGGCTCGACGTGCCGTCCGACGCCCCGGGTACCCAGCACAGAAATCATTGCCCGACCTGCCTCTGGTCGCGTCACGTCGACGACCGACCGGGCGACCGCGCCATGCTCGACGAGTGTGGCTCTGGAATGGAGCCGATCGCCATCACGGTCCGAGGCAAGGGAGAATGGGTCCTCATCCACCGTTGTACCGGATGCGGCGTCCTGCATGCCAACCGGAGCGCTGCTGATGATTCGCCCCTTCTCCTGGTCAGGCTGGCAGTAAAGCCGCTCGCCCTGCCGCCGTTTCCGCTTGACCGCCTTGCGCAGGTCTAGGCGGGCGGCGCCTCGCCTGTCGGAAACATTGGCGTCAGCTCTGATCGGGATCGGCCGATCTCTCGTCCGGCGTAGGCACTGAACCCGACCATGGTGACGATGAAGCCCGCCGCCCCGAGCCCGACGGCCACCGCGCTGACGGCAGCGAGCTGAAGCGCGAGGAGGGCGACGATCGTGCCGGCCAGGACCGAGTTGAGGACGCTGAGGAGCATCGGGCTGGAGGCGAGCATCTGGGCGAAGACCGAGGTGCCCGGTTGCACCGCCATCGTCAGGCTCATGCCGCGCTCATCGTCCGTGGTGCCCATCACGAAGAACCGCTCGAGGTCGGGCGCGACTTCCAGGTAGCCCGCGCGAATGCGGTTCATGCCGAGGACGCACCGCGCATCGTGATAGTTCGCGATGCCCATCCGCAGCACGGTGCCGATCCCGACAAACAGCACGACGGGCAGGATCACCAGGCCGAAGATCCGGAATCCTTCGCCGAACTCGGTGGCCTGGGCGACCAAGGCCAGCGCGACGATGGCGCCGGACAGCGTCGAGAGGAACATGCCGGCGCGGCTGAATGACTCGTTCCATGCCAGGGAGCGTGATGCCAGCAGGCTCCAGTGCTCGGTCGACAGAATCTGGAGGCGCATGGCCGGCGTGACGCCACCTTCCCCCGGACCTTCCAAACCGCCCGGACCCGGCGTCGGTGCTGGCTCGGCAGCGAGGCCGGCACCGGAACCCGTGGAACGTTCGAAAGACATGGGAGCTTCTCCTCGGCTCGGCGACGTGACGTCAATGTACTCTTGGCGTGCCGGTCACGTCTCAATCGGATGTGCGTGGCTTCGGCGCCGCTGCCGCCGCCGCGGCGCGTCGCGTCGCGTTTCGCCCGCACCACGGGGATAACGACCAGGCAGGGCGTCGTGCATCGCCTGCGGCCCGTGCCACGCGCCTGAGGGCCGACGAGATGTGATTACGTTGTCGATTTGCTCGTGACGCGGGTCAGATCGCGATGGAGCTGCGATGCCGGGCGCGCTCGATTGCCGTTAGCCCCTTCCTACGGGTACCGAGCGAACGCTGCAAAGGATCAGTGAACGGTGGAGGGAGAGCCACCGGGCGTCGGCGAGGTTCGCACGGGACGCGCCTCGGGGGCGCCGTTGAAGGTGAGCACACCGGCGTCCG
Source organism: Candidatus Limnocylindria bacterium (assembly GCA_038233215.1). Taxonomy (GTDB): domain Bacteria; phylum Chloroflexota; class Limnocylindria; order QHBO01; family QHBO01; genus JACDBZ01. The sequence goes on from JBBSML010000015.1 coordinate 21,587, forward strand.
CATCGATCCGCACAGTACCGCCGGCGGTGAACTCTCCTGCGAGCATGCGCCTGGCAAGCGGGTTTTCGAGGCCCCGCTGAATGGCGCGGCGCAAAGGACGAGCACCATAGATCGGGTCATAGCCCTCACGCGCCAGGAGCGTCAGCGCCGCGTCGGTCACGTCGAGCGAGATGGCGGTATCAGACAGACGACGGGTCAGACCGCGCACCAGCAGGCCCACGATCTCGCGCAGCTGTGCCTCGTCGAGCGGTCGGAACACGATGATCTCATCGACCCGGTTGAGGAACTCGGGCCGGAAATGATCCCGCAGCTGGCGCCGAACACTGTCGACTGCGCCCTCGAAGGCATCGGGCCCGGCCTCGGCGGCCTCGAGCAACGTTGGTGATCCGATATTGCTGGTCATGATGATGACCGTGTTCTTGAAGTCGACGGTGCGGCCCTGCGAATCGGTGAGCCGGCCGTCGTCCAGCAGCTGGAGCAGAACGTTGAAGACGTCGGGGTGCGCCTTCTCGATCTCGTCGAAGAGCACGACCTGGTAGGGCCGGCGGCGAACCGCCTCGGTCAGCTGGCCGCCCTCCTCGTAGCCGACGTACCCCGGGGGTGCCCCCACCAATCGAGATGTCGAGAATTTCTCCATGTACTCGCTCATGTCGATTCGCACCAGCGCGGCCTCATCGTCGAACAGGAACTCGGCCAAGGCGCGAGCCAGCTCCGTCTTGCCGACGCCGGTCGGGCCCAGGAAGATGAATGAGCCGATGGGCCGCTTCGGGTCTTTCAAGCCCGCGCGGGCACGACGGATGGCATCGGAGACCGCGGTCACGGCCTCTTCCTGGCCGATGAGCCGGGCATGCAGCCGATCCTCCATGTGGAGCAGCTTCTCGGTCTCGCCCTCCAGCAGGCGGCTGGCGGGAATGCCGGTCCAGCGGGCGACCACCTCGCCGATGTCATCGGCGTCGACCTCCTCCTTGAGCAGGACGGGCCCCGACGCCTTGAGCTCGCGGAGCTGACCCTCGAGATCGGCCAATCGCTTCTCCAGCTCGCCCGCCGTGCCGTACTTGAGCTCCGCCGCGCGGGCATAGTCGGCAGCCCGCTCGGCGGCCTCGATCTCGGGGGTCAGCCGCTCCTGCTCCTCGCGGGTGGCTCGGATGGACTGAACGATCTCCTTCTCGCGATCCCACTGTGACTTCATCGTGTCGCCGCGCTCGCGCAGGTCGGCCAGCTCACGTTCGAGTGCCTGGAGCCGCGTCTTCGATGCCTCGTCCTTCTCCTTGCGCAGCGCCTCGCGCTCGATTTCGAGCTGCATCCGGCGCCGCTCGATCTCGTCGAGCTCGGCCGGCATCGAGTCCATCTCCATCCGCAGGCGGGAGGCAGCCTCGTCGACCAGGTCGATTGCCTTGTCAGGCAGGAACCGCTCGGTGATGTAGCGGTTGCTGAGCACCGCGGCGGCCACCAGTGCGCCGTCGGTGATGCGGACGCCGTGGTGGACCTCGTATCTCTCACGCAGTCCGCGGAGGATGCTGATGGTGTCCTCGACGCCGGGCTGATCGACGATGATCGGCTGGAATCGGCGCTCGAGCGCCGCGTCCTTCTCGATGTGCTTGCGATACTCGTCCAGGGTGGTTGCGCCGATGCAGTGCAACTCACCGCGCGCCAGCATCGGCTTCAGCAGGTTGGAGGCATCCATGGCGCCCTCACTGGCGCCGGCGCCGACGACCGTGTGCAGCTCGTCGATGAACAGGATGATGCTGCCGTCAGAGTCGGTGACCTCCTTGAGGACGGCCTTGAGACGTTCCTCGAACTCGCCGCGGTACTTGGCACCGGCAATGAGGGCCCCGAGATCGAGCGACACCACCCGGCGGTCGCGAAGCCCGTCAGGTACGTCGCCCCTGACGATTCGCTGCGCCAGCCCTTCGGCGATGGCCGTCTTGCCGACCCCAGGCTCGCCGATGAGTACCGGGTTGTTCTTCGTCCGGCGGCTGAGCACCTGGATGACGCGACGGATCTCCTCGTCGCGGCCGATCACCGGATCCAGGCTGCCGGTACGCGCCGCATCGGTCAGGTCGCGTCCGTATTTCTGGAGCGCCTCGTAGGTCGCCTCGGGATGTTCGCTTGTCACGCGCTGACTTCCTCTGATCTGGGTGAGTGCCTCCAGAACGGTCGCCGGCTCGACCCCGGCATTCCGCAGGACGCGTGCCCCGCCGTTGTCGCCCGCCTCCAGGCTGGCGAGCAGGAGGTGCTCGGTCGACACGTATTCATCGTGCATGCGCTCGGCGACGGCGTGCGCATTGGTCAGGACGCGCCGTGCCTCGTCGGACAGCTGGAGCTGCTGTGCTGCCCCCGATACCCTGGCCAGGTTTGCGAGATCGGCGCGCAGCGACTGCGCCACTGCGGCGGGCGCCACGCCGAGTCGGTTCAACACCGCAGGCACGACGCCATCGGACTGGTCGACCAGGACGAGGAGCAGGTGCGCGACCTCGAGCTGCGCGTGGCCTTCGGACTCGGCGAGCCCCTGGGCGTTGACGATTGCTTCGGTCGCGCGCTGGGTGAATCGGTCCGTGCGCATGCTGCTCAGGCCCGGCCTTGCCGGGGATCCGGCTGAGGGTTGGCGGTCAGGATCGGCTCGAGCTCGGCGCGAGCCTCGTCCTCCAGCCTGGGAAGGATCACCCGGGTAGTGACCACCAGGTCTCCCCTCTGGGAGGAGCCGCGCTTCGGCAGCCCGCGATTCTTGATGCGGATCTCCTGGCCGTTCTGAGTGTTCGGTCGGATGCGCAGCGTCACCGGCCTGGTTGGCGTGACGACCGGCACTTCTGCGCCGAGCAGCGCTTCAGCCAGTGTGAGCGGCAGCTGGGTGCGCAGGTCGGCGCCGTCGCGCTCGAAACGTGGATCCGGCTGCACGCGGACGGTGATGACCAGGTCCCCACCGTCGACCGCACCGGTGAGCTTGACCTTCGATCCGTCGCCGACACCAGCGGGAATCTTGACGTGCAGGCGTCGCCCGTTGACATCCACCATGCGCTCTGCGCCGGTTGCCACCTCCGCCAGCGTCACTTCCGCGGTAGCCTCCGCGGACGGGAGTGAGCGTGCCCGGGTTCGCCCACCGGCCAGGTCCGATAGGTCGACGTACTCGAAGCCGCCGCCGGCTGACCCTCCGAACGGGCTCCCTCCACCCGTGGCCCCGCCGCCGAAGAACTGGCGGAAGAAATCGCTGTAGCCCCCGGCTTCAGTTGCCGATGCGGTGCGGCGCGTCCACCGCGGCCCACCATCACCGAAGCCGCCGCGGGCGGTTGCGCCGTCCGGGCCATACCCGCCCGCCTGGTGAGCCTGCCAGTTGGCGCCAAGCTCGTCGTACTGCTTGCGCTTCTCCGGGTCGGTGAGGACGGCCTGTGCCTCGTTCGCGTCCTTGAAGCGCTTCTCAGCGGCGGGGTCCTGGTTCGTATCTGGGTGAAGCTCGCGGGCCAGCTTGCGATAAGCCTTCTTGATCTCGGCCTGCGAGGCCGTCTTCGGAACGCCGAGAGTCGCGTAGTAGTCCTTGTAATCCATCGGTCAGTCCGCGCTAGGCGCCATTACGTAAGGCAATACCGCACGTGACCGCCCATTCGGGGGCAGTGCGGCCTGATCTGTGAGGCGCCGCGGCACGCGACGAGCTGTCCACGTGCGCGGCGGCCCCATCTATCGTCAGCGAGCGGATACTAAGCGGGCTGGCCCGCAGGAGGCTGATCTGCCGGCTTGTCACCGGGAGCAGTGATCGGGGTCTCCTCCGACGCCTTGCGCGCCCGGCGGGGGCGACGCGTGACGCGCTGCTGCCGCTCGTCCCGCTCGGCCTTGATCCGGGCGGCCGACCGTGGCGCCTCGATGAGCGCCTCGGCCAGCACCTGGTCCATGTTCTCGACCGGCACGATCCGTAGCTGCTGACGCACCTCGTCCGGAACGTCGACGAGATCCTTCTCGTTTCGCATCGGGATGAGGACCGTCTTCACGCCGGCGAGGTGCGCGGCGAGCAGCTTCGACTTGAGCCCACCGATGGGCAGCACGCGGCCGCGCAGGGTGATCTCACCCGTCATGGCGAGGTCGCGGCGGACAGGCTTGCCGGTGAGCAGGCTGGCCATGGCAGTTGCCATGGTGACGCCAGCGCTCGGGCCATCCTTCGGTGTGGCGCCAGCCGGCACGTGGATGTGTACCGTCGACTTTTCGAAGGTGCTCGGCTCGATACCGAATTCCTTCTGACGTGCCCGGATGTAGCTCATCCCGGCGCGCGCCGATTCCTTCATCACGTCGCCGAGCTGGCCGGTCAGCAGGAAGTCATCCTTGCCGTCCATGCGGGTCGCCTCGACCTGCACGATGTCACCGCCCGCGTCGCTGACGACGAGCCCGGTCACCATGCCGATCTGGTCCTCCGCCTCGAGCTCGCCGTACTCGAACCGGCCCGGTCCGAGGTACTCCTCCAGGTCCTCCGGCTTGACGACGACCGTGTACTTCGCGTCGCTCGCGACCCGACGGGCGACCTTGCGGGCCACGTTGGCGATCTCACGCTCAAGGTTGCGAACGCCCGCCTCACGGGTGAAGGCCTGGATCAGGCGAACCAGCGCCGCCTCCTCGAACTTCAGGTTCTCTTCGGTCAGGCCGTGATTCTCGAGCTGCTTGGGCACCAGGAATCGCTCCGCGATGCGGACGCGCTCCAGCTGGGTGTAGCCCGCCAGGTTGATGACCTCCATCCGGTCGCGCAGCGCGGGCGGAATGGAGTCGAGCATGTTGGCCGTGGCGATGAAGAGCACCTTGCTCAGGTCGAACGGCACCTCGAGGTAGTTATCGGCGAAGGTATTGTTCTGCTCAGGGTCGAGCACTTCCAGCAGCGCCGATGACGGATCGCCGCGGAAGTCCATTCCGACCTTGTCAATCTCGTCGAGCATGAAGACCGGGTTCGCGGAGCCCGCCGTCTTGATGTTCTGCATGACGCGGCCCGGCAGCGCGCCGATGTAGGTGCGCCGATGACCACGGATCTCCGCCTCATCGTGGATTCCTCCAAGGCTCATCCGCACGAACTTGCGGCCCATCGCCCGCGCGATGCTCTTGCCGAGGCTCGTCTTCCCGACGCCGGGAGGGCCGACGAAGAGCAAAATGGGGCTGCGGATCTTATCGGCGAGCTTTCGCACGGCCATGTACTCGACGATCCGCTCCTTGGGCTTCTCGAGGCCCCAGTGATCCTCGTGCAGGATCTTCTCGGCGTCCTCGAGGTCGAGGTTGTCATCAGTTTCGATGCCCCACGGCAGGCTGACCAACCAGTCCACGTAGGTGCGGATGACGCCCTGCTCCGGGCTGGCGCTCGGGATGCGGCTGAGGCGGTCGACCTCCTTGAGCGCGCGCTCCTTGACCTCGTCGGGCATGGCGGAGGCCTCGACCTTCTCGCGCAGCTCGGATGCCTCGGCGACCGCGGGGTCATCCTCGCCGAGCTCCTTCTGGATTGCCTTCATCTGCTCTCGCAGGATGTATTCGCGCTGGGTCTTGTCCATCTCGGACTTGACCTCGCTCTGGATACGGCCCTTGAGCTCGAGAACCTCGATCTGCTTCGCGAGGAACTGGCTGGCAAGGCGCAGCCGATCGGCGATGTCAACGGTCTCGAGCAGCTCCTGGCGCTGCTCGGTCGACATGTCGGGGCTGTAGGCGGTCATATCGGCGAGCAGGCCGCCATCGCTGATGTTGCGTGCGGCGACCGCCACTTCCGGCGGGACCGATGCGCCACTGTTGACGTACTGCTCGATCTGGGCGTGGATGGAGGCCATCAGCGCCTCGATCTCGAGCGTCTTCTCCGCAGCGTCGTCGATCACCTCGACGCGAGCCTCGAGATGCGGCTCGCTCTGGACGAGGTCGAGCAGCCTGATGCGCTTCTGCCCCTGGACGATGGCGCGGACGGTGCCGTCCTGGAGGCGAATCACCTGGGCGATCTTCGCCAGCGTGCCGACCGGGTAGAGCTCGTCGACGCTGTTGATCTCCTCCTGCTCGCTCGAACGCTGGGTGACCAGTGCGACGGGCTGGGAGGTGCGCACGGCACGGTCGAGCGCCTTGACGCTCCGGTCACGGCCGACCTGGAGCGGCACGATCATCTCCGGGAAGATGACCGTATCGCGCAGGGCGACAAGCGGGAGCACCTGGACGCGTTCCTCGCTGGCGCGGGTCTCGTCGCTGGCGCGGGTCTCGTCGCTGGCGTTTGTCTCCTCGGCCGATGCCGGGTCGGGATTGTTCTTGGTTTCGTCAGTTGCCACTGGGATCTGCTCCTTCAGCCGACGGTTTGCCGAGCGTGGGCTCGCCATGGTTCTCGGCGAATCGCTCTACATCGCTCTCATCGAACAGATCGTAGACCCGGATCTTGCCGAGTGCCTCGAGCTGAAGGATGACCCGCACTCCGGCGAGGTTGACTCGCTGTCGCCGTGTCAGGAAACGAATGATACGAACGCGCTGGATGTCCGCCTCACTGTAGAGACGGAGATTGTTGCGCCGCTGCGGGCAAAGGAGTCCCTCCTCCTCGTAGATACGCAGCGTGCGCGGATGGCAGCTCGCCAGCTCTGCGGCGATGCTGATGATGTACCGAGGGCGGGTGAGAGCGTCGCGACGCGGAACGTCGGTCGTTGCTGACGCGGCGCGTCGCGTTCGGTCCATGGAGGGACCATAAACTCTGACAATGGTGTTGTCAACAGTGATGACAGTCGTTGGCGAGTGGAAGGTGCGCCTGCATCTGCCGATGGAGCGGGCAATGGTGCACTTGGGGGCAGGTTCGTGCGCTAACGCGTCCTATCTGTCGGGCTGCAAGGCACTGGACACCTCGGTTGTGCGCCAGGTTGCCCCATACATCGACGCAGTTCCGCGGGCGCGCGGCGCTCATGGCGTGGCGTCGGCCGAGACCAGCTCCCAGCGCACGGCCCCGATATCACCGCCTCCGAGCAGCTCCACCGTGCGTGCCTCGAGGTCGAAGCTGAGGATCTGCTCATCGGCGACCGGCACGAGCTCACTTCCCGGGAAGATGCCAAGGAAGCTGGATGCGCGGCGCTCGTAATGGATGGCGTCTGCGATCGCCGTCGCCTCGTGTTGATTGTCACGAACGACCTGGATTCGAATGTCACGGAAGCGATCCGGACCGGTGCCGAGGCCCTCTTCCGCCAGCGCCGCCTGCGAACGGACGGTTGCCGGCCACGTCGGCTCGAGCTCGCCGTCGTTCCAGTCGGTGATGAAGCGATCCAGCACCGAAGCGGGCGTTGCGGCGTGCGCCCCGATGAGCCAGAACCCGGTCCCCCAGAGCAGGAGCGGGAGACTGAGCCACCCGATGGCTGCAGCGGGAGAGCGCTTCGGCGTGGGCGGTCGAGCGGCCTGGAGGCCATGGGCGGACCGATACGCGTCGACAGCCTGCCATGCCCAGGTCGCGATGAAGGCCATGCCTGCCAGGAAGGGAACGAGGTAGAGGTTCGTGTCGGCAAGGCCGATGGTCAGCCAGGCGATGATGAGCATCGAGAGCAGCTCGGCGGACAGCAGGCCGTAGGCCAGGCGGCGCCGTCCGACCCCAAGATGGCCGAGCCCCCAGGCCACGAGCGCCCACCGCAGCACGCGACCGGGATCAGGCGCGGTCATTCCCCGATGAGCAGGCGTCGCAGCTCGGCCTCTTGATCAGCCGAGGTCACAGCCAGCAGCTTGTCTCCGGCGCGCAACCGCGTGTCGGATCGTGGCGACTGCGCGCGCTCATCGCGAATGAGGACCGCGATGGTGCTGCCTTCCGGCAGGTCCAGCTGCCGCAGCTCACGGCCGATGACCGGCGAGTCAGCGTCGAGGTGCGCCTCGACGATCTGCACCTCGCCACCCTCGAGCTCGGCGAGATGCAGCAGGTCGTGAACCGGGATCTCGTGCTCGATGACGCCGAGGATCGATCGTGTCGGGCTGACCGTCTCGTCGATCGCCAGCTGCCGAAACAGCTTTTCATTCTTCGGGTCGTTGATGCGGGCGATCGAGCGCGGGACGTTGAAGCGCATCTTGGCGATCTGGCAGGCGGCCAGGTTGACTGCATCGTCGCCGGTCACAGCGGCCATGACGTCGGCCCGGCCCATACCGGCCTCCGCCTGGTATCGGCCCTCGCAGCCGTCATTGGCAACCACGATGCTGCCGAGCTCGTCCGCGATCTGGCGGGCGCGGATGTGGTCCTCCTCGATCATCACCACTTCATGCCCGGCCGCGAGCAGCTCCTTGGTCAGGTAATAGCCGACGTTGCCGCCACCGACGACCACGACATACATGCTCAGAGGCCTCCCTGTCCGTCGCCGGGCTGGACGATGACGGCATCCGCCGTGACGTCGTCTGCGGCGTCCATCGCCGCCTGGACCTTGATGTCGGCAGGCGAGCCCGCCACGGGGGCGGTGCGACGCGGTTCGGCGGTGGCCGGCTCCACGAAGCCGTTTGTCGCCTCTGCGCCGTCCTGTGCAGCGACCACCAGCGCGTCGCCGAGGATGATCGTGCGGCAGATCACCTCCACGCCGAGCGCTCGGTAGGCCTCGCCGCGCAGCGGGTCGTTGATCTTGGCAATGACCCGCGGCACGCTGAACGTGTGCTTGGCGAGCTGCGCCGCCAGCGCGTTGCGGTTGTCGCCCTCGGTGAGTGCCATGATGATATCGGCCTGCTCGCCGCCCGCTGTGCGGATGACGTCCTCGTCGGTCCCATTGCCGCGAACGGTTTCGCCCTTGAAGCTCGGTGGCAGCCGGCTGAAGGCGCGCGGGCTGATGTCGATCACGGTGACATGTTCGCCGCGGATGTCGAGCTCCGCGGCCACCCGCGCTCCGACGCGGCCGCAGCCGACGATGATGACTCTCATGGCGTGTGTGCCAGCTCCTTCGTCTCTGCACGCAGGCACCAGACCGGCGCGGTGGAGTTCCGCATGACATAGGGGACGGTGCGTCCGGCGTCCCATTGTCCGCCGAATCGCTTCTTGTAGCGCAGGCCCATGACGATGAGGTCTGCGCCCAGCTCATTGGCATCGTCCACGATCGCCGGCCCCGCCGCTCTGGCCTGAACCGTGCTCGTGCGCGTCGGCACGCCTCGCTCGGTCATCAGCGCCTCGGCCCGGGCAAGGATCGCCTCGGCCCTGGCGATGGCAGACTCGTCCTCCGCATCGAGGGTCCGGTCGAACGGCACCTCGATGACGTGCAGGAGCGAGGTCTCGACACCGTCTCGCCCCCCCAACAGCAGCGTGGCGACCTTGAGGGCCGCCCCATCGACGTCATCGTCGCCGACCACGGGGACCAAGATCCGCGCGTGCTCGAATGAGGTCGGGCGCTTGTCGCCGCGCCGGAAGAAATCCATGCCCCACTATCCTACGGCGCGTGGTCGCCGCACGCAGCCGTGCATCCGCCGATGCACCTCAGCGGCCGTAGCGCAGCCGCTCCACCAGGCGGGCCGGTAGGCCAGCGTCGCGCATCAGGCGTTGCGTGCGGTCAACCTCGTAGTGGACTCGATGGAACCCGATCGTGCTGTCGTTGGGGTCATCGCTCAGCTCCAGGATTGCGTATGACGCATCGGGCAGGCCGTCACGCGGCTGGCCGACGCTGCCGGGGTTGATCAGCGAGCGGCCGGCGCCGAGGGTGATCACTTCGCCGTCCAGGCCCGGGAGCACCTCGATGGCACCGTCCGCCTGGCGGTAGACGATCGGAAGGTGGGTGTGACCGAACAGGCAGCAGCGTGTCTCGAAAAAATCGAAATTTGCCTCGGCGATGCTGCTGCTGGTGATGTATTCCCAGATCGGATCACGCGGTGATCCATGGACGGCGGTCAGGTCGCCGTCGCGCCGCACCTCCGGCAGCGCGGCCAGGTAGGCGCGCGAGTTCTCGTCGATGGCCTTCGCCGTCCACTCGATGGCCAGGCGCGCGTCAGGATTGAAGTACGCCGGATCCACGGTGCCGATGGCGGCGCCGTCATGATTTCCCAGCACGCTCCGCGCACCCATCGCCTGGAGGGTGGCGATCACCTCGTTCGGCTGCGGCCCATAGCCGACGATGTCGCCGAGGACCCAGACCCCATCGACATCGGGGAGGTCGGCGCGCACCGCCTCGAGGGCGGCCAGGTTGGCGTGAACGTCCGAAAGGACAGCGATACGCATGCGAGGGGCGAGTATACCGAGCCTCGCTCCGTGACTCCGACCTCACCGATCGGCGGAAATATCGGTGAAATCCGGTCCGAGGCCGATCTATCGCTTCTTGCTTACTCGAGGGGCCGCCTCGCCGGTTCCCCGGGACGCCGGGGGTAGCGATCCGGCGTGGCAGCAAGCTTGTGCATCAGTACGAACCGATGATCGCCCAGCGCAGCGATCCCCGTGGTATAGACGTCCACATCGCCACCGAGGCTGGCGGCAGCGTTCCGGCCGCTGCTCAGCTCCTTGTCACCGATCAACCCCTTCCAGGCGAGCACGTTCCCGCCGATGCGAACGAGCGGCAGCGCGTACTCGGCCAGCACCGGGAGCGTGGCGCAGGCACGTGCCGCCACCATGTCATGCCGCTCTCGGTGCGCGGGATCGCGGCCGAGGTCCTCGGCGCGCTGGGCGATGACCACGACGTTGCGAAGGTCAAGCGCAGCAACGAACGCACGCAGCACATCGGCCTTCTTGCGGACCGAGTCGACCAGGGTCCAGGCCACATCGGGGCGGGCAAGTGCCAGGACGATGCCGGGTACGCCGCCACCGGACCCGAGGTCGAGCGCACGCTCCGGCGCCGCCGCGTCGAGCATCGGCAGCGCGCTGAGCGCGTCGAGCAGATGGAGGCGTGCCACCTGCTCCGGGTGGATGATTCGCGTCAGGTTCAGCCGCTTGTTCGCATCGAGCAGCAGACCGACAAAGCGTTCGGTGGCATCGGCGAAGCCATGCGGGAGGGTCCCCCGCAGCGCGGGCGCTTCGGTCTCGAGCAGGCGGTCGAGCTCTCGGCGAGCCGAAGTCGCGGCAGCGGACAAAAAAGGGATGCTCCTTCGGATGGCCTTTCGGTCTTCCTGGAGGATGATCGGCGTCGCGGCCGGCTCTCGCATCGGCCCCGAGTCATCCGCCGGTTACCGTACTCGGTCACCCGCAGAAGCAGGACCTTCACCCTAGCAGCCACCCGTTGTGGATCACAAGGGAGCTTATCCACCAATCGCGCGGACAACCGTGATCTGTGGATATCCCACCCCGATATACTCGCAATCGATGGCGTCCGGTGTCGAGCAGCAGGCTACGATCGAGGTCAGGTGGCGGCTCACATGACCTCGGATCCGCCACCCCGTTTCGCGCATGACAGCGAGGCGGAGCTGGCGAGGATCCTGGACTTCTACGGTGTCACATGGCGCTACGAACCCGACGTCTTCCCCATCTCCTGGAACGCCGACGGCGTGGTCATCGAGTCCTTCGCACCCGATTTCCACCTGCCGGAGATCGACCTGTACGTGGAGCTGACGACGCTGAAGCAGTCGCTGGTGCGCAAGAAGAACCGCAAGCTGCGCCGGATGCGACAGCTCTACCCCGAGATCCGGGTGAAGCTGTTCTACGCCCGTGACTTCCGGGCACTCATGCTGAAATACGGGCGCCTGGACTTCCTGACCGATGTCGCCGCTGCCAACGGCGCCCACGCCACGACCGGTGCCGGAACCCGAGCACCATGAGCCTGCATGACGATGTCGAGGAGATCCTGCTCGACAGCGATGCGATCGCGGCGCGGGTGGTCGAGCTCGGATCCCAGCTCACCGGCGACTACGCCGGCCGCGATCCCGTGCTCGTGAGCGTCCTGAAGGGCGCGCTCGTTTTTCTCGCCGATCTCATGCGTGCCATGGACCTGCCCTCGAGCATCGACCTCATGGAGGTCTCCAGCTACGCCGGCACCGAGACCTCGGGGCAGGTCCGTATTCTCAAGGACCTCTCCAAGCCGATAGAGGGGCGCGACGTGATCGTGGTCGAGGACATCATCGATACCGGGCTGACCCTCAACTACCTGCTCGGCTACCTCGCCGATCGGCAGCCGGCCTCGATCAAGATCTGCTGCCTGCTGGACAAGCCGGCGCGGCGTTTGGCCGATATCCCGATCGACTACATCGGCTTCACGATCCCGGACCGATTCGTCATCGGCTACGGCCTGGACTACGAGGAGCGCTACCGCAACCTTCCGTACATCGGCGTGCTGAAGCCGTCCGTCTACGGCGGCGCGCCGCCGGAGGGCTAGATGGCGGAAGGGGGTGGGCGCCGGTTCCGAGTCCTGATCCTCCTGGGCAGCCTGGCCATGATCGGATCCGGTTTCCTGCCCTGGTGGCGCGCCGGCGGCGATTCGGTTTCCGGGGTACTCGTGCCGGCTCAGGAGGGGATCGGCCTCGAGGGCTCCGGCATCATCATCTTCGGGGCAGCCATCGCGGCGCTGGTGCTGCTCGATATCGGCTACATGCGCGGCCGGTGGGGATTCGTCCTGGATTCGCCGTGGGTCTACCTCGTCCTGGGGCTGGTCGGTGCCGCCGCCCTGGCGTATCGGAGCTGGGAGCTGTGGTCGGTCGGGTACCTGCCGCTGCCTCAGCAGTCGCCTGGCCTTGCGCTTGCCGCGGTCGGGGTCGCGCTGGTGCTCTACGGGGCGGGCGTTGGGTTCGGTGCGCCGCGCCGGTACTGAGGAGTGTGGCCTGTTGCTCGCTGAGCGAGGCTCGGTGAAAGAGCCATGGGTCAGCGGGCAGGCAACGGGTCTCGGTCAGGTGGTCGGCGGCAGGATCAGGGGGGAGAGGAGCAGCCAGGCGACGACGACGGCCGCAAGCAGGGCAAACAGGATGAGCATCGGGCGCAGATCGGGTCGATAGTCGCGCGGCGGGCGCGGGTCGGGATCCACGACGGAGTCAGATCTCGCCGAGATAGGCCTGGCGAACCTGCTCGTTGGCGGCAAGATTGGATGCCGTGTCGGCCAGGATGATCTTGCCGGTCTGGATCACGTAGCCACGGTGCGCGGCATTGAGGGCCATCAGCGCGTTCTGCTCGACGAGGAGCACCGTCGTGCCCTGGCCATTGATCTCGGTGATGATGGTGAAGATCTGCTCGGTCAGGATCGGCGAGAGTCCCATGGAGGGCTCGTCGAGGAGCAGGATGGTCGGGTGAGCCATGAGCGCGCGCCCCATGGCCAGCATCTGCTGCTCTCCACCGGACATGGTGCCGGCCTTCTGCGAGCGGCGCTCACGGAGCCGCGGGAAGAGATCGAAGACGCGGGTGACGTCGTCGTCGATCTTCTGGCCTCGGCGGCTGAATGCGCCCATCTGGAGGTTCTCGTACACCGTCATGCGGCTGAAGACCTTGCGGCCCTCGGGGGAATGTGCGATCCCGAACGTCACGATCTCGTGCGCCGGAAGGTGCTGAATCTCGCGACCGGCCAGCTTGATGGTTCCGGTGCGCGGCTTGTGCGTGCCGCTGATCGCGCGAAGGGTCGTGCTCTTGCCGGCCCCGTTCGATCCGATCAGGGTCACAATCTCGCCCTGGCCGACCGTCATCGAGACGCCCTTCAGCGCCTCGATATTGCCGTAGTAGACGCGCAGGTCCTCCAGGTTCAACAGCGCGTCGCCACCGGGCACCGCATCGCCCGGCGCGTCGGCGGGGGCCTTCACGTCCGTCTCAGTCATGCGCGGTCGCCTGCTTGCCGAGATAGGCCTCGATGACGGCGGGATTGGCACGGATCTCCGCCGGCTCACCCTCCGCCAGCTTCTCGCCGTAGTCGAGGACCGTGATCCGCTCGCTGATGCCCATCACCACCTTCATGTCATGCTCGATCAGGAGAACCGTGAGGTCCAGCTCGTCCCGAAGTCGCTTGATGAGCGCCGTCATCTGCGCCGTCTCGCCGGGATTCATGCCGGCCGTCGGCTCGTCCAGCAGGAGCAGCTTCGGTTCGCTGGCCAGCGCCCGGGCGAGCTCGAGGCGCCGCTGATCACCGTACGGCAGGTTCTTGGCCCAATCCTCCTCGTACTTGCGCCGCAGGCCGACCATGCGAAGAAGCTCCCGCGCTCGCGTGCGCGTCCCTTCCTCCTCGGCCCGCACGGAGGGCAGCTTGAGCAGTGACCCCCACCAGCTGGCCTTCATGCGCGTGTGGTGGCCGACCATCACGTTGGCCAGCACCGTCATGGCGCCGAAAAGTCGAATGTTCTGGAAGGTGCGGCCGATGCCCATCTCAACGATCTCGTGCGGCGAGCGGCCGACCAGCGACGCGCCGTCGAACACGATGTCGCCCGATGTCGGCGTCAGCATCCCCGTGAGCTGGTTGAAGAACGTCGTCTTCCCGGCGCCGTTCGGCCCGATCAGCGAGACGATCGATCCGCGCGGGATCCTGAAGTCGACGTCCTTGTTGGCGACCAGGCCGCCGAAGCGCATGGTGACCTTGTCCGCATGCAGGAGCGGCCCATCGCCCTCCGTCTCGGCCACCCGAGGTTCCGTAGCGCTCGTGGTCATGTGCTCACCACCGGCCGGCCCGTCTCCTCTCCGGTCGTTTCGGCATATTGGTCCTCGACGTCTTCGTGCTCATGCAACTCAGCGCGCCGCTGGCGGCTCGGCAGGAGCCCTTCGGGGCGAAGCAGCATCATCGCGACCAGAACGGCCCCATAAATGAGCAGCCGATACTCCGCGAACTCGCGGAGGAGCTCCGGCAACCCGACCAGGACGATGGCACCGACCACCACGCCGGCGATATTGCCCATGCCCCCGAGGATGATGAGTGCAAGGGCGTTGATGCTGACCAGGATGTCAAAGCTCTGCGGGAAGACGACGCCGATCTTGGCGGCGAACAGCGCTCCCGACACGCAGCCGAACGCCGCACCCAGCCCGAAGGCGAGCAGCTTGTAGCGAACCGTATTGATGCCGGTGGCCTCCGCAACCGATTCATCCTCGCGCATCGCGTTCCATGCGCGGCCAACGCGCGAAGACGCGAGACTGGTCGCGGCCAGTGCGGCCAGGATGCAGAAGAAGATGATCGGGTAATAGATTGCCTGTGGATGATTGCTGAACGGAAGCGGCGAGGGAATGGAGAGAATCCCCTGGGCGCCGCCGACGATCGGCTGGGCCCACGCCGACAGGAAGATCACCTTGGCGATCTCGCCGAACCCCAGGGTGACGATCGCGAGGTAGTCGCCGCGCAGGCGCAGCACCGGAGTCCCCACCATCAGGCCGATCATCGCCGCCGCCACGATCACGAACGGCAGCGCGCCCCAGAAGGGAAGGCCGGGTGCAAAGGCGGGGGAGACCGGCGAGGTGAGGACCGCGGTGGTGTAGGCGCCAACCGCGTAGAAGGCCACATATCCGAGGTCGAGCAGGCCGGCAAAGCCGACCACGATGTTCAGGCCCAGGCCCAACAGGACGTACAGACCCACGGTGCCGACGACCTCGGAGAGGCGCTGGCCCACGAGCTGTGGCAGCGCCAGCAGGAGCAGGAACAGGATGCCGTACCAGACCAGCTTTGCGTTCCGGCGCCGGTCGGCCGGCATGGCCGCGACGCGCTTCCGCGCCTGATGCCCCCGCGTCAGCCACGCGTAGATCCCGGCGGCCGTGGCGGCGAAGACGAGGATGAATCCGATCGGCGTCAGACCGCCACCGGCGAAGAAGATGTCCTCGATCGCGTCGAGCTCGAGATTGCGCAGGACCGGACCCAGGAACGGCTCCATCAGGGCTGTTGCGACGCTCACCAGGAAGCCCAATGCCAGGGCGCGGGCGACGGCCGATGGCAGGATGTGCATTGAGGCGCCCACCGTCCCCAGCAGCGCGCCACCGACGATCAGGATCAGCGATCCTGCGACCTGCCCCTGCTCGAACTGGAGGATCTCGGCGAGGCCGGGTGTTGCGTTCACCAGGATCCATCGCAGGTTGACCACCTCGATGAGGATTGCCAGGGTGGCCAGGATGAAGCCGGTGACGGCGCCGGCGATGGCACCGAGCAGCAGGCTGCGCCCGGCGCTCGGCTTCAGCTCTGTGGATCGGATCGGCGATGCGGCGCGCCACCCGACCAGGAGAAGGATGAGGATCGGCAGCATCGAGCCGAGCGTGACGAGGTCGGCAATGGTGTCGCGGCCCTGGAACGTGTCCACCATGCCGACCAGGCTGACGTGAACCCCTGCGATGCCGCCCAGGAACCCCGTGATAAGCGCCCGGCGCATGAGCCGATCCATCAGGTGTTCTCCTTGCGACCGAGGAAGCCGGAGGGCCGGAAGATGAGGACCAGGACGAGGACCGTGAAGGCGATGACGTCCTGGAGCTGATTGGCGGACGGGATCCCGTACCCGGTCAGCAACAGGTTCGGGCCCACCTGCTCGAGGATGCCGAGCGCCATTCCACCCAGCGCGGCGCCGATGATGTTGCCGATCCCTCCCAGCACCGCGGCGGTGAACGCCTTGATGCCCGGGAGGAAGCCCATGAAGAAGTGGACCTGGTTGAACAGCAGCGTGTAGAGGATTCCGGCGGCGCCGGCCAGCAGCCCACCGATGGCGAACGTGGTGACGATGATGCGGTCGACGTTGATCCCCATCATTGCCGCGACATCCTTGTCCTCGCTGACCGCGCGCATGGCACGGCCGGTTCGGGTGCGGTTGATGAAGAAGTAGAGGGCGAACATCAGGCCGATCGCCGAGATAATGACGACCAGGTCGACCAGCGGCATGCGGAGAGGTCCGAACTCGACCGTCCCGCCGAAGAGGCCGAAGCCCGGATACGCTCGGACGCCCGAGCCGTAGAAGCCGCGCGCCGTGTACTGGAGAAAGAGCGAGGCGCCAATGGCCGTGATCAACGGCACCAGGCGCGGAGCGCCCCGTAACGGCCGATACGCCACGCGTTCCAGCAGGATGGCGACGACCATGCTGACGAGCATCGCGGTCAGGAGGACCAGCAAGAAGGCGAACACCGGGCTCGCGTCGATCACGCCCGCGTCATTGAGTGCGCTCGCCGCGAAGAAGGCGGTGAAGGCACCCCACATGAACACCTCGCCGTGCGCGAAGTTGATCATGAACAGGATGCCGTAGACCAGCGTGTAGCCCAGGGCGATGAGCGCGTACACGCTGCCGAGCGCCACACCGGACACGATGAGGCTCTGCCACGCACTGGGTGAGATGCGACCCTGGGCGAGGGTCAGAAAGGCGCCCCACGCGGCGAGGGCGAGGATGCCTCCCCCGAGCACCCACAGGAACAGGTTGACGAGGTTGAGCCGAGATCGGCGGCCAGGCATCTCAGGTCCCCGCTGGGCGGTGGTGGCTTGGATAGCGATGCGGGTGAGCCGAAGGCCGACTCACCCGCACCATCAATTGGGCCCGATTCAGCGAATCAGGCCGTTACTCCTCCGGCCAGATCCTCACGAACTTGCCGTCCTGGACTTCGCTGACGCTGATCTTGGCATCGGCGCAGTCGCCGTTGTCGTCGCAGGTCAGCGTACCGGTGATGCCCTCGTAGCCCTCGATGTCGAAGAAGGCGTCACGCAGCGCGGTGCGCGGGATGTACGTCGTGCCATCCTCGGTGAACGCCACCTGCTCGATCGCGTCGGCGAGCATGTTGTAGGCGTCGAACGAGTGAGCATGGAAGACGCTGATCGGCTGATCCTCGTTGGAGACCTCGGTGTAGGCCGGCAGGAACTCGGCCTCGTAGAAGTCGCCCGCGAAGGCCAGGTCCGGACCGGACAGGACCACACCCTCGGCGGCCTCGCCGGCGGCGCTGAGCCAGTCAGGGGTCAGGATGCCGTCGGCACCCGCCAGCTGGGTGTCTTCGAGCCCCTCGGTATCCCTTGCCTGCTGGGTGATCAGAGCACCCTCGGCGACGAAGATCGGGAAGTAGAGGAACTCAGGTGAATCGGCCGCGAGGTTGCCGAGCACGCCTGAGAAGTCGGTATCTCCGACGGTGATTGCCTCTTCGCCGGTGATCTCGCCGTCGCACTGCTCGACGAACGAATCACGGAAGACCGCGGCGAGCTGATCCGCGTACGGCGAGCCGTCGTGGATCGTGGCCGCCGTGGTGAGGCCGAGCTCCTCGCAGACGTAGGTCGCCATCGCTGCGCCCTGGATGGAGTCGTTATGCGCGGTGCGCGCGTAGAACGCTTCATGGGTATCCGGCGCCGTCAACGACGGAGCGGTGTTTGACGGCGACACGAGCATCACGCCCTCGGCGCTCAGGATCTCGGCCGCCGGGATGCCGGCGCCCGAGCAGCTGGTGCCGATGACGGCGGCGATGTTCTCCTCGGAGACGAGGGCGCGGGCTCCAGCCGTGCCACCCTCGGGCGAGCAGCCGTCATCCTGGTGGTTGAACTCGACCTCATGCTCGGCAATCATCGGGCGCATGGTGCGGGCCACTTCGGCGCCGTACTGGCTGTCGAGTCCGAGTGACTCGTTGGCTCCGGTGATGACGAGCTCGGTGCCCATGATCATGGAGTCGCCCTCGGCGATCTCGACGCAACCGAATTCGTCGTCTTCGCAGTCGGCGGCCGTGCCGGTTCCGCTGCCGGAGCTGGGTTCAGTGCTCTCATCGGGGCTCATCTCGCCACCGCTCGCAGGCGGCGTGCCTTCGCCGGTGCTCGGCTCGCTGCTCTCTCCGCCGCCGCCCGACTGGCAAGCGGCAAGGACCAGCATCAGCACGAAGAGCAGACCGCTCCATCGCATGTACTTCTGCATCCGAATTTTCTTCCTCCACTGGTGTGCTCGGGTGAGATCGCGCACGCGCGGGCCCGGCGTATCAAAGGTGCGCGGCATCATAGCCGTGCACGCTCGGGTGGCGCAATAGTTTGCGTCACCGTCGAAAGAGTACTGCTCCCGGGTCCCGGGAGTTCACTACGCGCCGTGGTATCCTCCGGTGGGTCGTCCCGCAGCATGCCTGTCTGCGAACCGCTCCCGATGAGGCCTACGTGGAGGTAAACGTCCGCAGCGCCCGTCTGACCGATCTCGATGCCATCGTCCGCATGCTTGCGCACGATGACCACGAGGGCAGCCGGCGTCACGACGTCGATTACCTGCGCAACCTGCTCTTCGTTCCATCAGCGACGGTCGTCGTTGGCGAGATGGAGCGACGCGCGGTCGGCGTGGGTGTTCTCGCCATCCGGCCATCGGTGCGGTCCGGTCCCTTCGTCGGCACCATCGACGAGCTGGGAATCGCGCAGGCCCAGGTGCTGGATGCCACCGAGCGACGAGGGGTCGCCGACGCAATCGTCGAGCACCTCGCCACCTCGGCACGAAACAAGGGCTGCACGCGCGTGGAGGTTTCCGAACCGCTGGCGTCCGCAGAACCGTCGCTTTGGAAGCGGCTGGGGTTCGCGAGCCGCGGTCGAACGCTTGGTCGAGAGATCGGTTGAGGCGCCACCACTCGCGTCGGTCATATCAAACACCAGCAGGAGAAGCTCAACCGTGAGCAAGAACGTGGCGATGTTCGTTGACGTCGCCAACATGTACTACGCGGCTCGAGGCCAGGATGTCGACGTCGATTACGTCGCCCTCCTCAAGCACGCCACGAAGGGTCGCGATCTCATTCGCGCCTACGCATACACCGGGCTCGACCCGGAAAATGAGAACCAGCGCAAGTTCATCGATTTCCTTGGCAAGAACGGTTACAAGCCGGTCATCAAGGACATCCGCAAGTTCGGCGACGGCCGCATGAAGGCCAACCTCGACATCGAGCTCGTAGTCGACCTCTTCCGCCTGGCCGATCGGATGGACATTGCCGTCATCGTGTCCGGCGACGGCGACTTCGCGCCCGCCATCAAGGCGCTCCAGGACAAGGGCGTGCGCTGCGAGGTCATCAGCTTCAAGCCCAACACCTCGTCCGACCTGATCGCCGTGGCCGATGAGTTCATGGACATCATGAAGATCGCCTCCATCAGCCGGAAGGAGGGACGCGCCATCCGCGATAGCATGAGTGCGCCTGAGATGCCGGCGAAGGAGGTCACCCCCGAGTTCGGTTTCCGCGAAGCGTCGCCGTCCGTCGCGGCTGCCGCGCTCGCGGCCCTCAAGGGTGGGCCGTCTGAGCCTGCTCGCCGGGGACGCGGTGGCACGACCCGTCGCTCGGCCGCGGCCGCGCCGGTCGCGGCATCGGCTCCGGCGACAGCGCCGGCCGATGAGCCAGTCGAGGCTGCGACGACGCCGGTCACCTCGGGTGACGCGGCTGCCGATTCGGATCCAGAGGCGCGCAGGCGACGACGACGTCGCGGGGGCCGCGGCCGAGGTCGCACCCGTCGCGATGACGACTCGGCGCCCGCAGCGGAAGCCGGGGACGAGGGAATCGGCTGGGAGGAATTCGACGACCTCAGTCAACTCGACGGCAACACCGAGCAGCGTGGGCTGACGTTCGAGGATGCCGATGCGGATACGCTCGCCGAGCTGGGTCTGAGCGCGGAGGACCTGGCCGCGCTCCAAGCTCGATCACCGGAGCCCGAGGAGGCCCAGCAGCCAGCCCGCCGCCGCTCCACGCGCGCAAAGGCGGATGACACTGCGTCCGATGATGCCGGAGAGACGCCGAAGCCGACCCGCCGCCGGTCGCCGCGGACGCCGAAGGACGCTGCACCTGCCGAGGAGGGAGTCACGACCGAGGAGGCGCCGAAGCCTGCCCGTCGTCGCTCGACCCCGGCACGCGCTGATGACGGCGCAGCAGCCGAACCCAGCGATGCGCCCAAGCCAACGCGTCGCCGATCCCCCCGCGTCCCGAAGGACGAGGCCGGAACGACCGCCGGCTCCAATGAGGGTGCCTCGGCGACGTCCCCCCCGGCGGATGGAGAACCTCAGGGTATCTGGGGTCGCTTCCGGACCGCGCGCAAGCCTCGCGGTACCGCCGGCTGATGTGTCCGAGCAGCAAGAAAGGCCGGCCCGTCGGGGCCGGCCTTTCGTTTGCGGCGGCGGTCAGGCCAGCTTTTCGCGGTCGCCCGTCTCGTAGGACTCGTTGATTGCCTCCGCCGTATCAAATGCGGCCTGATCTGCCGCTTCACCGGTGGCCGCTCCCGTGTCGGCGGCTGCCTCCTGGATGCTCCCGGACGGATCAGCGAACGCGTCGGTTCGACTACCGTTGGTCGCCTGATCACGCTGGAACATCGGAACCCAGTCCGCATCCTTGGCGCGGGCGCT
Organism: Candidatus Limnocylindria bacterium; assembly: GCA_038233215.1. GTDB lineage: Bacteria > Chloroflexota > Limnocylindria > QHBO01 > QHBO01 > JACDBZ01. The sequence goes on from JBBSML010000015.1 coordinate 42,644, forward strand.
GATCTCAGATCGCACCTCGTCTGCCTTCGTCCCGAGCTCGCGCCGCATCTCGCTGCCTCGCTTCGGGGTCGTGAGAAGGGCAGCAATGGCGCCCGCGGCGGCGCCGATCAGCAGCCCGATGAAGAAGACGCCCCAATGGCGTTCCTCACGCTGTCGCAGGCCGAGGCGTGCCGCCGCAGAATCAACCAGCTCGCGGCCGACAGGGACCGCGGCACCAGCAGCACCGATCGCCACGGTCCGCTTCTTCCAGAGGTCGCGGAACATGGGGCGCAGTGACGACTTCCAGGTCTGATCCGACCAGCGGGCCGCGTCATCGCCGGCGCGCGAAACAAGCTTGGCGGCGTCGCGCCGCAGCGGCTTGGTGTCGCGCCAGAGGTCAGAGGCAAGATCGCCCACGTCAGCACCGCGGTCGGCGATTGTGCCGCCGACATCTTGGCCGCGCCTGGAAACTTCCTGGGTGAACTTCGCGTCAGCGACGCGGTCAATTAATGATCTGATTGTTTCGGCGACATCGTCGGCCGCAGATGCCGGGCTTGTCGGCATGGTTTCCTCCTATGGTTCGCCGAAATTCGGTGCACGAAGTATGCCATCGGCCCCGGCGACGTGACCGAACCTATACTCGGTCGGTGAGTGATCCCTCGCCCCACGGCGGCTTTCAGAGCCTCGGGCAGCCCATCGCGCGGCGGATCGCGCGACAGGCCGTCGAACCGGGTCATGCCGGCCGAACGCTGCTCGTGCATGGCCCCCCCGGATCCGCCAAAGCAGCGTTCGTGGATGACCTTCTGGCGCTTCTGTTTTGTGCTGAGGCCGATCGGTTCAACCGTCCGTGCAACGCATGCCGTGGCTGTCGACACGCACGCGCACGGACGCATCCGGACCTCGTCGCAGGCTCGCCGGAGACCTGGCGGGAGCGGCGCTCATCCGGGGAGAGCGTCGTGGCTGCCGCGCGCCGTTGGCTGCTCGATGCTGCTGGGGCACCCGTCGTGGCGGACCGACGCGTCGTCCTCATCGAGCACGCCGACCGCGCCAACGAGCAGACGCAGAACGCACTCCTCAAGACGTTAGAAGAGCCTACCGACCGCCACACCTTCATCCTCGTCGCCGATGAGCCCGGGGGGCTGCTCTCGACCATCCGGTCGCGCTGCCAGCCACTCCGCATAGGTGCGGTCCCGCATGAGGAGTTGGTGGCATACCTCATGGACGCTCGACGTCTGCCAGTCGACCAGGCGGACGCACTCGCCCGGATCGCCAACGGACTGACGGACACGGCGCTCTCGTACGCGGATGACGGCGAGCTTCTGACCCGGAGACGACGAGTGCAGGCGGAGCTCCTCTCGCTGCTCGAACGCGGGCGCGCCGACCGTTTTGGTTCCGTCCGCGACCTGCTCGATGAGACCGTACGGGTCATGCCGGCCGCCGCGGTCCAGGCGGACGAGGATGCGCGAACGCCGGCTGCGGTCCAGCGCCAGGCCGCGACGTGGCTTGTCGAGGTCTGGCTCTCGCTGACCCGCGATCTCCTTGTAGCCGCGGTCGGTCGCGCGGACCTGGCTCCGAGCCGAGAGCTGGCGCCAGAGCTCAGCGGGCTCGCCGAGCGCATCGGTGCAGCGCCGCTCGTCCGGATAGCCGCCCTCCTCGAACGAATTCACGGAGGGTTGAGTGAATCCGCCGCGCCGAAGCTTGCGCTCGAGGCTGCCATGCTCGCCTGGCCGATGCTGACGGGGCCGCGGGATCGATGAGCAGGAAGCGGCTGACGGCCCGGGTCGTGGGCCGCGTCCAGGGCGTCGGCTTCCGGTGGTGGGTGCGTCGTCAGGCTGATCGGCTTGGCGTGGTCGGATGGGTCATGAATGCCGAAGACGAGCGTTCGGTCGATGTCGTCGCCGAGGGAGAATCCGCCGCGCTGGCAGAGTTCGAACGAATGCTGCACGCTGGCCCGTCAGGAGCAATGGTCGAGTCGGTCGAGGTACGCCGGGGTCCGGCGAGCGGCGAGTTCGACCGCTTCGGGATCGTCCGGCCATGAACTTGCGTGTGATCGCCCGGCGTCCGGCGGCGAACGCGTCCCCAGCGCATCGCGCTCGATTGTGCCGACGCGGTCCTGTGAACACCTTCAACGAGGCATCGAGTGACGCGACGACCAATATTGCTCCTGGTCAACCCGGTTTCCGGCGGGAAGCCCGGTTCAGGCCCCGGACTGAGCGACGATGTCGCGCTGCTCACTGCCGATGCGCTCCGGGACGCGCTCACCGGTCGCGGGCTGGAGGTCAGTCACCGCGAGCTCGCCGAGGGCGACGACCTCGCCGAATTGGCGATCCACGGCGCAAACACCGGGCATGACGTGGTGGTGGCCGGCGGCGATGGGACGGTCAGCATCGCAGCCACGGCGCTGGTCGACCACGAGTCGGCCACGCTCGGCATCCTGGCCATGGGCAGCTACAACAACATGGCGCGCGGCTTCGGCATCCCGGCCACGCTCGACGAGGCGCTTGACGTCATCGCCGCGGGCAATGCCATCCACATCGACGCCGGCTGGGTGGTGCGCGATGGTGATGGAGGCCGCCCGTTCTTCGAGGCGGCAGGAATCGGCGTCGCCGCGGTCGGGTTCCTGGCCATCGAGCTAGCGGAGCGGCGAGGATGGTGGCGCGCCCTGCGCGGGTTCCTGCGAGGGTTGCGGCTGCGCAAGACGCCGATGCGAATCACGCTCGACGGTGTCGCCTATCGGACCGGCAGCCCGGCCGTCACCGTGAGCAACGGGCCGTACCACGGCGCGGGATTCGCATTGTCCGCCGACGCGGACCCGACCGACGGCATGTTCGAGGTGGCGGTCTTCCACGGCATGACCCGCATCGAGGTCATTCGCCATTTCCTTGCGATCGCACGTCGCAAGCAGCGGCGCGAGCCGCGTATTGGCCACTACCGCGCAAAGCGGGTCACCATCGAAGGCGTCCGACGCGCCCTGCCCGCCCATGCCGACGGCGTCAGCATCGGGCTGACGCCGGTGACCTTCGAGGTTCGTCCGGGCGCCCTGCGCGTCTACCGCTAGAGGCTCAGCGTCGGACGGAAGAGGCGGTCGTGGGTGGCGAGGGCGTATCGGTCCGTCATGCCGGCGATGTAGTCGGCCGCCTGCGTCTGCGCTGACGCCTCGTCCTGGCGATAGGTGTCGGGGATCTTCTCGGGATGCTCGAGATGCCAGTCCATCAGGTCGCGGATGATTGCCACCGCGCGGCGCTGCTGGCGGAGCTGCTCGGCCGATTGGTAGACGTGCTCGAACATGAAATCGCGAAGCAGGTTCATGACTGCGAGCGTGTCGCCGTCCATGCGCACCGCTCCGGTGTGCAGCGACTCGTCGATGACCGCGTTGACCATCGTGTGCACCCAGGCCCTGCCCGGTTCACCGAAGCGCTCCAGTACCGGCACCGGGAACGCCTCGCGGCGCAGGGTGCCGGCCCGGAGCGCGTCGAGCGCGTCGTGCGCGAGGTACGCGATTCGATCGGCGAATCTGACACAGTAGGCCTCCGGGGTGGCCGGTGGTGGTTCGATCTTCCACGAGTGTGCGCGGATGCCATCTCGCACCTCCCAGGTCAGGTTCGCGTCCTCGAGGACCTCGTAGACCCGGACGCTCTGCGCCGCGTGATGCCACTCCTCGGGCGTGAAATAGGGGCTGAGGGCATCCTCGCCGGTGTGGCCGAATGGCGAGTGGCCTACGTCGTGTCCCAGGGCGATCGCCTCGGCCAGCGGCTCGTTCAGGCTCAGTGCGCTCGCCAGCGCCCGGGCAACCTGGGTGACCTGCATGGTGTGCGTCAGGCGCGTGACGAAATGATCACCCTCCGGGTTGAGAAAGACCTGCGTCTTGTGCTTCAGCCGGCGGAAGGCCTTCGAATGGATGATCCGATCCCGATCCCGCTCGAACGCCGTCCTGAATTCGTCCCGCTCCTCGAGATGTTGTCGGCCCCTCGACGCCGCGGAACGGGTCGCCGATGGACTGAGCCGTTCCTCGTCCGCCTCCCGTGCGGCCCGGTCGCGACGGCGCAGCTGGGCCGGCCCGCTGATCTCCTGCATGGACCGATCATGCCACTTGCCCGGGAATCGCCACTGCCGATAGATCGGGCACTGCGACACACGGATGCGTCGTCACGTGCACCGATGCTCCATCCATCGGGCTGGGCGGCGCATGCCCTGCTCGTTGCGCGCGGGACTGCCCGATAGATGGGCATCGGATCGGGAGCATCGTCATGCGCCGTGGTACGGCGCGGCGAAGGTTGGCTCCGCGAGCACTTCGCCGCTGACGTGCTTCGCGTCGGAGCCCGCGATGATTCGTCGTCGGACCCACCCGGAGATGATGTCGATCAGGATCGTGGCAACGATGACCACGATGATGGCGACGCCGGCCTTGTCGTAGCGGCGGTAGTTGATCGTCTCCTGCACGATGGTGCCGATGCCGCCGGCACCGACCACGCCAAGCACGGCGGCGGCGCGGATATTTATCTCGAACCGGTAGAGCCAGAACGCGACAATCTCTGGCAGCACCTGCGGCAGGACGCCCCAGCGCTGCACCTGCAGCGGCCGCCCGCCAGCCGCCCGCGCCGCCTCCACTGGCCCGGAGTCGATCCCCTCGACCACCTCCGCGGTCAGCTTCCCGAGCGTGCCGACCGAGTGCAACCCGATTGCGAGCGCACCGGCCACCGGGGTGAGGCCGGCGATTGGGATGAAGACGACGATCACGAGCACGAGCTCCGGGAAAGCCCGGATGGCGTTGAGCACCTGGCGAACCACGTTCGAGGCGAGGCCACTCGACACATTTCGGGCACCCAAGAAACCGATTGGCAGCGAGATTGCCGCGCCGATGATCGTCCCGACCCACGCGATCCAGATCGAGTCGAGCATGGCCTCTCCGGCGCGGCCCAGATATGTCCAATCGGGTCCGGCTTCCAGGAACATCCGGTAGAAGAGGCGCGCGATGCCGCGCGGGACGTCGGCCAGCTCCGTCCAATCTGCCTCGATCGAGACGGCCGCCCAGATGAAGAGGAGCGCAACTGCGATGAGTGACGCGTTCCGTTTGGCGTGCGAGGGCGCGACCGGCCGCGACGCCATTGTCCTGACGCTCACACGAGCCTCCGGCGAACCCAGATCGAGAACAGCTCGATAACGAACACGAAGACGAAGAGCTCGACGATGATCACCGCCAGGTTGTCGTATCGGAAGAAGGCGCGCTGTGCATTCAGGAGCTGTCCGATGCCGCCCGCCCCGACGATGCCGATGACGGTCGAAGCGCGGATGTTGAGCTCGAAGGTGTAGAGCGAGTACGCCACATAGTTCGGCAGTATCTGCGGCATGACGGCCCACCGCGTTGTCTGGATGCGGTTGCCGCCTGCAGCTCGAGTCGCCTCGATCGGTCCCGTGTCGACGCCATCCACGGTTTCAGACAGAAGCTTTGCGACGACGCCGATATTGAAGAAGAAGAGTGCCAGCATGCCGGCGAGCGGGCCGATGCCGACTGCGGCCACGAAGATCAGGGCGTACAGGATGTCCGGAATCGCGCGAACGATGCTCAGGATGCCCCGATCGGCCAGATAGGCAGCCAGGTTGGGGCTTGTGACCCGCGACGCCAGGAAAGAGATCGGCAGGGCTACCGCGCACCCGACGAATGCGGCGATGACGGCCATCTGGAACGTTTCCACCATCGGCCCGAAGGTCTGCGGAACGAATGCCCAGTTCGGCTGCACGAACTCCGCCCAGATGTCGACGCCCCGACCGGCATCCTCGATCAGGTCGCCGATGTCCAATCCGATCCCGAACTCCTCACTCAGCGCCAACCAGGTGATGACGAGGAAGGCAACCATGCCGATCGGGACGGCAAGGGATCGGGGCGGTTTGGTCGGTCGACCCGTGCGCTGGGCCTGAGGGGCCGCGGTCATGCCGGGGCGGCAGCCGGCTCGCCCAAGACGTCATCTGCGGTCAGCGAACGTCCGTAGATGTCACGGAACACGTGCTCGTCGGCCTCGCTCCCGGGCCCGTCGTAGACGAGCCCGCCCTGCCGCATGCCGATGATGCGGTCGCCATAGACCTTGGCCAGATCCAGGAAGTGGAGATTGACGATTGTCGTGATGCCGAGGTCGCGATTGATGCGCTGAAGATCGCGCATGACGACATGGCTGGTCGGCGGGTCGAGACTGGCGACTGGCTCGTCCGCCAGGATGATCTTCGGCTCCTGGGCCAGCGCCCGCGCAATGCCGACGCGTTGTTGCTGGCCGCCCGACAGATTGCTGGCTCGCACGTACGCTTTCTCGACGATGTCGACCCGCTCGAGGGCCTGCATCGCGATCTCCACGTCCTGCTCGCGGTACCAGCCGAGGACCGAACGCATTGTGCCGGCATCGTGGAGACGTCCCATGAGAACGTTGTTGAGCACCGAGGTGCGCTTCACGAGGTTGAAGGTCTGGAAGATCATTCCGATCTTCGATCGGATCTCGCGCAGTTGCTTCGGCCGTGCGTGCCGAACGCTCACGCCGTCGATGGTGAGGTCACCACTCGTGAGCGGGACGAGCCCGTTGATCGCTCGAATCAGCGTTGACTTACCGGCGCCGGACAAGCCCACGATAACCATCATCTGGCCATCGGGAATCTCCAGGGTGAGATCCGTCAGCGCCCGGACGCCGCCGGGGTAGACGACGGACGCATTGTCGAATCGAATCATGGTGGGGGACAGTTGGGGAGGGGCGATGGTCGATTGTCCGCCCCTCCCCGTCTACTCAGTCGCCTTCGATGCCGAGCTCGGCCGCAGCATCCTCGACGATGGTGAAGGCTTCCTGGTCCGCTTCCACGAGACCGGTGATCTCGTAGATCGCCTCCAGCGTCGCCTGGCCGTCCTCGGTCCCGGCGTAGTCGAGCAGAGCCTGCTTGATCTGCTCCTTGAGCTCGTCAGGCAGGTCGCCCGAGACAGCCCAGCCGTCGTTCGGGATCTCGGGACCATAGGCAAACACGACGACATTGCTGGCCACGTCGCAGTCGGTTTCGGCCGCACCGCGCGCGTCATCGAACGCGACCCCAACCTCGGCATCGCCCTCGCAGACGGCGACCACCGAGGAGTCGTGGCCGCCGGCAAAGATAGGATCAATGCCGGTCTCGTAGTCGATCCCCGCCTCGTTCAGGATCGTGGCCGGGAAGATATATCCCGAAGCCGAGGCGGCCTCCACAAAGCTGAAGGTTGTTCCTTCCTCGATCTCGGAGACCTTCTCGAGGCCGACGGGTCCGGTGTCTGCGTCGGCGGTGCCGTTGCAGTTCAACCACCCGTCCTCGACCTCGACCGGCTCGTCATCACAGTACTTGTCCGGATTGTTGGTCATGAACTGCGTGTGATACGTGGCGCTGCCAAATCGCTCCGACTGGAGAATGATCTCGGCATTGGCGCGATCACGTGCCTGGAGCAGGGAGAATGGACCGAAGGCGCCGATCTGCGCCTGGCCCGTCTCCATGGCCGTGACCAGACCGGTGTAGTCGGTGGAGACGACGCCATCGACGGGGATGCCGAGTGCCTCTTCCAATGCATCGGCGACAGGCTGGATCGTATCGACCAGGGCGTCCGCCTCACGCGAAGGCACGAAGCCGATGACGAGCTCCTCCGGCATCTCGGCCGCCTGGCTTTCAGGAGCCTGGCTCTCGGGTGCGTCACGTTTAGGTGCGTCACTTTCACCGGTGCCGGGGGTCGCCCCGCCGCCGGTGCAGGCCGTCGCGAACATGATGATCGCGAAGAGCACTGCCATTACTCGCAGATACTTCAATGGTTCCTCCTCCTCCTCCTCCATGGCTGCGTCATGAGATCGCGCGGCTTCTCAGCCGACCGATGGACTCCCCCCGAGACCCGAGCTTCAGGACGATCTGGCGCGCCGGACAGGATTCGAACCTGCGACCTTCGGCTCCGGAGGCCGACGCTCTATCCACTGAGCTACCGGCGCGCGGTCTAGTTGGGTAGAGGAGCCAGTAGTGGGCCGCGGGCATGGTACACGCGGTGCCGGCCGACGTCACGGACCACGGATCCAGGAGCCGCATCAAAAGACGGAGGCCCCCGCCGAAGCGGGGGCCTCCATTGCTGCCGGATTCGCTAACCGCAAGGGCATCTTTCACGCACGGTTTCCCGCACTACCCTAACCCAAACCTACCCATGGCCTTGCGACCAGTAGTGAATCGCTGTGCGAACAGCACGATCAGAATAGTCCGCCGGGCCACCTGAGACAAGACTTTAGAGGTTTAGTTTCCTTTACATAGCAAAGCGGTTCAGCCCGGCCCTGCTGTCCGATACACACACGGTCATCCGCCGCTCAGCGGGTGACGCCGCCGGAGATCGTGACCGATTCGATGAACGCGGGCGTGAGCGGCAGGTCGGTCCCGCTCACCGGCAGCTGGGCGATGGCATCGACGACGTCCGTGCCCTCGATGACCTTCCCGAAGATCGTGTAGACGCCCACGGCGCGAAGCTGCTGATCGAGGTCGGCGAGGCCGATGAAGAACTGGCTCCCGTTCGTGCGCGAGTCGTTCGCCATGGCGACCGTGTACGGGTCGTAGCGCAGGCCGTCGGCCGGCGGTTCGATCTCGAACTCATACCCCGGACCGCCCGCTCCGAGACCCTGGAAGTCACCCTGGTTGTCCCGGGTCCCGGGATCGCCGGCCTGGATGACGAAACCGGGAATGACCCGATGGAAGGTGATCCCGTCGTAGAAGCCGCAGCGCGCCAGCGCCACGAAGCTTGCGGTCGCGATCGGCGCCTCGGTAGCGTAGAGCTCCATGACCATCTCTCCCTGTACCGCCCCGCCGATCTGCAGGGTCGCGCGCTGAACATCCTCCAGCGTGACCTGCGCGGATACCGATGTGGGCGCTTCGGTCGGGCAGGCGGCCGCTGGCGTCGGCGTCGCGGTCGAGTCAGCGCCGCAGGCGGCGAGGAGGATGGCAAGGGCCAGCAACGGCATGAACCATTTCATCGGGTGCTCCCCTCGAATAGGCGTCGTGCGTAGCTGACCGGCATGGTGCCGCCATAGATCAGGGTGTCGTGAAAGCGCCGCAGCTGGAAGTTGGCGCCTTCACGCGCCTGCACATCTGCCTTGAGCTTCTCGATCATGTGGCGCCCGAACAGGTAGGAAAGTTGGTACGTCGGCGTGGAGGTGTAGCGCTTGACCTCGGCCAGGGCGGCCGGCCGCTCGAATCCGGTCTCGGCGACAAGGCGGTCCACGGCATCGTCGAAGCCGATCAGGCCACGGTGCAGCTGCACGTCGAGAATGATCCGCGTCGCGCGCCAGATCGCGTCGGTGTGAACGATGTACCAGCCCTTCGGCGTGGCGTCGAACCCGTGCTCCTTCATCATTCGCTCGCAGTAGAAGGCCCACCCTTCGGCGAACTCCGGAGCGCCGGAGAAGAGACGGACGAGGCTCGGATTGGTGATGGCCGCGCTGAGCTGGAGATGGTGCCCGGGGTATGCCTCGTGGACCGACGTGTTGCTGATCGAGGAGCGGTTGTGCTCACGCATCATTTCGGGTGAGGATGGCGGCGTGACGATGTAGGTCCCGACCGGGCGAGGGTCGTACTTGGCGGGGTCGTAGTACGCCGCGAACGGAATCAGATGTCGAATGAACGACGGCGTCTCGATGACATTGAGATGGTCCTCGTCCGGCGGCGTGGCCAGGCCGTGCTCGACCACGAAGGTGCGCGCCCGGTCCATCGACTCGCGGTATTCGCCGAGGGATTCCACGAACGTCGCGGCGTGGTCGTCCTTGACGATGTCGCCGATCTCAGCCATGGAGGCGCTCGGATCGATCTCCGAGGCGAGCGCGTCGCGGGCCGCCTTCTCGGAGATGAGAAGCTCTTCGCCGACCGCGAGGATCTCGTCCGCATCAGCCTCGAGCTCTCGCAGGCGTACCATCTGCTCGAAGCGCTCGGGTCCGGCCTTCCAGTCGGCACTCGCGCGTGGCAGGACGTCGGTGCGCAGCCAGGTCGCGTGCTCGGCAAGGGCGGCCTTGCTGGCATCGATGGTTTTTGACAGCTGATCGGCGAGCGCTTGATCGCCGCCGTCGGTGCGGGCGGCCGCCAGGATGGTGTCCAGGAAGCCGGGCATCTGCTCGGTTGATTCCAGGTCGATCTCGGTCCACAGCCTGACTGGGTCCGTGACCCGCTCTCGGGTCTCAGCCAGCAGCCGGGGTGCGGCGTTCAGCCGTTGCAAGATGCTCTCGAGCCGATCTCGCAGCGGCGCGAAGTCGCGGGTGAAGAGCGGAAAGAGCGCCTCGCCGATGTGCTCCGCGCCACCAGATGATCCCGCCCACGGGCGGTACTCGGTCTGCCAGTACATCCCCAGCCGTGCCTGGTGGATGGCAAGGTCACGGTCGAGGGCGCGCTCGGCGCTCAGTTCCCCGGCGTCGAATGTGGACAGCTCATCGATCGTCCGACGGAAGAAGTCGACCTCCTCGTCGATCGCGTCACGGCCACCGGATGACAGCTCGCCGTCGTGGTCGTGAATGCCGAGAAACGTCGCCGACTCTGGCCGCATCGCCAGCTGGTCGCGGAACCAGCGGTCGATGGTGCGGTCGAAGCGCGCGTCGATATCGGAGGGAGCGATGGCCATTGGAATCCTTCGGGGAGGGTGGGCTGGGCGCCTCAGCCGGACGGAGCCAGGACGCGTTCGAGGAAGCCTAGCACCCAGCCTGCGTAGTCCTCCGCGCAGACCTCGTCCGACTCGGCGTGGCCCGCATCGGCGCAGATCTTGAGCTCGGACGGGGAGCCAGCCTCTGTTGCGGCCGCCAGGACCAGCTCGGCGTCGTCCGGCCCGATCGAGCCGTCCGCCTCGCCGTGAATGAGCAGGAGGGGGCGCTTGTCGAGGCGCGTGACGGATTGGAGGGCGTCCACCGACGATACGTCCTCGCCGGTCCGCAGCAGGGTGCCGAGCAGGATCGCCCAGCTGCCCGGCAACGACAGCGGATAGCCGCTGCGATCGAGCCGCGCCTGGGCGGCATGCGCAAGCGTCGCGTGCGTCGACTCGGCGATCAGGGCGTCGACCCGCTCGTCGCGGTCCGCCTCAGCCAGTGCGGACGCTCCGCCCATGGAGACACCGAGGACCGCGATGCGGTCCGGCCCCTTCTCCCGCTCGAGCCAGTCGATCATCGCTCGCAGGTCGCTCGCCTCGCGAACGCCCTGGGTTGTCGCCGTCTCGGTGCTCTGCCCGTGGTTCCGGAAGTCGAGCAGGAGCAGGTTGTACACGTCGCGAAACATGGCCGCGCGATCGAGCATGTTGCTCTTGTTGCTTCCCCAGCCGTGCGTCAGGACGATGGTCGGCGCTGTTGGCCCGTCACCCGAGGCCGAGGGAATGTACCAGCCGGCCAGCCCGATCTCGCCCACGCGCACGACGTCCCCGGCCAACGGTCCTTGTCTGGTGCAGGCCTCCGGATCGGCCTCGGCTTCGAGCGGTGCGTCGGCGCCCTTGTCGTAGTTGATCGCCTCGTAGTCCCAGCCCAAGGTTGCCGGCGTGCGGCAGTCGGCGGTTGGGTTCGGCGCATCTGCGAGCTGGCGGGAGCCCTCGTACCCAACGTAGCCCAGGTAGGCGACGAGCGCGACGAGCAGGGCCGCGTACATGAAGCTCACCCATCGGAAGAAGCGGGTGCGGCGCTCGGTGCTCGGATCCGGCGGCAGCTGGTAGGGCATCCGGCCCGGAGTATACGGCCGGTGAGCACGCCCACCGGCGCAGCGCGTACAATCCGTCGCCGATGACCACCAGACGACCGATCCGCGCGGCATCCGCCGCAGGCGCCCGCGGGCGTGACCAACACTCCCTCGCGCCCGCTCATCTTGGCGAGGCGACCGCCGCCGCCACGGTCGGCATCATCGTGGGTGGTATCGCGCTCGTCATCACCGGCATCGGCATGCTCGCCATGGCGCTGACGATCGGTTCCCGGTATGCAGGCGACCCACCCCCGAACCTCGGCGCGCTGAGTCTCATGCCCGCCCTTCTCGGCCTCGCGGTCCTCGTATTGGGTGGTGCCCTGAGCGCCGGCGGCATCGCCGTCCTCGGTGCGGTTCGTCGCGCGCGGCTCATGACCGGGATCCTGTCGGGAGTTGCAGCGGCACTGATGGCAGCCGGAGCACTGCTGGCGATGGCCAACGCGCCAGCGGATGTCGTCCTGGCCATCGCCCTCACGCTGGCCACGCTCATCTTCGGTGTGGCCGCGATTCTTCTCCTTCGACCACGCCGCTAACGGCTCCCCGTTCGCGCGTGGCGCGCACGATTCTCATCGCCGGTGCCGTGGCCTGGCTGCTCGCTGGAATCGTCGGACTCGGACTCGCGGTGATGGGCACGGACTGGCTCCGTTCGCGTCTGCCCCCACTCGCTATCGATGTGGATGCGCTCGGCGGCGCCCTGACCGCCATGGCGCTGGGGCTGATCGTGCTCAGCGCCGCGCACATCGCTGTCGTTGTCGGTCTGCGTCGAGAGCGCCATTGGGCCTGCAGTGCGGGAGTGCTGCTCGCATCCGTCCTTGCTGCTGCGTCGTTGGGGTTGGCCGCGGCCGCCATATCGTCCGCGGCGCGAGAGGCCGGTTACGCGTTGCCACTCATCGGCTCAGCGGGGGTGGCAACCCTCGGAACGGCCGGTTATGCGCTCGTCGCGGCAGAACTTGCACGCGCGCTGGGGTCCGAATCGGCCTCCTGATGGCACCGGCGGGCTATGCTATGCTCCGCCACCGTCACTCTCCGCGGGCCCGTGGTGTAGTGGCCAAACATGCCAGCCTGTCACGCTGGAGATCGCCGGTTCGAATCCGGTCGGGCCCGCCAAAGCGATATCCGCACCTCCTCCGGTAGCGCTAGCGCGAGACCGTGTTGGTACGCCGCGGGTGTTAGCTCGATCCCCGTGAAGCTCGCCCCCTCTACTCTGATCCTTCGGTAGACGGCGTGTGTCAGCTCGCTCCACGCCGCCTCCACCTCATGCTCGCTCAGGTCGCCGGCGCCGATTGCGTCCTCGATGTCGCTGATTGTGCGGTGTAGGTCGCGCAGATAGCCTGTAACGGCCGCCGGCGTCACCGATTCGAGCGGCTGGGGTGAAGGGTCCGGCTCGGTGTTCAGGGCCCCTATGGCGCTGAGGAAGGCTGGCTCGCTGATTTTGCCCGAGGCATAGTCCAGGGCGAGCTCCTTGCGTTGCCGCTCGCGGCGGGCGTTGCTCATGTCATCCGGGACCGGCACGGTTGAGGATAGGGCCTCGATGACCTGAACAATGGTTGGCTCGCTGACGTCAAGCCCTCGGAGCTGAGCCTTGATTGGCTCGGCGTAGAACCGCTCCTGGCGTCGTGGACCGATCCCCAACGCGCGCAGGGATCGGGATGGTAGCGCTGGTGCCAGCGGCGGCCGTTGCGACCACGGCCCGAGCCGTCCCGGCGGACGTAGCGGCCGCAGGTGCAATAGAGCAGACCGCTCAGGATGTCTACCCGCTCCCAGCGGTGCGGGCCGCCGCCGCGGACCTTCGCCGCCCGGACCTGGGCCACCCGCTCACACAGCTCGTCCGAGACGGGCGGATTGGACCGCCAGGGTGCCGGCCGGTCAACCTCGCCGCGCCGTCGAACCCAGCCGTTGTAGATCGGGTGGCAGAGTATCTCCCGGATCGCATCTTCATGGACGCCAGTCTCGGCGGCTAGGTCGGCCATACTGACCGTGCCGGTCGCGTAGCGCTCGAACAGGTTGACGGCGAGACCGATGGTGCCGGGGTCGATGATGAGGCGGCGCGGCGGCTCGGGCTCGCGGCGAAAGCCGAGTGGCGCCCAGCCGCCTGGGTCGCGGTGGCGGCGCCACTTGCTCTCGTAGCCCTCGCGCACGCGGCGCGACAGGCGCCGGCTGTAGCTCTCGGCCTCGACCGCCTCCCGCATGTACCAATCCCAGTGCTGCTCATCGGACGAGAGCAGGCGCTCGTCACAGAAGTACACTGCGGTGCCGGCAGCATGGAGCTGGCGGATCGTGCGGGCCAAGGCCTCGACGTTGCGGGCGAATCGGCTGACGTAGGCCACTACCAGGACGTTGTAGCCCCGCCCGGCGTGGGCTAGCATCTCCGCCCACTCGGCCGTCTGGTCAACGGTCCGGCCAGAATGAGCGACCTGCCACACGAGCCCGGTGTCGATCAGGCCGTGGCGCTCGATGGCGCGGCCCTGATGCTCGCGCTGGGCGTCAGGCCCGTAGCGGTCCTCCTGTGCCTTGGTCGACTCCCTGATCCAGCGGGCCGCCCGGCGGCCGTGGAGGGCGTCAAGGTCGGCGGGCAGGATCACAGCGCGACCGCCTCAGTGATTTCCGATGCGGATGGCTGCCGTCGGGCGTCTGGAGGCGGCAGCTCGTGGTAGACGCGACAGCACCGGCACCGGATGGAGCATTTGCATCGACTCTGGGCAGGTCGATAATGACTTCGGCCAGATTTTCAACGACTCGTTCAGCTCCCACAGCGTTAAGACCAGCGATGGGTTCTGCTGAGGGCAGCTGACAGACTGAAGTTAGCGGATAGTCCTTAGGAGGGGTACCGCGCTGTCTTCCACGGCGCGATACCCCTAATCGAGCCGCGTTTCGAGAGAGGCCCATGTCGTGGCCCGACGCCACTGGCGCGTTCAGGTGCTCACCGGCGGTTTGATACGCAGCTCCGCTTGCGGGCGTTGTCGCGGGCACCCTATCGGGGATCGTGCCCACCGAACTGGGCCGGCTCAAAACAGTGGAGGGCCTGCGGGTCGTCTGGGCGATCGCTTGGGCGATCATCATCCTCGGTCTCATCTTCTTCGTGTGGGGACCTGGTTCGCGGCTCACCATCACTGGTTCCTTCCTCGAGACCGGGATCACTGCCCTCGTTGGCACCGGTCTCGTCGCGGCCGTCGTGACATTCATCATCGTTACCATCCTTGGTGGCTGGATCACCTCGAGCTTCGTGGACGTGGTGCGCTAGCTCGACACCTCGCCGCGCTCGTATGCCGCGCGCCACGACATCCGCAAGGGGATCGTGGACCTTGCTCACGGGCCTCCATGACTCTGGCCGGTATAACCGCATCATCGTGGTGGCCCATAGCCTCGGCTCGTACATCGGGTACGACGGGATCACCTTGAAGGGTTCAACAATCCCAATCACGCGGCCCAGCGATACTCGTGGATCAGACCGCCGAGCACGTCCCTTCGTTCGTCCGGCATTCGGGTTTTCCCGCGGACCTGCGGTGTTCTGTTACCGGCGGGCGCGGCCAATCTCAATCCCCCGATGTGGTCTCTCGGCCATGCAGTGAGCGACATAAGCCTGGAGCACTCGCTCGAGGTGCCGACGACCGTAGATCAGGACGTGGTCAAGGCACTGTTGGCGCACGCTCCTCACGAACCGCTCCGCGCATGCATTCGCCCGAGGTGAGCGGATTGGCGTCCGGATGACGCGGAGGCCCTCGGCGCAGAGTACGTCATCGAACGGTCCCGAGATCGTGGCGTCCCGGTCGCGAAGGAGGAACCGAACACCCGAAAGCCGCTCTTCGATGGCGAGGTTCCTGGCTTGCTGGGTGACCCATGCCGAGTCGGGGTGCGCGGTGACGCCCGCCAGGTGCACTCGCCCGGTCGAGAGTTCGATGAAGAACAGGACGGAGATGGTCTTCAGCCTGATCGTCTCGACGGTGAAGAAGTCGGTCGCGAGGATCCCCGACGCCTGTGACCGGAGGAACTCGGTCCACGTCGGGCCGGCCCGGCGGGGAGCAGGGTTCAGGCCGTGTCGCAGGAGGATCGTGCGGACCGTCGTGGCGGAGATCCTGATCTCGAGCTTCATCAGCTCCCCGCGGATCCGCTGCTACCCCCACCGTGGGTTTCCCTGCCGAGGCGGACGACGAGGTCTCGGACTTCGGGATCGATCGGTGGCCGGCCAGGGTGACCCGACCTCCTCTGTGTCCACTTCTTCCTGACGAGTTCCCGATGCCAGCGGAGCAGGGTCTCGGGCTTCACCACGAACGAGGACCAGCTGCTCCTCGTCATCGCCCTGCTCGCCGCCGCCAACAGGACCCGGTCGAGACGGTTGAGTCGAGGGCGCTTCACCTGCCGCTGCAGCACCTTCACCTGGTGCCGGAGCACCAGGAGCTCGACGGCCTTCTCGTCTGGTCGGCGACCTCCGGCTCCGAGGAGACGGCGGACCAGGAGGTACACGAGCCAGAACAGCATGGAGCTCCGTCCGGGAGAGGAGAGCGCATGCTACCGGTGGCGCAGACCACGAATCGGGGAAATTGAACCCTTCACGGTTCAATGACGAGATCATGACCGCCCAGGCCAAGGCTCAGGCAGTCCGTTTTGGGGGGAGCCGACCGTTTCAGCAGGGTTTGAGACGTCACCGAAGAGTTGTGCTTGCCGACACGCAACACGCGCGCTCTACAAGAGTCAGCAATCTCTGCTCGACTACGGTACTCGTGTGGAATGCGCGACAGTCATCGAACCTCTGCAAGCTTGACCTCTCGCCCGGCCTCGTTCGACTGGTATGCCGCGAGAATCATCCTCAGAGCCTCCCGACCATCAATTCCTGTCGCTGCTG
>JBBSML010000016.1:0-55990 GCA_038233215.1 Candidatus Limnocylindria bacterium
GCGCTTCGGAAGGTCGCGCGCGTGCGCCTGACGAACGGGATGGAGATCACCGCGTACATCCCCGGCGTTGGCCACAACCTCCAGGAGCATTCGATGGTGCTGGTCCGCGGTGGCCGCGTGAAGGACCTGCCGGCGGTGAAGTACCACATCATCCGGGGAACGCTCGACGCGGCCGGCGTGCGTGACCGCAGGCAGAGTCGCAGCAAGTACGGCGCGAAGGCGCCCGGAAAGTCCTAGAGATGCCCCGTCGTCCCACGATCGCGCGCAAGACGAAGTACGAAGAGCACCTGACCGGTACCGCGCTCACGCTCGATCAATTCACGAATAAGCTCATGTACGGCGGCAAGCGCCACCTGGCGCACCGGATCCTCGAGGGCGCGTTGGCACGGTGCGAGAGCCAGGCCGGTCGCGCGGGCGTCGAGGTCCTGGAGCAGGCCCTCCGCAACGCGATGCCGCTCATCGAGGTCAAGCCCAAGCGGGTCGGTGGCTCCACGTACCAGATCCCGGTCGAGGTGCGCTCCGATCGGCGCGTCAGCCTCGGCATGCGCTGGCTGATCGAGTCGGCGCGCAAGCGCAACGGCAAGAGCATGTCCGACAAGCTCGCCGCCGAGCTGATGGATGCGAGCAATGGCATCGGGTCCGCGGTCAAGCGACGCGAGGACACCCATCGCATGGCCGAGGCGAACAAGGCCTTCAGTCACTTCAAGTGGTAGACCGATGACGACGCAGACCGCAGGACGGTCCACCGCACCCGGCGCCGCGTCGCTTCATCGCACCCGGAACATCGGGATCATCGCGCACATCGACGCCGGTAAGACCACGGTGACCGAGCGGATCCTCTACTACACCAAGAAGATCTACAAGATCGGTGAGGTCCACGAGGGCGCGGCCACCATGGACTGGATGGAGCAGGAGCAGGAGCGCGGCATCACCATCACCGCCGCCGCCACGACCTGCTTCTGGGACGATCATCGAATCAATCTCATCGACACGCCCGGGCACGTGGACTTTACAGTCGAGGTCGAGCGCAGCCTGCGCGTCCTCGACGGCGCGGTCGTCGTCTTCGACGGCGTCGCAGGCGTCGAGCCACAGTCCGAGACCGTCTGGCGCCAGGCCGATAAGTACCACGTACCTCGCTTCTGCTTCGTCAACAAGCTCGACCGCACCGGGGCCGACTTTTGGCGCGTGGTCGACATGATCAAGGATCGACTCGGCGTGAATGCCGTTCCGCTCCAGATCCCGATCGGCGCCGAGGACGGATTCCGCGGCGTGATCGATCTCATCAATATGAAGGCGATCACCTACGGAAACGACCTCGGCGATCAGGTCGAGGTCGGCGACATCCCGGCTGAGTACCAGGCGCAGGCCGCCGAGTGGCGCGAGAAGATGATCGAATCACTCGCCGACCTCGACGACGATATCGCACACAAGTTTCTCGAGGGTGAGGAGATCGGCTCAGATCAGCTGCGCACCGCCCTGCGCGTCGGCACGCTGGCCTACAAGATCGTTCCCGTCCTGACCGGCTCCGCGCTCAAGAACAAGGGTGTGCAGCCGATGCTGGACGCCGTCATCGACTTCCTTCCCAGCCCGCTCGACGTCCCCCCGGTCAGCGGCACGGAGCCGAAGTCCGGTGAGCAGGTCGTTCGCGAGACCGATGTGACGGCGCCGTTCGCGGCCCTCGCCTTCAAGATTGCTGCGGATCCCTTCGTCGGTAAGCTCGCCTTCTTCCGTGTCTACTCTGGCACCCTCAAGACCGGCTCGTACGTGTACAACAGCACCAAGGGCGAGAAGGAGCGGGTCGGGCGGATCCTCCAGATGCACGCCAACCACCGCGAGGAGATCGACTCGGTCGGCGCCGGCGACATCGCCGCGGCGGTCGGGCTCAAGAACACCACCACCGGTGACACCCTGTCCGCCGAGGACAGGCAGATCGTGCTCGAGTCGATCACGTTCCCGGAGCCGGTCATCGAGCTCGCGGTGGAGCCGAAGACCAAGGCCGACCAGGACAAGATGGCGATCGCCCTCCAGCGCCTGGCCGAGGAGGACCCCACCTTCCGCGTGCACACCGACCAGGAGTCGAGCCAGACCCGCATCGCGGGGATGGGGGAGCTCCACCTCGAAGTGCTCGTGGACCGGATGTTGCGCGAGTTCAAGGTGCAGGCCAACGTCGGACGTCCGACGGTCAGCTACCGCGAGACGATCCGCACGCCCGTCAAGGGCGAGGGTCGCTTCGTGCGCCAGACCGGTGGCAAAGGTCAGTACGGCCACGCCATCCTCCAGTTCGAGCCGCTCGACCGCGGCGGTGGCGTCGAATTCGAATCCAAGGTCGTCGGCGGCTCGGTGCCGCGTGAGTACATCAAGCCGATCGAGGAAGGCGTCCGCGAGGCGCTCAAGGGCGGCGTCGTGGCCGGCTTCCCGGTTGTCGACGTCAAGGCGACCCTCATCGATGGTTCGTACCACGATGTGGACTCCTCCGAGATGGCGTTCAAGATCGCCGGCAGCATGGCCGCCAAGGCCGCCGTGACGCGCGGCGACCCGGCCATCCTCGAGCCGATCATGAAGGTCGAGGTGACCGCGCCCGAGGATTACATGGGCGATGTCATCGGCAATCTCAACGCCCGGCGTGGCCAGATCGACGGGATCGACGAGCGCGGCACCAGCCGCATGATCCAGGCACACGTCCCACTGGCCGAGATGTTCGGCTACGCCACCGAGCTGCGGAGCATGACCCAGGGTCGTGCGACCTACTCGATGGAGTTCAGCCGATACGCGGAAGTTCCCACCAGCCTCGCCACCGAGCTGATCGCAAAGTCGAAGAGCTAACAGAGAACCAAGGAGCGACGAAGGACACTTATGGCCAAGCAGAAGTTCGACCGCAGCAAGCCGCACGTCAATGTCGGCACGATCGGTCACGTCGACCACGGCAAGACGACGCTGACCGCCGCGATCACAAAGTTCCTGTCGCTGTCCGGCGGCGCTGACTTCAAGGCGTTCGACCAGATCGACAACGCTCCCGAGGAGCGTCAGCGCGGGATCACGATCGCGATCAGCCACGTCGAGTACCAGACCGCGAACCGGCACTACGCACACGTCGACTGCCCCGGTCACGCGGACTACATCAAGAACATGATCACCGGCGCCGCCCAGATGGACGGGGCGATCCTGGTCGTGTCCGCCGCCGACGGGCCAATGCCGCAGACCCGCGAGCATATCCTCCTGGCGCGCCAGGTCGAAGTCCCGAGCCTGGTCGTGTATCTCAACAAGGTCGACATGGTCGACGATGAGATGCTGATCGACCTTGTCGAGATGGAGGTGCGCGAGCTCCTCAGCAAGTACGAGTTCCCCGGCGACGACGTGCCGGTCATCCGCGGATCGGCGCTCAAGGCGCTCTCCTCGGGCAGCGATGATCCCGAGAGCGACGACTACGCCTCCATCAAGGAGCTGATGGACGCGGTCGACACCTACATCCCAACCCCGGCGCGCGAGACCGAGAAGCCGTTCCTCATGCCGATCGAGGACGTCTTCGGCATCAAGGGCCGCGGAACCGTCGCCACCGGCCGCATCGAGCGCGGAATCGTGAACACCGGCGAGACGATCGAGCTGGTCGGCATTCATGCCAAGAGCCGTTCGCTGGTCGTGACCGGCGTCGAGATGTTCAAGAAGACGCTCGATCAGGGCATGGCCGGTGACAACGTCGGCCTCCTGCTGCGAGGCATCGAGCGCGAGGAGCTCGAGCGTGGTCAGGTGCTCGCCAAGGCCGGCAGCGTGAAGCCCGGGACGAAGTTCAAGGCCGAGGTCTACGTGCTCTCCAAGGAGGAGGGCGGTCGACACACGCCGTTCTACGCCGGCTACCGTCCGCAGTTCTACCTGCGCACGACCGACGTGACCGGTGCGATCGCCATGCCGGAGGGCGTTGAGATGATCATGCCCGGTGACAATGTCAACATCGACGTGGAGCTCATCACGCCGATCGCCATCGAGCAGAGTCAGCGCTTCGCGATTCGCGAGGGCGGGCACACGGTCGGTGCGGGCGTGATCACCGAGGTCATCGGCTAGCCGTTATGGCCAAACAGCGCATCCGCATTCGACTCAAGGCGTACGACCATAAGCTGCTCGACCAGTCGGCTGAGCAGATCATGGAGACCGCGCAGCGGACCGGCGCCGACGTGGCGGGACCGGTGCCGCTGCCGACCCGCATCGAGAAGTTCACCGTCATCCGCGGTCCGTTCGTCCACAAGGATGGCCGGGAGCAGTTCGAGATCCGGACCCACAAGCGCCTGATCGACATCATCGATCCGTCAACCAAAACGGTCGATGCGCTGATGCGGCTCTCGCTGGCGGCCGGCGTCGATATCGAGATCAAGATGTGAAGCGCTTCGGGTGGGCACCGTCCCACCCGGGGAACTTCCGCCATCAGTTGAGAGGGAATTACAGCAGTGCCGGCAGGATTGATCGGGAGGAAGCTTGGAATGACGCGCATCTTCGCGGACGACGGCAGTGTCGTCCCGGTGAGCGTCATCGAGGCGACCCCGAACACGGTCACGCGACTTCGTGACGTCGAGAAGGATGGCTATGTGGCCGTGCAGCTCGGCGCTGGCGTTGCGCGCCGTTCGACGAAGCCGGTCGCCGGCCAGTTCAAGCACCTGGATAAGGATCATCAGCGTCCGAAGCACGTCCGCGAGCTCCGCGTCGACGAGACGGACGCCTACGAGGTCGGGCAGCAGGTGAGCGTCGACCTGTTCGAGGCCGGCGAGCTCGTGGATGTGACCGGCGTCAGCAAGGGTCATGGCTTCACCGGCGTCATCGCCCGACACAACTTCAAGCGCGGGCCGAAGACCCACGGATCGGACCACCATCGGGCTCCCGGCTCGATCGGCGCGGGCACGTACCCGGGCCGAGTCTGGAAGGGCACCAAGATGGCCGGTCACATGGGCAACGAGCGCGTCACCGTCAAGAAGCTCAAGGTCGTGCGGATCGACGCGGACCGCAACCTGATCCTGGTGCGAGGTGCCGTGCCCGGTGCGCGAAATGGCCTGCTGATCGTCCAGAAGGCGAAGTAGAGATGCCCAAGACGAAGGTTCTCAAGGCGAACGGTAGCGACGGCGGCACGGTTGAGCTGGTCGAGTCGCTGTTCGCCGCCCGCATCAGCGAATCCCTGATCCACCAGGCGGTCATCCGACAGCTTGCCGGACGCAGGGTCGGGACGGCCGACACGCTGACCCGTGGGGAAGTGACCGGCGGCGGCAAGAAGCCATGGCGCCAGAAGGGAACCGGACGCGCGCGACAGGGTACCAAGACGGCTCCGCACTGGACCGGCGGTGGGGTGGTCTTCGGTCCGCATCCGCGCAGCTATGAGCAGAAGATGCCGGTGAAGATGCGACGCAGTGCATTGCGCGGCGTGCTCTCGGCCAAGCAGGCCGACGGCGCATTGCGCGTGGTCGAGGGCTTCGACCTGGACGCGACCAGGACGAAGGGGATGCTCACCTGCCTCGCCGGTTGGAAGACGGAGGGCAAGGTCCTTCTCGTCCTGCCGTCCCGCGACGAGCGAGTCGAGCTTTCGGCCCGAAACCTGCGCGAGGTGCGCGTGATCCTGGCCGACAGCCTGAACGTGGTCGACCTGCTGGAGGCCGATACGATCGTCTTCACCCGTGACGCGCTCGACCGGGCGCAGGAGGTATACGCATGACCGCCCTGACCCTGCACGAGGTGCTCCTTCGACCGGTGATCAGCGAGAAGAGCACGCTCGAGACCGAGCGCAACAACTACACGTTCGCCGTTGCCCGTCACGCGAACAAGTTCCTCATCAAGGCCGCGGTCGAAGCGGAGTTCAAGGTGACCGTCCTCGACGTCCGGGTCGTCAGCGTCCGTCCCAAGCAGAAGCGGCGCGGCCGCCGAAACCTCGGGACCGTGCCGGGCTGGAAGAAGGCCATCGTGGCGATCGCGCCCGGCGACAAGATCGAACTGTTCGAGGCCGTCTGACCATGCCACTTCGTAACTACCGACCAACGTCGCCGGGCATTCGGCAGATGACCCGCTCGACGTTCGAGGAGATCACCGCCGACTCACCGCATAAGCCGCTCACCGAGAAGCTCGTGCGACGCGCCGGTCGCAACAGCCAGGGCAAGCTGAGCGTTCGCCACCAGGGTGGCGGCCATAAGCGGCTCTACCGCGTGATCGACTGGAAGCGCGACAAGTACGGCGTGCCGGCGCGGATCGCAACGGTCGAGTACGACCCTAACCGATCAGCGCGCATCGGCCTCCTGCATTACGCCGACGGCGACAAGCGCTACATGCTCCTGCCGCACGGCCTCAAGGTCGGCGACCAGGTCGCTTCCGGACCGGATGTGGAGGCCCGAGTGGGGAACGCCCTGCCGATGAGCCGCATCCCGCTCGGCACCCAGATCCATAACATCGAGCTGATCGCCGGCCGCGGCGGCCAGATCGTGCGCAGCGCCGGCGGCAGCGCCCAGCTGCTCGCCAAGGAGGGTGACTTCGCCACGATCCGACTGCCGTCGAACGAGGTGCGCCGCGTGCGCATCGAGTGCACGGCGACCATCGGCCAGGTCAGCAATCTCGATCACGAGAACCAGAAGATCGGCAAGGCGGGCCGTTCGCGCCACATGGGTCGACGACCCGAGGTGCGCGGATCGGCGATGAATCCCCGCGACCATCCGCACGGTGGTGGCGAGGGCAAGCAGCCGACCGGCATGCCGCCGAAGACGCCCTGGGGCAAGCCCGCCATGGGCCTGCGTACCCGCGCCAAGAAGAACCAGAGCAACAAGATGATCGTCCGCCGTCGGTACGGACGGGGTTAGGAGCCGATAGATGAGCCGTTCCGTCAAGAAGGGACCTTTCGTCGACGCGCGCCTGCTCGGCCGCATCGACGACATGAACAAGCGCAGCGAGCGCAAGGTGCTGAAGACATGGTCGCGGGCAAGCGTGATCTTCCCGCAGATGATCGGGCACACGATTGCCGTTCATGACGGCCGACGCCACGTGCCGGTCTTCGTCAGCGAGAACATGGTCGGGCATCGGCTCGGCGAGTTCGCGCCGACACGCACCTACCGCGGCCACGGCAAGGCCACCGACCGCTCCACGGCACTGAAGTAGGTGGATCGATGCGAGTGACCGCGACCGCGAAATACATTCGAATCAGTCCCCGCAAGGTGCGGCTGGTGACCGATCTCATCACCGGAAAGCCGGTCGAGGAGGCGGCGGCGATCCTGCGCTTCATGCCGAACGCGGCGGCGCGGGACGTGGCGAAGGTGCTGAAGAGCGCCACCGCCAATGCCGAGAACAACTACAACCTGTCGGCCGATGAGCTGCGCATCGTGAGCGCGGTGGCCGATGAGGGACCGACTCTGAAGCGATGGAGATTCCGCGCCCAGGGACGGACATTCGGAAGTCTGAAGCGAACCAGCCACATCACCGTCGCCGTGGCTGACCGAGAGGAGTCGTAGATGGGTCACAAGGTTCACCCGTACGGCTTCCGGATCGGCATCATCAAGCCCTGGCTGGCGAAGTGGTACGCGGACCGCGACTACGCGACCCTGCTCCAGGAAGACATGCGGATCCGGGAGCTGGTTGCCAGGCAGCTGTCGAACGCGAGCGTCAGCCAAGTTGAGATCGAGCGCGGCATCAACCACGTCACCGTGACGGTGCACACGGCCAAGCCGGGGATCGTCATCGGCAAGGGCGGCGCGAACGTTGAGGCGCTGCGCACGAACGTCGGCAAGCTGACGAACAAGAAGGTCAAGCTCGAGATCAAGGAGATCCTCCAGCCCGAGCTCGACGGCATGCTCCTGGCTCAGAACGTTGCCGGGCAGCTGGAGCGGCGCATCGCGTTCCGCAAGGCGATCAAGCAGTCGATCCAGCGCACCATCAAGGCCGGTGCCAAGGGAGTCAAGATCCAGGTCTCCGGCCGGCTCGGTGGCTCGGAGATGAGCCGCACAGAGTGGGACAAGGAAGGCCGAGTTCCGCTCGGTACCCTGCGCGCCGATATCAGCTATGGCGTCGTACACGCGCATACGACATACGGCCGCATCGGCGTCAAGGCGTGGGTCTACCGTGGTGAGCAGCTCGGCGAACGGCCGGGCAGCGCCCGCACCGAGCCCCGCGCGCCGCGGCGCGCCGCCCCTGGCACTCGCACGCGCCCGGCAGGCACCAGGCCGCCTCCAGCTCCAACTCCGAGCCGCGCATCGGCACCCGCGACGGCCACCACTGAGGAAGCGGCCCCGCAGCGCAGTGCCGAGGTCGAGCGACCGAAGGCGCCCGCACGAGCCAAGGCTTCGGCCGCTGCGCCTGAGCGCAAGAAGGCCACGCCTGCACCCGAGGTTCAGACGCCCGCATCCGCCGATGCGTCCGCGAGCGATGAGCCATCGGCGAAG
Organism: Candidatus Limnocylindria bacterium; assembly: GCA_038233215.1. Classification (GTDB taxonomy): domain Bacteria; phylum Chloroflexota; class Limnocylindria; order QHBO01; family QHBO01; genus JACDBZ01. Next base: position 8,388 of record JBBSML010000016.1, read on the forward strand.
GAGTCCTGACGATGTTGATGCCAAAGAGGGTCAAGCATCGCAAGGTGCAGCGGGGTCGCCGCCGCGGCCTGGCAAAGGGCGGCACGCTGGTCAGCTTCGGCGACTTCGGGCTGATGGCCGAAGAGGTCTGCTGGCTGACCAGCCGCCAGATCGAGGCGGCGCGGCGAGCGATGACCCACCATATCAAGCGCGGTGGTCGAGTCTGGATCCGGGTCTTCCCGGACAAGCCGGTCACCAAGAAGCCGGCCGAAGTCCGGATGGGTTCCGGCAAGGGCGCACCCGACCACTGGGTCGCGGTGGTCAAGCCCGGCCGGGTCATGTTCGAGATGTCGGGCGTCCCGGAGCCGATCGCACGCGAGGCGATGCGCCTCGCCGGCCACAAGCTGCCGATCAGCACGAAGTTCGTCGTCAAGGAGGGCCAGGAACATGGACATCAGTGAGGTACGGGCCCTCTCCGACAAGGATCTCGAGGGCCAGCTGCGCGACGCGAAGCAGGAGCTCTGGAAGATCCGTTTCGACCTCGCCACGCGACAGGAAAGCAACTACAGCAGGCTGCCGGCGACCCGCAAGCGGATCGCTCGCATCCTCACCGTCATGACTGAGCGCCAGCACGCCGCCGATGCGGTTGCTGCCGCAGAGAAGGCCAGCTGATGCAGGGCAAACGAAAGACCAAGACCGGACGCGTCGTGTCCGACAAGATGGACAAGACGGTCGTCGTCAGCGTCGAGCGACTGCGGAGGCACCCGGTCTACAAGCGGGTCGTGCGTCTGTCCAGCAAGTTCAAGGCGCATGACGCGGAGAACGCCGCCCGGGTCGGCGACACGGTGCGCATCGAGGAGAGCCGTCCGCTCTCCGCAGAGAAGCGCTGGACCGTCGTCGAGATCGTGGCGCGCGGCTCCCATGAAGAGATGATCGACGGGACGGAGCCCGCGTGATTCAGAAGTACAGCCGGCTGCGCGTGGCCGATAACTCTGGCGCGCGAGTCGTGGAATGCATCTCCGTCATCGGCCGTTCGACGAGCGATACGGCCGAGGTCGGCGATGTGATCGTGGCCGCCGTGAAGCAGGCACTGCCGAATGCGGCGGTCAAGAAGGGCGAGGTTGTTCGCGCCGTCGTGGTTCGCACCACGAAGGAGTTCGGCCGGCCCGACGGCAGTCACATTCGTTTCGACGAGAACGCCGCTGTCCTCATCAACGCGCAGGGCAGCCCGCGCGGCACGCGCATCTTCGGGCCGGTGGCCCGCGAGCTGCGCGAACGGAACTATATGAAGATCATTTCGCTCGCCCCGGAGGTGCTCTAGATGAATGTTCGAAGGGGTGACACCGTTATCGTCCTGGCCGGCAAGGACCGCGGCAAGCGCGGCACCGTCGAGCGGGTCGAGCGCACGAAGCGCGGCTTTGGCGTCGTGATTCCCGGCATCAACATGGCCAAGCGTCATCAGCGATCACGTTCCCGGACGCAGCAGGCAGGCATCATCGACCTTCCGGTGCCGCTGCACGTCTCCAATGTGCAGGTGGTCTGCCCGCGCTGCGACCGTCCGACACGTGTCGGTCACGGCACGAGCGATGGCGAGCATGCGCAGCGGACGCGAGTCTGCAAGCGCTGCCGCGAGCAGATCGAGGTGACCACCAAGTGAGCCCAGAAGCAAAGAAGCCCGCCGCGGCCAAGAAGTCGGCGGCGGAAACGAAGAGCGCGGCCAAGAAGTCGGCGGCGGAAACGAAGAGCGCGGCCAAGAAGTCGGCGGCGGAAACGAAGACGGCACCGCGAGGTCGAGCTGCCTCGGCGTCCCGGACTGCCGCCGACGAGCCGCCCACCGGTGCAAAGGGAGCCTCGAACGGTGCGTTCCGCAAGCCGGAATACGCCGGGCTTCGGCAGCGCTTTCACGATGAGATCGCGCCGGCGATGCAGCGCGAGTTCAGCTACGCCAACCCGATGCAGATCCCGCGCGTCGAGAAGATCGTCGTCAACATCGGCCTCGGCGAGGCGATCGCGAACGCCAAGGCTCTCGATGCCGCGGTGGGCGACCTGACCACCATTACCGGTCAGAAGCCGATCGTGACCCGCGCGAAGCGCTCGATCGCGCAATTCCGGCTTCGGACGGGAATGCCAATCGGTGCCAAGGTGACGCTGCGCGGTCAGCGGATGTACGACTTCCTCGAGCGCACCATGTCGCTCGCGCTGCCGCGTATCCGTGATTTCCGCGGCATTCCGACTCGCTCGTTCGACGGTCGGGGCAACTTCAGCCTCGGCCTGCGCGAGCAGCTTGTTTATCCAGAGATCGACTACGACAAGATCGACCGGCTGCGCGGGCTCGAGATCAGCATCGTGACGACGGCCAAGACCGATGAGGAGGGGCGCAAGCTTCTCGAGCTCCTCGGCATGCCGTTCCAGGCGAACTAAAGGAGCATCCGTGGCAAAGAAGTCGAGCATCGCCCGATCGAAGCGCCCCGCGCGCTTCGCCGTGCGCGAGAAGAACCGCTGCCAGGTCTGCGGCCGGCCGCGCGGCTACATGCGCCGGTTTGCCATGTGCCGCATCTGCTTCCGGGAGCGCGCCCTGCTGGGCCAGCTGCCGGGCGTGACCAAGTCGAGCTGGTAGAGCTCGTAGTGACCGATGGCCGCCACGCAGGCGGCCCCCATCAGCGGCAGGCGCCACCCGGGAATGGCCGGGAGCGAACCGTCGCCGAGGAGACGAACCCGAACCTATGAACGTGACCGACCCGATCGCCGACATGCTGACGCGCATTCGCAACGCCAGTGCAGCCCGGCACAAAGACCTGAGCATGCCCTCATCGCGCGTGAAGCGCGAGATTGCGAGAATCCTGGTGGAGGAGGGCTTCATCGACACGTACGAGACGCAGATCGAGGGAATCCAGGAGATGCTCTCCCTGCGCCTGAAGTACGCGGAGGGCCGGACGCCGGTCGTCACCGGTCTCAAGCGCATCAGCAAGCCAGGCCTGCGCGTCTACGCGCGCAAGACCGAGATCCCGCGCGTTCTCGGGGGGCTCGGCCTCGCCATCCTCTCAACCTCCCACGGGATCATGACCGGGACCGATGCCCGGAAACAGAATCTCGGTGGCGAGGTCCTCGCCTACGTCTGGTAAAGGAGCGAACGAAGCATGTCCCGTATCGGACGACTGCCGATCCCGCTCCCCGCTGGAGTGGAGGTCACTCACGAAGGACGACGCCTGCGCGTCAAAGGCCCGCTTGGCCAGCTCGAACGCGAGCTGCATCCCGAGATGACCCTCGAGCGCGAGGATGACACCCTGCGTATCGTGCGGCCGACGGACGAGCCTCGCCACCGCGCGCTGCACGGCCTGACCCGTACGCTCGTCAACAACATGGTCACCGGTGTAACGACCGGCTTCACGAAGAACCTGGAGATCAGCGGCGTCGGCTATCGCGCGCAGCTGCAGGGAGCGAAGCTCGTCCTCGCGCTCGGCTATTCCCACCCGGTGGAAGTCGACCCGCCATCCGGAATCGAGTTCCGGGTCGAGACCCCGACACGCCTCGGCGTGTTCGGCGCGGATAAGGAGCTGGTCGGCCAGATCGCAGCCCATATCCGCTCGAAGCGCAAGCCTGAGCCCTACAAGGGCAAGGGGATCCGATATGCCGGCGAGCAGATCCTGCGCAAGGCCGGCAAGGCCGGCAAGGTCGGAGGCTGAATCTGATGGCAACGAACCTTTCGCGCGGCGCCCTACGCCAGAAGCGCCACCAACGAATTCGGCTTCGGATCACCGGCAGCAGCGAGCGCCCTCGACTGTCGGTCTTCCGCAGCTCGAAATACATCTATGCCCAGGTGATCGACGATTCCACCGGGCGCACGTTGGCCGCGGCATCCAGCCGTGAGTCAGACCTTGGCGCGTCGACCCCGGTCGACACGGCCCGAGCCGTCGGCAATGCCATCGCCGAGCGGGCGAAGGCAGCCGGGGTCAGCGCCGTCGTGCTGGATCGCGGCGGTTACCAGTACCACGGGCGGGTCCGTTCGCTCGCCGAGGGCGCCCGCGAGGGTGGCCTCAACCTGTGAGGAGATCAGCACATGGCACGGATTGATCCGTCCAAGCTCAACCTGGAAGAGAAGGTCGTCCAGATCAACCGCGTCGCCAAGGTGGTCCAGGGTGGCCGCCGGTTCAGCTTCAGCGCGGTGGTGGTCGTGGGCGACGGCAACGGCACGGTCGGCGCCGGGCTCGGCAAGGCCGGTGAGGTCCCCGAGGCGATCCGCAAGGGCGTCGAGGATGCCAAGAAGCGCCTGATCAAAGTGCCGCTGGTCGGCACAACCATTCCGCACGAGGTGCATCGTCATTTCGGTGCGTCCAAGGTGATGCTGAAGCCGGCCAGTGCCGGCACCGGAGTCATCGCGGGCGGTTCGGTGCGATCCGTCGTCGAGGCGGCGGGCATCCGCGACCTGCTCAGCAAGGCACAGGGTTCGACGAACCCAATCAACGTCGTGCGCGCCACGATCGATTGCCTCGCCGCGCTTCGATCCGCGGACGCCATTGCGGCGCTTCGCGGTCGAACCGCCGAGCAGCTGCTCGGCAAGCGTGGCGCGGAGCGAGCCCGGACGCCGCATGAGATCCCGGAGCGGCGCGAGCCGATGAACTCCGGCTTCGGAGGTGGACGTGGTCGCTAAGCGCACGCCCGCGGCGAAGACCGGCCCCTTGCTGACGGTGACCTGGACCCGATCGACGATCGGCCACCGGGCTGCCGCGCGCGGGACGATTCGGGCGCTCGGCCTGCATCGGCTCAACCAGTCCGTCCAGGTCGTTGATACCCCGGTCATGCGGGGCATGCTGCGACGCGTAGCGTTCCTCATCGAGGTCGAGGAGCCGGTCGGCGCCAAGAAAGAGGAGACAACATGAAGCTCCACGATCTGCATCCCGCTCCCGGGTCGCGGACGCCGTCCCGCCGTGTCGGCCGCGGCCATGGGTCGGGACGCGGCAAGACCGCGGGGCGTGGCACGAAGGGCCAGAAGTCGCGAGCCGGTGGCAGCCTGCCCGCATGGTTCGAGGGCGGCCAGACGCCGCTCCACGTGCGCACCCCGAAGCTGCATGGCTTTCGCAATCGGGGCCGGGTGGAATACACACCGCTCAACCTGGCCAAGCTCGCCGAGCTGGAGCAGGGCACACTCGTCACGCCCGATGTGCTCGAGCACGACCGCCTGATCCACGACACCAAGCTGCCGATCAAGATCCTCGGCAATGGTGACGCGCCCAAGGGGATCACGATCCATGCTCACGCCTTCAGCAAGACGGCGCTCGACAAGCTCACTGCCGCCGGATGCACCGTCCAGCGCCTGAGCTGGCCGGACAACGCACCGTTCGACGAGGAGGCGGCGGCGAAGGAAGAGGCTGATGCAGCGGCTCGAACCAAGGGCCGCAAGGCGAAGGGACGACGAGCCGCGAAGGCGCGCGCCGGTGCCGCAGATCCTGCAGCCGAAACGGCCGCGCCGGTGGAGGCTGACGAGACCGAAGGCGAAAGCGAAAGCGAGTCCCCGGCTTGATCGAGACGGCCGTCGCGGCCTTCCGGGCGCCGGATATCCGGCGCAAGATTCTCTTCACGCTCGGGATCCTGCTGGTCTTCCGTGCGCTGACGAACGTTCCGGTACCGAACGTCAACACGGCGGCCCTGACCGACCTGTTCACGAATAACCCGCTACTCGGAATCCTGAACATTTTCTCGGGGGGCGGCCTGGCGGCCGCGTCGATCATCGGTTTAGGGGTCAATCCGTACATCAACGCCAGCATCATCATGCAGCTGATGCGTGGCGTGATCCCGGCGCTCGAGGAGCTTTCCCGCGAGGGCGAGTACGGTCGTAACAAGCTCAACCAGTACACGCGGCTCCTCACTGTGCCGCTCGCCCTCGCCCAGGGCTACGGCATCAGCGTCCTTCTCTCCGCCAACGGCGTGATCCCCGCCAGTCCGCTCTTCAGCATCGAGACGATCAGCCTGCTGCTGAGCTTCACGGCCGGCACGATCCTGCTCATGTGGCTCGGCGAGCTCATCAGCGAGCGCGGCCTTGGCAACGGCATCAGCTTCATCATCTTCGCCGGCATCGTCGGCAGCATTCCGCAGCAGATCGGGCCGATCATCTCGGGTCCGGATGCGCTCGCGCGCCTGATTCCGTTCATCATCGTGGCGATCGTCGTCGTGGCGGCCGTTGTGTTCATCAACGAGGGGCAGCGCCGCATCCCGGTGCAGTACGCCAGCCGAGTTCGTGGCCGGCGCATGTACCAGGGCCAGACGCAGTATCTGCCGCTCAAGGTGACGATGGCGGGCGTCATCCCGATCATCTTCGCCGTGAGCATCCTGCTCTTCCCGGCGCAGATTGCCACGTATTTCACGACGAGCGAGATCGGATGGGTGCGTGACGTCGCGACCTTCATCAGCACGAATCTCAACGGGCAGACGAACATCCCGTTGTACGGGACGCTTTACTTCCTGCTGGTCGTGTTCTTCACCTACTTCTACACGGCATTCCAGTTCAGGCCGGACCAGACCGCCGACTATCTTCGCAAGAATGGCGGGTTCATCCCCGGAATTCGTCCCGGCAAGCCGACCGAGGAATTCCTGGGACGCGTGACGAACCGGATCACGCTGGGCGGGGCGCTCTTCCTCGGGACCATCGCGGTGCTGCCGTACATCGTGTCGGCCTTCATCCCCGGCACGAGCAACCTCCAGCTGGGCGGGACGAGCATCCTGATCATGGTCAGTGTGGTGGTCGAGACCCTGAAGCAGCTCGAGGCACAGATGATGATGCGCCATTACGAGGGCTTCATCAGGTGACCGATGCGCCCGTCGAGAACGCCAGCGCCGAACGGCTGATCCTGCTGCTGGTGGGGGCGGTCGGTGCCGGAAAGGGGACGCAGGCCGCGATCCTGTCGCGGGAGTTCGGCCTGGTGCACCTGGCATCGGGGAATCTCTTTCGCGCGGCGCTCGCCGCCGGCACCCCGCTCGGCGAGGCGGCCCGCGAATACATGGAGCGCGGCGAGCTGGTCCCCGATGAGCTGACGATCGCGATGTTCATGGATGAGCTCGCTCGGCCCGCCGCGGATGCCGGTGCCATCCTGGACGGCTTTCCACGTACCGTCGGCCAGGCGAAGGCGCTTGACGACACGCTCGCCGCAGCGGGGGAGCGAATCCGCCGCGTCCTCTCCATCGAGGTCCCGACCGAGGTGCTCGTGCGCCGCGTGGCCGGCCGCTGGATCTGCCCGCAATGCAGCACGACCTACCACGAGGACACCGACCCGCCGAACGATCCAGGTCGTTGCGACCGGGATGGCACTCCACTCAGGCAACGCGACGATGACCGCCCCGAGGTGGTTCGCGCGCGTCTCGACAAACAGGTTCCACCCATGCTCGCCGTCGTCGAGCACTACGAGCGCGCCGGAATCGTCGACCGGCTCGACGGCACGCAGTCGATCGAGGCCGTGACCGCCGCGATCCTCGCAAGCATCGGGGCGCGCGCCGCGACATGAGTCGATGAGCATGCGCGGCGCCGGTGCCGTCACCCTGAAACGGCCTTCCGAGATCGATCTGATGCGGTCCGCCGGCCAGATCCTGGCGGACATTCTCGGGGTCCTTCGCGCCGATCTGCGTCCGGGCGTCACGACGGGCGAGCTCGATGCGATCGCCGAACGGATGATCCGTGACGCCGGGGCCATTCCATCGTTCAAGGGCTACGGCAGCAATCCACCCTTTCCCGGCTCGATCTGCGCCAGCATCAACGACGAGGTCGTGCACGGCATCCCGTCGCCCCGTCGCCGTCTGACCGCTGGCGATGTCGTCAGTATCGACATCGGCTGCATCCTCGACGGCTGGCACGCCGACTGTGCGCGGACATGGGCGATCGGCCCGGTGCCCCAGGCGGTGAGCAACCTGCTGGATGCCACGCGGCGGGGGATGGAGGCGGGAATTGCGGCCGCCATCCCGGGTAATCGGCTCGGCGATATCGGCGCAGCCGTCGAGGCCGTGGCGCACGAGCGCGGCTACGGGATTGTGCGTCCATTCGTCGGGCATGGAATCGGCCGATCCATGCATGAGGATCCGCAAGTGCCGAATTACGGTCGCCCGGGGACCGGCCTGCGAATCGAGGCCGGGATGTGCTTTGCGATTGAGCCGATGTTCAACCTCGGCGGTGACGAGGTCTTCGTCGCCGAAGACAACTGGACCGTCCGAACCGCCGACGGGAGCCTCTCCGCACACTTCGAGAACACGATCGCGGTGACCGACAATGGGCCGCAGGTGCTCACGGAGCGCCTGTGATCGTGCTTGGACTCGCTGATCCTCTTGTTGTATACTCTCCGTCCCGTGGGTCGCCCTGTGCGGCGGCCTTTTCGCGTGTCAACCCCATTGTATTGATCCAGCGCTGAAACGAGGGTGCGTGTCGCTTGCCAAAGAAGGATGCCATTGAGGTCGAAGGAGAAGTCGTCCTTCCCCTCCCGAACGCGATGTTCAAGGTGCGCCTGGAGAATGGGCACGAAGTGCTCGCACACATCTCCGGGAAGCTGCGCCAGAACTTCATCCGCATCCTTCCCGGTGACACCGTTCGCGTTGAGCTCTCCCCATATGACCTCACCCGGGGTCGCATCACCTACAGGATGAGATGAAAGTTTCCGCATCCGTGAAGCCCCGCTGCGAGCGCTGCAAGGTAATCAAGCGCTCGGGCGTGGTGATGGTCATTTGCGTCATACCCAAGCATAAGCAGCGGCAGGGCTAGGAGGAACGTGGCACGTATTGCCGGCGTTGACATTCCGCGCGAGAAGCGGGTGATCATCAGCCTCACCTACATCCACGGCATCGGCCCGACCTCGGCCACCAAGGTCATCGGCGCGGCGAACGTGTCGCCTGACACGCGCGTGCGTGACCTGACCGAGGAGGAGGTCAACCGCCTTCGTGAGGTGGTTGACCGCCAGTTCAAGGTCGAGGGCGACCTCCGCCGTGAGGTCAACATGAATATCAAGCGCCTGATGGAGATCGGCTCGTATCGGGGGCTCCGTCATCGGCGCAACCTGCCCGTCCGAGGGCAGCGAACCAAGACCAATGCCCGGCAGCGTCGCGGTCCGAAGAAGACCGTCGGCATTCGCCGCAAGAAGTAACGGGAGTTTCATGGCAGAGCGTAAGCGCGCTCAGCGCAAGAAGCGCGAGCGAAAGAACGTGCCGATCGGGCACGCGCACATCCAGTCGACGTTCAACAACACCATCGTGACGATCACCGACACGACCGGGAACGTCGTCAGCTGGGGCAGCGCAGGCTTGGTCGGCTTCAAGGGCTCCCGGAAGAGCACGCCCTACGCGGCAGCGCAGACGGCCGAGCTGGCCGCGCGACGCGCAATGGAGAACGGCATGCGCCAGATCGAGGTCTTCGTGAAGGGTCCGGGCGGCGGACGAGAGCAGGCAATCCGCTCGCTCCAGACCGCCGGCCTCGAGGTGACCGCCATCACGGATGTCACTCCCATCCCGCACAACGGCTGTCGCCCGCCGAAGCGGCGCCGGGTCTGAGAGGGAATCGAACGATATGGCACGTTACAACGACGCGGTCTGCCGCATCTGTCGTCGCGAAGGGCTCAAGCTCTTCCTGAAGGGCAGCCGCTGCTACAGCCGCAAGTGCGCTTTTGAGCGCCGCAGCACCCCGCCAGGGATGAATACGATGCGCCGCCGCAAGGTGAGCGAGTACGGCCTGCAGCTTCGCGAGAAGCAGAAGGTCCGCAAGAGCTATTCGGTTCTCGAGCGCCAGTTCCGCAACTACTTCGAGAAGGCTGAGCAGCGCAAGGGAATGACCGGCGAGAACCTGTTGCGCCTCCTTGAGATGCGCCTCGACAACTCCGTCTACCGTATGGGCTTCGCATCGAGTCGCGCACAGGCGCGGCAGCTCGTCAGCCATGGCCATTTCGCCGTCAACGGCCGCCCGACCAACATCCCGAGCTTCGGGGTCACCGTTGGCGACCGCATCGAGGTTCGCGACAGTCGTCGCAGCCGCGAATATTTCAAGGTCGCCCCCGAAACGATGAAGGCGGCCCAGATCCCCGAGTGGGTGAGTGTCGACCCGACCAAGCTCACGGGCACCGTCCTCGCCGAGCCGGCGCGTGCGCAGATGCCGCTCGAGTTCAACGAGCAGCTCGTCGTCGAGTATTACTCGCGCTAGGAGTCAGATCCGTCTCATGATCGAATTAGAAATCCCACAGCAGCCCCAGGCTCCCGATCCGCACATCGAAGAGGTGCACGCGGACGGGAACCTGAGCCGCTTCGAGGTGGCCCCGCTTCAGGAGGGGTATGGCATGACGCTCGGCAACGGGCTGCGGCGCGTGCTTCTCAGCTCGCTTGAGGGAGCGGCCGTCACCAGCGTCCAGATCGCTGGCGTCTTCCACGAGTTCAGCACGCTCGAAAACGTCAAGGAAGACGTCACCCAGATCGTCCTGAACGTCAAGAAGCTTCGCCTGCGCTCATTCGCCCGACATGCGGTCACGCTCAAGCTGGTGAAGCATGGCGCGGGTCCGGTGACTGCCGCCGACATCGGCGAGACCGCGGACGTCGAGATCGTGAATCCCGACCTCGTCCTGCTCACGCTCGATTCCGACTCGGGATCCATCGAGATGGACCTGACGGTCGAGAATGGCATGGGCTATCGACCGGCGGAGCATACCGAGGACATGACGATCGGCGTGGTGCCCGTAGACGCCATCTTCTCCCCGGTACGCAGGGTCAATTACCAGGTCGAGAAGACGCGTGTCGGCCAGATGACGAACTACGACAAGCTCACCGTCGAGATCGAGACCGATGGCACCAAGACCGCGCAGGAGGCACTCAGCCAGGCGGCTGACATCCTGGTGCGCGAATTTGGGCGGTTCGCCGAGATCGGCCGAGCATCGATGGCCAATGGAGAGTCCATGGGGGCTTCCGCGCCGAGCGCCAACCTGCTGGATGCGCCGATCGAGGAGCTCGATCTCCCGATGCGGGCCTACAACAGCCTGAAGCGCAATAGCATCACCAAGATCGGCCAGGTCCTGTCGCTCAGCGACGACGAGTTCCTGCGCATGCGCAACTTCGGCCAGAAGAGCCTTGACGAGCTGAAGGAGCGCCTGGCGCTTCGCGGCTTCATCGCCCCCGAGTCGACCTCGATGAGCACCGACGAATCGGATCTTCCGGCGTCGGCCGAGCTCGACGAGGCCGCGGCCGCCGAGCTGGACCGGGAGTCCTGAGCCGATGCCGCACCGCGTTGCCGGGCGCAAGCTCAATCGCCCTCATGCCCACCGGCTCGCGATGCTCGGCAATCTTGCCGTGGCGATCATTCGCTACGAGAAGGTGAAGACCACCGAGGCGAAGGCCAAAGAGGTGCGGGGCCTGGTTGACGGGATGATCACCCTGGCCAAACGTGGCGACCTCCATGCGCGCCGGCAGCTCGTTTCCAGGATGCCGCATGAGCCGATCATCGTCGAGAAGCTCATGTCGGAGCTGGCGGGTAAGTATGCTGATCGCACCTCGGGATACACGCGCATCGTGAAGCTGGGGCAGCGCCTCGGCGACTCGGCCTCCATGGTTCAGATCGAGCTCGTCTGAGGACGAGGACATTTAACACCGACACGGGCCGATGACCGCCATTTCGCAGCAGTGCGCACGAGCGGTGATCGGATACGACGGGACGGCCTTCGCCGGCTCCCAGGTGCAGCCGAACGTTCGGACGGTGCAGGGAGAGTTGGAGAAGGCGCTTAACAGGCTGATGGGCGAGACAACGAGAGTTCGTCTCGCCGGACGAACCGATGCCGGGGTGCATGCCACCGGCCAGGTCGCGGCGTTCTGCTACGCGCGAGAAGCTCGCCGCGATGGCGGGCTGCCGGAGTTGCGACAACGGCTGAATGCCGCCCTGCCGCCGGACTTGACCGTGCGTTCACTTCGTGCAGTGAAGCCGGGCTTCGATCCACGGCGGGATGCGCGCTGGCGCGTCTATCGCTATCGGATCCTCATGGATGGAGCCCGTGATCCGCTTGAACGGCATCGGACGCTGGAAATCGATGAGCTCCTCGACGCGGACGCCATGCGGGCGGCGGCGGCGCGGATGCTGGGTGAGCGAGACTTCGCCGCACTCGGCTCCGACCTGCGTGGCCGTACGGTGCGGCACCTAGCCGAGTTGCGCGTCGTGCGGCACGGGGATCTGATCGAGATCCGCGTCACGGCGAACGCCTTTCTGCGGCGTATGGTGCGCAGCATCGTTGCCCTCCTGATGGAGGTCGGGCGGGGACGTCTGGTGCCGGAAGCGGTGGATCTGATCATGGCCGGTGGAGCGCGGGCGCTTCACGGGCGAGCGGTCCCCCCGCGAGGCCTCACCCTCGAGCGCGTCATCTACCAATCAGCCATGAAATTGAAGACCGAACAAGCAGCGTCGCCAGCCGAGGCGGCGCGCACCAATCAAGGCAAGACCGGAGAGCAGGGAACGTGAAGACCTACGCCGTCAAGGCGAGCGAGATCGAGCGCAGCTGGTGGGTCGTGGATGCGACCGACCACACCCTCGGCCGGCTGGCGACGCGCATCGCCACCCTGCTGGAGGGCAAGCACAAGCCGATCTATTCGCCGCACCTCGACACGGGCGACCATGTGGTCGTCCTCAATGCACGCAAGATCAAGGTGACCGGGGACAAGCTGCGACAGAAGAGCTACTTCCGTCATTCGAATTATCCCGGCGGCCTCCGTGAGGAGAGCCTCGGCACGCTCCTTGAGCGCAAGCCGGAACTCGTCATTGAGCGTGCGGTCAAGGGCATGCTGCCCCAGAACCGCCTTGGCCGAGCGATGTTCAAGAAGCTGAAGGTATACAGCGGCGCGGACCATCCGCACCAGGCTCAGCAGCCCACCGCTGTCGAGCTGTAGAAGAGAGGACGATCCGTGAGCACGAACTACGTCTACGGGACGGGGCGGCGCAAGACCGCGGTTGCCCGTGTCCGACTGTTGCCCGGTGACGGCAGCATCATCGTCAACGGCAAGACCGCCGCCGACTACTTCGGCGGTGCGTCGCCCGAGGGTGCCATCCAGTTGCCGTTCAGGGTGACCGACACCGAGGGCCGCTACTCGGCCAGCGTGCTGGTCGCCGGCGGCGGCGTCTCCGGCCAGGCCGGAGCGATCCGACACGGCATCGCACGAGCACTTCTGCGCGCCCACCCAAATGCCCGAGCCGTGCTTCGGGGAGCAGGGCTGCTGACCCGAGATCCGCGCGCCAAGGAGCGCAAGAAGTTCGGCCTCAAGCGGGCCCGCAAGGCGCCGCAGTACACCAAGCGCTAGACACCACAGGTCCGATGAGCCCCGGCGGTTACGCCGGGGCTCTTTGGTATCATCGGAACCCACCGCCACCGAATGCAGGCCATGCGCGAATCGTGATCGACGCGGTCCGAGAATTCTTCGATACCTATCTCCGTGGCAGCTGGACGTCGATCATCGACATCGGGCTGGTGGCGTTCGTCATCTACTGGCTCTTCATCCTCATCCGCGGTACGCGCGCGGTACGGATCGTCATCGGCCTCTCGATGCTGTACCTGGTCTACCTGGTCGCGATCCTGATCAACCTGGATCTGCTGCGCAGCCTCCTCGAGACGGCGGCCGTGGTGGGTCTGTTCGCAGTCGTGGTTGTCTTCCAGCCGGAGCTGCGTCGGGCACTCGAGCAGATCGGACGCATCGGCTCGGTCAACCGCTTCTTCGTCAGCACCGAAGTGGCCGGAGCCGAGCGAGTTGCCCGCGAGATCAGTCGCGCCGCACGCATCCTGGCCGGGTCTCGCCACGGCGCGCTGATCGTGCTCGAACGCGAGACGGGGCTCGAGGATCTTGCTGCCGAGTCCGGCGTGCCCGTCCACGCCGACCTGCGCGCGGAGCTGCTGGTGACGATCTTCTACCGGGGCACGGCGCTGCATGATGGAGCGGTCGTCATCTCGGGCGAGAAGATCACGTCGGCCGGCGTGCTCCTTCCGCTGAGCCAGATCGCACTCGACTCGGAGCGGTATGGAACGCGACATCGGGCCGCCATCGGAATCAGCGAGCAGACCGACGCCGTGGTCGTGGTGGTCAGCGAAGAGACGGGATCGATCAGCCTCGTCGTCCGTGGACGTATCGAGCGTAACCTGACCGAGGAGCAGCTGCGCCGACGGATCTTCAATCTGATTCGACCCCAGGCGCCACGCAGGGCAGTGCCCTTCCTGCGCCGTACTCTTGAGGGCCGCTGGCAGGTCGAACAGGGCAAGAAACAGCGCGATGAGCCCATCGATCCCGACGCACGCATTGTGACGCCGGCTGCCGATGGCCCGTCAGCGAGACGCTGACGATGCGATTGCTGCTCCGCAACTGGCACCTCAAGCTCGCGGCCGTGCTGCTGGCGACGGTGCTCTATACGGGACTTGTCTTTTCCGGCTCGTTCTCGGAGGGAAGCACCGAGCTCGCGATCGGGACGGCGGGCCAGCCGGACAACGCATTCGTTCTGAGTGGAGCGCCGGGCACGGTCGCTATCAGGTACCGGGCGCCGAATGAAACCACGCCGAACCTGTCTTCCGAGTCGTTTCGAGCGACGGTCGACCTGTCGGCGTACGCCATGGAACGGGCTCCGGAGCCGCAGAACCTGCCAGTCGAGGTGGTCTCAGTGATCGACGGTGTCGAGATCATCTCGCGCGACCCCGCGACCGTGACCGTTGAGCTCGACCGCCTCGACGAGAAGACGGTGCCCGTGGAGGTCGACTATGGCGAGGTCCCGGACAGGCTCGAGGTGGAGGCTCCGGAGGTGAGCGTCGAGACGGTGCAGGTGCGCGGAGCGGCCTCGTTGGTGGCCCGCGTCGATCGGGTGGTGGCGAGGGTGATCATCGACGAATCGGGGATCGACGTCGAGCGTTCCGTACCGCTCGAGCCGGTCGACATCGAGGGACAGCCGGTGCAGAGCGTGGATCCGCAGCCGGCGACCGCAAGCGTGCGGATCGACGTCCAGGCGACCGAGACGAACAAGACCGTACCGGTGAGACCCGACATAGGCGGAGGGACGCCCGCGCCCGGCTATGCGCTCGAGTCGCTCACAGTCGAGCCGTCGGTCGTGACCGTGCGCGGCCTGCCTGAGGTGCTTTCCGAGATCGACGAGGTGCTGACCGAGCCGCTCGACATCGACGGCGTCTCGGCCGACCAGACGTTCGATGCGGCCCTCGTCCTCGGTGATGGCGTGCGGCTGGCCCAGGCATCCGCCGAGCCAACGGTGACCGTGACCGCCGCGATCGTCCCGTCGGTGTCGAGCCGCACATTCGTGGTGGGCGTGGTGTGCCAGGGCGCGGGTGACAACGCGTGCCTGCCCGCGATCGACCAGATGACGGTGACGCTGAGCGGGCCTGGCGAAACGCTCTCCGGCCTTGATGCCGGGGCCGTCACACCCACCGTCGATGCCGCCGGGCTGGCTCCGGGCATTCACGAGCTGGATCCATCGATCAATGGTCTTCCGGATGGCGTTGAATTGCTCGGCGTATCCCCGGGATCCGTCTCGGTCACGATCGTGGCTCCCGCCACGCCGAGCCCGTCTCCGAGCCCGTCCACGAGCCCGTCCACGAGCCCGACCCCGACCCCCACCCCGACGCCCGCCCCGTAGATGGGGAGACGTTTCGGGACGGACGGCATCCGCGGTGAGGTCGGGTCGGAGATCAGCGTCGACCTTGCCCTCGCACTTGGTCGCGCCGTCGGGTATCGATTCGGTACGGCGGGGGAGCGTGTACTGATAGGTCGCGACACGCGACGGTCGGGCGAGATGCTCACAGCCGCACTCGTCGCCGGGATCACGGCCGCCGGCGCCGACGTGATCGACCTGGGGGTGGTCACCACCCCCTGCCTGGTTCATGCATCCCGCGAGACTGGCGGCGCCGCCATCATGGTCTCCGCCTCTCACAATCCGGCGCCGGACAATGGGCTCAAGGTCGTCATCGCCGGTCGCAAGGCTGATGACGATGTCGAGAACGAGCTGGAGCGTCTTCTCGATGATGCGACGGAGATCCGGTTGCTGCCCAATGCCGCCATCGGCCGCATGAGGCCGGAACGTGGGTCGCTGGCTGCCTATGAGCGCCACCTGGTCGAGATCGCGGGCGATGCCTTCCGCGGACTGCGGCTCGGCATCGACTGCGCCAATGGCTCGGCCAGCGGCGTTGCGCCCGATCTGTTCCGTACGCTCGGCGCCGACGTGACCGTGCTCTTCGATTCTCCCGACGGCATGAACATCAATGACGGCTGCGGCTCGACCCACCCGGAGCGACTGGCGGAGACGGTCGCGGCCGCAGGTCTCGACATCGGCCTCGCCTTCGACGGTGACGCGGACCGGCTCATCGCCGTGGATGAGCGTGGGCAGACGGTGGACGGCGACTCGATCATGGGTGTCTGCGCGCTCGCCCGCCTGGCCACCGGAACGCTGCGCAACAACCTCCTGGTGGTGACCGTCATGACCAACGGCGGCCTTGACCGGGTCGTCCGGCAGGCAGGGGGCACGATCATCCGGACACCGGTGGGCGATCGGCACGTTCTCACGGCGATGGAGCACCATGACGCGGTGCTTGGCGGCGAGCAGTCAGGGCACATCATCTTCCGCGATCGGGCCACCACCGGCGACGGCCTCCTCACCGGCATCGAGCTCGTCCGCGCCATGCGCGCTGCGGGGCAGCCACTTTCGGAGCTGGCGGATGGGATTCCGAGGCTGCCACAGGTGATGATAAACTCCGATGCCGATCGCCGGGACGAATGGCAGGACGATCCGGACTTCTCGGCCGCGGTGACGCAGGCCACACTGGCCATCGGAGATCGGGGACGGATCCTGGTTCGACCCTCCGGCACCGAGTCCAAGATCAGGATCATGGTCGAGGGCGATGATGCCGAAGAGATCGAACGGATCGCGCGAGAGCTGGCGACGCTCGCCGAGGCTCGACTGAATTGAGGAGATCACATGTGCGGCATCGTCGGATACGTCGGGCCGCGTGATGCAGCTCCGATTCTGCTCGAGGGACTGCGGCGTCTCGAATATCGAGGCTACGATTCCGCCGGCATCGCCATCCTCACCGACGCCGGTGAGGTCTTCATCGAGAAGAAGGCCGGCAAGCTCACCAACCTGACCGATCACCTCAACGGTGACGCCCCATCCGGACATCCCGGAATCGGTCATACCCGATGGGCAACGCACGGCCAGCCGAATGACACGAACGCTCATCCGCACACCGATTGCAGCGGCAAGCTGGCGCTCATCCACAACGGGATCATCGAGAACTACACCGAGATCAAGGACCGCCTCACGGCGGAGGGCCATCGATTCGTTTCCGAGACCGATACCGAAGTGCTCGTCCACCTGATCGAGACGAAGTATCACGGTGACCTTGTCGAGGCCGTGCGACGGGCGCTGAAGGAGGTTCGTGGCGCGTACGCCATCGGCGTGATGCACACCGATCATCCTGACCGGATCGTTGGCGCGCGCATGAATGTCCCGCTGATCGTGGGGCTCGGCGATGGCGAGGGGTTCCTGGCCAGCGATGTGCCGGCCATCCTCGAGCACACCAAGAACGTCATCATCCTGCACGAGGGTGACGTCGCCGACGTCACCCCGACCGGGGCGCGCATCTCGTCACTGGATGGCACCGAGCTGACACGCGACGTCACCGAGATCCACTGGAACATCGATGCCGCCGAGAAGGGGGGCTTCGCGCACTTCACGCTCAAGGAGATCTACGAGCAGCCGCACGCCATCCAGGAATGCCTGCGTGGCAGGGTGGACAGGACCGGCAATGTCACGCTGGATGAGCTCAGCGCGATGGATGAGAAGCTGCGCGAGATCGATCGCGTCTACCTCGTGGGATGTGGCACCGCCAGCTACGCGGCCCATGTGGCCGCTTATCTGATCCAGGATTGGGTCGGAGTCTCGGCCACCATGCAGGTCGGCTCGGAGATGCGCTACAGCCCGCCGCCGGTCGACTCAAGGACGCTGGTCATCGGGGTCAGCCAGTCGGGAGAGACCGCCGACACCCTGGCTCCGCTCAAGATGGCAGAGGAGCGCGGCGCCACCGTCATCGTGATCACCAACGTGGTCGGAAGCGCGATCACTCGCGAGGCCGATGCGGTCTGCTACCTTCAGGCGGGACCCGAGATCGCCGTGGCCAGCACCAAGGCCTTCGTGACCCAGGTGCTCGTCCTCCAGATGATCGCGCTCCACCTCGCCCGGGTGCGCGGCACGCTGCGAGACCGACAGCTGCGCACGTTCGGCCAGGCGCTCCGCGAGCTGCCGCGCCTCGCCGCGGAAACGCTCAAGCTCGGCCCGCAGATCAAGAAGCTCGCGCAGCGCTACGCGGGGGTGCGCGACTTCATCTTCATCGGTCGTGGCGTGGGCTTCCCCATCGCAATGGAGGGTGCGCTGAAGCTCAAGGAGCTCAGCTATGTCCATGCCGAGGGATACGCCGCGGGCGAGCTGAAACACGGACCGATCGCGCTGCTCGACCCTCAGACGCCACTGGTGGCGATTGCCACCCAGGGCGCGATCTACGAGAAGGTGGTCAGCAACGTCGCCGAGGCGCGCGCCCGCTCAGCGCCGGTGATCGCCATCGCCACCGAGGGCGACGACCAGATGCACCGGTACGCGCATGACGTCATCTACGTCCCCGAGACCCCCGAGCCGATCAGTCCGGTCATCGCCGTGCTGCCGCTTCAGTTACTTGCCTACGAGGTGGCCGTCGCCCGCGGCACGGACGTCGACCAGCCGCGGAATCTGGCCAAGTCCGTCACCGTCGAATAGCGTCGGTGGGTCGATCATGAGCCGCCACGAGATCGGGATCGACCTGATCGACATCAACCGCATCCACGCGGTGCTCGGGCGATTTCCGGATCGTTTCCGCCTGCGCGTCCTGACTGAAAACGAGCAGCGCTACTGCGGGCGAAAGGTCGAGCGAATCGCCGGTCGCTGGGCGGCGAAGGAGGCGATCAGCAAGGTGCTCGGCCTCGGCGTTCGAGGTGTCGGCTGGCGCGAGATCGAGATCCTGCCGAACCGCGCCGGAGCGCCACAGGTGTCCCTTCACGCGCGCGCCGCACGGCGTGCCAAATCCATGAACCTCGACGAGGTGAGCGTCTCGATCTCGCACGAGCGGCAGATGGCGGTCGCGGTCGCCGTCGCCCATCGGCGTCACGCGTGAGTGGGGAGGAGCTATGACCGGCGCCGTTCCCCGCTCGCTGACGCAGCGATGGGTCGCCGAGCATCTGCCGCCGCGACCCGAGCGCGCGCACAAGGGCGATTTTGGACGCCTGCTGGTCATTGCCGGATCCGTCGAGTATCCGGGTGCTGCGATGCTCACCGCGCTGGGAGCGATGCGCGCCGGGGTCGGCGTGGTGCGGGTGGCGGTTGCCGAATCCGTGGCGGCGCGACTGGCGGGCATCGTCCCCGAGTTGACCTGGATGGTGCTTGACGAGGAAGCTCCCGGCCTCATCGCCCCGAGCGGATGGCGTCGCGTGACGACCGAGGCGGCCGCGTACGACGCGGTCGTCATCGGACCCGGTCTCGGTGGGCAGCCCGCGACACAGCGGCGTGCCCGTAACCTGGTCGCGGCCATCCGCGTCCCGGCCGTGGTCGATGCGGACGGGCTGAACGCCCTCGCCGGCGGCGGCAACTGGTGGACCGG
This sequence comes from Candidatus Limnocylindria bacterium, assembly GCA_038233215.1. GTDB lineage: Bacteria > Chloroflexota > Limnocylindria > QHBO01 > QHBO01 > JACDBZ01. The sequence goes on from JBBSML010000016.1 coordinate 28,013, forward strand.
GCTGCGCGCACCGCTCGTCCTGACTCCGCATCCCGGAGAGTTCGGCCGCCTGGTTCGGGGCGAGCCGCCGCCCGCTGACGATGAGGCCCGACGCTCGCGGACGGCGCTCGACGCCGCGCTGCGCTGGCGGCAGGTGGTGGTGCTGAAGGGGGCGAAGTCGGTTGTGGCGGGCCCGGGTGGTGATCTGCTGCGCTCGGGCGTCTCGTCGCCGGCGCTGGCAACCGCGGGGACCGGGGACGTGCTCGCCGGTGTCATCGGAGGATTTCTGGCCGGTGGGCTGACGCCCTTCGTTGCTGCGGCCTGTGGCGTGGCGGTGCACGGCGCCGCGGGGCTCCTCGCCGAGGACCGCATCGGCCGGGCGGGGGTTATGGCACGTGACGTCGCGACGCTCCTGCCGGAGGCGATCGAGCAGCTGCGGGGCGGTCGCCGCCGATGACGGTCGCGGGCAGTCCGCACCGGGCATGGATCGAGATCGACCATGCTGCGATTCGCTCGAACCTGAAGGTGATTCGGGGCGTCGCGGACAATGCGCAGGTGATCGCCGTGGTCAAGGCCAATGGGTACGGCCACGGAGCCGTGCCTGTCGCGCGCACGCTTGTCGCCGATGGCGTCGAGCGACTGGCGGTGGCGACGATCGGGGAAGCGGTCGAGCTTCGGGCAGCTGGGATCGATGCCGCGATCGTGGTTCTGTGGGGAATCGGCCCGGACGAGGCGTCGGCGGTGTCCGAACATCGGCTGGAGCCGATCGTGTACGACGAACGAGTCATCGATCTGCTCGAAGCGGTCGCCGATCGTGACGGGGTGCGCATCGGCGTGCATCTCAAGCTGGACTCCGGGCTGGGCCGGCAGGGAGCGACGCCCGACGATGCCGTCGTGTTGGCCACTCGCATCGAGCGCAGCCGACGCCTGCACCTCGCCGGCACGATGAGCCACCTGGCGGTTCCGGGCGAGGACGACGCCTCAACTGAGGTCCAGGTCCTCCGACTGGCACGCGTGCTGGATGCCATGCGCTCCGCCGGCGTGGACCCGGGCCTGGTGCACGTGAGCGCCAGTGGCGGTCTGCTGGCAGGGGCGGTCCCCTTCGCCGATGCGGTTCGGCCGGGCCTAGCGCTGTACGGGCTGCGGCCGGCATGGATGGCCGATCGGGATGCCGGACTGGTGCCCGCCCTCAGCCTTCGGGCGCGAGCGCTGCGCCTGTTTGATCTGGCGGCCGGCCAGGCGATCGGGTACGGCCTGCGCTTTCGCGCGGTGCGCGACACCCGGATCGCGACGCTCGGCATCGGCTACGGCGACGGATGGCCACGCGTGCATGCCAACAACGGGTGGGTGCTCGTTCGGGGACGGCGCGCACCGGTCGTGGGAGCCATCAGCATGGACGGGCTGACCGTCGATCTGCAGGGGATCGATGGTGTAACCTACGACGACGAGTTCGTCCTGATCGGTGAGCAGGACGGTGCGCGGATCACGGCCGACGAGGTGGCCGCCGAGCGACGAACCATCAACTACGAAGTGACGACCGCCCTGCGCGAGCGTCTTCCACGGCTCCATCGAGGAGTCGACTGACCGCCGCGCCGACGAGAACGAAGGCACGCATGGCAGGACCGATCGAGATCGATGTCTGGCAGGGGGAGATCGCAGAGCTCGAGGTCGACGCGCTGGTCGTCTCGGCGAACGAATCCCTCTTCATGACAACCGGCGTCGCCGCGTCAGTGAAACGCCACGGCGGCGAAGAGATCGAGCGCGACGCGATCGATCAGGGTCCGACTGAATCGGGCACCGCCATCGTCACCCGCGCGGGTTCTTTGGCCGCCACGTACATCATCCATGCTGTCGGCGTCGGACACGATCTGCGCGGGGATCGCGAGCGGCTGGCTGCGGCAATTCGCACCGCGCTCGGCTTTTGCGAACCGCTCCAGCTTCGTCGCATCGCCTTCTCGCTCATCGGCGTCGAGCACGGGACGTTTTCGGCAGCGGATGCCGCGGCCGTGCTGGTCGACTCGGTAGTTGCCACGGGAGACGGACGTGACCTGCCGGTGGGGATCATCATCGCCACCGCCAACGCGGCCGAGACGCGTGCGGTCGTCACCGCGCTGGCAGCTCGCCGCGCTCACGTGTCGTGAGGCCGGACCCGGCGCGACGAATCGCGACCCTGCTCGTGCACCGAGGCCTGGAGGCGCCCGCCCGCCTCCTCCTCGACGCACATCGGCCGCTTGCCCCGCTGCTCTCGGATGTGGGTGCCGCGCTGAGTCCGCTCCTGAACGTCGTCGGTGGACGGGCGGCCCGCGGACTCGGCGAGCTCCTCCACGACGAAGGCGGCATGGAGCGCCTCATTGCCGAACTCGACGGGGTGCAGGAGCGCCATGCCGAGTCCGGCTGAACTTCTCGGTCGTCTGGTGCGATTCGTGGGTGACCTCCTGGGCTCCTCGTCCCTCCGCTTCGAGATCGGACCCACGCTCGTGGTGCTCGGAGTGCTCCTCGTGCTGCTCCAGCTGGCGGCACGGCCCATCAGTCGCTGGGTGACCTCCGACGCCGCCGGCCTCGCGGGCGTGGGGCGTGCCATGGCGCTCGCGGCCGAATCGGGGACCGATGCGGTGGTTTCGCTTGGCGGCGCCGGCGTCACGCGCGCGACCGATGCGCACGGTCGTCTTCAGACGCTCGCCGCTCTCCCGCTCCTCGGGCACGTCGCCCGTGCCGCGGCCCGCAGCGGGGTCCCGTTGCGAGTCCTGACGAATGATCCGATTGCGGCCGTCATGGCGGCTGCGACGGTGGATGCGGCGCACGCATCGACAGACACGCCCGAGCGCCAGGGTCGCTCCCGAATCGTGATGGTCGGCGAAGGTCGTTCCACGATCGCTGCCCTGGCCATGACGGCCCGCGCGCGTCCGGCGGCAGCCTTCGCCGTCGGCAGCATGCGCGAAGAGGCGCTCCTGCATCTTGACGGGCTACGTGGCGGAGCCCAATGGATGGCCGCCGCCAGCGCGGAGGGCGCCCAGGCACCGTCCCTGCTGCTCAGCGGCAGGGGAGTGCTCATCGGCCCCGAGCCGTTCCAGGCCATCGCCGACCTGCGGACGGACGTCGAGGAGCGGGCCATGGTCATGGCGGCCAACCGCCTCATCGGGCTCGCGGCCGCCCTCATCGTGGTCGGATCGATCCTCGCGCTCACCGGCGTCTTGGATCTCGCTGGATTTCTCGCGGGGACCGGACGCGGGTGAGTCGCCCGACCATCACGGCACTGGTCGTCATCATCGGGTTGCTCCTGCTGGCGGACATGCTGGTCGTCAACGCCGCCCTCGGGCAGGTGGCGGCGGTCGCGGTGGATGCGGCCATCCTCGTCGCCGCGGGTGCGGCACTGGCCGGAGTCGGCGCCCTCGGCGCGAGGCGCCTCAACGATCTGTGGCGACGACGAGGCGATCCGGTCGGCGCGGTCATGGTCGTGGTCGGCATGGCCGCCATGGTGATCGCCGGCCTCCGCCCCGGTTCCACGGGCACCACCGACCCCGCCGTTCAGTGGCTTCTGGCGGCCCTCCTGATTCCGATCGGCGCCACGCTCTTCGGCCTGCTCTTCGTCACGACCCTGGGCGCCGCTCGCCGCTCGCTTGCAACGGGCAGCCGGGAGGGCACCGTACTGGTCGCCGGGGCCCTCGTGACGAGCGTCCTCCTGGTTCCCCTCGCCGGTCCGGTCGGCGATTGGCTTGCCGACGCCGCAACGTGGTCGCTTGCCTTCCCGATCGGATCCGTCCTGCGTGGCCTGCTCATCGGGATCGCACTGCTGACGGCGGTCTACGCGGCCCGCGTCGTCCTGGGCATTCGTGGCGCCGATGATTGAGCGCGTGCGTGGCCTGTCCCGCGCGGCGCCCATCCTGCTCATCGTCGCGTTGGCCATCGCCGGGCAGGCCCCCGACGTGGGTTGGCTTCGAGCTGCAACGACCGATTCGGAAGGTGCAGAACGAATGACCTCCGTACTGGATGCGCTCGCGGACGAACCGCTCGTCCTCATCGGCTTCGATCCCGATGTCGGGACCTATGCTGAGATTCGGCCGACGGTGCGTGCGCTCCTGGCCGATCTGCTCGCTCGCGACGGCCGCCTGGCGTTCGTCAGCCTGACCGCCGAGGGCCGCGCCCTCGCATCCGCCGAGATCGCGCGACTCGGCCGTGGGGAGGCGAACCCGACCCGGCTGCTCGATCTTGGATTCATCCCCGGCGCCGAGGCGGGCCTGGTGGCCCTCACGGGTGACATTCGGGTGGATGAGGGTGACGACGGCGTACTCGCCCGAGAGGTCGAAGGTGCGGGCATCGCCGCGGTCGACGCGATCCTCGTGATCGGGGGGATTGATCTCGGCCCGCGAAGTTGGGTCGAGCAGGTCATTCCACGTATTACAGAAGTTCCTCTGCTCGCCGTCACGCCGACAGTCCTGCTTCCCGAGGTTCAGCCATACCTCGTCGGCGGACAGCTCGCCGCCGGTCTCATCACCCCGCGGGATGGGGCTGCCTACCGCCAGGTCCTGGAGCTCGGCAACCTCGAGCGGCTCGTCGAGCCGATTGAGCCGAGGCAGCTGCCGATCCTGGTCGGCATGCTGATCGCCGTCGCGGTGCTTGGCCAGGCGCTGGCTTCCCGCACGCTCGCACACGTGCGGTCGGCCGGATCGCGGTCCGTCGGATGAGCGGCTTCTTCGGCACCGGCATGGCCGACACCGTCGGCATCTGGATCGCGGCAATCGTGACACTCATCGTCCTCGGGGCGCTGCTCGGGGAGCGCCGGTTGTTCGGATGGTCGCAGCATCTGCTTGCCGGCCTGGCGACCGGATTTCTGGCGCTGATCGCCCTGACCGAAGTGATCGGACCTCGACTGCTGCAGCCGCTCGTCGTCAATTCAACGGGACGGCCTGAGCTTTGGGCTGGAGTGGCCCTGGTGGCCGCGGCCGCGGGCGCGCCATGGCTGCCCCGTCAACTCTCGATCATTCCCGCCTCGATCGCGATCGGGGCACTCGCCGCATTCGCGCTGGGCGGAGCCGTGATCGGGACGTTGCTGCCGCAGATCGACGCCTCGATCGTGCGTCCGGGAGGCTCGGTGGCGACGATGGTGGCGGGTGCGTCGGCCGTGGTCGTGACCGTCCTGGTGCTCATCGGATTTCTGCACGGCAGGCCGCGCGGTCGGGTCCTGTCTTCGGTCGCCGGTGCAGGGCGCTGGCTCCTGATCGGCGGCCTTGGGGGTTGGCTCGGCTTTCTGATCGTGTCGAGGCTGATCCTGCTCGTCGACCGTATCGGCTTCCTCGCCGGCGACTGGCTCGGCCTGGGCCGATGACGCCGACGCCCGTGCGCGCTGACCTGGCGCTGCTCCTCGACGTTGGTTCGGCATGGACAAAGGCGGGGGTGATCGGCAGGGTACGCGGCCGGTGGCGCCTCGTTGCACACGCCGCACAGCCGACCGCATGGGGAGCGACGGCCCTTCGGCGCTGGTTGGTGGAGCAGCTCGCGGCATCCGTGGACACGCGCCTGGTGCACCGCCTGGACGACCTGATCGCCGATGCGAACCGGATCGAATGCCACACTGCCCGACGTCCGGCACGCCTCGCGGTCGTCGCCGTCTCGCGTGACCTGTCAGGCGGCGCGGCACGGCGCGCCGCCGAGGCCGCCGGTTGGGAGGTGGTGGAGACCGTCACGTTCGACGACGGCCGAACCCTGGCGGGCCGGCTAGGGATCCTTCAGGCCGCCGAGGTGGATGCCTGGCTCATCGCCGGAGGCTTCGACGACTCGCGCAGCCCGCGCGCGCTCGAAGCGGCCGCGCTGGTTGCATCGGCGAGGCGGGCTGGTGGCGGTCCGGTCATCTGGGCCGGCTCGGCAGCGCTGGCGGGAGAGGTCGACAGGCTCTTCGAGTCCGGGGCGCTATCCGTGGTGGGAAACCCCCGGCCGGACGCGCGACGCGAGGAGCCGGCAGCGTTGCGGACGCACCTGGCGGCCCTCTTGCGCGATGCGGTCATGCCGCAGGATGAGACGCACCTGTCCTCGGTCGCGTTCCCGCGCGCCATCGGCGCACTCGCCGGCGCGACCGGCCTCCGCATCCTGGGTGTCGATCTGGGTGCCCGATCCGCCACCCGCGCCCTGGCCGAGCCTGACGGGACCTTCGCAAGTCGGGTCCACGCCAGCGGTGGCCTGGCGGGCACGGTACTCGCACCCGGCGCCGCGGCCCGCGTCGCACGCCTCGCCGGTGACGCCGGCGACGAGGCTGCGGTCGCTGACCTGCTCCAGACGCTGCGCGCGCGCCCGACGAGCCTGCCGCAGACCCCGGAGGAGCTCGCCGCCACCCAGACAGCGGCCCGCGTTCAGCTGGCAGGCATCCAGGAAGACGGGGTACCCGGATCGGTTGATCTGCTGATCGGTGCCGGGCGCACGATCGCCGCCGCACCGCGCCCGGCCCAGGCTGCCCGCATGTTGCTCGACGGCGTCCGTCCGCTCGGCGTCACGCAGCTGGCGGTCGACGCGGCCGCGCTGCTCGGTCCGCTTGGCTCCCTGCCGGACGAGGAGATCGGCGAGGGGCTGGCGTTGCTCGGGGAAGACCTCCTGGTGCCGCTGGGGACGGCGGTCGTGTGCCGGGGCGGCGCGCCGGGTCGTCTCGCCATGCGCGTTGCGGTGCATCGCTCGGGGTGGCCACCTCGATCAGCCATCGAGGTGCGCACCGGTCAGCTCCAGGTCGTGGCGCTCCCCCGGGGCCAGGCCGCCGAGGTGACCATCGAGCTGTTGGGTGGCGCCAGCCTCGGTGCTGTCCGTCGCTCGACGCGAGTCCAGGTCAATGCCACCGGAGGCGTGGTCGGCTTGATCCTGGATGCTCGTGGCGCCCCCATCGCGCTGCCGAAGCGGAGCGACGATCGCCGCGAGGTACTGGCGGGGTGGCGCGACTCGTTGGCTCGTGAAGCCACGGCGGGATCGGAGCGCGTGGCATGAGCGTTATCCACCGCGTGCGGCTGCCGGTGGGCGCCACGCCCACGGTCGAGGTCGGCCACAGCGTCGAGCCGGCCGAGGTGCTGGCCACGCGGCGCGCGCCCCGGGGCGGCATCAACGTGGCGGTGTCGGCGGCGCTGCGCCAGTCACCGGCTGACGCCGAGCGGAGCCTCGTGGCGCGGCCCGGCGCCACCCTGGACGCGGGGGCGATCCTCGCCGAGGACGGTCGTGGCCGGCAGGTGCGGGTGGATGAGGCCTGCATCCTCCTCGGGTACGACCGGGATGACGGGTCGGCCATGATCGCGCCGTTGAGCGGCAGCGAGCCCGTGCTTGGCCACGTGCGGGGAGATGTCGTCAGCATCGAGCCGGAGGCGATCGAGCTGCGAATCGCCGGCGCGCTGGTGGCGGGAGTCGGCGGCAGCGGCACTGCCGTCCACGGCGAACTCCGGGTCGCCGTGCATGAACCGGGTGACGAGCTCCGAGCCACTGCCATCGACGTTGGGGCCACCGGCCGAATCATTGTCGGGGGTTCACGGGCCTCGGCAGAGACGCTGACGCGGGCACGCGCCATGGGCGTCGCGGGCATCGTGCTGGGTGGGATTCTCGACAAGGAGCTGCGCGACTTCGAGTCGACCCAGCAGCGGCGGCGCGAGATCGGGGGAGTGCGCGGCGATTTCGCGGTGATCCTGCTGGAGGGGTTCGGCAAGGTCGGCTTCGATCCAGGCCTGTTCGCCTGGTTCCGGACCCACGAAGGCCGCATGGCAAGCCTGTTCGGTGATACGGCACGGCTCTACGTCTACGACGCCGGCCCGCCTCCCGGTCGCCGCGTTCTTCCACGTCCCGGCGACCGCGTCATCGCGCATCGTCGCCCACACGCCGGCCAGGGTGGCGAGCTGGTGCGCGTGCTCGATCGGCCCTATGCGTTCGCGTCGGGCATCGTCGGCCGCGGGGCACTCGTACGTTTCGAGGATGGGCGCACCGCGGTCGTACCCGTGGCAAATCTTGAGGCCACCGAGCCACTGGCCAGCGCGTGAGGGCGCGTTCCTATACTGGCGCCCATGGAGCGATCGATGGTGCCCGCGGTCCAGTCCGGGTCGAAGGTAAGCGGCGGACCGGACGGGACGCATGAGATCGGTCGTCAGATCGGCGCCATCGCTGTCGCCGGAACTGTGCTCGCTCTGATCGGCCCACTGGGCGCCGGAAAGACGCAGCTCACGAAGGGCGTCGCGGCCGGTCTCGGCGTCACCGAGGTGGTGAATAGCCCGACCTTCATCCTGATGAACGAACACGTGGGACGGCTGCGGCTGTATCACGCCGACGCCTATCGGCTTGGCGGGGCTGAGGAGGCATGGGCAGCGGGCATCCTCGACGATCGACATGCGGATGGCGTCACGGTCGTTGAATGGGCCGATCTGCTCGACGGCTGGCTGCCGCTGGAGCGGCTCGAGATCTATCTGTCGGCTCCGGCGTCCGAACCGATGCGACGCGAACTGCATTGGACGGCCATCGGCAGCGCGCACCAGCGTCTGGCGGCCGAGGCCTTTGCCGAGCCGTGATCATTGCCATCGACGGCGCGTCGACCGACCTGTCGATCGCGCTGACCGAATCGCACGGCACGCTCCTGGCCGATGACGCCTGGAGCAGCGCGCAGCGCCAATCTGCTGAGCTCCTACCGCGGCTTCTGGCGCTTCTTGCGGGCATCGAGCGTCCTGTGCGCGACGCGTCTGCCGTCGCCATCGGTACCGGGCCTGGATCGTTCACCGGCCTTCGGGTGGCGATGGCCCTGGGCAAGGGCCTCGCCGTCGGCCTTCGGGTGCCGATCGTCGGCGTGCCGAGTCTTCCTGCCTGGCTGGAGGCGGAGCCCGCCGCAACGGGTGCGCTCGCGCGGGCCGGGGCGCGCGAGGCGTACCTGTTCGAGCGGGGTGAGGCGGAGCCGCGCATCGTCGACCGGGACCAAGTTCTCCGCACATCATCGTTGGTCGCGGCCGCCGAGCTCGCGGCCGCATTCGATTTGACCGCGGCGCGTCGACCGCGCGGCGCCATCGCCATCGCGCGACGGGCCGCGGAACGCCTCTCGGTGGACGCCGCGGGTGACGATCCTCGAACCCTGGAGCCGCTCTATCTGCGCGCGCCGCGTGGCGTTGCCGTCGAAAGCGCGGAGCGTGTGCGGTGGCTCTGATCGCGCGGGTCGTGATCGAGCGCATGAGCCTCGCCGACGTCTCGGCCGTTCATGAGATCGAGCGGCTCAGCTTCACGACGCCGTGGCCGGCATATGCCTTCGAGCAGGAGCTCAAGGGAAACCGGCTGGCGCATTACCTGGTCGCTCGCGCGGGTGACCGGGTCGTCGGCTTCGCGGGGGTCTGGATGATGGTCGATGAGGCGCACATCACGACGTTCGGGATCCACCCGCACTGGCGGCGACAATCGATCGGTCGACAGCTGCTGCTGAGGGTCTGGGATCTCGCCCTGGACCTCGGCGCGCGGCGCATGACGCTCGAGGTGCGCGAGTCGAATGCGGGCGCACAGGCCATGTACCGGGCGTTCGGCTTCGAGGTCGCGGGACGCCGCCGCGCCTACTACACCGATGATGGCGAGGACGCCCTGGTCATGACGACGCCCGAGCTCGCCGATCCGTTGATGCAGGCGATCATGAATGTGGAGCGCGGCCGATGGGCCACGTGAGCGGCCCCCGGATCCTGGCGATCGAGTCATCGTGCGATGAGACCGGCGTGGCGGTCGTGGTGAATGGGCGGGCGATCGAGGCGAACCAGGTTGCCAGCCAGGTCGCGCTCCACGCTGTGACCGGCGGCATCGTGCCGGAGGTCGCCGCGCGGCAGCAGCTTCGCTGGATCGTGCCCACGCTCGAGGCAGCGTTCGCCGAGTCGAACTCGAGCTGGGAGGATCTCGATGCCATCGCGGTCACGTACGGGCCTGGGCTGATCGGATCACTCCTGGTTGGTGTCAACGTCGCCAAAGCGCTGGCCATCACGCATGACCTACCGCTGGTCGGGGTGAATCACATTGAAGGGCACATCTACGCGAACTGGTTGACCGCTGTCGACGCCGCAACGCCGCTCCCCGCGGAGCCCCCGTTTCCCCTCCTGTGCCTGGTGGTCAGCGGCGGGCACACGCAGCTCATCCTCATGCATGACCATGGGCGGTACACGCGTCTCGGCCAGACGGTCGATGATGCCGCCGGGGAGGCATTCGACAAGGTCGGCCGGCTGCTCGGGCTGCCGTATCCCGGCGGACCGGCGATCAGTGCCGCGGCGATCGGCGTGACGCCCGCCACCCGCTTCCCGCGCGCGCGAACGGTGGGCCAGTACGATTTCAGTTTCTCGGGCCTCAAGACCGCGGTGCTGCGCGAGGTGGAGGGGTACCGAACCCGAAACCAACCGGTTCCGGTGGACGGGATCGCGGCCGCCTTCGAAGAAGCCGTCGTCGACGCGCTGGCGACGAAGACGCTCGCCGCGGTTCGAAACCACGGCGTGGCGGCCGTGGCCCTCGGGGGCGGGGTGGCGGCCAACGGAGCCCTGCGTCGCAGCCTCGAGGAGCGGTTGCGCGCCGAAGGATTGCCGCTGCTCGTGCCGCCACCGGCCCTGTGCACCGATAACGGGGCGATGATCGGGGCGGCGGCGGGATTCAGGTACAGGGCCGGTGATCGTGCGGACGCGGCACTCGAGGCCATTCCGAACCTTGCGCTGCCCTGGCTCCTGCCATGAGCGACCCACTGGCTCCCGATCGGTTGGAGCCGCCGACGCCCGGTCAGCTCCGACGCCTCATGGGCGCCGAGCGGCTGCGGCCCAGGAAGAGCCTGAGCCAGAACTTCCTCACCGATCCGGAGGCGCTCGACGCAATCGTGACCGCGGCTGAGCTGCATCCGGGCGACCACGTGGTCGAGATCGGCCCGGGGCTCGGCGTCCTGACACGCCGGCTGCTGGCGGCCGGCGCATCGGTTCTCGCGGTCGAGCTCGATCCCCGTCTGGCTGAGTACTTGCGCCGGGAGCTGTACGGGGTCGATCGTTTCGAGCTGATCGAGGCCGATGCACTGTCGCTGCATCCACGCGAGTTCTTTCCGGAGCAGCCGATCAAGGTCGTGGCCAACATCCCGTACCACATCACCAGCCCCCTGCTGCACACCTTTTTGGAGGGAGACCGACCGCCGGAGGTGACTGTGCTCCTGGTCCAGCTCGAGGTCGCCGAGCGCGTCGCGGCGCCGCCGGGCCGCATGAGCTACCTGTCGGTTTTCGCGCAGAATGTGGCCAGCGCCGAGGTCGTGGCGCGGGTGCCGGCGCACGCCTTCGAGCCCGCCCCGGCCGTCGAATCGGCCGTGCTTCGGCTGCGACGCCGGGAGCGACCTGTCGTCCCGGTCGGACCGGCGCGGCAGCCGTTCTACCGGGTCGTCCAGGCAGGGTTCCGCCAGCGCCGCAAGCAGGTGCACAACGGGCTGACCCGTGAGGTGGGTGCCGACCGCGAGGTGGTTGAGGCGACCCTGAGTGCCTGCGGCGTGGACGGCGAGCGACGCCCGCAGACACTCACGGTCGACGAATGGGCCTGCCTCGCTGAACACCTCCCATAGAGCCGTGAACCGTCAGCGGCAGCGCTGGAAGCGGCCGTCCAACCGCTGATGCCGATTCGGGGCACCATAGGCAGGTGAACCACAGATCAGGCTCGCTCATTGCCGGGGCGTTGCGTCTCGACGCCCCGGCCAAATTGAACGTGACGCTTTCGGTCGTCGGTCGACGTGCGGATGGGCATCACCTGCTCGACAGCGTGTTCGTCCTGCTCGAGCTGGCGGATTGGCTGCTGCTCATGCCCGGCTGCAGCGGCCTGCGCATCGAGGGCGAAGCGGCTGCCGATCTGCCGGTCGGTGCGGATAACCTCGCCTGGCGCGGTCTGCAGGCAGGGATGGATGGCGAGCCAGATCTTGCGTGCCTCGCGCTCGATAAGCGAATTCCGGCGTCCGCCGGGTTGGGCGGCGGTTCGTCTGATGCGGCAGCCGCCTGGCGGCTGGGTCGCGCATGGCGAGGCAGGTCGGACGTGGCCGGCACGGCTGACCTCGTCGCCCTGTCGACGATTGGCGCCGATGTCCCGTTCTTCGCCTCCCAACTCTCCGCGGCGCGGGTGACAGGCATCGGCGAGCGGATAGAGGCGCAGACATTGGAGCCGCGCCATGTCGTCCTCGTGCACCCGCCGTTCGGCCTCTCAACGGGGGTCATCTTTGCCGAGCTGCGGCGGGGTGAGTGGGGCCGCCAGGAGAACGACCTGCTTGCTCCTGCGCGCCGCCTGCGCCCCGAGCTGGACGACCTGTTCGTGGCGGTGACGAAGGCCGGCGGTGAGCCGCGGCTGACCGGCTCCGGGCCGACCATCTTCTCCCTGACCGACGATCCCGAGCGCGCACAGGGTCTCATGACAAGGCTCCAGGAAGCGGGCCTTTGCGCGACGGCGACCCGGACGCGCGCCGCAGCCGCTAGCATCGAACGCATCACCGAAGAGGACTGACCCAATGCGCCACGTGATCAGCACCCCGGACGCGCCCGCCGCCGCGGGTCCGTACAGCCAGGCGATCCGTGCCGGCGAGCTCGTGTTCACTGCCGGGCAACTGGGCCTGGATCCAGCGACCGGCGAATTCGCTGCCGATGACGTGGCCGGGCAGGCCGAGCGCGCGCTGGCCAATCTTGCGGCCATCCTTGGCGCGGCGGGGAGCGGACTCGATCGGCTCGTGAAGGTGACGGTCTACCTCGCCCAGATCGAGGATTGGCCGGCAGTCAACGAAGTCTACGCACGCGCCATCCCGGAGCCGTTTCCCGCGCGGAGCGCGTTTGCGGTGAAGGACCTGCCCAAGGGTGCGCTGGTCGAGATCGAAGCGGTCGCGATGGTGACGTCCGGTTGACGCTCCGATTTGGGCGCCTCTACCATCGACCACCACTGTGTCTGAACCCCTGACCCCACCCGCGGCCATCGTTCTCGCCGCCGGCCAGGGAACGCGCATGCGTTCTCGCGTCCCCAAGGTGCTGCATCCGCTTGCCGGCCGCAGCATGATCGACCACGTCCTCGACGCCCTCGCCCGCGCCGGCGTGGACCGACCCGTGGTTGTTACCGGTTTCGGTGGTGAGGCGGTCGAGGCGGCGGTGGGCGCACGTGCCGTCACGGCGCACCAGGAGCCTCAACGGGGGACGGCCGACGCCGTCCGGATTGGCCTCGCTGCGGTCGATGCCGGCACCACCACCGTGCTCGTCACCATGGGCGATGCACCTCTTCAGCCGTCAGCACTGTTCCAGGCACTCCTGCGCGAGCGCGAGACGGGTGGTCCGGCGATCGTGCTGGTCTCGGCGCATCTTCCGGATGCCACGGGCTACGGTCGCATCGTTCGCGACGCGGATCACGGTGCGGCCTCGATCGTCGAAGAGGCCGATACCGACGAGCTCACGCGCCTGCTCAACGAGGTGAACGTCGGGACGTATGCGTTCGAGGTTGCCTGGCTACGGGATGCGCTTGTCCGTGTCAAACCCGCGCCATCAGGCGAGGAGTACCTGACCGACCTCGTGGCGATGGCGGTGGCAGACGGTCGCGCCGTCCGCATCGTCGAGGCGGACGATGCGGCGGACATCGTCGGGATCAATGATCGTCTGGCCCTGGCCGCGGCGGAGGAGCGGATGCGGCACCGCATCGCCGAAGCGCACATGCGCAATGGTGTGACGATCGTCGATCCGACGAGCACCAGGATCGACGCGGCCGTTGAGATCGGTCAGGATGCACGCATCGAACCCTGGACGATCCTCGAAGGCGCCACCGTCATCGCGCAGGACGCGCTGATCGGGCCGAACGCGCATGTCCGCGATAGCCGGATCGGTCCGCGCACGCGCGTCTGGGCCAGCGTGATCGAGGAGTCGAGGGTCGCCGAAGATGTCGAGATCGGCCCATTCGCGCACCTTCGCCCGGGATCGGAGATCGGGCCGCGCTGCCGCATCGGCAACTTCGCCGAGGTCAAGAAGAGCCATCTTGGGGCCGGAACCCAGCAGCATCACTTCAGCTACCTCGGTGACGCGGAGATCGGTGCGGACGTGAATATCGGCGCCGGGTCGGTGACAGCCAACTTCGATGGCACGGCCAAGCATCGAACCCTGATCGGTGATCGGGCCAGCATCGGCGTTGATACGATGATGGTCGCTCCGTTGACGATCGGCCAGGGGGCCACTACGGGCGCCGGGTCGGTGGTCACCCGCGACGTCGCAGCGGGCAAGACGGTGGTCGGCGTGCCGGCACGTCCGATCGAGCTGAAGCGTCGCTCGAAACCGCCCGCGGGCGGATCGGAACTCGTAGGGAGGCGGAAATAACACCGCCCGATGGACGGTAGCAGTACCCCCGGCAACCCGGTCTTTGACCTTGCGGTTGTCGTCATTCTCATCCTCGTCGGCGGCTTCTTTGCCGCCAGCGAAATGGCCCTCATCACGGTAAAGCGCCACCGTCTCGGCCAGTTGGCCGACGACGGTGACAGCGCGGCGCGAACGGCGCAGCGCCTCGTCCAGGATCCGAGCCGCTTCCTGGCCACCATCCAGATCGCGATCACCTTCCTCGGCTTCTTGTCCGGCGCGGTCGGGGCCGTCGCCTTCTCGTCCGGCCTCGCCGATCTGATCCAGCTGCTCCCATGGACGTGGCTCCAGGAAGCCGCCGATACGATCGCCTTCGTCGTCATGACCCTCGTCATCGCGACCGCCTCGATCATCGTCGGGGAGCTTGTCCCGAAGACGCTGGCCCTCAACTTCCCGGAACGCCTGGCACTTGCCGTCGCTCGGCCGGTAGGCTTTATCCAGCGGCTCCTCTCGCCGATCGTGTGGGCCGTCTCGCGCAGCAGCGCGCTGCTGGTCCGTCTGCTGGGCGGAACCGAGAAGCCGCAGGGCGGCTACCTCTCGGTCGAGGAGCTCAAGCTGCTCGTCGAGACCGGCTCGGAGCAGGGCCAGATCGAGGAGGACGAGAAGGAGATGATCCACGGGGTCATCGAGCTCGGGGACAAGCGCGTCCACGAGGTCATGGTCCCGCGCATCGGCATTCGAGCCGTCAACGTGTCCGATCCACTCGACCAGGTGCTCGAGATGATCATTGCCGCGGGTCACTCGCGGCTTCCGGTGTTCGAGGAGAGCCTCGATAACATCGTCGGCATCCTGTACGCCAAGGACCTGCTGCCCTACCTGAAGGGCAATGCGCGCGCGAATGGGCAGATCGACATCCGTACCCTCGTCCGCTCGCCGGTCTATGTTCCCGAGTCCAAGGCGGTCGACGAGCTTCTGCACGACATGCAGACCGCCAAGCGGCACATCGCCATCGTGGTGGATGAGTACGGCGGAACGGCGGGCCTGGTCACCATGGAGGACGTCGTCGAGGAGATCGTCGGCGAGATCCAGGACGAGTACGACACCGAGGAAGACATGGTCGAGCCCATCGTTTCCGATGACGAGCTCGCCTTCCGTCTCGACGGCCGCGTCAGCATGGACGATCTGCGCGACCTGTTCGACCTGTCGGACGACGACGAGACCGATGAGGAGGCTTACGACACGGTCGGCGGCTTTATCGTGCATCGGGTGGGTCGGATCCCGCTGCCGGGCGCCGAAACTCCGTTCCGCGATGACGTCATGCTCCGCGTCGAGGCCGCCGAGCCGCGCCGCGTGGCCCGAGTGGTCGCCTCGCGCCCTCGCCGCGAGGACGAGCGTGAACACGGAGAAGACCCGGCGGGGTAGGGCGCGGCGTCAGCTCGATGCTCACAAATCGGGCATTCCCGCGCGCATTTGAGTCGCCGCGCTCCGCACTGCCCGATTGATCAGTGCACGCGGCACGTAAGAGGGCGCCACGTGCCCTGCGGCCCGCCAGATCGACGCCCGCCATGCCGAAGGGAACGTTAGGCGGCGATCACCGAGCGGACGAGGTCAGCGAGATCGCGCTTGCCGGCGGAGGGGCAGGGGAGCAGCTCCAACTGCTCCAATGAGCGGTCCCGGTAGCGGCGGGCCTCCGACAGCGCATGTTCGCGGGCGCCGCATCGGTCCAGGATGGCGAGCACCTCGATGACCTCATCATCGGTCATCGGCGTGGCTGCGGTCGGCTGCGGTCCGCGCCCATCGGTGGCGCGGATGCCGTCGAGGTAGATGGCGTTGAGCCTGTTTCGATCGGCCTCTGAAGCATTGGCAAGCGCCCACACCAGCGGCAGCGTCTTCTTGCGCTTGCGCACGTCGCCTGCCTCCGGCTTGCCGGAGTCGGTGGAGCTCCAGAAGGTGCCCTTCACGTCATCGGCCATCTGGAAGGCCATGCCGAGGTCGAAGCCGAATCGCCGATATGCCTCGACCACCTCGGGGTCGTCGGTGGCCAGGATGGCCCCGGCCTGGACCGATGAGGCAAGCAGGGCCGCGGTCTTCTTGCCGATCATCTCGAGGTAGCCGTCCACCGTGACATCGGTCCGGCGCTCGAAGCTGATGTCGAGATACTGGCCTTCGCATAGTGCCAGGCAGGTCTCGTCGTACACGCGCATGAGGGCGAGGACGCGACGCTCGCTGAAGCCACCATCCAGCAGCCGATACAGGGCCAGGCGCGACAGCGCGAAGAGCGCGTCACCGGCGTTGATGGCCAGCGGGATACCCCAGATGGCCCACAGCGTCGGCCGATGGCGGCGCTCGACATCGGCATCCTCGATGTCGTCGTGGACCAGGCTGAAGTTGTGCCCGAGCTCCACCGCTGCCGCACCCGGCAGGGCGGGACGGTAGTCGCCGGTCAATGACTGGTAGGCCAGCGCACCCAGCAGTGGCCGCATCCGTTTTCCGCGCGGGCCGGACTCGCCGTCGAGCCCGAGGTGGTAGGCGAGCATGTCGTAGAGCGAGCGCGCATGGCCCTGGCGCTGGTCGAGGACGCTCGACATCTCGGCCTCGATATCGGCCAGGATGTGACTAAACTCGGTCCTGATGTCCACGCCTGAAGGGTACCCGACCTCTTCCATGAGCCGTGTCATCGCGCGTGGGCGGGAAGCGTGTCCTGGCGCATCAGGATCATGATACACCGATGTAGCAAGTTCCGCTCGATGGACCGATGAGCCCGCGACCGCGCGTCTACAAGACCGAGGGCATCGTGCTCCGCTCGATGAACCTCGGAGAGGCCGATCGCGTGCTCACCATCCTCACGCCGCGGTTCGGGAAGCTGCGGGTCATCGCCAAAGGGGTTCGGCGCACGCGCTCACGGATCGGTGGCGCGCTTGAGCCGTTCAGCGATGTACAGCTGGTGCTGGCCGTGGGACGCACCTTCGATGTCGTGACGGCATCCTCCCTCGAGGACCCTCATCTCGGGCTGCGCAATGACCTCCACTCGACCGCGGCAGCCTGGTACGTCATCGAGTTGGCTGACCGATTCTGCGAAGGCTCAGCCGATTCGCACGAGGCCTTCCGACTCCTGGCCCAGGCACTCTCGGCGCTCGACGCGCCGCCCGCCGAGGTGACGCGCGAGGTCGTCGCCCGCTGGTTCGAGCTCTCCCTGCTCAACGCCATGGGGTTTCGTCCCGAGCTGGCGCGCTGCCTGGAGTGTGGCGCACAGATCGAGCCGGAGGGCAACGCGTACTCGCCGGTCGGCGGCGGCGTCCTGTGTCCTGCGTGCTCTCACGCCGCCCACGGGGCCCGATCCATCTCCGCCGACGCCCTCAAGGTGCTCCGCCATCTCCAGCGCTCGGCGCTCGTAGGAGTCCTGCGTCTGCGTCTGACACCGACCGTCCATCGGGAGATAGAGCGCCTGATGCACGCCACCGTTTCGGCCGTGCTCGAGCGCGAGCTGCGTTCGCGCGACTTCTTCTCGGAGGTAGCCGCTCGGGAGGCCGCCGCCACCCCATAACCCGCGGTTCGGTGCCGTGTCCACCACGCGGCATCGGTCCGTCTTGAGATAGGCTCGATGGTCATCTCATCGGCTAGACTCGACACTCCACCGAGCAGGAGCCGCCGCCCCCGTGCCAGCGCCGAATTTCGACGTCATCGCCAGCCTCGCCAAACGACGCGGATTCGTTTTTCCGTCAAGCGAGATCTACGGCGGCATGGCCGGTTTCTGGGACTACGGGCCGCTCGGCGTGGAGCTCAAGAAGAATATCAAGGCGGCCTGGTGGCGCCACATGGTTCAGCTGCGCGACGACGTCGTCGGCCTCGACGCGTCGATCATCATGAACCCGCGCGTCTGGGAGGCCTCGGGTCACGTCGCCGGCTTCAGCGACCCCATGGTCGACTGCCGCACCTGCAAGCACCGATTCCGCGAGGATGACCTCAAGGGCAAGCCCGCCGAGATCGCCTGCCCCAACTGCGGCAACCGGGACACCCTGACCGACGCGCGACAGTTCAACCTGATGTTCGCAACGCAGGTCGGTCCGGTGGCTGACAGCTCATCGGTGGCCTACCTGCGTCCGGAGACGGCCCAGGCGATGTTCGTCCAGTTCGATAACGTCGCGGTCAGCATGCGCCGCAAGCTGCCATTTGGAATCGCGCAGATGGGCCGATCCTTCCGCAATGAGATCACGCCCGGCAACTTCATCTTCCGGCTTCGCGAGTTCGAGCAGATGGAGATGGAGTTTTTCGTCCATCCCCGAGACGAGGATGAGTGGTTCACCCATTGGGTCGCGGCGCGCCATGCCTGGTGGACCGATGTGCTCGGCATCTCCGGCGACCGCCTCCGACTGCGCCCGCACGAGGCCGATGAGCTCTCGCACTACTCGAAGCAGACCACCGACATCGAGTACGAGTTCCCGATCGGGTGGTCAGAGTTGGAAGGGATCGCCGACCGGACCGATTTCGACCTGCGAGCTCACGCCGCGGGCAGCGGGAAAAAGCTCGAGGTCTTCGACGAGGCGTCAGGAGAGCACGTGGTGCCGTACGCGATCGAGCCGGCGATGGGCGTCGATCGCGCCATGCTGACGGTCCTGGTGGACGGGTACACCGAGGAGCAGCTGGCGAAGGAGAAGCGCGGGGTGTTGCGGATCAAGCCGGAGCTGGCGCCGATCAAAGCGGCCGTGCTGCCGCTGCTGCGCAACCGCCCTGAGCTCGTGGAGCGGGCTCGTCGGCTGACCGCCGACCTCAGGCAGCATGTCGCGGCGCAGTACGACGACACCGCCTCGATCGGTAAGCTCTATCGCCGCCAGGACGAGATCGGCACGCCGTTCTGCGTCACGGTAGACCCCGAGTCACTCGAGGATGGCGCGGCCACGATCCGCGAGAGAGATTCAATGACCCAGGAGCGCGTCTCGCTCGATCTCGTGGCGCAGCGGGTTGCCGACCTGGTGGCCGGCCGCAGCGCTTGGGAAGGCGTTCCGCGGGAGCCGGCTCCGGCGTGAGCCGCATCGGCCTGAAGTTGCCATCCACCGCTCAGGTCGATGCCAGGCGACGGCCGGGCTCTCCCGGCGAACTCAAACGTGGGCAACTCTATCTCGGGCGGCGCGTCCATCAGCCGCCGCGTCACGTCGCGCCGATGACATCCGTGGATGACAACTTCTGATGCCGGTGACGTCGCTCCGAGAGGTGCACCACGCCTTCGAGCGTGGTGATCACGAGGGCGTTCTTCGACTCACGCATGAGCTTCTGTCGCAGCGCCCCGGCGATGATGCCGCACACGAGTACCGCGCCCACTCGCTCCTCGCCGTCGGCCGCCTCGACGAGGCCGAGCAGCATGCGCAGGACGCTGTTCGACTTGACCCTGACGAGATCCGTTATCGCGAGCTGTTGGCGCAGGTGCTCTCGAGCCAGGGGGCGCACCGGGACGCGGCCGCGGAGTTTGGTCGATTGGCCCGCAACGATCCGAGGCAGACGACCTGGACGGTGGCCGAAGCGCAGGAGCGGCTCGGCGCGTCACAGCCGTCGATGGGTCTCGAGGCGGCTCGACGTGCGGTGCGGCTCGAGCCACGCAACGGTCGCGCCCAGCTCGCATTCAGCCAGGCGCTGGCACGCACGGGGGACGCCCGCGGTGCCATTCAGGCTGCCGCCGTCGCACACCGCCTGCTCGACGGCTTGCCCGAAGCGCGCGAAGCACTTGCAGACGCCCGCTGGCTCGCTGACGAGGATGTCGCGGCATTCGAGGAGTTTCGGTCGCTTGCAACCGAGCTGACCGGTCCCGACCGGGACCGCGTGATGGCCAAGGCACGGACCGTTTATCGGCAGCACACCGGATGGGCGGGCCGAATCGTCGCCGGTATCGGTCCGCTGTTCGATCTTGCCTTCCGGCGTGGGTGGGTTCGCGTGACGCCATGAAGACCGTTCGACTTCGCGCCGCGCAAACCGAAGAGCTCGGGGCCGATCAACTCGATGAGCTGACCCGTCTCTGCGAGGCGGCCTTCGACGAGCCGTTTGCGGAAGCCTGGGAGCGGGTCGGACCCGGCCTGCACGTCATGGCCGAAGCCGATGGCCGAATCGTGGCCCATGCCATGATCATCGACCGACGCATGTATCTTGGCCACGAGATGGACGTTGCGCTCGACGTCGGCTACGTCGAGCACGTGGCGACCCTGCCGGAGGCGCAGGGCGCCGGGCATGGTGCGAGCGTGATGCGCGAGATCGGGCGCATCATCAGCGACGAATACGAGCTCGGCGCGCTGGCGACCGGCAGCAACGGCTTCTATCAGCGGCTCGGCTGGGAGACGTGGATCGGGCCGACCGAGGTTCGCACGGCCGACGGTGAACGCGTGCGCAGCGCCGATCAGGACGGACATGTCATGGTCCTCCGCACGCGGCGGACGCCAATGGACCTCGCCCTGGAAGACCCCATCGCCGTCGACTGGAGATCGACAGAGCCCTGGTGAGTTCGGCCCTCCTGGCCCGGGCTCGATCATTCGAGGCCGAGGCCCGAGGCTCTACCCGCACCACGGGGCTAACGACCAACAACTCTCGGGTCCTTCGCGTTCCCCTCGCACTGCGGGTCATTCGGCGACGGAGCTTCGGTAATGCGCAGGTTCCCTTGCCGTTAGACCCGCGCCACGGGTGAGCCGGCGGCAGTTCGGTGCTTTCGCCGGCCTCGATTGCCGTTAGACCCGCGCCACGTGTGATTCGGCATCTTCCGCCGGTATTCGATACCCGAGCCCATTTCTCAGTGGTGATCGGCTTCATGGTGGACACGGCGGCCATCACGCTCGCCGCTCACTGGCGCGGGTGGGTGAGGGCCGGTCCGCGGTACAATCGAGGCTCCCCAGACGTGTACACGAGGAGCCGATTCGCCGCATGGCCACGACCGCCCGCAAGCCCCGCAAGCCCGCTACCAAGGCCAGGGCCGCAACGAACGGCAAGATGATCTACACGTTCAGCGAGGGGAACGCATCGATGCGTTCGACGCTCGGCGGCAAGGGCGCCGGTCTGGCCGAGATGACGAACGCGGGTCTACCGGTGCCTCCCGGCTTCACGATCACCACCGAGGCCTGCAACGCGTACTACGAAGCCGGCAAGGAGATGCCGCCAGGCCTGTGGGACGACGTCATCGCCCATATGAAGGCACTCGAGCACGAGAGCGGCAAGGGCTTCGGCGATACGACCAACCCGCTGCTGGTCAGCGTTCGGTCCGGCGCCGCGTTCAGCATGCCGGGGATGATGGACACGGTCCTGAACCTTGGCCTCAATCCGGATACCGTGCAGGGCCTCATCAAGCTCACCGGCAACGAGCGGTTTGCCTGGGACGCGTGGAGAAGGTTCGTGGCCATGTTCGGCCGTATCGTGCTCGGCCTGAAGGCGGAGGACTTCGACGAGCCGTTTGATGAGCTGAAGCACAAGGCGAAGGCCAGGCTCGACACCGATCTGAGCGCCGCGCAGCTCCGGGAGATCGGCGAGAAGTTCGCGGCCATCGTGAAGGAGAAGACCGGGGACGAGTTCCCGACCGATCCGTATCGGCAACTGGAATTGGCCGTCCGTGCCGTCTTCGACAGCTGGTTCGGCAAGCGTGCCCACGACTACCGCGAGTTCAACAAGATCCCGCACGATCTCGGAACCGCGGTGAACATCGTGACGATGGTGTACGGCAACATGGGTGACGATTCGGGCACCGGCGTCGCCTTTACCAGGGATCCGAATACCGGCCAGAGGACGCTCTACGGCGAGTACCTGACCAACGCTCAGGGCGAGGACGTGGTCGCGGGGGTGCGCACGCCGGCAAAGATCAGCCAGATGCGCGATGAGATGCCCGAGGTGTACGCGCAGTTTGAGGAGATCGCGCAGCGGCTCGAGGGCCAGTACCGGGACATGCAGGACCTCGAGTTCACCATCGAGCGCGGCGTCCTGTACATGCTCCAGACCAGGTCCGGCAAGCGCACCGCGCCGGCCGCGGTGAAGATCGCGGTTGACATGGTCAACGAGGGAGTACTGACGAAGGAAGAGGCGCTGCAGCGTGTGGATCCCGCGCAGATCGTCCAGCTGCTGCTGCCGCGCTTCGATGAGGCCGCCAAGGAAAAAGTGGGGGATCGGCTGCTCGGCAAGGGCCTCAATGCCTCACCAGGCGCCGCTGTTGGCCAGGCGATCTTTGACCCCGACCGCGCGGTGGAGGCGCGCGATGCCGGCAATGCCGTGATCCTGGTGCGTATCGAAACCTCGCCGGATGATGTGCATGGCATGCTCGCCGCCAAGGGCGTGCTCACCGCCCGCGGGGGAGCCACCTCGCATGCCGCAGTGGTGGCCCGCTCCATGGGGCTTCCATGCGTGGCTGGCGCCGAGTCGGTCAAGATTGACTACACCAGGCGTCAGATGCGCGCCGGATCGGCCATCGTTGCTGAAGGCGACCTGATCAGCATCGACGGCACGACTGGCGAGATTTTCGCCGGCGAGCTGCCGACCATCGAGGCGCGCTTTGAGGACGAGCACGACCTCGCGACGCTTCTCGGATGGGCCGATGAGGTCCGGACCATGCAGGTCTGGGCAAACGCGGACTATCCACGCGATGCTGAGCGGGCGCGAGCGTTCGGCGCGCAGGGCATCGGCTTGTGCCGCACGGAGCACATGTTCTTCGAGGAAGACCGTCTGCCGACGGTGCGGCGCATGATCCTCAACGCCCACGCTGCGACGGCTGCCAAGGCGAAGGCCGATGCCGACCGCAGCGCCGAGGAGCGCGAGGCGATCGGCACGTTCGATGCTGCCCTCGCTGAGCTCGAAACCCTCCAGACCGATGACTTCGCCGGCCTCTTTCGGGCCATGGATGGGCTGCCGGTCGTCATCCGCCTGATCGACCCGCCCCTGCACGAGTTCCTGCCGTCGCACGACGAGCTTGTCGCGGAAACCACGCGCCTGCGCACGACGCTCGAGCTGACCAAAGCCGGAACGGGCGTCGATGCCCGTCTCGTTCAGCAGGTCCTCCTCAAGCTCTTCGGCAAGAAGGACGCGGGCCGCGTGATGCGCAAGCTCGGCATGTCCCTGCCGGAGAAGGGTGCGGCGCCATCGCCCCCGGCAGGGGATCGGTCCGGCATGCAGAAAGAGCTGGCTGAGAAGGACGAGCTGCTCCTGGCGGTCGAGGCGATGCGCGAGCAGAACCCGATGCTCGGTCTCCGTGGTTGCCGGCTGGGTCTGATGGTGCCCGACATCATCAAGATGCAGGGCCGCGCCATCCTTGCCGGGGCAGCGCGGGTCGCGGCCGAGGGTCTGACCCCGCTCCCGGAGATCATGATCCCGCTGGTCGGCCACGTGAATGAGCTGCGCGAGACGCGCGCGATCCTTGAAGCCGAAGTGGCGCGCATCGTGGAGACCAGTGGACAGCAGG
Source organism: Candidatus Limnocylindria bacterium (assembly GCA_038233215.1). Lineage (GTDB taxonomy): Bacteria > Chloroflexota > Limnocylindria > QHBO01 > QHBO01 > JACDBZ01. Next base: position 51,671 of record JBBSML010000016.1, read on the forward strand.
TCAACTACAAGTTCGGAACCATGATCGAGGTTCCGCGTGGCGCGCTGACGGCCGACGAGATCGCCGAGCATGCCGAGTTCTTCAGTTTCGGGACGAACGACCTGACGCAGATGGGATTTGGCTACTCGCGCGATGACGCGGAAGGCAAGTTCCTGATGCAGTACGTGGATCGCAAGGTGCTGCCGGAGAATCCGTTTCAGGTGCTGGACGCGGCCGGGATCGGGCAGCTCGTGCGGATCGGCGTCGAAAAGGGCCGTTCGACCAAGAAGAACCTGAAGATCGGCATCTGCGGCGAGCACGGCGGCGATCCGCAGTCGATCGCGTTCTGCCACGAGGTTGGGCTCGACTACGTGTCCTGTTCGCCGTTCCGGGTGCCGGTCGCACGACTGGCGGCCGCTCAAGCGGCGATTGCGAAGACCGAGACGCGCGACAAATAGCAGGTTGCTTTCCGACAGGGGATCGGTCCGACCGGCTAAGGCAGAACCTCGCACACAGGGTCGAGCACATCGCAGCTGGCCGTCGGGGATGGGCTGATTGTCGGAGTCGGTTGGGGCGTGGACCTTGGCGTGGGCGTTGGCGTCGCCGTGGGGGTTGGCGTGGGGGTGGGCGTGGGCGTGGGCGTGGGCGTGGGCTGGAGCGTAGGAGAGGCAGTCGGGGCGGGGGACGGCGTGGCCGGGCGTGGCGTGGGGCTCCGGACCGGCGCAGGCGGTGGGCTTGTCGGTGACGTGGTCCTCGTGGGGGACGCAGTGATCGCTGGAGCGCGCGGCGGGTTCGCACTCGCCGGAGTCGGCGCGCTGATGGGCGGCGCGATGAATTCTGGAGCACCCGTCGAGCTCGTCGCTGTGGGGGTCTCAACAGGATCGTCACTCGCGACCACGGACGGGGAAGGAGCAATCGATGGCGTCGGTTCCGGCGACGGTGATGGCTTCGAGGTGAGTTCGACCTGGCCGCCGAGCACCGCTTCGGCCGGCGTTTCGTCAGGTTGGTCGCTGGCGGTTGGACCGCCGACCTGCGTGGGAGCCGGCGAGCTCCTCGGGCCGAACGTGACGGCGGCCGCGATGACGATGGCCGCCAGCGCGGCCACGCCGGAACCGAAGCGTAGAGGGCCGAGGGCGCGAGAACCGATCAGGGCGGTGTTGGCACGTCCGGTCGGCGGCGTCGGTGCCTCTTCCAGGTCAATGACCGACATCGCATCAACCGCAGCGGCAGCTCCAAGGCACGACGCGCAGCCAGAGGCGTGAATGGCCACGTCGCGGGCCAGCTCGTCGCGACCGCCCTCTGCGATCCAGAGGCGAAAGCGGTCGTGGAGGTCATTCATCGCAGGGCTCGGTAGGCGGCCGCCTGGATCTTGGCGGTCAATGGGCCATTGATGGTCGGTTCGTGGTCGGCGATCGCGGCGAACGCGTACGCGTATCGAGACCGTGCTTGCCTGATCACTCGCTCGAGGGCGGCACCATCCGCGCCGATGATCGTGCCAACGTCGCGCTGGTCAAGGCGTTCGATGTCGGTGGCGATCAGTGCGGCTCGCTCTCGCGTCGAGAGGACCCGCAGCGCCGTGACCACGGATGCATCGGCTCCGAGGTCGCCGAGCGCGCGAATGGCTGCCGGCCCCGGACGTGTGACACGCCTGACCCGGGGCGCATGTCTGAGCACCTCTGCGCGGAGCCAGCCCGCGGCCCGCTCAGGGTGTCGGAGCTCAAGTACGCGCCGTGTGGCGGTGGTGAGCGCGCGATCGGCAAGCCGGGCCGCCAGCGGCCGATCGCCCAAGGTGAGTATCAGCGCGAATCCGTGCAGGCGACGGCCATGGACGTCCCGGAAGGCAGCCTGCATAGCCTCGACCGCGGACGGGACACTTGGGGTGGGGGGAACGGGGGAATCGGCTGGTTGCATCGGCCTCGATTGTGTGCTGTTAGGTGCAGTGCGGTGCGAAGTGTACCGCGCTGTGTCGAGGGCATGGGATGAGGGACCCTCCGGTCAAGGCACTTGACAAGAGGCTAGAATAGGGTCGTCGTCCTTGACAAAGTACTTGACAAGCGCACGTTACGGCCGCGCGAGGGTCACCCCATCACCACATCATCCGGCATCATCGCCGACATCAAATCCAAACTGCCCGTCGTCGACGTTGTGGGTGAATCCGTGTCGCTCAAGCGTGCCGGCACCGTCCACAAGGGCCTGTGCCCCTTCCACGGCGAGAAGACTCCGTCTTTCATCGTCACGCCAGATCGCGAGACGTGGCATTGCTTCGGGTGTGGCGAGCACGGCGACATCTTCACGTTCCTGATGCGCCGCGACGGACTCGAATTTCGGGAAGCGCTCGCCCAATTGGCGGAGAGGGCGGGAGTCGAGCTGAGCGAGCACACGGCGCGAGAGGATCGGCATAAGCGGCGCCTGCGTGAAGCACTCGAGGCAGCCATCGCGTGGTACCGGGAGGTGTTCCTCCAGTCACGGCAGTCCGAGCGCGCGCGTGCCTACATGGGCGAGCGCGGCCTGTCAGAGGCGACGCTCGACAAGTTCGTGGTGGGGTACGCTCCCAATACTTGGGAGGCGATGACGAAGCGCCTGCGCGGCAGGGGGTTCACCGAGGCCGAGGTGATCGGTGCCGGACTTGCGAGCCCATCGACGCGAGGCGGCGTCTATGACCGGTTCCGCGGCCGAATCATCATCCCGATCCGTGATGCGTCCGGTCGGGCGATCGGTCTCGGCGGTCGCATCCTTCCTGACGCTGAGGGGCCGAAGTACCTGAACTCACCGGCGACGCCGCTGTTCGATAAGAGTCGGACCCTGTACGGCATCGACCTCGCCAAGAACGCGATTCGGCGCGAGAAAATGGCAGTGATCGTCGAGGGCTACACCGACGTCATGGCAGCTCATCAGGCGGGGTTCACAAACGTGGTGGCAAGCTTGGGGACCGCGCTGACGCAAGGGCAGGTCGAGCTGGCAACGCGCTACGCCGATGCGGTGGCGATCGCTTACGACGTGGACCTGGCGGGGGAAGCTGCCACCCAGCGCAACCTTCTCGAAGAACTCGGTCCGGACATGGTCAACAAGGTCCGTGTGATCCGGATGCCGGCTGGCAAAGATCCGGATGACCTCATTCGATCGAATCCGGATGCGTGGCGCCGGGCGGTTGAGGAGGCGCAACAGAAGCAGAAGGTCTTGATGGACTATTTCATCGAGCGCGAAACTACCGATGTCGGTGATTCGGTGGGAGAGCGGATGCGAGCCGCTCAGAGCGTCCTGTCTCGAGTGGCGAGCATGCCGGCCTCTCTGCTTCAGGGAACCACGGTGCTGGCTCTTTCGACGCGGCTTAATCTGAATGAGCAGGATCTGCGCGATGAGCTTGGTCGAATGCAGGCCAGGAGCCCGGCATCACGCCGTGCTCCGATCGACGTTCAGGCTGACGCCGATGTCGCCCAACCGGCGCTGACGCCGCTCGAGCGGCAGGCCATCACGCTGATGCTGCTGAATCCCACGCTCGCTGCCGAGCTGGATTCATCCGAGCGGTTGCCGTTTGGTGACGAATCGGCGCAGGCGCTGGGCACCGCCTGGCATACCGTGGTAACGGCGGACGGCGCGCCGGATCTCGAACGGTTCGTGGCGGGACTCGATCCGGCCAGCGCCGACCTGGCCCGCGGCCTGCTGGCCTCGGCCAGGGCCAACGGGTCGCGCCCAGATACGTCGAGCGATCGCGAGGTGCTTCGTGTCTGCCTCGTTCGGCTGCGCATCGTCCGTGTAAATGAGCAACTCAATGATCTCGAAACGCTGATCCGCGCCGCTGCGGATGACGACGCGTCCGACGACGTGCGGGCACTCGAGCGAAACGTCCATCGGCTGCACCAGATTCGAACGCAGCTCGACGAAGCAATGAACACGCCGGCCCTGATGGCCGGCGAGAGGAGGAGCTGAGCGTGGCGACGCCCACTACGGCACGAACGAAGGCGACGGCAGATACGCCGGAAGGTGAGACGACCCCCAGGACAAAGGAGCCGGAAACCGCATCGGCGAAGGCGCCGGCCAGGGCCAAGCCGAAGGGTGCTGGCGCCAAGGCGGCGGCGTCTGAGGAAGTGGAGCCGAAGCCCAAGCGGACTCGGAAGGCGGTCGCGGCCGCCGGATCGGCAGGTGACGATGGGAAGGTCGTCGACAGCGCGCAGGCAGCGGTCGTCGCCGACCTGCTGGCCCGTGGGCAAGAAGAAGGCTTCCTCACCCACGACCAGATTCTCCAGGCGATTCCGCACCCGGAAGCCCAGATGGGCGCGATCGAGGAGCTGTATGCCGCCGCCACTGAGGCGGGCGTGGAAGTCCTCGACGCCGCCAATCAAC
>JBBSML010000017.1:0-55879 GCA_038233215.1 Candidatus Limnocylindria bacterium
AACATCAAGGGTCAGAGCTATCGCATGCGGGCTCACGTCCCGGCCGGCTCCGGAAGGGAGGCTGCTATGCTCGGCTGAGGTCGATCGCCTCTGCACTCTTCGTGGCGGTTTCTCTGCACCATTCATGCGCGTCCACACTCCCGGCGGGCTGTGCGGATAACCTTGAAGAGCTCCACCCTCGACAACTCCTTCTCCCTCGCTTCGGATGACCTTGGACGGTCAGCCGAGGGTAGGGACTGGATGGTTCGGGGGTGGGGCCAAATCAGGCCATCATTCCGGCCCCAAGTGGGGCCAAATTAGAGTGTCATACCCAACGGTGACATCCTCGCGCAGATCTCCCAGACCTCGAAGCTGGTGTCGCACACTAGACCACGGAGTCAGATGACCATATGAAATGAATCTCACTGCCGAGCGCGATCGGAGAGTGCCGATCCAACATGTTCCGCAGTAGGGTCGTCCCGCTGCGAATGACACCGACCATAAAGATATACGGAGCCTGCGCCAACTCTGACGAGGGGATCTGATTCCATGAGGCGAGCGGCAGATCCGTCATACCGCCGATACCTCCGCGGAACGCTGCGGCGTCGCGGACGTGGAAACGACAGACTCAGCGCCGTGGAGCCTTTCGAGCTGGGCTGCAATGATGCCCAGCGTGATCCACCACAGAGAAGTCGCCCAGAAGCTCGAGTGAATGATCTCGAGGAAGTTATTTACAACAAATTGATCCAGCACTGCGAGCCACAGGATGGTAACGAAGCGCCAGTCAATCAGCAGCGATTGGCGGTGGCGACGCCATGATCGAGCGGTGAGCCCAAGGAGAATGAGCGGTGGAGCAAGATACAGGATGGTGGCAGGGATGCCGAGCTCCGCCAGCATGTTCAGGTAGGTGTTGTGCGCGCTGCCCCCCAGGATCAGGGGAATGTCGCCCACCCGCTGCTTGTATCGCTCGTCGAATAGCTCGAAGCTACCGTAGCCAAAGCCAGCAAGAGGTTCATCGCGGACCATGCGCACGGCGGCGTTGTTGGTGACGATTCGACCTTCGACCGTGTCTCCCGTTGCCAGTCGATCCTGAGCCGTCGGGACCAATCCTCCGACCGGACTCAGAACCAGGAGGAGCGACAGCACGACTGCCCCGAGCGCGAAGCGACCGATCTGACGTCGGTAGACGACGATGAGCCCGAGCATTGTCAGGCCAGCGCCGAGCCAACTGCCTCGCGAAAGTGACAGAAAGATCCCAAGTTGCGCCGCGACGACGACGCCGAAAAACAGGAAGCGCCCTCGTGATGCACGCATCGACATGGCGGCGTACAGTGTCAGGAGGGCGAACAGAACGAGCGTAATGGTATACGGGGCTGGTCCACCGAACGTGCCGACGGTTCGCGACCCGGCACGTCCCAGCCATTGGGCGGGGAGAGTGCCGGGTGCGATCCAGCTCAGGATCCCAATCGTGACCTGCACAGCAATGGTCCACGCGCCGGCCACGATCAAGCGCCGATAATCTGAGCGCTGCAGTCCAATGGCGCGGATGAGCCAGAAGAATGCTATGGGAATCGCAAGCTGATCGTAAAATGCGCCCAGCATCCGGCTCGGATTCGGGACAAGCACGAGAATGTTCAGCACTCCAGCCGCGATAAATGCCGCCAGGGCCAGGTCGTAATGCCTGAATCGAAACGGTGAACGCCGGACCCCAAGCGTGTGATACACGACAACCAGGGCGAGCATGGCTGGCACACCAAGACGGTGCAGCGTCCAGACCAGGGGATGGACGTCACTTGTGAGCTGTTGGACGACATAGGGAACGAACAGCAGCCATGCGAGCACGGCCGTGAATGGATTGCGGGTTACGAACGCCGCGATGGGGGCCGCCACAGCGACTGCAACAGCCACCTGCCACAGTCCTCGTGCGACTGCGGCACCGGCGATGACAGAGATGCAGAGCACCACGAGCACCGATGCCACATGCGGCGCGTAGGCCAGCACCGGGCGCCAACGCGTCGTGACGCCTTCAGGCTGCAGCATGACGTGGATCCTCGACTGTCAAGGGAACGGCTTGCCTCCGGCGCGCTTCGGATCGGCCGGCACCTCACCACGAGGCCTGTCACGCGAGCGACGAGTGAAGCGCCGACGGACTCGCTTCAAGACAAGCCGATCATCATCGTCAATACCGAGGGCGAAAAGAACGATTGCGTAGGTGATCAGAAGGGCGGGGATGCCGGCGCCCGCCTGAATGACTTCGTCCGATTCGCCAAGCACGGTCTTGACACCGATGCCCATCACCAGTGCGGCCACCCCGGCCCAGATTGGCTTCAGCATCGAGCGATTGTAGGGCGACGCGTGAACGATCAGCAGCACCTCCGCAAGGGGGAGAATGTTGGTGCCCGCCGTCACCAAAAACGCTGCGATTGCGGCACCAATCAGACCAAGGGTCGGTACGAGGATGAGGTTGGTCGCAATCCCCAGGACCACCGCTACCGCGGCGTTGAGCAGCTTGAATCCGGTGTAGCCGGTCATGTCGAGAACTACGCCGGACATGCCCGTGCCCGCGTTGACCAGATTGGCAGTAGCCAGGATCATCAGCGGTATGGCACCTGCCTGGAACTCAGGCCCGAACATCGCAAGAAGCGTATGAGGAAAGCCGATGACGATGAGGAAGATCGGCAGGTTGAGCGAGAGCGACCACTTCGAGGTCAGCTGGTACAGCCGCTCTAAAGCATGCCGGTCTCCCCGGTCCTGCGCAGCCGCGAACAGTGGCATTGATGCCGAGACGATGGAGGAATGAAACAAGGAGCCGATCAAGTTCACGTTCGTGGCCACCACAAAGACCCCGACCGCACTGGTCGTGCTCAGGGCTCCAAGCAGGAGCGTCTGAAGCTGGCGGCCCGATTTCGTCACGACATTCGACAGGAAGACGGGCGCCGAAAACCGAAACAGGTCCCGAGTGCTCAGCCGCACTCCGCCGTCATCTCCACCTCTGTGGCGCGAGAGAACGCGCAAGACGAAAACGGCAAGCAGCACTGTCGCGGTGAGTGACGCGATGGCCCAGGTAATCAACGCCAGAGATACCGTCAGGCCGATCACCACCACCACGAGAATCAGCGCCAATCGGACCAACGGTTGGACCAATTGATCGGCGAGCACCTCATGTCCTATTCGGCGCAGACCGCGCAGCGCGGAGCCGAGCTGGATGTTGAGGACCAGTGACGGTACCGTCAATGCGCTGATGATCACCAGTGGCGCCAAGCGTGCATCGTGGAGCAGTGCCGCAGCAATTATGTCGGCGAAGACCACGATGAGAACGGTCATGAGCAAGCTCAAGGCGACGGACAGGCCAAACATGAGGCGGAGGCTCGCTCGCACAGCTCCCCATTCGCCGCGGCCAGCGAAAATGGCCGTGTAGCGCACGATGGCGGTGTCGAGGCCCAGGAGAGGCAGGATGACTCCCACCGTCGCAACGCTTAGGGCGAGATTGTAGGCGCCATAGCCATTGGCACCGAGCGGTCGCGCGAGCAGTATCGCGATACCGAAGCGGACCCCCGACGTGAAGAGCCGGCCAGCGAAGAGGGTGCCGCCGCCCTTCGCCACAAACGCGATGTCGGCTTCACTTTCGTGCCGAATGCGTCTGGCGTCGTCCGGTCTGGCATTCACCCGGTCAGCTCGTTGAAGAATCGCGGGCCGGGCGGTCCCTATTCGGCCGCGGGCCGGGTGCAGCCACCGATGGACTGGTGAATGCTTGCGTTCTGCCGGCCGGAACCGCCTCAGCGTCACGCAGCGCAGTTCGCGCTTGCTCGATCAGATCTCCGATGGTCGTTGCTTGGCCGCGATATTCCACAACCCCAGCCGCGGGACTGGCCCGGAGTGCCTGGCCACTGGGGTCGGTGCCAAGAGCGGGGAGCGCCACGCGAGCGCGGAGGCCTTCCACCATCTCCAATGCATCCGCCTCCTTCGTGTCCGCGAACAACAGTGCGAACGTGTCGCCATCCAGCCGCGCGCTCAGATCCTCGATGCGCAGGTGTGCGTCAAGCATTCCGGCAAGTCTTCCCAGCGCCTCGCGCCGGACGCGAACATCGGCGCGGTCCAGCGCACCGGAATGATTGACGTTGATCAGCGCGATGGACAGCGGGGAGTTCGTTCGACGCACCCGGCTCATCTCCTGCCGCAGGCGCAGCATGAAATAGGCACTACTGTACGCCGAGGATTCCCGGTCGAGCATCTGGACCTGAGCCTTTGGCCGAACGGAAGGCGTGACGATCGTGGCCGCATATCCAACGCCAGCCGCCAGGAGGAGAGCCACCCCGAATCCGAGTGCCAGATTCACCGGGATATTGGGAGACACGGGGACATCAGGCGCTCCCGGCGCATCGAGGGCGATGAGCTCGAACGAGGGGTACAGCTCGTCTGCGTACGTCACAAGAGCAGCTCCCACGGCCGCGCCGTACTCCTGTGCCAACTGCGGGTCGGTCGCGGTTGCGGTCAACTGCAGGATGTTGGATCCTGCGACCAGGCGACTCTCCAACTGGACGTCATTCTGCTGGCGCCCGTCGAGGCTCAGCGCCGCGATGGCAGCCTCTCGAATCGAGCGACTCTGTCCCACCTGGGCGTACGTCTCGGCGATCTCTGTCTGGCGGCTGAGCAGGCCCAGCGCGTTCAGGACGTCCTCTCCGGCGGCGCTGGTGATCTTGACCACATAGGTCGAATTCGACTGATAGATCGAAGGCTGGCTGAGGGTCAGAACTGCGCCCGAGCCCCAGGTCATCAGAAAGGTGGGCACCACAAGCCACCACTTCTCAAGAATGACGCGGATCAGCGAACGTAGTTCCATCTGCGATGAGCCTCCAGTCCGGATGCAACCAGTTCATCGTACCGCCTGGGGATTGGCAGCACACAAACAGGCCAGGCGCATGGCGGTCACGCTTGGTGGCCGCCGGAAGCGATCAGCCTGCCAGACTGTCTATCGGGATCGGTACGAGTGTGGCCTTTTCGGCGTTTCCGTCCCAACCCGTGCGAGACGGCTGCCGGCTGCCCGAGGAAACGTTTGCCGCCTCCAGGATCCTGACTGTCCGCAGTCCGGCGAGACCATCCGCAATCGGCGTTGTTCCGGTCGCGATGCAGTGGAGCAGGTGGTCGACCTCGACGGCAAGCGCTTCCCGAGTGTCTAGGTTCGGCGCGGACATGTCGCCCGACCGATAGGAGACCAGCGCGCTGTACACGTCTTCCGGATCGCTCCACGGGGCGATCGAAACGCCGCGGTCGTAGACGAGGAGCTTCTCGGACGGATGCATGTCGTCATACACCGCCATGCGCCGTGATCCACCGATGATCGTCCGACGAATCTTGGCCGGTGCGAGCCAGTTCACGTGCACGTGCGCCAGCACATCCGGCGGGTAGCGCATCGTCAGATACGCGATGTTCTCGGCCCAGCTGCCGGCGTGCGCGGCACTCACCGCGGTGACGTCAGTGGGCGTGATTGCCCCAAGGATGTAGTCAAGGATGCTGACATCGTGCGCGGCCAGGTCCCAGATAACATTTACGTCGGATTGGAAGACGCCGAGGTTGATCCGGACACTGTCCACGTAGTAAACGTCGCCCAGCTCGCCGCTGACCATCATCTCGCGCATCTTGCGAACAGCGCCGCTGTACACGAAGGTGTGGTCCACGGCGAGCATCACTCCTTGCCGGGCAGCGAGATCAACGAGCTCTTCGGCGTGGTCGACCTGGGTGGTCATCGGCTTCATGACGAGGACGTGCTTACCGGCCAGGATCGCCTGCTTCGCCAGCGCGTAATGCGTTCGGGAAGGTGTCGCCACCACCACGAGATCGACGCTCTTCGATTCGATCAGCTCAACAGGGTCGCTCGTGCTCAGCGGAACGTTGTACCAACCGGCCATCTTCTCCGCACGCTCCAGGTCCGCATCGCAGACGGCGGTCACGCGAGACCCATTATGGCGGGCGAAGTTCCGGATGAGGTTGGGGCCCCAATAGCCGCAGCCGATGACGCCGACGCGAACAACCGAGCCGTGCGTGCCGCTCACGATGCCCCTCCACGCTCGACAAACATGGCCCACGGAGTTCGCAGGATGATGCGGAAGTCCATCAGAAACGACCAGTTACGAACGTATCGCACGTCGATGCGGCACATCTCGGCGTAGGTCAGGCGATTGCGTCCCGACACCTGCCAGAGTCCGGTGATTCCCGGCCGAACTGCAAGGCGTTCTTGCTGCCAGGGCTCGTACTTCGCCACCTCATAGGCCAATGGCGGTCGGGGCCCGATGAGGGACATCTCTCCGCGCAGGACGTTGATCAGCTGCGGCAGCTCATCCAGGCTCGTCCGACGGATCCAGCGGCCGACGCGCGTGATCCGCAAATCGTTCTGGAGCTTATGGATCGAGCCATTAGTGGAGCCAGTCGTCGGCAGTGTTGCCATCATCCCGGTCACGAACAGCTCGTGGGCGCTTTCTGGTGCGCCGTGATGCATGCTCCTGAACTTCAGAACCGTGAACGGGACTCCGCTCAGTCCCAATCGCTGCTGACGGAACAGGATGGGACCCCGCGTCGTCGACTTGATGGCGACCGCAATCGCGAACCAGACCGGGGACGTGACGACAAGGAGCGTACCGGCCAGGGCAATATCCAACGCCCGCTTACCGCGCGACGATGCCGCGCGTGACAGCGCACGCCGTGACAGAACTGATCCAGGCCAGACCACGGAATCCAACGCCGGCGTAAGGCGTAGGGTATGAGGGCGACGAGAAAAGAACATGGGCACGAAATCCCCGAGGTGTAACTTAGGCACTCTGAATGTCCTGGCCAATGAAATAAGCGGCCAGTAAGCGAACAGTAATCCGCTGTGGCTATGCTGACGCAACGCAGGTCCTATGCCAAGGGGGTGCCTTCGTACTGTGTTGTCTGCGGGCACCGCTACGGGCCGGCCTGAGCTATCGACTCGGCGAGGCGAGCAGGCTCGATCCGTCAACATCCTCGTCGTACAGGCCAAGCTTCGCGAGCACGGTGGCGCCTACATCTGCCACGGTCACGTCCTTCGGCCGATCCGTTCCGGTGGCAATTAGCAGTGCCCCCTGCTGAACGTGTGTCCCTTCGAACGCCGCGTCAGAGAAGAGCGGGAGCCGACGTGAGGCCTTCAGCTCGTAGCCTGGAGCCGGCAGACAGACCAGGTTCGGACCCTGGTACGTCCGGACTCCCTCGTAGGCGTCACGCCGCTTCCGGATGGACGCCATCACGGGAAGGCCGTTGACCTCATCTACCAGTCCGGCCAGGCCGTCGGCGATTTCATCGACAAGGTCCGTGACCTCCGCCCTCGGCACCGCCCCGGCGGGGAACATCTGCGACGACGTCACGTAGATTCGCCCGGGGTCCATCGAGAATGCCCTGCTGTCAGGCGCGATGGCGCCCAACGCATCAACCGTCAGGTAACCATTCGCCTGGAGCCAGGCGTCGAGATTCACGAAGCGCTCGAGCGGCCCAGACGCATGCGCCGATGCAACGACGACGTCAGCGCCCGGAAACCGGCTCAGACACCGGGCGATGAATGCGTCAACATGTCCGAACCAACTGCGGTACGTCGCTCGTGCGACGCCTTCCTGATCACGGATCCGCTGGAACCACATGCGGTTCAGTCGATCTGCTTCGGTGAACGCGAGGACGGCAAGCGACCAGCGCTCAGCGTCCAGGATCGATTCCATCGCTCGGATTCGGCTCGCCACCACGTCTTCGACGTGCGTCGAGAAACGGGCTGGGTCGCGCTGAGCAAGGCCAGCATCAACATCGACGACGTATTCCTCAGCCGCGAGGCGAGCACCGAGCGAGCGCGGATGGCACGCGCGATCCAGATCCGGCGCCACGAAGCCGGAGACGAGACTACCGCTCATGCGTCGCGCAGGGTAGGTGCCGGGCACGTTCACCACAACTGAACGCAGGCCGTCCGTCGCTGCGCGATCCCACAGCGTCGGCATGCGAAGGTCACGCGCATCGGTGAACCGAAGGCTGTAGTCATCCTGCGGATGCGTGAAGCCGAAGACCCCGTGCTTTCCCGGGAGGCACGCCGTCACGAAACTCGACCACGCGACCGCAGATACCGGCGGATACGTGGACCCGACCGGATGCAACCTGCCGCCTGCGATCAGCGTGCCCAGCGTCGGCGCCATGCCGGTCGCGACAGCCTCGAGCAGCTCGTCGTGTCCGATGCCGTCAAGCGCAATGACTAGGCAGCGCCGCGCCGGCGCGGGCATGAGGTGCCCGAATCTTGCTGCGAGGCTACTCATGCTACCAATCCGGCAAGCTCATTCAGGAGCCTGGAGCGCGCCCACATGGGGCCGAGGCCGGCCGCGCGGGCGTCAGCATGGGCTTCGAGATCGGTGTGCTGGCCGAACAGGATGACGCGTGACGCGGTCTGGTCACGCAACGCATCATTCCAGTCAGGTTGACGTGCGGACCAGTCGACCAGCACGACGTCGAGGTCGTCAGGCAGGTCGAATGGCGAGTCGACACGAACGAGCAAAGCGCCAGCCCCGGTGGCGGCTGATTCGATGCGGCTGTAGAGAATGAGGTCCGTGATGACCGCAGCGAGCTTCATGCCTCGGTGATGTCCTCGTGGAAGGGCCCGGAGATTTGGTGATACCCGGGGCGGTTCGAGGACTGGTCGATCACGAAGCGTGCGATCCGCACCGGATAGATGCCGACCACGACCGGCGCGTGGACCTCGACCGAGAGCTCGACACCGACCTCATCGCGCTGCCAGAGATCCTGGAGCTTGGTCGACTCACGCTCGGGCAGACCGATGTACGCCGTGGTCCCGTTGCGGGAGACGACGCTCATCGCATCGGGTTCGAGTCCGAATCGGCGCCGAATGTCGGCGATTGCGATGTACGGGCGGGAGGTGAGATAGCGGCGGAGACTCGAGGTGCTCGGCCGTTTGGAAGCGGACATGGGTCTTGCGCCCAAGTGTACGCCCGCACCGACTCGACTGCCGTGGCGCCGCCCAATGCGCACTGCCAGTGCCAGAGTGTATACGTATATACGCTGGCCTAGGACCGCTCCCCGAACACGCTCCGCAGCACGAACAGCACATTGGCGGGTCGCTCGGCCAGACGTCGCATGAAGTAGGGGTACCACTCGGTCCCATACGGCACGTAGATCCGCAGCCGATATCCCTTCGAGATCAGCTGCCGCTGGAGATCGCGGCGCACGCCGTAGAGCATCTGGAATTCGAAGCGGTCATGGCCGATGCCGCGCTCGCGCGCGAACGCGGTCAGCCGCAACAGCATGTCCGGATCGTGCGTGGCCACGCCGGGATACGCATCGGCCCGAAGGAGTTCCTCGCAGAGGGTCACGAAGGAATCGCCGATGGCCACCCGGTCCTGGTGCGCGACCTCCTGACTCTCGGCGTAGGCGCCCTTGCAGATGCGCGTCCTCACGCCATCGCCGGCGAGTCGCTCGACATCGGCAGAAGACCGACGCAGGTACGCCTGGACGGCGGGACCGACGTCATGACCGCCACCTCGGAGCCGATCCACAACCTCGAGGGTCGCGTCGGTGGAATCCGATGACTCCATGTCGATGCGGACGAAGATCCCGAGCCGATCCCCCGCGGCAACGACCGGCGCAAGGACCGCCAGGCATTCGTCCACGCCGAGATCGAGACCCATCTGACTGAGCTTGATGCTGACGTTTGCGTCGAGCTCTGCGGCGGCAATGCGCTCCAGCGTCTCAACGTATGCCGCGGCGGCTCGATCCGCGGAGGAACGATCCTCGACCGATTCGCCGAGCACGTCGAGCGTTGCGCTCATCCCGCCCGCATTCAGCCTGCGCACCGCCTCGACCGCCTGGTCGAGCGTGGTGCCCGCCACGAAACGCAACGGCATCCGACGCAGGAACGGGATACCGAGCGCCAGGCGAGCCACCCACCCGCGGTTGCTGAGCCAGAGGAACAGGGCGCGCAGCGCGGCGGAAAGCATCGCCGGGAGTGTAACGCCGCGCTAGCTCAAGGACGACTAGCTCAGCGAGCGCGCCCGTGGCTCCAGCCGCGGGCGCGCTCCACGGCACCCCGAATGATCGCCTTGGCGGGGACCGGGCCATCGCCGTAGTCACGCGACCCCAGGCCGATGGGTCCGTCCCAGGTCGTCTCGATGTCGACGCCGTCGATACGGATCATGGGCGAGCCGCGCATGCCGAGCAACTCCGCATCGGCCTCAGAGGCAACGGCGATCATCTGGATCGGTGTCTCGAAGGCGTCCTCGGTCAGCACCTCGACCAGGTTCTGGCGCGCAGACATGGCGGCAGGATCTCCATCGGTGTAGAGCATCTCGACCCGCATCAGCTGGTGGCGAAGAACACTGCGAGAGCCAACGCGCCCCCCACGCCGAGCGCGACGCCCGCATAAATACGCCGGCGCTCCTCCCCCGTCATCCCCTCGCGCAGACCGCCACCCTCAGGACGGACTGCCCGGCCCCGCCAGGCGAGGTACCGCTCGGCATTCAGGTCGCGCGACTCCCGAGCACGATACGATTGCCAGGCCGGCCACGCGACGAGGTATGCGGCGATGCCGGCCAGCAGGGCTCCGACCAGCCAGACGAGCGGCGACATCAATCAGGCGACGTCCGTCGATGCCGGCTCGTAGGCGTCACGCAGAACGGCCTCGATGGCATGCTGGTCTCGGCCACCAGTGAAGTACCACGCCAGGTACGCGCCGTTGAGCAGAGCCCAGCCGATGACCACCGGAAGATAGAAGGTCGACCATGGTTCGCCGATACGCGTGACGGTGACATTGCCGACCAGTGTGCCGACCACGAAAAATGCGGCGCCGGCGATTGTGAAGTGCCACGTTTCGGCCGCGAGCATGGTCAACGGACGGCGGAAAGAGGCAGCGACCAGCTTCGGGTCGCCGGGTGCACCGAAGTAGATCTCCTCCAGCCGATGCGCCACGAGGATCTCGGCACCGAGCTCACGGTTGATCCGCCGCTCGAGGGCGGCGGAATAGGTGCGTGCGAAGACGACGTAACTGAACAGGTTCGCCGCGTGAAAGCCGACGTAGAGGATCGCGAATGGCAGTAGCACGGCCGCCACCTGGGTGGGAGCCCAGAAGGAGAGAACGAACAGGGCGCCGAGCGCGACGAGGCTGCCGGTCACGAAGCGGAAGAAGAGGTCGTAGTAGCGGTACAGCATGGCGCGCATGCGGGACAGCTGAGCCTCGAGGATGCGCAGGGCATCGGCGGACACCGGTGGCGTCGAAGGGGTCACGCTTCCACGCCCGCCGCGTCAGCGTCGACGATCCATTCAACCGCCTCGCCGTCGACGCGTGCCGCCGGCATTTCCGATCCGCCCTCACGAATCTCGCGCAGCGCATCGGCCTTATCCGCGCCGGTGACGACAACGAGCACCTCGCGGGCCGCGTTGAGGACCGGAATGGTAAGCGTCATCCGCCATGCCTCCTGGGAGGGTGCCCAGTTACCGATCACCCATCGTTCCCTCTCCTCGAGGCCGGTCGAGCCGGGAAAGAGGCTCGCCGTATGGCCGTCGGAACCCATGCCCAACCAGATCAGGTCGAAGGCCGGGGGCTGGTCGCGACGCGCCCCGAAGGCCAGCCGCAACTCGCTCTCATGGGAGAGCGCGGCTGCGTCGAGGTCAGGTGCCTCGGCCGGCATACGGTGCACCCGGTCGGGGCGCACATTCGGCAGGTGCGAGATGAACATTCGGTAGGCGACGCCGAAGTTTGACTCGGGATCGTCCGGCGGCACGGCGCGCTCGTCGCCCCAGAAGAACTCGACGGCGGCCCAATCGATCCTGTCGCGCCGCGCAGGATTCAGGAGAAGAGGGTAAACCTGCTTTGGCGTTCCACCACCGGAGAGCGCGATGCGGAAGATCCCTCGCTCCTCGATGGACGAACGAGCGGCGGCGACAATCCGGTCGGCGGCCGCCTCGGCGACGGCGGCAGAGTCGCGGAGGACGGTGAATCTGGTCATGCGGCCGCCTCGCGGGCGCAGGCCAGGAGGATCGCAGCGGCGCGCACGGCGTCCTCGTACACGCGATCGACAAGGTCAAGTGTCAACTGCGAGCTGAGAAGCTCGGACTCGCGCGGCGACTCCATCGAGACGCGCCGCAGCACGGCCGTCATTCCGTCTGCGTTCGTCGCCACCATTGCGTCATCGCCGTCGCGATCGATAATGAATTCGGCGGCGCCCGTCTCCCCCAGGGACCCAAGCCGAGTCGACACCAGCTCGCCGGGCCGCACTTCATCGGTCGTGATCGGCTCGATCAGCAGGTCGATCATCTCGTGTCGGCCCTCGAGACGCAGGCGAAAACCACCCCCGTCGAGCGCCGCGATGGTGCGGTGCCGCCGCCAGCCAAGCCGCGTCGCGATCCAGCCGGCATACAGCAACGCCTGCGCCATGGGTGCCGGCGTGCCGGGCGCGACATCCGCGTCCTCATCGTGCCGCTGGGATGCCGTCGGCGGCAGCGCGTACCGAATGTGCAGGCGGCTCAGGTTCGGCAGGTAACGGCGAAATCGCGGCGCATCGAAGAACTGCGCCGTCAGCTCCTGCCACCAGGCCAGGCGCTCCCAAGAGAGATCACCCACCCCACTCCGGCGCCGAAGGTGCGACGTGCGGCGCAGGCCGCCGAGCAGATCACAGAAATCCGCAGAGTCGACGATGACCCGGTCGCCCATCTCCACGAGCTGCTCGAACACCGGGTCTCCCCACGGTGGGTCGCCCGGCCACCAGACATGGGTCGGCAGATCGTGGATGAGCAGTGGCGCCACAATGCCGGACAGATGCTCGGCCGCTTCCCCGCGAACCGTGAGCACCACCTCCTCATAGCAGACGCGGTCACCGCCGCCGGACGCGGCGTTGCAGTGGGTGCTGATCCGCGCATCGAGCGGCGCCGCGCCGGACCCCTGGTGCGGCACCAGCACGATGGCGCGGGACGGGTGCCGAATACCGAGCCCCACCAGCGTTTGCACGACCCGCTCGGCCGCCGCCTCGTCGACGACCGTCACGATCAGATTGAGAACCGATGCACGCCCATGTGGCAGGCCCTTCTCGGTCACCAGTGGGTCGCCACCGTCGTCGAGTTCGGTCGGCACATCCCACAGCGATGCCAGGTGGCTGGCGATCGCCTGGACGCTGGTGCCACGCTCCTCCCACATCGGCGTGGCGAGGCTCTCCGCCTCGCCAAAGCGCATGAGCCGCTGATGGACTGCCAGCTCCTCGGACGCGGGTGGCTGCGTGCGGGTCATGGCCGGCGCCAGGCGCGTCCGTCGCGCTCCAGCAGCTCATCGGCCGCAGGCGGACCCCAGGTGCCGGCCCCGTAGAAGTGGAGCGGGCCACCCTGGCCAGCCTGCCAGGCGTCCAGAATCGGATCCAGGATTTCCCACGCGCGCTCGACCTCGTCGTCGCGGGTGAAGAGGCTCGCGTCACCGACCATCGCGTCCAGGAGGAGCGTCTCGTAGGCATCGGGTGAATCAACGGCGAAGCTCGACCCGTAGCGGAAGTCCATATTGACGGTGCGGACCTGGAGGCCCTGGCCGGGCACCTTGGCGCCAAAGCGCAGCAGGATCCCCTCGTCGGGCTGAACGCGGATCGCGAGCACATTCGGCTCGATCTGCGGGACGCCGGCGCGCGCGAACAGAGCCAGCGGCGCCTGCTTGAACTGCACCGCGATCTCAGTGACGCGGCTGGGCATGGCCTTCCCGGTGCGCAGGTAGAAGGGGACGCCGGCCCAGCGCCACGAATCGATCCCCAGCTTCAGTGCCACGAACGTCTCGGTCTGCGAGTCCGCCTCGATCTCGGCGGAGTCGCGGTAGCTGGCCACCTTCTCGCCCTCGACCCAGCCCGAGACGTACTGGCCGCGCACCGTGTTCGTGGCGACGTCTGCCGGGGTCATCGGCTTCACGCCGCGCAGTACCTTCATCTTCTCGTCACGCAGATCCTCCGCGTGAAATTCGATCGGCGGATCCATGGCGAACATCGCCATCAGCTGAAGGGCGTGTCCCTGCACGATGTCGCGCAGCGCACCCGTCGCGTCGTAGAACTCTCCACGCCCCTCGACCCCGACCGTCTCCGCGACGGTGATCTGGACCGAGTCGATGTATCGCCGATTCCAGATGGGCTCGAACAGACCATTCCCGAAGCGAAAGACGGCGAGGTTCTGGACGGTCTCCTTCCCAAGGTAATGGTCGATCCGATACACCTGCCGCTCGTCGAAGACCTCCGCGAGCTCCCGATTCAGGGTTCGTGCGCTCTCGATGTCAGAGCCGAACGGCTTTTCGACGATGACGCGCGTCCAGCCACGTTTCGGGCCCGCTCGACGCCGATCGGCGGGTGTGGCCAGGCCGGCCCGCTCGAGCTGATTGACGATCTCCGGGTAGAGCGCCGGAGGGACGGCGAGGTAGAAGAGCCGATTGCCCGCGGTCCCCCGGTCTCGATCGATGCGGTCCAACCGCTTCGCGAGCTCAACATACGCCGCTGGGTCGTCAAAGTCGCCACGGTGATACTCGATCCCCCGCGCGAACGACTCCCAGATGGCAGGCTTGGCCGGGCGATTGCGACTGAACTTGTTGATTCCCTCGAGCAGGTGATCCTGGAAGGCTCCATCGCCCAGATCGCGTCGAGCGAAGCCGACGACGGTGAACTCCGGCGGCAGAAATCCACCCAGGAGGCAGTTATAGAGCGCGGGTCCGAGTTTGCGCTCGGTCAGATCGCCGGTGGCACCGCAGATCACCATGGTGCACGGCTCGGCCATCTTCTCCAACCGCAGCCCCTCGCGCAATGGGTTCGGGTGCGGCTGGCGATCGTCGCGCATCCCGGGCTGAGCCCGCTCGCGCACGCTCGTTGGGCGTTCGTCCTCAGTCCGCGCAGTCACGGGCTCAGGTCTTGCAG
The DNA here is from genome assembly GCA_038233215.1 of Candidatus Limnocylindria bacterium. Lineage (GTDB taxonomy): Bacteria > Chloroflexota > Limnocylindria > QHBO01 > QHBO01 > JACDBZ01. Next base: position 14,889 of record JBBSML010000017.1, read on the forward strand.
TATATACATATATACTTTCCGGTTACCCACGATCCTTGAGCGCGTGGCCGCCGAACTCGTTGCGCAGGGCGGCGAGGACGCGATCGGAGTAAGAGTCCGGCTCACGCCGACTGCGGAAACGCTGGAGCAGGCTCAGCGTGATGATCGGCGCCGGCACGTCGTGGTCGATGGCCTCGGCAACGGTCCAGCGGCCCTCGCCCGAATCGGCGACCCAGCCGTGAATGTTGGCGAGGTCGTTCCCCTCCTTCTCGAAGGCGCTGCCGGCGAGCTCCAGCAGCCACGAGCGAATGACCGATCCGCTGTTCCACATCCGCGCCACCGCCGCCAGGTCGAGGTCGTATTCACCTGCGTGGAGAATGTCGAAGCCCTCGCCATACGCCTGCATGATCCCGTACTCGATGCCGTTGTGGACCATCTTGGTGTAATGGCCGGCACCGGCGCCTCCGCAGTACAGGTAGCCATCCGTCGGTGCCAGTGTCTGCACCACGGGCTCGAATCGCTCGAACACGTCGCGCTTGCCGCCGAGCATGGCGCAGAAGCCGACCTCCAGGCCCCACACCCCGCCGGAGACACCCATGTCGAGCCACTCGATGCTCTGCTCGGCCAATTCGGCGGCGTGGCGCTTCGAATCGTGGAAGCGGCTGTTGCCGGCATCGATGATCACGTCACCCGGCTCGAGGATGGCGGCCAGCTGGCTGATCATGGTGTCGGTCGCCGCGCCGGATGGGACGCTGATCACGACGTGGCGCGGAGCGGGCATCATCTCGAGCAGGCGCTCGAGCGGCTCAGCGACCGCGATCCGTCCCTCGTTCTCGGCCTCGGCGGCGACCTCGGTGGACACGGCCTCCGTCCGATTCCAGACGACCACATCTTGTCCGCCCCTGGCGGCGCGTCGCGCCATCCCGGCGCCCATTCTCCCCAGTCCGCAGATTGCGACCTGCATGTTGCTCCCTACTTCGTGTGATCGATGATCCGAGACCGTGACGAGGTCATCTCGCTGCGCCGATGACGTCGACGACCATGGCCTCCAGCCGCTCCAGGCCGGTGGCGAGGTCGGCGAAATGCAGCCGCAATGCTCGCCGCCCGCGTCGCTGAAGCGAGGTGAGGTCGCCGAGCGCCTGTGCGGCGATCAGGGTCCCGAACGACTCGTCCCAACCGGGGATCGGCAGATCCTTGGCCGGATCAGCCGTGAGTTGCAGGAAGACACCGGTGTCCGGACCGCCCTTATGTAGCTGCCCGGTCGAATGCAGAAACCGCGGCCCGAAGCCGACGGTGGTCGCCACGCCGCGCGCCTGCCGGACGCGGCTACGAATTCGCTGAAGGCGCTCGAGCACGGAGGGATCAGGCGGCAGATAGGCGAGGATCGCGAAATAGTCACGCCCGGCCCGGAGGAGGTCCAGGAGCTGGCGGACGGCGCCATCGACCGTCACCGGGGTGTCCCCCAGCGCGCTCGGGTCGGCGGTCACGGAGATCCCCGGTTCGCTCACCAGCGGAGCCGGCTGTGGCAGGCTTCCGCTGTCACGGAACGTCGTGAGCAGCTCCTTCGTGGCGTCCTTGCTCTCCTGCACGTTCGGTTGGTCGAACGGATCGATGCCCAGCACGATCCCGGCGACAGCGGTGGCCACCTCCCAGCGTACGAACTCGGCGCCGATGTCGAGCGGTCCGTCCAGGACGATCTCTTCGTCGGCGAGTGCGCTCATGGCGGGGTTCGACTCATCCGCGAAGCGCAGGTGAACGAAGCAGCGGTCCTCGCCATAGTCCGCGGGCTCCCCGACCGCCTCGCCGACAATCGGCACGATCCCCGTGCCGGCCTTGCCGCTGCTCTCCGCGATGAGCTGCTCGACCCAGTCACCGAACGCCTCCAGCCGCTCCGAGGTCAGGATGGTGAGCTTGTCGCGTCCGGCCAGCGCTGCCTCGCCGATCAGCGCGCCCAGCCGCAACCCCGGGTTCGCACTCGCATCAGCGATGCGACATGCGTCCGCCATGCGACATGCGCGGTCGAGCAGCCCGCCCACGTCCACGCCATTCAGGACTGCGGGGACGAGCCCGAAGACGGTCAGCGCGGAATATCGTCCGCCGACGTCCGGCGGCGCCTCGACGATGCCGCGGAACTCCTGGGCCCGGGCCAGGTCGCCGAGCGAGGTGCCCGGGTCGGTGATCGCCAGAAAATCGAGGGCTGGGGCGATCTCGCCCATCGCTGCCTGGTAGGCGTTCGGCTCCGTCGTCCCGCCGGACTTCGAGCTGACGCAGAAGAGCGTCCGCTGGGCGCCCGCCCATGAGCGGAATCCGCGCACGACGTCGGGGTGCGTGGAGTCCAGGATGCGCAGCTCCAGGCCATCGGCCGATGCAGCACCATTGGCGTCCGGACCCCCGGCCCATCCGAAGACGCGGCTGAAAAGGTCCGGCGCCAGGCTGGAGCCGCCCATGCCGAGCACCGCCGCGCGCCGATAGCCATCCTCGCGCACGTCGCGCGCCAGGTGTTCCAGCTCGCTCACTCGCTCGGACATGGCCTCCGGCAGGTCAAGCCAGCCGAGCCATGCGGCCACTTCCTGCGCGGGCTTTCCAGATGCTGCCCACAGCGAGCCGTCCTTCGCCCAGAGCCGCTCCGCGACGCGGTCGGCCGTCCACGATTCGAGCCGCGCGATGACCGCGGCGTCGACGCCCGTCATGCGGGAGCGAGCTCCTCGCGCTTTGATTCGATGCTGCTGATCAGCTCGTCGAAGCTCTTCGAGAAGCTGGCGACACCCTCCGCGATCAACTCATCGGTCACCTGGTTCATGCTGATCCCCTGTGCCTCGACCTCGCGGAGCGCCTGGTGCGCATCGGTGACGCCGCGGTCCAACGTTCGGCGGACATCACCGTGGTCAAGGAATGCGGTGATCGTCTCGAGAGGCATGGTGTCGACCGTCTCCGGGCCGATCAGCTCCTCCACATACAGGACGTCGCGGAAGTCCGGGTTCTTCGTGCTCGTGCTAGCCCACAGGCAGCGCTGCACCTGGGCGCCGGCGGCACGCAGATCGGCGAATTCATTGCCCCCGAAGATGCGCTGGTACGACTCATAGGCGAGCTTCGCATTGGCGATGGCGGCCTTCCCACGCGCCTCCAGGGCCCCGCGCGTGCCGAGCTCGTTCAATTGCTTGTCGATCTTGGTATCGACCCGGCTGACGAAGAAGCTCGCGACACTGGCGACCCGGCTGAGGTCGGCGCCGCGTTGGTGGAGGGCATGCAGCCCGGCGATGTAGGCGCGTGCCACGCGCTCGTAGACCTGCACGCTGAACATGAGTGTCACGTTCACGTTGATGCCCGCGCCGATGGCGCCCTCGATGGCCGGGATGCCGGCCTCGGTCGCCGGGATCTTGATGAAGATATTCGGACGATCGAGGCGCGCCCACAGCTCCCTCGCACGAGCAAGCGTGGCGGCGCTGTCGTCGGCGAGATTCGGCTCGACCTCGATGCTGGCGAATCCATCGGTCCCGTTCGATGCTTCGTACACCGGGCGCAGAACGTCTGCTGCGTCACCGACGTCGGTGACTGCGATCTCCTCGTAGATCTGGCTCGCATCGTCGCCGGCCTCGATCTCGCGCCGGATCAGCTCATCGTACTGTCCGGTGGCGACCGCCTTCGCGAAGATGGTGGGGTTGCTGGTCAGCCCACGGATGCCGTCGTCGACCATCTTCTTCAATTTGCCGGTCTCGATCAGATCGCGGTCGATGAAGTCGATCCACGGACTCTGGTCCTGCTCGCGGTGGAGCCGGTGGAGCGCGTTCGACGCTTCTGCGCGATCCGTCACACGCTCGGCCTCGCGATCCTGGTCGACCGCCTTGTCCTCGTGGCGGTCCTGCTCTGCACCCGTCATGTCGCGTCCCTCTCCCATCTATTCGCGCCGACCGGAGCCGACCTCGCTCTTTTCTCGTCCCCGTGCCCCGGCACGCCCGACCAGCTCCCTCGCCGCGTCGGCGATGTGTGCCGCATCGATGCCAGCGGCCGCCAGCAGCTCGGCCGGCTTGCCCGATCCCGGCATGAGCCGCACGGCCAGTTTGACCACGATCGGATGTGGCTGCTCCTCCGCCAGCACGTCGAGCACGGCATCGCCGATCCCGCCTTCCGGCCAGTGGTCCTCCACGGTGATGATCGCGCCGGTGTCACGCGCCGCCTGGCGGACCGTCTCCGCGTCGACCGGCTTGAGGCTGTACAGGTCGATGACTCGCATCGTGATGCCTTCGGTGGCCAGCGTATCGGCGGCCTCAAGGGCCTCGTGCAGCGTGATGCCCGCGCCGATCAGCGTCACCGCGTCGTCATCGGTCCTTCGAATCACGCGAGACCCCCCGATGTGGAACGCTTCGCCCGGCTCATACAGGACCGGCAGCTTCTCGCGCGTGGTGCGCATGTATACGATCCCCTCCCGGTCGGCCATCTGCGGCACCAGAGCGGCCGTCTGATTCGGATCCGCCGGGTAGAGGACGGTCGAACCATGAATGGCGCGGTAGCTGGCGAGGTCCTCGAGCGCCATCTGCGACGGTCCGTCCTCGCCGATGCTGACGCCGGCATGCGACCCGGCAACGGCCATGTTGGCGCGACTGATGGCCGCCATCCTCACGAAGTCATAGGCGCGACTGAGGAAGGCCGCGAAGGTCACCGCGAACGGCTTCCAGCCCCGGACCTGCATGCCGACCGCCGTTGCGATCATCTGCTGCTCCGCGATGTACGCCTGGACGAACCGATCCGGGAGCGCCGCCCCGAACTCCTCCGTATAGGTGCTGTTTCCGACCTCGCCATCCACGACGACGACCTTGCCGTTGGCCTTGCCGAGCGCCACGAGCGCATCGCCGAACGCCTTGCGGGTGGCCTCCTTCGTTCCAATCGCGTACGACGGCAGGGTGAGCGGGCCCGTCGGGAACTCGTGCGGCTTCCCGGTGAATTGAGGCTTCGGAACCTCGACGTGGATGTCGCGCATGCCACCGAGCTCCGCGATGGCCGCCGCTTCGTCGTCGAGCGGCTTGCCATGCTTGCCGGGTTGGTTGGCGACAGCCTTCACGCCACGACCCTTTTCGGTCTTGGCAATGATCACGGTCGGCTGGCCGGTGGTGTCGACCGCACGCGCGAACGCTCGATCGATGGCCGCGATGTCGTGGCCGTCGATCTCGATCGCCTTCCAGCCGAACGCCTCCGCGCGCCGCCGGTAGGCGTCGAGGTCCCAGCCGTGCATCGTCTCGCCCGTCTGGCCGAGGCGGTTGACGTCGATGATCGCCGTCAGGTTGTCAAGCTTGTGGAAGCCGGCGTGCTCGAACGCCTCCCACATGGAGCCCTCCGCCATCTCGGAGTCGCCGCACAGGCACCAGACCCGGTACGGCAGCCGATCCAGCTTCTTTCCGGTGAGCGCGACGCCGACACTGATCGGCAGTCCCTGGCCCAGCGACCCAGTCGCGACATCGACCCACGGAAGGACCGGCGTCGGATGCCCCTCGATTCGCGAGCCGAACTGGCGAAACGTGAGCATCTCGTCATCGCTGATTGCACCGGCCGCCTTGTACATGGCGTACAGCAGCGGCGACGCGTGGCCCTTGCTGAAGATGAGATGGTCATTGCGAGGGTCGTCGGGCGCGCCGAAGTCATAGTGGAGATACTTCGACATCAGGACCGCCATGAGATCGGCGGCCGACATCGACGACGTCGGGTGGCCACTGCCCGCGGCGCTGCTGGAGCGGACTGAATCGACGCGGATCTGCTGGCCAAGCTCCCGCCATTCGTCATGCTGACTCGTCATGGGAATCGGACTCCGCAAGTTGTCTGCCGGGGTTGAGCTGCGCGCTTCCATGATACGGCGCCGAGGTCCCGACGGCGGTGCCAGGTGGCTCGCCGCCAAGAGCGAGCAATGGCTGGAATCTCAGCCGCGTCGGCCGTAACGCCAATCTCATCGGCGAGCACTTCCCCGTAGGATTGGCGCGTGCGTATCGGTCTCGCCGCGGTCGGCATCTTCGTGGCGCTCGCCGGCATGGTCTGGATCGCGCAGGGGCTCGAGCTGCCGTTTGCACCCGGAAGCTTCATGACCGGCGACCGCGCCTGGATCGTGATCGGCGCCGTGGCCGTCCTCCTCGGCTTCGTCCTCGTTGGGCGCGCACGTGGGCGCCCTTGAGGACTGCCCGGGCGGACCGACGCTCAGCCGATGGTCACGCCGGCTGCGACCAGCTCGGCGATCGCTTGAGCTCCGTCGTCCGGGGCGAGATTCACCGCAGCCACCGCCTCGCCGAGCAGCAGCACCGCAAAGCCGAGCCGAATGGCGTCAAGCGCGGTGGCCTTGACGCAATAGTCGGTCGCGAGGCCGCACACGATGACCCGCGCGATCCCACGCTCGCGGAGCAGCCCCTCCAGCTCGGTTGATGTCACGTCACCGGTCGTGGGATCGCGCATGGTGAAGGCGGAGTAGCCGTCCTCGCCGTTCGTCCCCTTCCGCACGCGCGGAGCGTCGGCCGGCAGTGCGAGGGACGGATGGAGCTCCGCGCCCCACGTGCCGGCAACACAGTGGACCGGCCAGACGCCTCCATCCCTCGCAAAGTGGGGCGTCGATTCGGGATGCCAGTCCTGGGTGGCGACCACGAGGGCACCCACCTCGGTGGCCGCGCGAATCGCTTCGTTCACGGTTGGCATGATTGACTCGCCGTTGAGCACGGACAATCCGCCCGCCGGATCGGCGAAGTCGTTCTGGATATCAACGATCAGGAGTGCCGCGCACTCGTCGTAGCGGGCCATGAATCAGCCCGGGAAGATGCGCCGCAGGCGACGATAGGCTCGAGAGGCTGGGCTCCGCACGGCGGACTGCGACGTGGCTCCTGGTGCGGACCTCGGGGCACGCTCTGGAGCGAACGTCGTTGACGGCGCGGATTCTGGCGACGGTCCGGGCGGGGGCGGTGGCGGTGCTGTCCCGACCGGCATTCGCGCGGGACCCACTGCATCGAGGGCCGCGAGTGCGTCGTTCAGCTCCTGCGAACCGGGCATGGCGGCGGCCTTCGGTTGATCTGCATCTTGGCGACGCCCGGTGCTCGCCACCTCCATCTCGCCGGCGGCATCCTCGGATGGCCAGTCGTCCAGTTGGCTGCCGTCGGGCCGACGCCCGAACCAGAGCATCGTCTCCTCCCCGGCATACGGCTCGCGCGGCTTCATGGCCGGGGCTGCATCCGCCGAAGGTGGGCGGGGCGACAGTGACGCAGGATTCTCAACCGCGACTGCCGATACAGGCTGGTCGAGAGGTTCAGGCGGCTCAGACGGTGTCGCTTCGTCGGGCGTGTCCGGCGTCCACCAATCAGGAGCGTCGATCTGTGCCGAGTAGCGTTCCCGGTCCCAGCTGGGTTGCGGTGCGGTTCCATCCTCCGGCGCGGGCGGCGCGGACGCCGCAGCAGCAGCGGCCGGCGGCGCGACATCGATTTCGACCGGGGTCGGGCGGTCAGCCGCAGCGTCAACGGGCAGTGGGCGCTCGTCGCGCAGGGCGTTGACTGCGGCACTGACCTCCGCGGGATCGGGCAGAACGGCCGGGGTGGGATCGTCGGCACGCGCCCATGCATCGGCGAACCCCTCGCGGAAGTGGGCGCGCGCGCGCTTACGCGAAGTGGCACGCTCCGTTTCCGGTTCATCATCGGCCTGAAGGTCCGTGCCGGTTCGCGGTTCGTCCTCGGCTTGAAGCTCCGCGCTGGTTTCCGGCTTCGGGACCGACTGGGATGCAGTGGCTGTGCGTCTCGGCTCTGTCTGGGTATCCACGGGTGGCGTGACGGGCTGGGACTCGGGCTCCGGTTCTCGCTCAGGCAGCGCCTCCGGCTCGGGTTCCGGCTTCGGCTCGTCGATCGCCTCTGGGTCAGCCTCGGGCTCGGCCACTCGCTCTGGCTCGGGATCGGGATCGGGATGCGAGCGTTCCAGCCGGTTCGCATCGGCGCTCATCGGCGACGACATCGGAATCCGCAGGTCCATGCGCGCCTCGAGCAGGTCGACCCTGGAGCGCAACGAAGCGACCTCGCCGCGAGCCTCCCCGAGCGCCAGCAATGCCTGGCCGTACCGCTCGGTCAGGCTGCGGAACTCGGTCAGGAGCTCGCGGAATGGCGACGCTTCGCCATCGGTCTCCCGAGGGCTGTCGTTGGATGTCTGCGGCTGGTCAAGCGCCGATGGAGCACGACGCGGTTGGAGGAACACGCGCATGCCACCCTCATGATCCGGCATGCCTGACAGGACACCGCGCGCCAACAGCTCCCAGACGCGCTCGGTCGGAACGCCGAGAACCGAGGCCGCCTCCGTGACCGAATAGCCGTCCATGTGCGACCGATCCCGGGCCGAGAAGTCATTCATGCCGCGTCTGACCGATCAAGCGGACTCATCCGGCGAGCTCCAGCAGCGCGTCGTGGAGCCGATCAACCTCTTCGAGCGTATTGTAGTGAACGAGGCCGACGCGCAGCAGCCCGCCCGCTTGATCCAGCCCGAGTGCCCGGGTCAGCTCCCATGCGTAGAAATCGCCGTCCCAGGTGCTGATCGCACGGCGGGCAAGGTGCTCTGCAATCGCCCGCGGATGATGGTCCGCCAATGTGAACGAGAAGGTGGGGACGCGTTCGGCAACTCGCGCGGAATCATCGATCCCGTACATCCGCAACCCCGGGACTGACGACAACCGCTCCATCGCCGCGATCGACATCTTGCGCTCGTGCAGGTGAATGGCCGCCATGGCGGCTTGCAGCCTCCCGCGTCGGTCGGATCGCTCAGCGACCTCGCCGTATGCCGCGCCGAGCGCCTCGAGATAGGCGAAGGTGCCCAACAGTCCAGCCAGCGCCTCGTGATTCTGCGTGCCAACCTCGAGCTTGCCCGGAAGCGCCGCGCCGGCCGGTCGCACTCGATACGCATCGAGCCGCTCGAGCAGATCCCGACGGCCATAGAGCATGCCGAGATGCGGACCAAAGTACTTGTACGGGCTGGTGACGAGCAGGTCGGCGCGCAGGGTGGACACATCGATGGGCAGATGCGGCGCGGCGTGGACGGCATCGACGTAGGCGAGGGCCCCGACGGCGTGCGCCGCCTCGATGACGTGGCCGACGTCTGTCAACGTGCCCAGCGCGTTTGATGCAAGGCCGACGGCCACGATTCGAGTCCGCGCGGAGAGGACCATGTCGAGTCCATGCAGGTCCAGGGTCGCGTCGTCGCTGCCCAGCTCCAGCCAGCGAACGGTCGCGCCTCGATCCTCGGCCACGGCCAGCCATGGCGCGACGTTCGCATCGTGGTCCAGGCGGGTGACGACGATCTCATCCCCGGGTCCGAGGTCGCGACCGAGGGCGCGGCTGATGCTGAAGGTGATCGTCGTCATATTGGGCCCGAAGGCGATCTCGTTCGGATCGTGGGCACCAAGGAAGTCGGCCCCGGCCGCGTGGACCTCGTCGAGGAGCGCATCGGTCTCGAACGATGCCGTGAATGCGCCACCGTGATTGGCGTTGCTGCGCTCGAGGTAGGCGGTCATGGCGGAGATGCACTCACGCGGGACCTGCGTGCCACCGGGTCCGTCGAGATAGGCGACGGGTTGACCGTGAAGCTGGCGGCCCAGCGAAGGAAAATGGTCACGGACCGCGGCGACATCCAGGCCGCGCCGTTCTCGAATCGACGTCATGAGGAGCATCCTACGCTGCGACGCCGCTATCATCCCCGATCGTGACCACATCCCTCCGCGTGCCGACACTTCCCGGCCACGACTTCAACCTCCCCGCCGGCCTCGAGGGCCTTGGCGAGCTCGCCTATAACCTTTGGTGGAGCTGGACTCCGCGCGCGCAGTCCATCTTCAGCCGGATCGACTCCGCGACCTGGACTCGCCACCGCAATCCCGTCCTCGTCCTCACCGTGGTGAACCCCACGCGCTGGGCGGAGCTGACCGCGGACGAGGACTTCATGGTCGACGCCAGCCGCGTCCTCGACGAGTTCGGACGCTACCTCTCCGATGGCTCGGACACCTGGTACGCGAGATCACCGGAGCGGGCACTTCCGGGGCCGATCGCCTACTTCTGTGCCGAGTTCGGCATCCACGAATCGATGCAGATCTATTCGGGCGGCCTCGGCATCCTGGCCGGCGACCATTGCAAATCGGCGTCTGACGCGGCGCTTCCGTTCGTCGGAATCGGCCTGCTCTACCGGCGGGGCTATTTCCGTCAGCAGATCGACGCAGATGGCCACCAGGAGCATGCTCAGCCGGATCTCGACCCCTGGCACCTGCCGCTGCGGCGCGCGCGCGGCCGCGACGGGTCACCGCTCCAGGTGAGCGTGGAGATCGCCGACCGCGTCGTGCACGCCGCGGTCTGGGTTGCCCAGGTCGGACGCGCGCCGATCCTGCTCCTGGACACCGACATCCCGGCCAATGATCCGGCAGATCGACCGATCACGCACATCCTCTACGTCCGCGGCCGTGAGATGCGGCTGTGCCAGGAGCTGATTCTGGGTCGAGGCGGCGTCCGCGCACTGCGGGCGCTTGGCATCACTCCCGCCGTGTGGCATCTCAACGAGGGTCATTCGGCCTTTCTGCTCGTCGAGCGGGCCGGCGAGCTGGTTGCCGCGGATCCCGGCCTGGCGGCCGGCGAGGCGCTCCGACGAGTCGGCTGCGATGCGGTCTTCACCATCCACACCCCGGTCCCTGCAGGCAACGAGGTCTTCGGGCGTGACCTCGTCACGCACGCACTGGACCGATGGTTCAATGCGGCGCGCATGGATCCGCGTGAGCTGCTCGAGCTCGGACGCGGTCACACCGACGATCCGAACGCGCCGTTCGACATGACCGCCTTCGTGCTGCGTCACGCAACTGGCGCGAACGCCGTCAGCCAGCTTCACGGGGCGACCGCCACCGACAGCTGGCAGTCTCTCGCCGGACATCCGATCGACGCCATCACCAACGGCGTCCACGTCCCGACCTGGCTCGGTCGCCCGGTGCGCCGCCTGGTGCAGCGCGCGATCGGTGTGCCGCTCGGGGTCGACATGAAGGGGCCCGGTGAGCTCCGCTCGCTCGACGGTCTCGACGACGAGGAGCTGTGGGCCGCCCATCAACAACAAAAGCGCGAGATGGTCGGCTTCCTGGAGGGCCGCCTGGCGCGCCAGTTCGCGCGGCACGGCGAATCGCCGGACGCACTGCGCGAGGTGCGTGGGGCGCTGAACCCTTCTGCGCTCACCATCGGCTTCGCACGCCGCTTCGCCACCTACAAACGTGCCGACCTCCTGTTCAGCGACGAAGAGCGCCTGTCACGCATCCTCGATGCGACCGATCGGCCCGTCCAGATCGTGATCGCCGGCAAGGCGCACCCTGCCGATCGTCCGGGCCAGCGGGTGATCCAGCACATCTTCGAGCTGTCACGGTCGGATCGGCTGCGCGGCCGGGTCTTCATCGTCGAGGACTACGACATGCGCATCGCGCGATTCCTGGTCGGCGGCGTCGACATCTGGCTCAACAATCCGCGGCGCCCGATGGAGGCGTCCGGCACGTCCGGCATGAAGGCGGCCATCAATGGCATCCCGTCCGTCTCCATCCTCGACGGCTGGTGGGACGAGGGCTTCAACGGATCAAACGGCTGGGCCATCGGAGATCGTCAATCCGACGGCGACGAGGGGGCACAGGATTTCGCCGATGCCTCCGAGCTCTATCGGCTGCTCGAGCAGGAGATCTGTCCGCGCTTCTTTGATCGGGATGCCGCCGGCCTGCCGGCCGATTGGCTGACGATCATGCGCGCCTCGATCTCGAGTGCCCTCTGGCAGTTCAGCACCGCGCGCATGCTGACCGAATACGTCGATCGGCTCTATTTGCCGGCCGTCTGAGAGCCCGTGGGAGGCTAGTTTCCTCGGCTATTCATTCAGCGCCATGCCGGCAGCGACGGTGCGATTCGTGGATTCATCAATCAGGATGAAGCCGCCCGTCGTGCGATTGCGACGGTAGGCGTCCATGAACAGCGGCGTCGTGGTGCGCAGGCGGACGCGACCGATGTCATTCAGCTTCAGCTGATCAGCCTCTTCGTCGCGGTGGAGGGTGTTGACGTCGAGCCGGTACTGCACCTCTCTCACGACGGCGCGCGCCGATCGGGTCGTGTGCTTCAGCGCCAACTGTTGTCCCGCCACCAATGGTTGCTCCGACATCCAGCACAGCATGGCGTCGATATCCTGCGTGGGAGTCGGGGTGTTGTTCGGGCGGCAGATCATATCGCCGCGCGAGACATCCAAGTCATCTTCCAGCCGAAGGGTCACCGACATCGGCGGAAAGGCCTCGGAGGCGGGACCGTCGGCCGTATCGATCCCTGCGATCCGGGTCTCGAAGCCGCTGGGAAGCACGACGACATCGTCGCCCGGCTTTAAGACGCCGCCCGCCACCGTTCCGGCGTAGCCGCGGTAATCGGGATGCTGCGTGGACTGCGGGCGCAGGACGTACTGGACCGGAAAGCGCGCGTCGATGAGGTTTCGATCGCTGGCCACGTGGACGTTCTCGAGGTGATGCAGCAGGGACGATCCCTCATACCAGGGCATCGCGTCTGAGCGGGTTACGATGTTGTCCCCACGCAGTGCGGAGATCGGGATCACGGTCAGGTCTGGCACATCCAGCTTGGTGGCAAATGCGGTGAATTCCGCGCGAATCGAGTCGTAGACTTCCTGCGCAAAGTCCACCAGGTCCATCTTGTTGACGGCGACCACGAGGTGGGGCACCCGCAGCAGCGTCACCAGGAAGGTGTGGCGATGACTCTGCTCGAGCAGGCCCTTGCGGGCGTCCACCAGGACGATCGCGAGGTCCGCGGTGGATGCGCCGGTGACCATGTTCCGCGTGTACTGGATGTGGCCGGGCGTATCGGCGATGATGAACTTGCGACGCGGCGTGGCGAAATAGCGATACGCCACGTCGATCGTGATTCCCTGTTCACGTTCAGCACGGAGCCCATCGGTCAGGAGCGCCAGGTTGGTGTACTCATCCCCCATCTGGCGACTCGTGCGCTCGACCGCCTCCAGTTGGTCTTCGAAGATCTGCTTGGTCTCGTACAGGAGCCGGCCGATAAGTGTGCTCTTGCCGTCATCAACCGATCCCGCGGTTGCGAATCGAAGCAGGTCCATCAGAAGTACCCCTCCTTCTTCCGATCTTCCATGGCCGCCTCACTCACGCGGTCATCGCCACGCGTAGCCCCCCGTTCGGTCAGGCGCGTGACCTCTATCTCAGAGATGATCTTTTCGATGGTGTCCGCATCCGACCGCACGGCGGCCGTGAGATTCGCATCGCCCATCGTCCGGTAGCGGACGTACGCCATAAACGTGGTCTCGTCATCACGCGGTGGAGATAGATCATTGGCGGCGTACAGCATCTCCTGCCGCTCGAAGACCTCGCGCTCCCGCGCGTAATATAGGTCCGGGATCTCCAATGATTCGTTGCCGATGTAGCGCCAGATGTCGAGCTCGGTCCAGTTCGAGAGCGGAAAGACGCGGATCGACTCGCCCAGGTGAATGCGCCCGTTGTAGAGACTCCAGAGCTCGGGGCGCTGATTCTTCGGATCCCACTGACCGAACTCGTCACGGAACGAAAAGACCCTCTCCTTGGCACGTGCCTTCTCCTCGTCGCGCCGCGCGCCGCCGAACAGCGCGGTGAAGCGATGCTGCCGGACTGCCTCCAGGAGAACTGGCGTCTGGATCCTGTTGCGCGAACCGTTCGGCTCGGGCTGCACGAGCCCGCGCTCGATCGCATCGGGCACGGACGCGACGATCAGCTTGACGTGCAGCTGTTCGGCCTGACGGTCACGGAAGGTGAGCACCTCCGGAAAATTCAGGCCGGTGTCGACGTGCAATATTGGAAACGGGACCCGCGCCGGCCAGAATGCCTTCACCGCGAGTCGCAGCATCACGATGGAGTCCTTGCCGCCCGAGTACATGAGGGCAGGTCGCTCAAGCTCGGCGGCAACCTCGCGGATGATGTGGATCGCTTCGGACTCGAGGGCCTGGAGATGCGTGATCCGATAATCGGGAAGCTCAGTCATCCAGGTGCCTTCGACGCCTCGCTACCATGTCGGTGTGTCGCCTCCGGGAGTCGTACATTGCCCTAGTCAGCCTGCAGAAGGCGATGTGGCGCCAATGGTAGACGCCGGGACGGCTTCCAAGTGGGGACGGCTCCGCAAGCCTGGTGGATCGCTGCGTTCGCGGGCCACAGCTTGGGTTAGGGAAGGAAATTGCGCGGGTTCTCCCAGATGCCGTTGTGGTTGACCGCGAAATGGACGTGGCAGCCGGTCGACAGGCCTGTCGAGCCCTCGTAGCCGATCACCGTCTCGCTGGTGACGATGGTGCCGGGAGAGACGACCACCCGCGCCTCCATGTGCCAGTACCAGGTCTGAATCCCGCCCCCATGGTCGACCACGACGCCGAAGCCGGTATCCCAGGGCAGGAGGGGCTGGCCCGAGGACACGACCACGCCGGGGCCGGCCGAATAGATCGGCGTGCCGCAACCATTGGCGAAGTCGATGCCCGCGTGGAAATGGGGGTAGTAGGTACCCTTGTACGTATACGGGGGTTCGAGGGCGAAGCTGGTCGGTCCCCACTCCTGCGTGACCCGGTACGAGCGCTCCGCCCAGCGGAAGCCATACCCGGAGGTTGCGTTCGCAGCTTCCTTCGCGGCGGCATCAGCCGCGGCGCGGGCGGCGGCATCCGCGGCGGCACGGGCCGCGGCGTCGGCGTCGGCGGCGGCGCGGGCGGCGGCATCCGCGGCGGCGCGGGCGGCGGCATCCGCGGCCCGACGAGCCTCTGCCTCGATTTCCGCCCTGGCCGCATCACTGGCGGCCTGCGCGGCAGCTTCGGCGGCAGCGCGTTCGGCCCGTTCTGCGGCAGCGCGTTCGGCCCGTTCGGCGGCAGCGCGCGCGGCCTCCTCCGCAGCGTCGCGGGCGGCGGCCTCCTCGGCCTGGCGAGCGGCCTCCGCAGCCTCACGGGCGGCCTGCTCGGCCGCGGCTCGACGTGCGGCTTCCTCGGCGGCACGGCGCTTCGCCTCTTCGATGGCGGCCTCCTGGTCGGAGGCCTTCGAGGTGAGCTGTTCGGCGAGCCGCGCGGCTGCGGCGGCGGCCTCCTCGTTGCTGGCGACCTGCTCCTCCACGTTGCCCTTGGCCTCGAGCGTGGCGTTCAATGACGCCTCCTGCTCGGCGCGCTTGCGGTCGGCGGCGGCCCTGAGCTCCCCGAGCTGGCCCTCCAGGACCGTCAGGTCGTCTCGGCGGGCCGTGAGGCTGGCCTCTTCGTCGCGCGCCACGGCGCGCGCATCGGCGAGGGCAGCGCGACCGTCCTCAAGCGTTTCGCGCCGAGTCTCGAGCTCCTCGCGAATGGCGCGGATGTCCTCGGCAAGGATCGTGTCCTGGTCCGAGACACTCATCAGATATCCGACCTGGGTCGTTGCCTGATCGAGCGAATCGGCGGACAGGAGGAGCTCGAGCAGTGACGTCTGGCTGCGCTCGTACGCGGATCGCAGGTGATCCTCCAGCAGGACTTCGCGCTCCTCCAGGTCCGTCGTGCGGCGCCGGATGTCCGCTGCCAGCTCGATCAGTTCGGTGTCGAGCGTCTCGATCTGGACGTGCAGCTCGGCGATCCGAGCCTCGATGTCCGACACCTGCACGTGCACCTGCTCGAGCAGCGCCGCGACCCGCTCATACTCGGCGGTGACCGCGTCGAGCTCAGCGCGCGCCAGGTCGAGCTGGGTATCGAGATCCGCGGACTTGCGCTGGAGCTGAGAGAGATCCGAGCGCTGGCGCTCAAGGGTAGCCGCCAGTGACTGCTGCGCCGACTGAGCGTCTGCGAGCTGTGCCCGGGTCTCGGCCAGTTGGGCCTCGGGATCAGCGGCAAGGGCTGAGCCGCTGGGCTGAGTTGTGACGACGCTCCATCCAACCGTCAGCAGGGCGACGAATGTGACGGCGAGACGAGACCGCCGCTTCATCGAGCGGTGATCCGAATCTGCAAGATTGCCCTTATGCCCCGTAGCGAAAGGTGTTCGGGGCGATGGTGCCCGATGCCTGGAGGCACCGGAACGAACCAAAGGTACTACACCCGCATGGTTCCACGCCACCCCGTCCAGCCGGGCAGTGACTAACCGCCGTCGTTTCGCCTGCTCAACCTGCCTGCAACCAGGCCGATGATCGCGCCCGCGCCGAGGACGAGCCATCGGGAAGGTCCCTGCTTGGGCGCCGGAGCCGGCCGGACCGCCGGCGCCACCACCACCGGAAGGAAGCGCGGGTCAGCAATCGTCTCCGATCCGACTTCGTCCTCCAGGGCACTGGCACGCGCGAACTCCGCGCCGAGCAGGACGATGACGCTCGCGAAGTAGAGGAACACGAGCAGGGTGATCGCAGTCGAGATCGGTCCGAAGGCGCTGTCGTAGCTGGCCACGTTGGTGGCGTAGTAGGTGAAGCCGAACCGCAGCACGGTCCACAGCAGGGCGGCCACGACCGCGCCGGGGAGGACCTCCGCCCAGGAGACGGGGCGATTCGGGACGACGCGGTAGATCACCCAGAACGCGACGAAGATCAGGAGGATCGGCACCACCAGGCCGAGGAGCCAGATCGCCGTTCCCCCTCCGGGAAGCCCGGAGACGACGCTGGTCGCAGCCTCCTGCACGATGCCGGTGATGATGCCGATGACGAGCGAGCTCACCGCGAGGACGCCGGTGAGCGCCATGAGCACGAGGCCGATGAGCTTGTCCTTCAGGAACGGGCGGGGTGGCGCGTTCTCGAAGACGCGGCCAATCCCGCCCGACAGCGCCGAGAACACGCCGAGGGCGCCCCAGGCCAAAAAGGCGAAGCTGATGATCGTCATGCTCCCGCGCGACTCGATCACCGCATCGAGAATGCCGCCGATCGTTTCGCCGTCGAGGGGCGTCCCGGCCTCAACCTGCTCGATCACGAAGCTGCGCGCCTCGCCCTCCCCGAGCACGTACGAGCCGGTGACGACGCCGAGCACCAGCAGCTGGAAGATGGAGAGCACGCCGAAATACGCCATGCTGCCCGCGAACTGGAGCGCGCTGTGGTCGAGGAAGCCACCGAAGGCCCGACGCGAGATGCGGGGGATGCGGTGATCCAGGCTCCACGCGTTCAGGTCGGAGAGCAGGCGCTTGGCTCGGTCGATCATGCGTGCGCACCTCCCGCAAGGCTCGTGCCGCTTGGGCACGGAAGGTACGCTGTCCGGCGATGGCACTAACCGAATCGGAGACGCTGACCCTCGACGGGCACGAGGTCTCCATCAGCAACCCCGGCAAGATCTTCTTCGCCGATACGGGCATCACGAAGCTGGACCTCGTCCAGTACTACCTGTCGGTCGCCGATGGTGCCCTGCTGGGCGTTCGCGATCGGCCCATGGCGCTCAAGCGCTTCGTCGACGGCGCCGGCGGCGAGGCCTTCTTCCAGAAGCGAGCGCCAAAATCGGTGCCTGACTTCGTGCGAACGGTCGAGCTTGCGTTCCCCTCCGGGCGCACGGCCGACGAGGTCGTCGTTGAGAACCTCGCGGCGCTGGCATGGGTCGTCAACCTCGGATGCATCGATCTCAATCCGCACCCGCTGCGCTCCCGAGATCTCGATCATCCCGATGAGCTGCGGGTCGACCTTGATCCCGGGCCGGGGGTGCCCTGGGCGGACGTGCGTTCGGTTGCCCTCGTGGTTCGCGAGGTGCTGGAGGAGCTCGGCTACACCGCGTGGCCGAAAACATCGGGCTCGCGCGGAATTCACATCTACGTCCGGATCTCGCCGGAGTGGGCGTTCGGCGACGTTCGCCGGGCTGCGCTGGCCTTGGCGCGTGAGGTGGAACGTCGCGCGCCTTCCATCGCCACCAGCAAGTGGTGGAAGGAGGAGCGACACGGCGTGTTCCTCGATTACAACCAGAACGCGAAGGACCGGACCGTGGCTTCCGTCTACTCCGTTCGACCGCGCCCGGATGCGACCGTCAGCGCGCCGCTCACCTGGGACGAGGTTCCATCGGCGGAGATGGGCGACTTCACTCTGCGATCCCTGCCCGCGCGGTATGGCGCGCTCGGCGACGTGGGCGCCGGAATTGATGACGCGGCCTTCTCGCTGGACCCGCTGCTGGCGCTGGTCGAGCGCCACGAGGCCGAGGGGCTCGGCGACGCGCCGTGGCCGCCGCATTACGCCAAGCAGGCCGGCGAGCCTCCGCGAGTCCAGCCCTCGAAACGGCGGTCCCCTGCGCAGGGTGAGGCGCCCGATCCCTCCGCGCCACGTGGCCGGGCGGGCTCGGTCGCGCCGGCAATTCCCTCCGCGCCGGCGCGCAACGCCGATGGCACCGTCCCGCCCACCGGCCGACGACGATCTTCTCAGCCCCTGCTGGTGATCTCGCAGGCAGCCGACAAGGCCGATGCGCTCGCCGGCCTCGACCGCTGGCGCACACGGCATCCCGAGGCCGCCGCATCCGTCCGCGATCCGGAGGACGTGCTGGTGGACGGCATGCGCGGCCGCTACAAGGTGTGGTGGCGGATCCGCGTCAACCTTCGCAACGTTCCCGTTGAGCTGCGTCCGGCAGCCGAGCCACCAGAGCCCGACTACGACCCCTGGTCGGAATAAGCCGTACTCAGCCATCCACGCGCACTGCGAGGGTAGCGAGCAGTTCGCGACAGACCAACCCGCCTTTCGCTCGATCTCGCCCGTGGACACACTGTTGATGGGCAGACGAAAGCGGCTCCCGGAAGGTCCGAAAGCCGCTTCGTCGGCGTTGAGAGGGCCGACCTTAGCGCTGGCGGGCCAGGCGAAGGGAGGCGAGCGCAGCCAACGAGCCGATGAGCACTAGGCTCAGCACGATCGCCGGGACAGATTCGCCAGCCATCAGTGCCGTGTTTGGCAGAGTGCCACCACTCGGCGCCGGAGACGGATTGCCGCCCAGCTCGTTCTCACGCGCCGTCGGAGTTGCCGCCGAATCGCTTTCCTCAGGCGTCGGGGTCGGCGTCGGAGTAGCCGCCGAAGCGCTTTCCTCAGGGATCGGCGTGACCTCAGGGGTCGGCGTGACCTCAAGGGTCGGCGTGACCTCAGGGGTCGGCGTGACCTCAGGGGTCGGCGTGACCTCAGGGGTCGGCGTGACCTCAGGGGTCGGCGTGACCTCAGGGGTCGGCGTCGCGGTCGCGGTTTCGAAGCAGAAGGTGATGTGGCTGATGCCGCCGCCTTCGTTCGGCTGCTTCACGAGGGTGCCATCGATCGTCGGATCGGAGTCCAGGATGACAAAGTCGTTGACTTCGCCTTCCTCGCTTTCGAAGAGCTCGATCTCGATCCAGACCGTGTGCTCCTCGTCAGAAGCGGTGAAGACGCCTGCCTTGAGCCGGTCAATGCTGTCGAGCTTGAACGCGAAGTCGAAGCCTTCGCATTCGGTCCCTCCGCCGGTCGCCACGGCCACCAGCTTTAGGTCGTCCTCGTGATTGGCGAGTGTCGGCATGGCCAGCACTGTCATGAGACCCAGGCTCGCCACCAGGCTCGCCATTGTTCGCAGCCCTGTTCGGGATCTGAATGTGTTCACTTCGGTAGTCCTTCTTTCTCTGACCTGATGGCCAACCAGCCCCCAGGTTGGGATGAGTCAAGCACCCGATATCGGGTGGCCGGTCACTAAATGGTTGACCGGTCTTCGCCGAGTGTATGCACATCCGCCAGTACTTGGGTACTGGTCAATTGACGTCCTCAGTGGGGTCCGGGGTGGTCCGGAGAGGACCACCGTGAAATGATCGTTGTCAGGCCGCAACGAAGTACCAGGACGACGTCAACATACAGACCCCGGACCATCGGCTGCGGCGCGCAACCTGCCCGTGAATGTCGAGCCGATCCCGCGACTGCGTACTTACTCGGCTGCCAATGAGGTGGTCGTTAGCAGGCGATGACTGCCGATGGAGTTCGCGTTGTGACCGACGAGGCCCAGCCGTGGAGCGTTAGGAGGAGCGCGCCGAGCCTGAGCGCGCCGGGATCCGCGCCAGCGGCGGCTTCCAGGTCGGGTCGATGGCGCTCATCGAGCGGTTCGAGCCGAACGTGGCGCCCGCCAAGCCCGATGGACTCAGGGCGACGCAATCTGACCTCAGCGTCCTTCGGTGACTGCGGCCTCCGCCCAGCCGGGGATCTCGCGGCGCAGGGTCGCGAGCGGCAGGGTGCCATGTGCCAAGACCTCGTCGTGGAAAACGCGCAGATCGAACCGATCCCCCATCGCTGCCGAAACCTCGGCACGAGCGCGCTCGATCTCGCGCTGGCCGAGCTTGTAGGAGAGCGCCTGCCCCGGCCAGATCGTGTAGCGATCGACCTCGATGGCCGCATCGACCGGGGGGAGCGAGCCACGTTCATGCATGAACTCGATGGCCTGCTCGCGAGTCCAGTTCATGGCGTGCAGTCCCGAATCGACGACCAGGCGAGCCGCTCGGAAGGACTGTGCGTCGAGCATCCCGAGCCGCTCCTCGTCCGAGGCGTACAGGCCCATCTCATCGGCGAGTCGCTCGCAGTACAGTCCCCAGCCCTCGACGTAGGCGACGCCGGCCATGCGGGCGCCAAGCGTTCGGAAGGCGGGCAACCCGTCGAGCTCCATCTCGATCGCGATCTGAAAGTGGTGGCCTGGCGTCGCCTCATGGAAGGTGATCGCCGCGATCTTATGGAGCTGCCGCTCCATCGGCTGATAGGTGTTGATGTAGTACTGGCCCTGGCGGGAACCGTCGACTGACGGAGGCATGTAGAACGCGGGCGGCGAGTCGACCTCGCGGTAGGCCTCGACGGCCTTGACGTAGCAGTTGGCGGAGGGAAGGCGTCCGAAATACTGCGGCGCCACGGCGAATGCGCGGTCCGTCTGCTCCTGGGCCAGCCGAACCAGGGCGTCGGGATCCGACGTGTGATTCGCATCATCCTCAGCCAACGCCTCGCGAAGAGCGTGGCGATCGGCGTGGCCCAGGTGATGGGCAATCTCGTCCTTCTCGGCCTCGATCGAGGTGAGGTCGGCCATGCCGAAGGCGTGGACCTCCTCCGCGGTGGTGGCCACGGTCGTCTGCATGCGGATCGCGAGCCGATACGCCTCGTCGCCGCCAGGCGTCGCCGAGAGCCCGGGCTGCTGGCGGGCATGCGGCTCGTACTCCTCGACGAGATAGTCGCGCAGACGACGCAACCCCGCGTAGATGTGGTTCTCCACCGCGACGACGACGCGCGCCCGGTCCTCACCGTCGACCGTGACCATCGTGGCCGAGGGCGCCTCAGCGGCGGGCA
Organism: Candidatus Limnocylindria bacterium; assembly: GCA_038233215.1. Classification (GTDB taxonomy): domain Bacteria; phylum Chloroflexota; class Limnocylindria; order QHBO01; family QHBO01; genus JACDBZ01. Next base: position 36,086 of record JBBSML010000017.1, read on the forward strand.
GGCTCAGGAGCCGGTCGATCTGCTCGATGGCGCGCCGAACGGGCATGGCCGCGGCGGTTCGTCCATCGGCGACCCCCTCGGTGAGCGTGCTGATGTACTGCTCGATCATGGCCGGGTAACGCTCGTATCGGGTCAGCAGAAGCTCCACCCGTTCGGGGCTGTCGACCGGCTGGTACTGCGCCACCTCCGCCGGCCAGACCTGCGGCCCGGTCATGTGATCAACCGCCAGCTGGTACTGCTTCTGCGCCAGCGCCTCGAGCTGGTTCTCCACCACCAGGATCAGCAGATCGCGCGTGATGACCTGCTCCGTGTCGAGCCCGTCGGACGAGAACGCCTGAGCCTCCTCGAGCACGGACCGATCCGCCGCCGCGTCGGCGGCGCGGCCATCAGCTCCCAGGTTCGGCCAGCGGTCGTTGAAGCGCTCGTCGCCGAGAACGGTGGCCCACAGCGGGTCCCGCTCCAGAACCCCGTCCCAGAATCGGTCGGCGAGGTCGTTGACGGCGGCGTTCGGATCGAGGACGACGGACACGTATGCGATCTCCGTGGCGGATGGGTTGGACGAGTGTACGGTGAGCCGGGTGAGAAGCTGCGGGAAGGGCGCGGAAGCGGTGGATCAGTTCCCGAAGAGGTCGGCCAGCAGGGCGGACGGCGTCTCGGTGAGCTGATCGTAGCGACAGTCCGCCGGGGAGCGATCGGGGCGCCATCGGCGGAAGGTGGTGGCGTGGCGGAAGCGGTCGCCCTGGAGATGGTCGAAGGCAACCTCACAGACGAGCTCGACACGTAAGGGCTCCCACGACAGGTCCTTGCCGCGGTTCCACCGCGACTGGGCCCCCGGGAGGCGCCTGCCCTGCTCGACGGCGGATGCCTCCGCAGCCGCCCAGTCGCGCCACGGGTGATCCTCCATGCCGCCGGAGCGATACGGCTCGAGGAACTCGACCAGCTCGGCGCGCTTGGCCATCGTGAATGACGAGGTGACACCGACCGACTGGAGGTCGCCGGCGTCGTTGTAGAGACCCAGCATGAGCGAGCCGATCAGCGTGCCCGGACCGTTCTTGTGCCAGCGAAAGCCGGCGACCACGCAGTCCGCAGTTCGAGCGTGCTTGATCTTGGCCATCGTCCGCTTGCCCGGTGCGTACGGACCGTCCGCGCGCTTGCCGATGACCCCATCCAGGCCGGCACCCTCGAAGACGTCGAACCAGTACTGCGCAAGGGCCGGATCCGTCGTCGACGGGGTGAGCCGCACCGATGGCGGAGGATCCGCGAGGAGGCCAGCGAGTCGCTTGCGCCGTTCAGCGAAGGAGCGGGGGCGCAGGTCGTCATCAGCCTCGGCGAGGCAATCGAAGGCGACGAATGAAGCGGGCGAGGCCTCCGCCAGCATCCGCACGCGCGAGGCCGCCGGGTGGATCCTCAACAGCAGCGAGTCAAAGTCAAGGCCACCCTCGGGCCGAGCGATGACCACCTCCCCGTCCAGCACGAACCGCGCGTCCGGTCCACCCACCGCCCGAAACGGCTCCTCCAGCTCGGGAAAGTAGCGGTTCAGCGGCTTCAGATCGCGTGACTGGATGTGGAGATCGGCGCCATCGCGGTAGACGAGCGCGCGGAATCCGTCCCATTTCGGCTCATAGATCCAACCCTCCCCGGTCGGGATGGCGGGCGTCGGTTTGGCGAGCATCGGCTGGATCGGCGGCTCGATCGGATATCCCACGCGCCGATGATACGGCGCCGCGTGGCATCATCGGGCGGTGAGAGACCTCGGCCATCGACTGCTCATCGGCCTCGCGGTGGTCGTGGTCGCCGTCATGGCAGTCGGCTACGCCTACATCTTCGGCGGCATCGCCACCCCGGTACGAGGAGATCGTGCGACCCTCTCCCTGCCGCAGAGCGGGACGGCGAACGCGACGATCCTTGACGACGGGCGGCCGGTCTTCATCGTCAACGACCCCGACGTCGGCGTCTGGGTCCTCGATGCCCAGGGACGCCAATCACCGTCGAGCCTGAGCGTCGCGGTGGCCTGGTGCACCGAGACTCGCATGTTCGTCGACCTGGCCGACGGATCGACGTATGGAGCGGATGGCGAGCTGCGCTGGGGTCCCGCCGAGGGCGGCCTCATCGCGTTCGCGTCGCGCGCGTCGCCGGACGACCCGTCACGGCTGATTGTCGGGTCCGACACGTCAGTCCAGGGCCGAGGACCGGAGACGGATGGACCGCCGGACACGACCTGTCCGAACAATTCGTTGGTGATGCACGAACCAGAACCCGGAGAGACCTTTGACCCATCTGTGGCCGGCGACCAGGAGCCTCCCGGCTGGATCTGGCTCGAAGGAACCGTCCAGGTCGTCGAGGGCGAAGTCCGCCTGTGCGACGGGCTGATGGATGATGGATGCAACGCCTTTGCCAAGGTGATCGGCATCGATCCTGCCTCCGTCACCGATGACGCCAAACGCGTCGGGGGCCGATTCATCGGTCGTGTGCGGGACGGCACGCTCGAGGGCCTCATGTTTGTCCCCGACAAGATGGAGGCTTCGTGAGCATCAGCATCCAGTTCCTCGGCGCGGCCGGTTGCGTGACCGGATCCCAGTTCCTGGTGACCGCCGCAGATCGGCGCGTGCTCATCGACTGCGGCATGTTCCAGGGCTCGCCCGAGGAGGTCGAGCGGAACCACCTGCCGTTCGCCTTCAAGGCCGATGCTCTCGACGCCGCCATCTTGACTCACGCACACCTGGACCACTGTGGCCGGCTGCCGGCGCTCGTCAAGGCCGGCTTCCGCGGGCCGATCCACGGGACGCATGCAACTGCCGACCTGGCAGAGATCGTCCTGCGCGATTCCGCCAAACTCCAGGTCGAATTCACGAATCGTTGGAATCGCCGGCATGCGCGGGAGGCCGAGAAGGCTGCGGCGGGGGGAACATCGGAAGCGACCGCGCGCGAAACCGACGAGGAGTCCTTTCCCGAACGCCTGCGAAAGGCCGCTCCGGAGGGCCGCACCGACACGCGGGAGCCACTCTACGCCGAGTCGGACGTCGAAACCACCATCCAGCAGTTCCGTGGGGCGGACTACGGGGCCGAGATCGCAGTGACCGACGGCGTGACCGCCGTCCTCCACGACGCGGGGCACATCCTCGGCTCGGCCATCATCGAGCTGCGGGTGACTGATGGCTCTGAGTCGCTCACCATCATCTTCTCCGGCGACCTCGGTCGTGACGGCACGCCCATCCTGCGCGACCCCACGCCGATCAGCCATGCCGACCACGTGGTCGTCGAATCCACGTACGGCAACCGTGAGCACGATCCCCACGACGAGGCGATCGGGGAGCTCGTCACGGCCATCTCTGAGGTGAGCGCTGACGAGGGCGTGCTCCTGGTGCCCGCCTTCGCCATCGGTCGCACGCAGGAGGTCATCTGGGTGCTCGACCAGCTCGCGCGCGAGGGCCGCATCCCGCGCGTGCCGCTCTACCTCGATTCGCCGATGGCGTCGCGCGCAACCAGCGTCTACCACGACCACCCCGAGACCTACGATGAGGAGACCGCCAAGCTCCTGCGATCAGGCGACTCCCCACTGGAATATCCAGGCCAGCAATTCACCGATACGGTGGAGGAATCGAAGTCGATTCGACACGCAACGCGACCGATCATGGTCGTCGCGTCGTCGGGGATGCTCACCGGCGGCCGGATCATGCATCACCTCAAGGATTTCCTGCCCGACCCGAAGTGCACGCTCCTGTTCATCGGCTACCAGGGCGAAGGGACGCTGGGTCGACGGCTCCAGGATGGCGGGAAGACAGCACGGATTGATGGCCGGGAGATCGCCGTCCGGTGCCGCGTGCGCTCCATCTCCGGCTTCAGTGCCCACGCCGACCAGCATGAGCTCGAAACATGGTTGGGTCATTTCGGCGCCGATGGCAAGCCGAAGACCGTCTTCATCGTCCACGGCGATCCGGACGCGGCCGAAGCCTTCGCCGCTCGCATCCGCTCCGAGCTCCACATGGACGCCCACATCGCGAAGCACCGCGAGACCGTCACGCTGACCTGATCACCCGCCTCTATGCATCGAGGCGATGTCGCGTGATCGTGTGCCGGCGTGCGATTCCCGCGGTCCATTGAGGCCCCACGTGCGTAGAGACGCATGGCCGTGCGCTTGTGCTGCATGACCCTCGGTGCATCGCGGGATCGCAACGGGCGGCGGCCTCATCTCGATTCGCCTCGATAGGTCGAGGATCAGGTCTACCATCCGAGGATGACGGCGACAGAACGCCCCGTGATCGGGTTCCTGACCGACTTCGGATTGGACGGAGCGGCGGCCACGTGCCGCGGGGTCATGCTCGGCATCTGCCGCGACGCACAGATCGTCGACATCTCGCACACCGTGCCCAAGTACGCCATCCGCGAAGGCGCCTTCGTCCTTCGGGCTGCCCTCCCTTTCATGCCGATCGGCGTCCACGTCGGCGTGGTCGATCCCGGTGTCGGGACGGAACGGCGGCCGATCGCACTCAGGACGGCGCGCGGCGACGTGCTCATCGGCCCGGACAACGGCCTGCTGCCTCCGGCGGCCGATGCGCTCGGCGGACCAGACGCGGCGCGCGAGCTGGCGAACCGCGACCTGTGGCTGCCGATCACCACGTCCACCTTCCATGGCCGCGACATCTTCGCCCCGGTCGCCGCCCATCTGGCCGTCAACGATGCGACCTTCGAGATGGTCGGCGCAGAGGTGCCCGTCGACGACCTCCATCGGCTGCCGGTGGCGCAAATCAGGGCCGCCGATGGTCGAATCGAGACCGAAGTGACGTACGTCGACAGCTTCGGCAACCTCCGGCTGGCCGGTGGCGGCGCAGATCTCGCCACCGCGTTCGGCAGTATCGGCGAGGGCGACCGATTCACCATCCGCATCGGCCCAGATCGCTCCGAGGGTGCCGCGTTCGCGCGCAGCTTCGGCCATGTGCCGGTCGGAGCGATGATCCTGTACGTCGACTCATCGGGCGACCTTGCGATCGCCGATAACCAGGCCGACCTCGCCAGCCGGATCGGTGCCGCAGCAGGGATGTCGGTGACGATCGAGCCGAGCTGATCGAATTCGGCGGCCGAGCGGCTACACTCTCGCAGGTTCGGTACACACAGAGGGAGCGCAACGCAGATGTCCAGGGTTCTCCGAGCAGCCGCCATCACGGCGATCGTCGCGCTCATCGCGGCGTGCACCAACGGCGGTGGCACCAGCACCCCACCGTCCGCGTCCCCCACCCACGAGATGTCGATGGCCGAGAGCGCCAGCGCGGCGCCCAGCGCCTCTGCCGCGGCCGAGGCATGCTCGCCGGAGAGCCTCGAGACCACGACGGCCGGGACCCTGACCATCGGGACCGATAACCCCGCCTTCCCGCCCTACTGGAATCCGCCCGCCGAGGGGGAGACCGGGGCCGATCCATGGGAGCTCGGCGACCCGACCAACAAGGGTGGGTTCGAGGGAGCCGTGGCTTGGGCCGTGGCCGACGAGCTGGGCTTCACCGACGACACCGTCGAGTTCATCCCGGTGCCATTCGACAACTCCTTCGCGCCGGGCGAGAAGGACTTCGACTTCTATCTCGCCCAGGTCTCCTTCAGCGACGAGCGCGCCGAGGCCGTGGACCTCAGCGACGGGTACTTCTTCTCGAATCAGGCACTGGTCGCCAACGCCGATACGCCAATCACCGAAGCGGCGTCGATCGCCGACGTGGCCGACTATCGGCTCGGCGTGCAGCAGGGCACCACCAGCCTCGCCTACATCGAGGAAGAGATACAGCCGGCGACGGAGTCGATGGTCTACAACTCGAACGACGCCGCCATCGCCGCACTCAACGCGGACCAGGTTGACGGCATCGTGGTTGACCTCCCGACGGCGTTCTTCATCACGGCCGTGCAGATGGAGAACGGCACCATCGTCGGCCAGTTCCCGAACGCCGGCGACGAGCAGGAGTACTTCAGTCTGGTGCTGGAGCTCGACAGCCCGCTCACCGATTGCGTGAACCAGGCGATCGCCAGCCTCACCGACAGTGGCGACCTCGAGGCCATCACGACCGAATGGATGTCGGAGAACGCCGGCGCGCCGGTCCTCGAGTAGCCGACCCGTCGCGGCAGCGTGAGGCGCGCGTGATCGAGGAAACTCCGCGCGCCCCGCGCAATCCGGTCCTGCGAGTCGGCGGATCGAGCCGTCGGGCGGTCGCGATCGCCCTCGCCAGCACTGTCATCATCTTCGGGCTGATCGGCTGGGTCGTGGTCAACTCGCCGGGGTGGGAGCGGGTCCAGAGCACATTCCTCAACTGGGACAACTTCGTGGCATCCGCGCCCCGGATCATCGCCCGGTTCGAGGTCAACGTCCGGCTGTTCCTGATCGCCGAGGTGCTCATCCTCGCGTTCGGCCTCGTGCTGGCGGTGCTCCGCGGCCTGCCCGGCCCCGTGCTGTATCCGATTCGCCTGCTCGCCACGGTGTGGGTCGACATCTTCCGCGCGCTGCCGGGCGTCCTCGTCATCTACGTGCTCGGCTTCGGTATCCCCGGCTTGCGCATCCCCGGCGTGCCGAACGACCCGTTCCTGTGGGGCGTCGTGGCGCTGACGCTGGTGTACTCGGCGTATGTCTCGGAGGTGTACCGCGCGGGGATCGAATCGGTGCACCCGAGCCAGGCGGCGGCCGCCCGTTCGCTCGGCCTGACGCAGGTGCAGGCGCTCCGCCACGTCGTTCTGCCACAGGCCGTCCGTCGCGTCATTCCTCCGCTGCTCAACGACTTCATCGGTCTCCAGAAGGACACCGTGCTCGTCTCGTTCATCGGCGTGGTCGAGATCTTCCGACAGTCCCAGATCCGGTCGTCTGCAACATTCAACTTCACACCGTACCTGGTGACCGCACTCGTCTTCCTGCTGATCACGATCCCTCTGGCACGAATCACCGACTGGCTGGTGGCACGCGAGCGCGATAAGCGCTACGCGAGCGCCGTCGGCGCCGCGACCACCGGCTCGCGCCGCGGACGCCTGTGGGGCGGCGGCCGGTGACCGCTCCGCTGCTGGTGGAGGGCCTGCACAAGTCGTTCGGCACGCTCGAGGTGCTCAAGGGACTCGATCTGGTGGTTGACGAGCACGAGGTCGTGTGCCTGATCGGCGCATCCGGCTCTGGCAAGTCGACGCTGCTGCGCTGCATCAACCTGATCGAGCCGATCGACGCCGGCCGGATCGTGGTCGAGGGCGAGGAGATCACCGCTCACGGCGTGGATGTCGACCGCATCCGGCGGCGGATCGGGATCGTGTACCAGGCGTTCAACCTGTTCCCGCACATGTCGGTGCTCGACAACGTGACGCTGGCGCCGCGGCGGGTGTTGCGTCGGACACGCGCCGAGGCTGAGCGCCAGGCAACGACGCTGCTCGAGCGCTTCGGATTGGCCGATAAGCGTCTCGACTATCCGGACCGGCTATCGGGCGGACAGCAGCAGCGCGTGGCCATCGTTCGCGCGCTTGCCATGCAGCCGGACCTGCTCCTGCTGGACGAAGTGACGAGCGCGCTCGACCCCGAGCTGATCGCAGAGGTGCTGAGCGTGATCCGCGAACTTGCGAACGAGGGCATGACGATGGTGATCGCCACGCACGAGATGGGCTTCGCCCGCGACATCGCCAACCGGATCGTCTTCCTCGATGAGGGGCGGATCCTGGAGGAGGGCCCTCCGGCGCAAATCTTTCGCGAACCACGCGAGCCGCGGACACGCGAATTCCTGCAGCGCATCATCGAGGCCGGTCGGCTGTAGGGGCCGATTGATCTCTGGGGCCAGATTGTATATACGTATATACGTTGCCGGCCCTGTAGCCCCACGCGCGCCTGTGGAGGGTTGGTGGATAACCTTCGAATGATGTCGGAAAGTGGTGGAGAAACCCCTTGGCCTCTCGCGCCGGCGCCCCTATCGTAGATCTTGTCCCGGAGGAGTCCGTGGACCCAGAGATTGCATCAACGGGTCCCGTGGTTCCTTCGGGACATTTCCGTGCTTCGCGCCTGCGCCGCATCACCCTCGGCGCAGCAGATAGCCTCGGAAGCTCGGACGGAAGCCGATGGCACGCAGGGGCTCGGCCAGCACCGACTCCCCCACCGGACCACGGTCGACGCGCTCGAGACGCAGCTCGCGCAGTGGGCCGGCGGGCGCCACGAGGGTCGACAAGGCCGCAACCGCCCGGTCGAGGACTGAGCGGTCCGCAGCCACCGGCAGGGTGATCACGCCTCGACCGCCGCGCTCGAGATAGAGGGCCGCGCGGCCATCCACGATGACCACGTATGCGCCCGCGGCGCGCTGCAGCGGCAGGCGCTCGTCGTCTGCGGATCGCGGCCAGGCCAGGGCAGCACCGTATGGCTGAGCCGGATCGGTCGCCGCCAGGAGATGGACCGAACTGTCGTCGTCGCGAACGGCGCGCAGCCGATCGACGGCGCCGGGGAGCGCGAACTGCGCGGCGCCCAGGCCAGCCACGAAATAGCCACGGCGCGCCCGACCGGCCTCTTCCATGGCGCGCAGTACGGGATATACGGAAGCGTAGCCACCCATGACTCCCTCCGCGCCCACGCCTTCCCGCGTGACAACCCCATGTCGCTCGAGCAACGATGCGGCCAGGGCACGGCCCCGCTCGGTCGGAGACCGATCCTCGCCGACGAGGTCCGCGACCAGCGACCAGCGACCAGCGGCGCGTGGCGGACCGAGCGCGGTCAATCGGCCCGGTCGCGGCGTGGCCTTCGATTTGCTTCGGGGCATCGAGAGGGCACGCAGGGCCGCGAACGTGTCGTTCGTGACTTCGCCCGCCCACACGAGATCCCACATTGCGTCCAGCAGGTCATTCTCGGCACGCGCCTCGGGCACCGTGGCGCGCAGCTGCGGGAAGAAGGAGGCGCCCCGGCGCTGGAGATGCGCACGGATGGTTTCGTGGATCGGATCCGACGGACGGTCCTCCGACGCACCGGCGCTGGCGAGCAGGTCGACATGGTCGCGCCGATACAGCGCGATGCGGCCATCGTCGCGTCCCAGCGAACCGCGCCCGATCCAGACCACCTCGCCCGCGGCGCCGAGCTCGTCCAGCAGCCGCGGCGTATAGCCGGCCACCCGCGCACGCAACACATCACGCTCGAGGACCGATGCCGGCATCGGCACGCCTTCGAGCTGGGCGATGACCTCGACCAGCCGACCCAGCCCGCCCACCGTGCCGCCGACGCCGTGCCAGGCAGGTAGGAATCGCGCGAGCACCTCGGGTTCGACCGGCTCCACCTCACGACGCAGCCGAGCCAGCGAGCGGCGACGCAGCTGGCGCAGGACGTCTGGGTCCGTGAATTCATGCGCCGCGCCACCCGGGCGGAACGCGCCTTCCAGCAGTGAACCGGCGGCGGCCAGCGCTCGCAGCCGCCCTTCGACCGTCGAACGCGCGATGCCCCAGCGAACGGCCGGCGCGTCCGCCGTGAACGGGGCATGACTCCGCCCCCAGCGCTGCAGAAGCGCGTCCAGCGGTGCGTCCGTGGCTGCCAGCCACGTCTCCGCCACGCCGCGTGGTGGGCTGGCGCCGACCGCGTCGCGGTAGCGGGCGACATCCTCCACCGCGATCCAGCGCTCCTGGTGGGCGATCCGCATGCGCACGACGCGCCGCGTGGCCTCCAATTCGGCAAGGGCGATGGAGGCGTCCAGCTCATCGGCAACACGCGCCTCCACCTCGTCAGTGCGCAGGTCCCCCACCCGACGCAGAAGGTCGGCCACGCCGTCCACGCTCCGCGCCCGACGTGAACCGGCAAGCCCCTGGAGCTCGAGTTCGAGGTCCGCCACCGCCTCCGGATCGAGCAGCTCGCGGAGCTCCTCCGTTCCGAGCAGCTCGGCCAGCAGCTCGCGGTCGAGGGCCAATGCCTGGGCGCGACGCTCACCGAGCGGCGCGTCGCCCTCGTACATGAATGAACCGAGGTAGTCGAACATCAGCGAGCTGGCGAAGGGCGAAGCGGAGCGCGACTCGACGCTCACGACCCGGATGCGGCGGGCTCGGATGGAACCAAGCAGGTCGACCAATGCGGGCATATCGAATACGTCGCGCAACACTTCCCGATACGTCTCGAGGATGATCGGGAACGAGCCGTATCGGCTTGCGACCGTGAGCAGGTCCGCGGATTTCTGCCGCTGCATCCACAGCGGCGTGCGCTGCCCCGGGCGACGACGTGGCAGCAGCAGGGCCCGAGCGGCGTTCTCCCGGAAGCGGGCTGCGAACAAAGCCGAGCCACCCAGCTCCGCCATCAGCAGCTCTTCGATCTCATCGGGCTCCAACAGGAGGGCCGATTCAATCGTGGAGCCATCGGTCTCGATGCCCTCCGGCAGGCGCACCGCGATCCCGTCGTCGGACCACATCGCCTGCACGTCGACCCCGTGATGCTCGCGCAGGCGCGCCTCGATCGCCATCGACCACGGGGCGTGCACGCGTCCGCCGAAGGGCGTCAGGAGCGCGACCCGCCAGTCGCCGAGCTCGTCACGGAAGCGCTCGACCACGATCGTGCGGTCGGTTGGCAGGACGCCGGTCACCTCGCGCTGATCGGCCAGGTAGGCGACGAGGTTGGTGCTGGCCAGTTCGTCCAGCGAGTGATCCTCGCGCAGGCGCTTCAGCGCCGCATCGGGCTTCAAGGGCTCCATCTCGCGCAGGAATGCGCCGATGGCCCGACCCAGCTCGATCGGTCGGCCGACCGCATCGCCGTGCCAGAACGGCATCTTGCCGGGCTCCCCGGGAGCGGGCGTCACGATCACCCGGTCCGGCAGGATGTCCTCGATGCGCCAGGTCGACGCGCCGAGCAGGAACGTCTCCCCGACTCTCGACTCGTAGACCATCTCCTCGTCGAGCTCGCCGACCCGGCGGCCGCCGCGACCCGCATCGTCGCCGGGCAGGAAGACGCCGTACAGGCCACGGTCCGGGATGGTGCCACCAGAGGTGATGGCCACGACGCGCGCGTCATTGCGCGAGGCCACCTCATCGGTCTGGCGGTCCCAGACGACCCGAGGCTTGAGATCGGCGAACTCATCAGAGGGATAGCGGCCGGAGAGCATGTCGAGCACACCGGTCAGCTGCTCGCGCGAGAGATCGCGGAAGGATTCGGCCTTTGTGACAAGCCGATGCAGCTCATCCACCGTCCAGCGTCCATCGGCGCAGATGGCGACCAGCTGCTGCGCCAGCACGTCGAGCGGGTTGCGCGGGATGCGCGTCTCCTCGATCTGCGCCGCCTTCATGCGCTGCACCACGACCGCCGCTTCCACGAGATCACCGCGGTACTTCGGGAAGATCTTGCCGACGCTCGCCTCCCCCACGCTGTGTCCCGCTCGACCGATGCGCTGCATGCCCGACGCAACCGACGGCGGCGACTCGATCTGGACGACCAAATCGATGGCACCCATGTCGATCCCCAGCTCCAGGCTGGAGGTTGCAACGAGCGCCGGCAGCTTGCCCTGCTTCAGCTGCTCCTCGATCTCGAGCCGCTGCTCCCGTGCGACGCTCCCGTGATGTGCTCGCACCAGCTCCTCACCGGCCAGCTCGTTGAGTCTTGCGGCGAGACGCTCCGCCAACCGCCGCGAGTTCACGAAGATCAGGGTGGACCGATGGTGGCGGATGAGCTCGAGCAGCCTGGGATGCATCGATGGCCAGATCGAATGCCTTGCCTCCGGGCCAGCCGCCGGCCCGCCGGGCGCTTCATCGACCTCCATGACCTCGCCCATGCGGGCCATGTCCTGGATGGGCACGATCACCTCGAGGTCGAGCACCTTGCGCGCCCCGGCGTCCACGATGCTCACCTCTCGGCCCACGCCACCCAGGAATGCGCCGATCAGCTCCAGCGGTCGCTGCGTCGCAGAGAGACCAATTCGTTGTGGTTCTGCATCGGTCAGGTGGCTCAGGCGTTCGAGGCTTACCGCCATGTGCGACCCGCGCTTGGTGGCGGCGATGGCGTGCACCTCGTCTACGATCACGTGCTCGACGCCGCGCAGGATCTCTCGTGCCTGGCTGGTGAGCAGGAGGTAGAGGCTTTCCGGAGTGGTGACCAGGATGTCGGGCGGTTGTCTTGTGAGCTGACGCCGGACATCGGCGGGCGTGTCGCCGGTCCGGCTGCCGACGCTGACGTCCGGGACCGGCAGGTTCAGCCGCTGGGCCGTGCGGCGGATGCCGGCCAGCGGGGCGCGCAGGTTGCGCTCGACGTCGTAGGCGAGGGCCTTCAGCGGGCTGATGTAGAGGACCCTGACCGTTTTCCGCGCCGGCGGAATCTCGGTCATCAGTCGATCCAGGCACCACAGGAACGCGGCCAGGGTCTTTCCGCTGCCGGTCGGGGCATGGATCAGCGCGTGGCTTCCGCCGCTGATTGCCTTCCAACCGAGTTCCTGAGCGCGGGTCGGCGCTTCGAACGCCTCGCTGAACCACGTGCGCGTCGCCTCGCTGAACGGGGCGAGTGGATCGGTGCGGGTCGCGGTGGTCACGGCGTCGTCCAGTCTATCGGTCCTTCAGGATCTGACCGATCTGCTGCCATCCCGCGCCATGATTCGCCGCTTGTAATCCGCCGCAGCCCCACATTCACACACCCGCGACGCGCAAGAGCAAAAGCGGGGCAGCAGTAACGAAATGCAGCCCTGAAAGGACCAGGTTCATATGGGAGCAGTCAGGATGGTGCTCTGGCCGATCGGCGCCCCTCACGTGCAGGTACGGTGTGAATGTGGGGAACTCGACCGCAGAGGCGCCGGACAGAGGCAGCGGCTACGGCTCCCACAGATCGATGGTCAGCGCGGCGATGGCGCCGGGCGGCGTCATGAACAAGTCCACCGTCCACCATCGAGGCAGGAGCGAGTGCGCGTCGGCTGGATGCTGACCCGCCGCAGATCTGCCACTTCGTCAGGAGCCGGGATCGGCCCGGAAGCACAGTGCGGGTGCGGCCCGACCGAGATGTCGACCTAGCGGGAGGCTACCGAGTGCGGTCTGCTGGCGAGCCATCGTCAATCCAGCGCGGCCGCATTGACAGCCAGCACCGATTCCAACTGGTGCGGGGAATGAATCTTGGCGTAGCGCCATTGACCCAGCCTCCCCCAGTGGTTGACCGCATCCACCCAACGCCGCGCGCCGGCCTCCTTGGATCGGTCCTGCTCTCGCTCGAGTCCCTTGACCTCGACCACCAGGAACGACGCATCAACCAGCTCCACCAGGAAGTCCGGCACGTGGTGGTGCATCGTCTGGCCGTGCCGGTACGGAATCTCGAAGCCGAGCCGCTCGTTCTTGACCCAGGTCCGCACCCGCGGCGACTCGTCCAACGCACGCGCGACCGTCCGTTCCCAGCCCGAGTCGATGACCGCGTGCGAAAGGTGCGACCGTTGCGTCGCCACGCAGACCTTGGTGGTCATGAACGGCGTGATCTCCGTTGACCCGATCGGCGCCAGGTCGTTCAGGACCGGCAGCAGCGGCTGCTCCCCTTCTTCCGCCGCCGGACGAATGCCTTCGGTCAAGCGCGACTCCACCAGGGACCGATAATGCGGCAGCGCCAGCTCCTCCACCTTGCCTTCGCCAATGACGTCGACCCGCTTTTCGGCGTAGCGCTTCACCAGCGCGGCGACCTGCGGAAACATGATCCGGCGGCCGTCCTCATCACCGAACTTGAGATCATCGGTGATCTTGGCGGCGATCTCGAACACGGTGCGCTGGAGCCGGTGCGCGTCGTAGAACGCCTGCCGCTCGTGGACTGCACCCTTCCCGAGACCACGCTGGCCGACCTTGACCCAGTACGGGTCGCGCGCCGGATCGATCGAAAGGCGCGGCATGGCGTCGACGTCGGCGGTGATCCGAAACTTCGCGTCGCTGATGTACCCCACCACGCGCGGGAAACGCAGCTCCAGCTCGCGCCGATCGCGGCGCGCCTGGACCAAGGTCTGCGGTTTCGCCACCGGCCCGGCGCCACGCCGCTGGCCCTTGACAGGGAAGGCCTGGAACGGGATGCCGTACACGTCGACGTACTCCGGCACGCTCATGTCGTCATATGAATAGCGCCGCAGGCCGCGGCCCACCACCTGCTCGCACAGGAGCTGCGAGGAGAACGCGCGCAGGCCCAGGATCTGGGTCACGTTACGTGCATCCCAGCCCTCGGAAAGCATCGCCACGCTCACCACACACCGGACCGATGCGCCCGCCTCCCCCGTCTTGCCGACCGTCGCGACCATCTGGCGCAACTGCTCGGCCATCTTCTCCTTGGTCTGGCCGGGCTCGAGCTGCTCCTCTGCCTTCTCCAATAAACGCGAGTCGATGCGCAGCGTCCGGATCGGTCCATCCGGCTGGTTCTCCAGCTCAGCGAAGACTTCGCCGGACCCGATGTGGTTAGCCACGCGCTCGGCGGTTGCCGTCTGGTCGCAGACCACGATCATGGCGGGCGGCACCGGACGATCCTCATCCGTCCAGCGGTCGTATTCGGTTTTCCAGGCCGATGCGAGCGTGGCGATCGCGCCGGCGACCTCCTCGATCAGGCGCTCCTCGGATCGGGCCAGCGCCTCCGTGCCGCGCGCACGCTTCGGCAGCTTGCCCTTCACCCGCTCCCACAGGTCCAGGTAGCGAGGATCCGGGTCACCGGAGTTGTCGTCCACCGGCAGGCGCGGAACCTTCACGATCCCCGACTCGATAGCATCAAGCAGGCTGAAGTCGCTCACGATCCAACCGAACGGCTCGCCCTCCGCGTGGCCAGATCCGGAGAGGTAGTACGGCGTCGCGGAGAGGTCCAGCGCGCGGTTGATACCCCGCGCCCGGTGAATGAGCGCCAGGCCCTCGAGCCAGATGCGCGCCCCCTCTTGCTCATCGGCGGCCCATGCGCCGGCTTCCATGGCGCCCGCGGCCACCAGATCCTCCGTCCCCTCCGAGGGCGCCGAACGCCAGGCGTGGTGCGCCTCATCGTTGAAGACCAGCAAATTGCCCTTGCTGCCCAGCTCGGACTTCAGCACGCGGGAGGCAAACGCAGTAGCCGACTCGCGCCCGCGCTTGACGATCCCGCGACGACGGCTATCATCGGCCACCGCGAAGGCGTGCCAGTTGGTGACCATGATCTTGCCGGAGCGCAGGGCGGCCGCGGTTCCGGCCGGCACGAGGTCAAACTCCTCGTACAGGTTGTCCGGCTCGGCCGGCTTCAGCACGCGAAGCCGTTCCCGGACGGTGAGGTTCGGACACACCACGAGCACCGCGTCGCTGAAGCGCTTGTCGTTCGGCTGACGCGCCTTATTGAGCAGGCTCCAGGCGATCAGCATGCCCATCACGATCGTCTTCCCGGAGCCAGTCGCCATCTTCAGGCAGTGGCGGAGATATGACTCCTGCTGTTCCAGGGCCGATGCGACAGCCCGGTCCTGCTGCGGCCCCTCCACCAGCCAGATGGCCGTCTCGGCCGCCTCCAACTGGCAGAAGAACAGGCGCCGTTCCCGCTCGGGCCGTGACCAGTGGCGTAGCAAGTCGAGCGTCGTACGCGTGGCGCCGGGATACCCCGCCTCTCGCCAGCGGGCGACGTGGCCGCGGATCTCGTTGACGATCGGCAGCTCGACGTAATCCTCTTCGAGCACGCTCGTCTACCCGCCGCGGGTGCGCAATCCGGGCGTGTAACCGGAGGGCCGGCGGCCGTCACGGAGCGGATCCTCCTCGCGGTGAGCTCGATGATGCCGCGTCGGCTCCGCGAACGGGCTGTTGATGATCGGCTCGTCGACAACGATGGCCATCGCTATGCCCGGGTTCGCAAGTGGCGGGACGCGAGGTACTCGTCAACGAATTGCTTGGTGCTGTACCAGCGGTGGCGGTGACGCTGAGCCCGAAGGCGCCCCCGTTCGGCCGCTACGCGCAACGCCGGGGCGGAAATCGCCCGAGTCGCCAAGGCACTGAGCGGTACGAGCCGATGTGGACCCGCAAGTCCTGGCAGTAGGAATCGGTTGACTCCATCACGAACCGAACGCGCGATGAGTTCCGCCAACGCTCCGGGCTCACCGTGCCGGTCAGCACGCGTAAGGGCCGCGATGTACTTCGGGCGTTCCCGGTTGTAAATGATGGCCGGCGGATACCCGCTCCGGACCAGGAGGAGGTTCACCACAAGCCGGCCGGTGCGTCCGTTCCCGTCGCGGAATGGATGAATGCTCTCGAAGCGCACGTGGATTTGAGCCAAGTGCTCCATCAGGTGCTCGTCCGCGCCCGGCCCTGCCTTGACAGCGTCGAGCCAGTCATCGATCAGGCCCGGGATGGCGATGAAGGGGGGAGGCCGCATCCCACCCGAAAACGGCGCCAGCTCATGATGCCGGAATGATCCCGGGCCTTCCTCGGAGTGCAGGTCCTCAGGCGGGAAGTGCGCCCACACTGGCTCGACGACGAGACGATGGATCTTGCGGAGCTCCGTCAACGACAACGGCGAATCACCAGTCCACTCTCCTGGGGAGGTGGCCTGCTCGTAGACCCACTGCGCGGCCTCGCCGTACGCCTGCACTTCCAAGTACTCGCGCAGTTCCTTGTTCCCGACCGCGCGTCCGGTATTGAGCAACTCCTCCACTTGCCGCAGGGCGAGGGTGTTGCCCTCTATGGCAGTCGAATTATGCGTCTCCTCATTCCAGATTCCTCGCCAGATCGCTTCTGCTTCAGTCGGGTGCGGCAGCCCACCGACTCGGGCAAGGTCAGCATGAGCCTCATCGACGCTCTCGTAGATGTCAGCGCGCGTGCGGCGTCCTCGGCGGGGTGGGGTCAGAGTCATCGCGGGACCTCCTCCGGAGGCGAGGCAGGCCCGGACATCCTACCGAAGTTGTCGCGTTCGTGGCGATGTAATTGCACAGAACAGCGCGGACTACCAGAAGTTGTCGCGTTTGCTCCAAGCAAATTCGTCAGAACATCGAGGCATAGCGACATCTCGCCTTTCGTCAGACCCCCGGAAGGTCGAGGATCTTGATGGCTTCGTTGCCGCGGAAGTCGATGACCTTGATCGCGGCCCGCCCGTGCTCGCCGCGCGAGAACGGCAGCGAAGTCGTCCCACGGAGCATCTCGAAGGCATCGGGGTCGACCCAACCGCGCAACGCGCGACCAAGGCGCGCCCATGGATCGGCGCCACCCGCGGAACCGGGGAAGAATGCCTGGCTCACGAGGAACGAACGCCGGTCGTAGTCGGTGTCCAGGAACCAGGCGGCCACGCCATCGGTCCCGGCGGAGCTCACCTCGCCAGAAGAAGGGTCGTAGACATCCATTCCCAGCAGCTCCACCGTAAAGTCAGCGCCGGACCGATGCAGCCGCGCGTCGGGCTCGCCAAACACGGCGAAGAGTTGTTGGCCGCGGCGGTTCTTGAGCAGGTCGGGCACCAGCACATCGGCCGCGATGTTGGCGGACAGCACCTGGAGGTGCTTCGGCGTGCGGTACTTGCTCAGGTACTCCTGCGCCCCTGCGTCGAAGGCGAAGCCGGCAAAGAGGACCGCGTGGTAGCCGGCGAAGGTGACGTCGGAGAGCACTTCCTCCACCTGGCGCGCGCTGACCGGGCCGTGCAGCGGCCCGAAGCTGACCGCAATGCGACGCGCCTCCCCGGCCTCGGGGTACTCGCCCTCGGCGTGGACCTGCCCGCCATCGGTGCTCGGGCTGAGCGTCGTGAACTCCAGGTGCCGGCCGCCCGGCAGGCGCACGCCGTCGATGCGCAGCAGGTCGACCAGCTCGCCGATGCTGCTCACCGGGTTTTCGTTCGACCGATGGCGCACGTCGTCGGACCGATCGCGCTCGTCGAGCGCGCCAGGGTCATACTCGCCGATGCCGTCGCCGTCGGCTGCCTCGATACCGAAGCTCGGGATCTGCTCGACGGTGAATGGCCCAGCCACGCGGGTCTTGCGCTTCTCGACCTTGGGCTGGTCGTAGAGCGTCTCCGTGTCGGCCGGCTCGTTCTGCGCGATGCTGCGCAGGGTCACATGGGGCACCGTCCGGTCGACGAAGCCACCGTCCACGCCGCGTTCCGCATCGGCCAGGTCGTACCAGTCGTAGCTGGCGGTCATCAGCCGCTGCCGCGCCAGCGCGAGCGCCACCCGACTCGTGTCGGCGGTGATCCAGCGCCGGCCCCAATGCTCCGCCACGTACGCCGTCGTCCCCGATCCACACGTCGGATCCAGCACAAGATCACCGGGATCCGTGGTCATGAGAACGCAGCGCGCTACGACCTTGGTGTTCGTCTGGACTACATAGATCTTTGGATCGCCGAACCCACTCGAACGCGTGTCGTCCCAGATGTCGTTTCTCGGTTTGAATGGGAAGCCATCCAAGTAGCGGACGAAGGTCAGGGTGTTACCAATCGGCAGTAGCCGATTTGCATCCGCAATACGCGTCATCCCCGCCAAGTCCGTGCGGAAAGTGCCCGACCCAGGTGTGAACCGCTTGCCGTTGTACTCAAATTCGCGGAGATCCGTACCTTGGGCAGGACGTTGGTTAGTCAACGGGTTCGGACGGTACGCGCGCCCGCCGGCGGGCAGTGAATGTGCCCCGGACGTTTCGTCAGGCGTCATCGGTCGCCGGCTGCCATCCGGCAGCTCCACAAATCGTAGGTTGGAGTCGTCTTGAGGCGATCTCGGTTCGAACAGAGGGCGATATTTGAGCTGGCTGCGGTCCCTCGCGTACCAGAGAAGAACATCGTAGGTGTTGTCGAGAAGCTGGCCGCCCTTGCCGGTTGTCTTCCGGAAAATGATCTGCGAAACCCTATTGCTTGGGCCAAAGACTTCGTCGAGGACGTTCCGTACAACGTGGACATTCTCGTCGCCGATCTGGACGAAGATCGAGCCGGAATTGGCGAGGAGTTCCTTGGCCAGGAGCAATCGGTCTCGCAGGTAGGTGAGGTACGAGTGGATGCCGAGCTGCCAGGTGTCGCGGTAGGCGCGAATCTGCTCGGGTTCGCGAGTCAGTGAGCGGTCGTCGCCGTCACGCACGTCGCGCTGATCGGTCCGGGGCTGGAAGTTCGAGTTGTAATTCACGCCGTACGGCGGGTCGACGTAGATGCACTGGACCTTGCCGGCCATTCCCTCGCGCCGGATGAGCGAGTTCATGACCAGCAGCGAGTCGCCCAGGATGAGCCGATTGGCCCAATCGGTCTGGTGCTGGTAGAAATCGAGCTCCTGCCCGGGTGAGAGCTGCGGGTCACCGAACAGCGTGCGCTGCACGTCCTCGCGGCGGACGGCGCGCAGGATGGCCTCGGTACTCACCCGCTCATGGATGTGGAGGCTGACGGTGTCGACCTCAAAGCTGGTGTGCTCCGCCTTGCCTGCCCAGACCAGCTGCGGATCCAGGTGAGGGTCGTACGCGTACTTCTGCGGCTCGGCAATGGACCGATCCTGGGTGGCGATCCCGGCCTCGGGCAGGTTCAGGCGGCTGGCGCCCTCATGCCGATAGTCGTCGACGCGGTCCTCGTCGGCCGGGCGTGCGGCGGCCGGCTTCGGTTTGCCCCTCCCGGGCGCCTTGGGCAGCGGCTGGCCGAATTCGGGGCGATCGGAAGTCATCGGCACCCATGGTAGCCACCCGCAGTTCGGTGGCGCATGGCTCGGCGTCCTGCGCGCCTTCAGGTCACCATATGGCACGTCGGGTGCATCTGGCCCCTGGCAAATGGCTGCTCTTCGCAGCCTTACCTATTGAGGAGAGCTCGGATGGACCACGAACGTTCAGACAGCAGCATGCCCGGGGAGGGTGAGTCCTCGGGCCAGGATCAGGGCGGTCTCGGTGGCGGCCAGGATCAGGGCGGTCTCGGTGGCGGCCAGGATCAGGGCGGTCTCGGTGGCGGCCAGGATCAGGGCGGTCTCGGTGGCGGCCAGGATC
>JBBSML010000018.1:0-49128 GCA_038233215.1 Candidatus Limnocylindria bacterium
TCCGGCGTCGGCGTCGGAGTTGGGGTCGGAGTCTCCCCACCAGGGGTTCCTTCCGGCGTCGGCGTCGGCGTCGGGGTCGGAGTCTCCTCTTCGGCCAGGGTGTTCACGAACACCGCGTCCGGGCTGTCGCAGTCGCCGTCGTTGTCGACCTCGACCAGCTGCGAGGCCTCGTCGGCAATCTCGTAGCCTTCCGGGGCCTGGATCTCGGTCACCAGAAACTCAGAGTCGTCCTCGAGACCGGTGATGCAGATGACGCCATCGGCGTTCGTGGTGAACGTGCCAATGCCCTCGATGGTGAAGACGGCGCCCTCGAGGCGGTTTCCGTCCTCATCCTCCTTGTGGATGTTCAGCGCAGCGTCATCCTCTTCCTCTTCGGGCGTCGGCGTCGGGGTCGGCGTAACAACGAGAGCGAATACGACTACGTTGCTGATGTCCTTCCCATCGTCAGTCGATCCGTCAGAGCCGCTCTGGTCATCGGTCACGTTGGTGCTGGACTTGAAGCAGAATTCGACCGCAATCGGGTCGCCGTTCTCGTCGGTGAACGTCACGGTGTCACCATCAATGGTGACAGTCACCGCAACGCCGTCCACGGTGATGGTCTCTTCGGTGATCGGGCCACTGGATTCGACCTTCGTCCCACCATCGGGACACTGGTCCGCGGCCGCCACCGGGGCTACCAATGGTCGCACGAGCGCCATCGTCGAGAGCAGGATGGCCAATAGTGAGATGAGTACGAGGAAACTGATGCGGGCAGTTGTTTGCCCTCTACCGGTAACGCTCAATGGGTCCCCCTTTCGGAGAAATGATTGGTGTATCAGTCCCGTGTCTTGCGAGCGGAGCTGATCTGAGTCAAACAGGATGCGCAGGATAGCCTAAACGTCCTGCCGCGACTAGTACGTATTCCGGGCCCATGACCATCACATGAGCGGTCCGAGGGGGATTTGTGAGGTCAGGGGCAAAAATCCGGGCCAGTACTGTTGCGGAAGAGCAACAGGCCGCGTGGCTGGACACGACATTGCCTCGGCTATCGACTGGACATCTCGTTACGAGAAATTTCGCGTGGTCAGGTCGTGAGAAGCACCCTGTAACGGCGCGAGGCCTCCGGTTTCCCGGAGGTCCTCGCTACAGATCCAGGTCCTAGCGGCGCGTCGGCGCCTTCGTCAGCCTCACTGAGAGGAGCGCGCCGAGCGAGAGGAGCGCCAGCAGAGCAAACAGCGCTGCGGGAGCGGAACTCGTCCCAAGGCCATCAGCGGCCGTGTTGGGGAGCTGGCCCCCGGCAGGCGTCGGGTTGCCTCCTAACACTCCGCCCGACACTCCGCCCGCGGGCGTCGCCTCGGGAGTCGGAGTGCCAGCATCAACGCTTCCTTCGGGCGTCGGGGTCGGAGTGACCTCCGGCGTCAGAGTGACCTCTGGCGTCGGGCTCGGAGTCTCGCCACCGGGTGTCCCTTCCGGCGTCGGGGTCGGGGTCGCGGAAGCCTCGGGGCGAGCGCAGACCGACAGGTTGCTGATGGTCGGGTTGTCGTCGACCGAAATGGTGGCCTCGCCGCCCGCCGCGATCGTCACGAAGTTGCCGCCCTGGTCGTCTCCACCCTTCACGGCAATGGTGACGGAAGCGTCGGACTCGTTCGACACGGTCACGCTTTCGACCTGGTTGTTGTCATCTTCGGTGACCGCGGTGATGAACACGTCGGTCGTCAGCTCGAGGCCCTCGACAAGGTCCGACTGGTCGAAGTTGTGAATGAAGACAGTGCCTGCGGGACAGTCCGCCTGGCCTGCGCCGCCCGGCACGCCATCGTCCGCGAACGCGAGACTTGGTCGCACCATGCTCGCAAGGGAAAGCATGAGTGTGATGGTCGCAAGAAGCGCCAGCCCGATTACGACTGGCGACTTCCGGAAGGACCGCGCCTGAGTGTGCATGAGGCCCCCTTTCCAGGGATGAGATGAGCCGCCGTTGGGCGGAATCGATTGGGGCGTGACTCCAGACGCAACTGGCTGTCCCGCGAGAAGTCAATCCCTAATGCACGGTATGTACCAAAGTACTGGTACGCAAGTACCCATTTGGTACGGCGGTGTAGCTGCGTGCCAAACGGTGGTGTTAGGTGCGGGCAGGACCCGGTGCAGCGGAGCACCGGTCGGGCGACTTCCGCAGAGCTAGGAGGTGCGGCCGCGGGGCTCGAGAAGGACGACCTGCGTCTCTTCGGGAAGAGAGCTGATGGTGACCTGCGCCTTCGGCTGGCGGATCGGCTCAGTGGCCATCTCGCTGAGGAACTTTTCTGGACCGATCAGATCCCTGGAGGCGCCCTCCACGGCGTAGTGCATGGGGATCACAATTTTCGGACCGATCTGGGCGACGACCTCGGCAGCCTCCGCCGGCGTCAGTGTCGTCTCGCCGCCAATCGGCACCAGGAGGACGTCGACCGGGCCGAGCTCGGTGAGCTGCTCATCGGTCAACAGGTGGCCCAGGTCTCCGAGATGACAGACGTGCACACCGTCGATCTCGACGGCAAAGACCATGTTCTCGCCACGCGCGCTGCCGGCCTCGCCGTCATGGAAAGTGCGGATCCCGGTCACGAGAAGATCGCTGTACTCGTACTCGCCCGGACGCGTCAGCGTCAGTGCCGCAGTGATCGATCGTGTGTAGCTATGGTCGGGATGGGCATGGCTGATCGTCAACAGGTCGACGTCGTGCTTGCCGGCCACGAAGCCCGTCGAGGGCGGGCAGGGGTCGGTGATGACGGTGGCGTCCCTGCCCCTGAGTCGGAAGCAGGCACGTCCGTACCAGGTGATCTCCATCTGTCGGATGGTAACCGTTGACGGCATAGCACGAGCCCCGGTGCCCGCCCAATGACACCGGGGCTCGAAGGAGGGAGGGTGGAGGCAGAAATCCTTTGGGGGATCTCCATCTCGCTGATCGAACAGTAGGAAGCCGATCTAAACGGCCGGCTTGCCGCACCTTAAGAAACCTGAACGTTCGCCGAGTCGGACCGATCCGCTGCGTAGAATGGCGCCGATGTCCGCTGCCCACCGACTCATCGCCGTTCTCGTTGCCCTTCTCGTCATGGCTGGGGTCGCCGTCCTCGGGCTGAAGGCGCCCTACAGCCCCATCGGCCAAAGCCCGGTTGCGAGTTCGACATCGGAAGAAAGCCCGTCAGCCGCGGTCAGCGCGAGTGCCGGACCGTCCGGCACCGCCGCCCCCAGCCCGAGCGTGCAGCCGACGGTGCCGAGTGAGTCGGATGCCCAGGAGATCCTGGTCGAGATCGAGGAGCAGGTAGTTGCGATTCGCGGACTTGAGGCGGCCGACATCGGCCAGGCGGAGATCATCAGCCGCGCGGAGCTTGCCGAGGAACTCCAGCAGCTGTTCGACGAGCAGTACCCGCCGGAAGAGCGCGAGCGGGACAACATCTCGCTTCGGGCGCTTGGTCTGCTGGAGCCGGACCAGGATATTGCCGAGCTCCAGCTGGACCTGCTCGGCGACCAGGTCCTGGGCTTCTACGATGACACCGAGAAGCGGATGGTCGTCGTCTCCGACGCTGGCGTCGACGTGGAGGCGCGGATCACGTATGCCCATGAATACACGCACGCGCTCCAGGACGCGGCGTTCGGCCTCGACTCGCTTGAGACCGATGCGGTCGGCGAGGACGACCGGAGCCTTGCTCGGACGGCGCTGATCGAGGGGGACGCGACGGTGACCATGCTGTCCTGGATGCTCCAACACCTGGGGCAGGACGAGATCCTCGAGTATTTCTCGGGCGCCGAGCTGCCGGACACGACCGGCATTCCCTCGTGGATGGTGGCTCAGCTGGCGTTCCCATACGAGGCAGGCCTGAACTGGACGACGGCGTTGGCCGGTGGCGATCCGACCAATCCCGACTTCACCCAGATCGACGCCGCCTACGACGACCCACCGGGTTCGACCGAGCAGATCATTGATCTGGACAAGTGGGAGTCCCGGGAGGCGCCCGTTGACATCGCGGTGCCGGACCTGGCGGCTGCGCTGGGCGATGGCTGGGAGGAGGTCGACGCCACGCCGATCGGGCAGGCCAGCATCAACATCATGCTCGAATACTTCGGTGTAGTCGCCGCGGATGCAGATGAGGCGTCTGTGGGTTGGGGCGGCGACCGTGCTGTCATCGCCACCGGCCCCGATGATGCGTTCGCCGTCGCATGGCTACTGGCGTGGGACTCGGCCGATGATGCCGCCGAGTTCCTAGCCGCCTACGAATCCGTCGTGGACTCGCTGGACTTCCCGGCGTCGGTGACCGAGCTGCCGAGCGGCGAGATCCTGGTTGGCCATGCCTCGTCCGAGGACCTGCTAATTCAGACGGTCGAGGCAGCCGACTGAAGGGCGAACCGGTCGGCGTCGCCCATCGCGGTCGCCGATCGATCGGGTAGCGGCGCGCATGAGCGTTCCCTCGCGCGCGGTTGCGCCCGATGTATGGGGCGTACGGCCACGTGACAGGCCCGTGAGGCGCCCCAGTGCTCCATGTATCGGCGCAGAAGCGAATGCGCTACATGGAGTCGGGGGCGGAGATTCCCAGCAGGTCGAGGCCGTTGGCCAGCACCGAGCGCGTCGCATCGACGAGGGCCAGGCGCGCCGATGAGAGGTCCGCATCCTCGGTGAGGACTTTGCAATCGCGGTAGAACGCGGAGAACGCGCTTGCAAGCTCGTAGCAGTAGCGCGGGACCTCGTGAGTTTCTCGCCGCTCGGCAGCGATCGACAGCACGTCCGGGAATTCAAGCAGGTGACGGAGCAGTGCCTGCTCGGCCGGGTGGCGCAGGAGACCGGCCGCGCGGGAGGCATCGGGTTGCACGCCGGCATCGGCGCCATGGCGAAGGATCGATGATGCGCGCGCGTGGGCGTACTGCACGTAGTAGACGGGATTCTCGTTACTCTGCTTCTTGGCGAGCTCGAGGTCGAAGTCGATCCCGGTGGTGTAGGCACGGGAGCTGAAGTACCAGCGCGCCGCGTCCACGCCGACCTCGTTCAGCACGTCGTCGAGCGTGATGAATTCGCCGGATCGCTTGCTCATCGGGATCTCGACGCCGTCTCGGACGAAGCGGACCCAGGCGATCAGCAGCATCCGAATCGCCTCGCGGGCGAAGCCCATTGCCTCCGCCGCATTGCGGACGCGGGCGACGGTGCCGTGGTGATCGGCGCCCCAGATGTAGACGAGCTCGTCGAAGCCACGGTTCAGCTTTTCGGTGACATACCCGATATCGGAGGCAAAGTAGGTCGGCAGACCATTGGACCGAAAGATCACCCGGTCTTTGTCATCCCCGAATGCGGTGGAGCGGAACCAGGTGGCGCCGTCGGCCTCATGGACGTGGCCGCTCTCGCGGAGCTTCGCGACCGCGCGCTCGACCCATCCCTCGTCGTGAAGCGAACTTTCCTCTTTCCACACGTCGAAGTTGACGCCCAGGCGGGCAAGGCTGGTCTCGATCCCGGCGCGCACACGCTCGGTTGCCCAGACACCGATGACGCGTCCGGCGTCGTCGGGGCGCTGTTCTGCTTGGCCGACAAGGTCTGCCGGGAGCGCCGTCGCGAGCTCCTCAACATACGCGCCGCGATAGCCGTCTTCCGGCAGGTCAGTTCCGCGGCGTCGCGCCAGGACTGACAGACCAAGGTTGATGACCTGCGCCCCGAAGTCGTTGAAGTAGTACTCGCGTCCCACCTGGTGCCCGACCGCCGCGAGGACACGGGACAGCACGTCGCCGACGAACGCGCCGCGCGCATTGCCGACGTGCAGTGGTCCGGTCGGGTTGGCACTCACGAACTCAACGTTGATGCGTCGCGCCTCGGTCACCGTGTTGCGACCGTAGGCCATCCCCGACTGGCGGATCGTGGCGACCTGTGCCGCCACCCAGGCGGGATCGAGTCGCAGGTTCAGGAAGCCCGGAGCCGCGATCGAGGCTTCGGCGATCGACGCGGGTCGATCGAGGTGCGCCACAAGCGTCTCGGCGATTCGCATCGGTGCCGAGCGCGCTACGGGTGCCAACTGCATGGCCGCGTTGCTCGCCCAATCCCCGTGCTCTGCCTTGGCAGGACGCTCCAGACCGATGGCGGGGAGGGCAACGCCTTCCGGGACGGCGAGGTCTCCGGTGCTGATCGCGCGGTCACGGGCATCGGTAATGGCCCGGCTGAGATCGGCTCGAAGACTCATGGGGTATCGAGTCTAGCGCCTAGACCCGCGGAACCGGCGCAGGCTCAGGGTGCGGTTGCCCAGGCGTACGCAACCTACTGGACGCGATGGGGGCTATCTGCCCCGAGGATACGGCTTCAGTCCTGGGACGAGTCGGCGGAGATCGCGGGTGCAGTACGTGGCTGGGCACTCGAATCGGCATTGACAGCGCCGCCGATGGCGAGGGAAAGGATCATCCAGGCCGACGCCAAGGCGATCAGGATTCGGTTTGGACGGCTGGCGGTGGCTGTGTGCGCGTGGGAGGGCATGATCGCGCCGATATTGCAAGCCGTCTGCCAGATCCCGGCGGCTGGTGCGATCCGGCACCGCACCCTGGTTACCGGTCGCGCGCGAGCCGCAGTTCCAGTGCCTGCTCGATGCTGAAGTCCGTCAACCCCAGCGCATCAGCGGTGACCTCGAGCAGCGCCCCAGTTGGTGCCAGGCCGATCAGCTCGCAGTGGTCGATGTCGGTCCCGGCCTCGCGAGCGAGCCGTCGGACCTCTCGAACAACGGTCGCGATGCCGGTGCGCTGCCAGTCAACGAGGTTCGTGCTGACCTGCGCCATCGGCCGCATGCCGGGGTTCTCGAGCAGGACGCCCA
This sequence comes from Candidatus Limnocylindria bacterium, assembly GCA_038233215.1. Lineage (GTDB taxonomy): Bacteria > Chloroflexota > Limnocylindria > QHBO01 > QHBO01 > JACDBZ01. Next base: position 6,780 of record JBBSML010000018.1, read on the forward strand.
TCGCCTGTACGGCGGGCATGCCGCCCGAACTCTCGCGAATGTAATTGGCGATCTTGATGGCGGTCGCGAGCTCAGCGGTCTGAAGATTGATGTTGAACGCGATCAATGGCTTGCGCGCCCCGACCGCGATGGCGCCGCCGCGAGTGTGCATTCGCGCTGGCCCGTAATCGGGGTCGCGCACAGGATTGGTGCCGATCTCGTCGCGGATCGCCTCGTACTGGCCGCGCCGTACATCGGCCAGGCGGCGTCGGTCAGGACGCAGGGCAGCGTCGCCGTAGAGGTAGACCGGGACCTCGAAGCGCGAGGCGATCTGCTCGCCGAATCTTCGTGCCAGATCCACGCACTCCTCGATGCGCGTTGTCCCCAACGGCACGAAGGGTATGACGTCCACCGCGCCGATGCGGGGATGCGCTCCGGTGTGCTGCTCCATGTCGATGAGCTCGAGCGCCCGACCCACCGCGGCGGTCGCGGCCCGCACGACCGGTTCCGCACTGCCCGCAAAGGTGATCACGCTGCGGTTGTGCGTCTCATCGCGCGTGTGATCCAGCACGGTCACGCCGTCGATCTGACCGACCGCGCGCACGATCTCCTCGACCACTTCCGCGCGTCGGCCTTCGCTGAAGTTGGGAACGCACTCGATCATTCCGGGCATGCCCAGATCCTAGCGAGTGACCGGAGCTGTCGGCTCGCAGCGCGTGCAGCCCCCGTTCGACTGCACGTCGCATGTGTGCCCAGCGCATGTTTCTACGAAGATGACGCTATTCCGTCCAGGGTCTCGTCCCATTCGGGTCGGTTTGTGCGCGTGTGGCAACGTTCGACCCCGCAGCCGCCGATTGCGGGCCCAGCTTGGTAGTTACGTGCACTCCGCGCACATCGGCGAGCGAGGATGTCCGTGCCGTGAATGCTACGCTCGGCGGTGTGTCGGAGCCAATCAGCATCTTCGTTTCGACGATCGTCCGTCGCGACGATCGGCTCTGTGGCGCAGCACCATCCGGAGCGGCGTACGTGTGGGATCGGACATGAGGGGGAAGCTCTTCATCATCGCGGTGCCCATCGGTAACCCGGACGATCTGACACTGCGCGCGAGAGACAGGTTGGGCGCCGTGGCGGTGGTGGCTGCCGAGGACACGCGTCATTTCGCGACCCTGGCCCGCCACCATGGGATCGAGACCCGGGCAGTGAGCTACCACGATCACAACGAGGACGCGCGCACGCGAGAGCTCATCGGGCGGCTCGAGGCCGGGGACGACGTGGCGCTCGTCAGTGACGCCGGCACGCCGCTGATCAGCGATCCGGGCTATCGGCTGGTCCGCGCGGCCATCGACGCGAGCGTGCCCGTTACCAGCCTGCCCGGCGCCTCCGCTGTCACCACAGCCTTGGCTGTATCGGGACTGCCGCCTCATCCGTTTCGGTTCATCAGCTTCCTGCCTCGGACGGCTTCAACGCGACGGTCCGCATTCGAGGCAGTCGCAACGGATGCGGCGACGCTGGTCGCCTTCGAAGCCCCCCGGCGCCTGACGAAGGCGCTGCGCGACGCACTTGACATCCTGGGCGACCGTCCGGCTTGCCTCGCGCGGAGCATCACCAAGCCGCACGAGCGTTATCAGCGAGGACAACTGTCGGAGCTGATCGCCGAGCTGGAGGCGGAGGGCGAGGTGCGGGGGGAGTGCACGCTCCTCATCGGCGGGGCAGTCCAGCGCCCGGGCGTGACCGAGGACGCGGAGGCCGATGCCACCCTCCTCCTCAGAGCCGACGCCCCGGCTCGCGCCGTCCAGCAGCTGCTGATCCAGCGACACGGCCTCTCGAAGCGAGATGCGTACGCGCTCGTGCTGCGGCTTCGTGACCGATGAGCGCGGAGATCGTGGAGCGGGTGCTTCGGTCGCCGCGCTACCGCGGCGTGGACCGCGCACTCCTCGAGCGCCTCGTCGATGACGAGCTGCCGCGCGCCCGCAACGCGGCCGACGCGGTCAAGCGGGTGAAGCGGCGCCTCCACCAGGCGGTCGGTGCCTTCCGCGGAGCCGCGCGCCCGAATGCGCTCGCGGCGGCGTGGTCTGGTGACCTCACCGCACCCGACTTTCGTGCCGCGTGTGCCGAGGCGCTGCGCACGCACGCCTCCTCCCGCGAGCGCGCGGATCACCTCGAAGCCTTCTACGCCGGCATCTGGGCGGTCACCGGCGTTCCGGGGCGCATTCTCGACGTGGGGTGTGGCCTGAACCCGCTGTCCCTGCCATGGATGGGAGTGCCGCGTGACGCGACGTACCTCGCCTCCGACGTCGATCGCCGGCCGCTGGCAGCGGTCTCATCATTCCTCGCGCTGGTCGACCAGCCGCACGACGTCGAGGTGCGGGATCTGGTGGAGAGCCCTCCGGTCGCCGAGGCGGATGTCGCCCTCCTGCTGAAGATCGTGACCACCCTCGACCGCCAGGATCCTGCGGCGGCGACGAATCTGCTGCGCACCCTCCGTGTCCGGTACGCCGTGGTCAGCTTTCCGACCCGGTCGCTGGGCGGCCGCGGAAAGGGGATGGATCGAACGTACCGTGATCGTCTCGAACGACTGACGAACGACGCTGGGCGGGTGAGCGCGGTGGCGGAGGCATCGGTCCCGAATGAGCTCGTCTTCGTGCTGACCCTGGACACGCTCGATGGCTGAGCCGCTCGTCACGCGTCGTGCCACGCTGCCGGTACCGACCTTCCTTCCTGATGCGACACGCGCCGGCGTTCGCGGCGTCAGCTCGGAAGACCTGCGCCACATCGGCATCGAAGGCGTGGTGGTCAACGCGTTCCATCTCCTGCGCCGTCCGGGCGCGCGGGTGGTCCAGGCGGCCGGCGGGATCCATCGGTTCATGGACTGGTCCGGCCCGATCCTGTCCGACTCGGGCGGGTTCCAGGTGTGGAGCCTCATTCGCCAGGATCCGAACCGCGGCGTGATCCGGGACAACGAGGTGATCTTTCGGGAGCCCGCCACCGGCGAGAAGTGGAACCTGACGCCGGAGCGGATCATCGGCCTCCAGTTCCAGCTGGGCAGCGACATTACGGTCTGTCTTGACGACTGTACCGACGCCGATGCACCCCAGGCCGAGCAGGAACGGTCGGTCGAGCGAACGCTGCGCTGGGCGAAACGGTGTCGCGAGGAGTTCGACCGGCAGGTGGCGGAACGTCGGCAGGCCGATCCCCCGCGCATCTTCGCTGTCGTGCAGGGCGGTGGGGTGGAGGCGCTTCGACGCCAATGCGCCACCGAGCTGGCGGCCATCGGCTTCGACGGCTATGGCTTCGGCGGATGGCCGTTGGCTTCGGATGGCACGCTCTTGGCGGATCCGCTGCGCTGGGTCGCCGAGTCCCTGCCGAACTTCGCGCCCAAGCACGCCCTTGGGATCGGTCGACCGGATCACGTGGTGAGCGCATTCTCGCTCGGGTACTCGATCTTCGACTGCGCGCTGCCGACCCGGGACGCGCGGCATGGTCGGCTATACGCGTATCGGGCCGGCTGGGCGGATCGACGACCGTCGCCCGGGGATCACTTCTACCGCGCCGTGCGCATCCATGACCCTGAGTACCGGGTTGACCACGGGCCGGTCGAGGAGGGATGTGACTGTCCGCTGTGCGCACGGCACTCGACGGCCTATCTGCATCATCTGTTCAAGGTCGGCGACCTATCGGCCGAGCGGCTTGCCACGCTCCACAACCTGCGCTTCTACGTGCGGTTGTTCGACCTCCTGCGCGGGGGTGATGGCTGATCAAGAGTGGGCCATGGCCTGCGCGGCGTCTTCGCGACCCAGGGTGTCCGGATTGACGCCTCGCGCTCGTGCGAGGCGCTCCGTCAGCAACTGGAGTGCAACGGCCGCGGCGAGCAGCGGTCCCGCCAGGCCGGGTACGCGACCGATCTGCGGCAGGACGATCCGGCCCGCCGGCGTTGCATTGGCATCAAGCTCGCGGTCGAACGTTTCGGCCACGATGGCTGCGGTAGGCATGCCGAGCGCCTCAGCTGCCGCAAGGACCTTGCGTGCGCGGTCCAAGACAGGCGGCGGTCCGCCGGTGAGTACCGCGAGCAGGCCCGTCCAGCGCGTCGCTGCTGCGAGGTGGCCGTGCAGGATCGTTTCAAGCTCGTGCGCGTGCGCCGTGAGTCGCGCTCCTTCCGCCACCTTGAGCGCCAGTTCCCGGGCAGTGACGTAGTCCGCTCCCGAACCGATGATCATCAGCGAATCGACACCGGCCAGACCGGCCGCCACATCCGCGGCGGCGCGGGGATCGGTGGAGACGTTCAGCAGCGCATGAATCGCCGCGGCATCCGGACGGCTCTTCGTCAGGCGCGCCACGAGTGCGATGCCGACCAGGATCGGCGACAGGTATCCGACGGTGTGGCACCAGCTTTGGTCCTGCTCGTCGGTCAGGATGACCAGCTCGGCAAGCCCCGCACCGGGTGAGCCGCCGCCGACCGTGATGAGCGCCGTTTGCGCACCGGCGTCACGCGCCGTGCGGATTGCATCGTTGGTCGCGTGGGTCCCGCCCTCGTGCGAGACCGCGATGAGCAGTCCGTTCCGCAGCGGGCGATGGAGCGTCTCGAGTGCCTGGACGCACCGAACTTCGCGTCCGGCGGGAAGGCCGAGTGCCTCGTTGAGCAATGCCGCGATCCCCATGGCTGCGTGCTCCGACGTGCCGCAGCCCGTGGTGACGATGGGTCGAACAGCGTCCGCGCTTTCGCGGACCTGCGTGACCAGCGCCTCGAGCGCGTCGTCCGTGGCCAACCGCCGCATGAGGCGTTCCGCGAGCGCTGGCTCGGCGGCGATCATTTCGCTCATGACATACGGCGGTCGCGAGCGGAAGGTCGGCATCTCCGATGGTGCCCACGGTTGCGGCGCGCCGGGCAGTGGCGATGACACCTGCCGCGTCATCCAGTGCCCCAGCGTCCGTATTCGGTAACGCCGCCGACGCGCTCCGGACGGAGCTCGGGCTCGGCGTCATCTGCGCGGCCGACAAGGGCGGCACGTTCGAGATCCATGTCAGTCACCGACTCGATCTCGAGCAACAGGTCAGTCATTCCCGCATCGGTATGCGGACGCCGCGCTCGCGCGCGACTTCGATGGCGCGCTCGTAACCGGCATCGGCGTGACGGATCACGCCCATGCCCGGGTCTGCGGTGAGGACGCGCTCCAGGCGGGCGGCCGCCTCGGGCGTGCCATCGGCAACGATGACCATGCCGGCATGTAGTGAGTAGCCGATGCCGACGCCGCCCCCGTGGTGAAAGCTGACCCAGGTGGCGCCCGCCGCGGTGTTGACGAGCGCGTTGAGGATCGGCCAATCCGCGATCGCATCGCTGCCGTCGCGCATGGCCTCGGTTTCTCGGTACGGCGAGGCGACCGAGCCAGCGTCGAGGTGGTCTCGACCGATGACGATCGGCGCGCTGATCTCGCCGGACGCCACCAGCGCGTTGATGGTGGCACCGGCGCGGGCTCGCTCGCCGTAGCCGAGCCAGCAGATGCGTGCGGGCAACCCCTGGACCGGAACCTTCTCGGCGGCCAGCCGGAGCCAGCGCTGCAGTCCTTCGTCGTCGGGGAAAAGATCGGCCAACGCGCGGTCGATCACGGCGATGTCCGCCACGTCACCCGACAGGGCAGCCACCCGGAACGGGCCGCGGCCCTCACAGAAGAGAGGACGAATGAACGCGGGCACGAAGCCGGGGAAGTCGAACGCGTTCTCGACGCCGGCGTTCTTGGCGTGCGCCCGGATGTTGTTGCCATAGTCGAAGGTCACGGCGCCGGCAGCCTGGAAGGCGAGCATCGCTCGCACGTGATCGGCCATGGAAGTCATGGAGCGTCGGGCGTATTCATCGGCGTCCGATGCGCGGAGCGCCAGCGCCTCCTCCAGGCCGATGCCCCCCGGCACGTAACCCTCCAGCGGATCGTGGGCGGAGGTCTGATCCGTGACCACGTCCGGCCGCCAGCTTCGACGAACGAGTTCCGGCTCGACGTCTGAGGCGTTGCCGATCAGGGCAACGCTGCGTGCCTGCCCGTCGGCGCGCCAGCGGTCCGCAAGGGTGATTGCCTCGTCGATGTCGTAAGTCAGCTCATTCACGTAGCCGGCTTCCAGGCGTCGTCGAGCCCGTGCCTCGTCAACTTCGATGACCAGGCACGCGCCATCGTTCATCGTCACCGCCAGCGGCTGCGCTCCCCCCATGCCGCCCAGCCCCGCGGTCAGCGTGACGGTCCCGCGCAGTGAGCCGCCGAAGTGTTGCCGCGCCACCTCGCCGAACGTCTCGTACGTGCCCTGGATGATTCCCTGGGTGGCGATGTAGATCCACGAGCCGGCGGTCATCTGGCCGTACATGGTGAGTCCGGCTCTCTCGAGCTCGCGGAACTTCTCCCAGCTCGCCCAGTGCGGCACCAGGTTGGCGTTGGCGATCAGGACGCGTGGCGCATCGGTCGTTGTTCGGAAGACACCCACCGGCTTGCCGCTTGCCACCAGGAGCGTCTCGTCATTCTCGAGGCTTCGCAGTTCGGCGACGATGGCGTCAAACGCCTCCCACGACCGGGCCGCACGGCCGGTGCCGCCGTACACGATCAGGTGATCCGGGTCTTCGGCGACCTCGGGATCCAGGTTGTTCATGAGCATCCGCAGCGCCGCCTCCTGCTGCCATCCCTTGCAAGACAGTTCGGTGCCGCGCGGGGCACGGACAGGGCGTGCGCCGACCTGGGCGATGGTGCTCCTCATCGGGCGATGATACGGCTGAGCGGAGTGATTCACGGGCGGGAAAGCAGGAAGGCGGTCGCGAAGCCAAGGGCCGTGGCCAGCCCGACACGATCCCCGCCATTCACGAAGGCCTCGGGAAACATCGTGTCGGCCAGCATGGTGAGGATGGCCCCGGCGGCGAAGCTCTGAGCCAGGGCGAGCGGCGCCGAGCTCATGTCCGCGAAGACTGCATTGCCGATGGCCGCCGCGAGCGCGGAGGCGATCGCCACCGCCAGCCACACGGCGACGATCATCCCGCGACCATGACCCTCGTCGAGCAGGTCGCGGGTGCCGGCGAGGCCCTCCGGCAGATTCGAGATCAGGACCGCGGCGAAGAACGACGGGCTGACTCCGGCGCCGCCGAGGAGCGTTGCGCCGAGCACGAGGGACTCCGGGATGCCGTCGAGGAGCGCGCCGAGGACGATAGCCGGTCCAGCCGTCTTTGCTTGGTGCGTACTGCCGTTTCGGCTCCATCGGTCGATCAGTCGATCCCCGCCGAAGTAGATGAGCGCGCCAGCCGCGATGCCGACCGCGAACACGACCGTGCCGCTGGCTCGAAATGCTTCATCGGCGAGGTCGAAGGCCAGCGCGCTGACAAGCGCCCCGGCACCGAATGCCATGCCGAGCGCAACCACCCCGCGTGGTATCCGAAGCGTGATCGCGGCAACGGCTCCCAGCACCAGCGCAGATCCGGCAAGCGCACCCCACAGCCCGGCCTGAATCGGCTCGGGCATCGGTCAGCCCACGCCGAAGGGGTTCGGTCGCTTCGGCTTCTGTGCAGGAAGCCGAAAGAGGTCATCCGGGTCGCGCTTGGGCGGCATCGGCAACGGCCAGCCGTCGTCATCATCGTCGGATGGCTTGCTGGCGCGCAACAGGCCGGACCACGCCCCAGGATCGGTCTCGCCGGTCAGCTCTCGGCGGTAGACCGGGAAACGATCGTCGCCGGCGGCGTGCTCAAAGCCGGCCGCCTCGTAGGCAGAGGACGGGCCGGGCGACGGGAGCCATTCATCGTTGGCGGCTTCGGGGTAGGCCTCGACCGCGATGATGCCCCGCCGGTCGAGGTCGGCGCACACGGCTTCGAGCAGCCCGGCGCCGACGCGGGCGCGATCATCACCCTCGGGGCTGACCTGGAGGCAAGTGACGACCCACGGGGCCGGCGACTCGGGCAGCTGCGGGTAGCGGTCGCGGATCGACTGCGCCCGGGGGTAGGCACTCAGCGGACCGAATTGCGCATAGCCGATGGCGAGGCGCTGCACGGCATCGGTCCGGTACGCGAGCATGGCGTAGGCACCGGACACCCCGCGCCCGGCAAGTAGCCGTTGGCGCTTGCCGCCAGCCAGCGCGTCGGCGTTGCGCGCATCGGGCTGCGGACCATCCCGCCCTCCGTCAAGCCGCTCCCAGTAGTCGCACGTCTGGCAACGCGCGCCTGGCTGCGCGGGCGCCGGAATATCGTCGAAGCTGCGTTCGTCGATCAGCTCGAAGGTCAGCTCATCCATGCGCGCCCTGCGTTGCCCCATTGGCCAGCAGCTCGCCAGCGTGAACCAGATCGCGCACGGCGCCGATGTCGGGCGCCGGTGATCTGTCCGCATCGAGGTGCGGCACGCGGGAGCGGACGATGGCGTGCGCGCGCGCGACGCCGTTGCCCGGCCTCATGGGCGCGCGGAAGTCGAGTCCCTGGGCGGCGCACAGCGCCTCGATTGCGAGCACGTGCTCGGCTCGATCGATCGCCTCACGGAGATGCAGCGCCGATGTGGCTCCCATGCTGACGTGATCCTCCTGGTTGGCGCTCGTGGGGATCGTGTCCACCGATGACGGATGCGCCAACGTCTGGAGCTCATTGACCAGTGCTGCCGCCGTGTAGTGCGCGATCATCAGGCCGCTCTCGACGCCCGGCCGCTCGGCCAGGAAGGCCGGCAGCCCGGAAAGATGGGCGTCCACCAGCCGCGCGGTGCGTCGCTCGGAGATTGATGCCAGCTCGGCGACGGCCAGCGTGGCATAGTCGAGCGCCAGGGCCAGCGGCTCACCGTGGAAGTTGCCGCCAGAGATGACCTCGCCGGTCGGGAAGACGAGCGGATTGTCGGTAACCGCGTTGATTTCGACGCGCAATACGCGCTCCAGCTCGCCGAGCGCGTCGCGCGCGGCGCCGTGCACCTGCGGCATGCAGCGAAGGCTGTATGCGTCCTGAACGCGATGCTCGGTGTCGTGGCGGTGAGACGCCCAGATCTCGCTCTCATCCAGCAAGGCGCGCAGGTGCCGTGCCGACGCGACCTGTCCGGGGTGCGGCCGGGCGGCCACCAATTGTTCCGCGAAGGCGGCTCCGGTCCCCAGCATCGCCTCCAGGCTCATGGCGCCCACCACGTCGGCGGTGAATGCAAGCCGCAACGCGTCGTGGTGAGCCAATGCGCCGATGCCGGCCATCAGCTGGGTCCCGTTCAGCAGCGCCAGCCCCTCCTTGGCGCCAAGCGTGAGCGGCGCCAGGTTCGCACGGCCCAGCGCATCGGCGCCCGGGCCCGGTCCCACCCCGTCGATCGTCGCCTCTCCCTCGCCGATGAGGACCAGTGCGAGGTGCGCCAGTGGCGCAAGGTCGCCCGACGCTCCCAGGCTGCCGCGCGACGGGACGATCGGATGGACGGCCGCGTTGAGCATGCCGATCAAGAGCTCTGCCACCTCCACCCGCACGCCGGATAGCCCGACGGCGAGCGTGTTTGCGCGCAGCACGAGCATCGCGCGAACCACCTCGTCGGGGAGCGGATCCCCAACGCCAGCGGCGTGGGAGCGGACCAGATTCCGCTGAAGCTCGGCGGTTTGAGAGGGCTCGATGCGGACGTCAGCCAGGTCGCCGAAACCGGTGGTGACGCCGTAGACGGTCGCACCATCGGCCACGAGGCGTTCGATGACGGCGCGCGATTTACCCATGCGTTGCGCGGCCTCGTGATCGAGCGCCACCGCGCGGCGACCGCGCGCCACCTCGATCACGTTGTCGATGGTGAGGTCTCGGCCCGAGAGCGAAAGCGGCGGCATCGGTCCCTATACTACGCACCGTGAGACGGCTGCCGGACCCCATGCGCCGCCTCGTGGTGAGCGATGAGGCAGCACACCACCTCGGCGGCGCGGTGCCCAGCCCGGCGGCGGCGTTTCTCCTGGCGGTGATCGCGCTCCCGGCTCTCTTCTGGCTCGTGATGCTCAAGCGCACGACGGTCTACACGGCACCCGAAGAGTGGATGATGTCGACCTTCGTGCCGGCCATTCACGGTTGGGTTGAGACCAACCTGACCTTGGTCGAGCTCCTGATCATCGGCATCAGTGGCCTCGGCAGTGGGTGGTTCGTGGCGCTCGCGTTTGCCGCCCTCGGCCTCCTCGCGCTCGCGAATGGGCGTCGGGATCTTGCGCTGCTGCTCGCGCTGGGGACGCTCTGCTTCCCCATGGAGTGGGCGCTCAAGTACTTCACCTCCTCGGAGGCGATCAGCCTCGGTGCGCTGGTGAGCGCGATCTTCAACGTCAACGACATCGGGCTCGACGACATCGCGGATTTCCCGGCCGGGCACGCGCTGCGCGCCACCGTCCTGTACGGGATCGCTGCCTTCTGCGTGGCGCGGCTCGCGCACGATCACCGGCAGGGCCAGGTCGCCTATCTCGTCGCGGCCATCTTCGTCGGGGCTATCAGCGCCACTCGGATCTATCTTCAGGCGCACTACCCGATGGACGTGCTCGGCGGTTGGATGGCCGGCGGCGCGCTGCTCGCCATCCTGGTGGCGGTCCACGTGCTCGGCGTCGATGAGCGGGCCCGCGCGCGCGCGCTCGCCGAAGCGGCCGCTCATCCCCGCGGGCGCCGCATCGCCGTGCCACGCCGCACGCCGACCGAGGGCTGAGCCCTGCTCGACTTCATCGACCGCGAGGTCATCCCGTTCGTCCTCCAGATGTATGACGCGGTCGGCTACGTGGGCGTGGCGGTGGCGGTCGCGCTCGAGACGATCGTGGCGCCGATCCCCTCCGAGGTGATCCTGCCAATGGCCGGGTGGAAAGTCAGCCAATCGGTGGCAGACCCTTCTGTGACCGAACCACTCACGAATCTGCCATGGAATATCCCGTTGGCGGTCGCCTTTGCGACCGTCGGGAGCGTGGTGGGTGCCCTGGTTGGCTACGCCATCGGCGCATGGGGCGGGCGCCCGATCCTCGACCGATTCGGTCGCTACGTCGGAATCGGCGCATCCGACCTCGACCGGGCCGACCGATGGTTCGAGCGTTGGGGTAACTGGGCGGTCTTTCTCGGCCGCATGGTGCCGCTGGTTCGCACCTTCGTCAGCTATCCGGCAGGGATCAGTCGCATGCCGATGGGGCGCTTCCTGTTGTTCAGCACGCTGGGCTCGCTGCCATGGAACGCGGCCCTCATCTATGCCGGTTTCGTCGTCGGCGAGAACTACCCGCAGATCGAAGCGGCGATCAAGCCGTTCGAGTACGTCATCTACGCGGTGGTCATCGGCGTGGTCGTGGTCCTGGTCGCCCGATGGTGGTGGCTGAAGCGAAGACCTGCCTGACGAAGTTCGTTCGGCGGCGCGCCGAATTCCGGTTGACCCCTGGCCGGTTTGCAGCCATTCTTGAGACAATCAAACCAATCATCGTCTTCGGGGCGGGGTGAAAGTCCCCACCGGCGGTAGGCTCACCCGTTGCGCCAGCCCGCGAACCTCATCGGTGACGACACTGATGGGGCCGATCTGAATCCCGGTGCAGAGCCGGGGTAGACAGAGCCGACGGTCACAGTCCGGAAGGGAGAAGACGACCAGGTACTTCGCCACGTCCGGCGGAGACGGTGGTGATGCCCCGTGCCGCGATGACCGCACAGCCACGGGAGCACGATGAGCTCGCATTCGACCTCGCGCAACGGCCTCAACGTCACGATCGACGATGTCGGCGTTCGCTTCGGTGAGCGCGGACAGGGCATGCACGCGCTCAGCGGCTGCTCACTGGAAGTCGAGGCGGGCTCCTTCACTGTGATCATCGGCCCGAACGGTTGCGGCAAGAGCACGCTCCTGCGGCTGGTCGCCGGCCTGCTGCCACCGACGAGCGGGAGGGTCAGTGTCGACGGAGCCGATCCGCGCCCCGGCGACGGGCGGGCCGGACTGGCCTTCCAGCAGCCCCGGCTCGTCCCCTGGCGTTCAACGTTGGGTAACGTCGCGCTGCCCCTCGAGCTGGCCGGTGTTCCGGCCGCGGAGCGGCGGATTCGTGCGTCGGATGCGCTCGACCGCGTCGGCCTTGCCGCTGCCGCATCGCTTCGGCCCGGTGAGCTATCCGGGGGCATGGCTCAGCGCGCCGCCCTCGCGCGAGCGCTCATCGGCGACCCGCCGATCCTGCTCCTCGACGAGCCGTTCAGCGCGCTCGACGCCCTCACCCGCGAGACGTTCGACGGTGAACTCCAGCGCCTGTGGCTGGAGCGACGGCGGACGGTGGTCCTCGTCACCCACAGCGTCAACGAGGCGGTCGCGCTCGCCGACCGCGTGGCGGTGATGACGCCGCGGCCGGGGCGGGTGGCGCGCGTCATCGAGGTGGATCTGCCTCGACCCCGGCCGGCCGAGCTGACAGGAGATCCGCATGCCGCCGAGCTCGTAACCGACGTCCGCACGGCATTGAGCGAGGGCCACGCCCTGGAATTACGGTCGTGGGCTGAGCAGGGGAGCGCGGGGTGAGGCGCATCGGCGCGGCGATGCTCAGCTTCGTTGTCTTCCTTGCTGCGTGGAAGCTGGCAACCGTCCTCGGCGGATATCCGGCGTACATCCTTCCGGCCCCCGAGGTGGTGGGCGAGCGCGCCTGGCGCGCGATCGGGTCCGGAATCCTGTGGGAGCACAGCGCGGTGACGCTGCTGGAGATCGTGCTCGGCTTCGTGTCCGGGGCGACCGCGGCGGTGCTCACGGGAATCGCGCTCGGCAAGAGCGTGCTCATCGAGAAGGTGCTCTCGCCGTACATCGTCGCGGCGCAGGCGGTCCCGATCCTCGCACTGGCGCCGCTGCTCGACATCTGGTTCGGCGGCGGGCTGCTGGCGCGGGTCATGATCTGCGCGCTCATCGTCTTCTTCCCGATCGCCATTGCGACCATGGTCGGCATTCGCTCGGTGGATCCCCTCCTGACCGAGATGCTGCGCAGCCTGGGTGCCACGAATCAGCAACGAACGAGCCTGCTCGAGGTCCCCTCCGCGCTCCCGGTCATCTTCGGCGGTCTGCGCGTGGGCGTGACGCTCGCCGTCATCGGTGCGGTGGTTGCCGAGTGGGCTGGCGCTTCGACCGGCCTCGGCGTGCTCATCAACATCGCCAACCAGGGGCTCTTCGACACCCCGCTCATGTTCGTCGCCCTCGCGACCCTCGCGATCATCGGTCTCGCCTTCTACGGGCTGGTCGTTATCGTCGAGCGGCGCCTCCTCAGCCATTGAAAGGAAGACCGATGTCTCCATCCCTCGCCCTCCTCGCGTCCCTCGCCCTCGTCCTCGGCGCGTGCCAGGCGCCGGCAGCCTCTGATTCGCAGGATGGGCTTCGCCCCATCACGCTCGCCCTCGGGTATCGGCCGGACGTGCAGTTCGCGCCGTTCTACGTCGCCCAGCGGGAGGGCTTCTACGCCGATGCGGGCCTCGAGGTCAGTATCGAGCACCAGCCGGCGCCCGACGTGCAGCGCCTGGTTGCCGACGGTCAGGCCGAGTTCGGCGTCGCCGATGCCACCGACGTGATGATCGCCCGGACCGCCGGAATTCCGATCCGCTACGTCTCGACGCTCTACCAGCGCTTTCCGGTGGCGCTCATCGGTGACGCAGCGGGTGTCCCGTCTGATCCGGCTGGTCTGTCGGGGATGACGATCGGGACCCCCGGCAAGTTCGGGTCGTCCTGGCACGCACTCCTCGCGCTCCTCGAGGCGGGCGGCCTGACCGAGGACGACGTCACGGTCCGCGAGTATCCGCAGTTCAACCAGGTTGATGGCCTCTCGAACGGCGACGTCGAGCTCATCACCGGCTTCCGCAACAACGAGCCGCTGCGGCTCGAAGCGCGAGGGACGGAGGTAGGCCTGCTCACGCTCGACGACGTCGCGCCTCTGCCCGGACCCGGACTGATCGTGGGGGACGAGCTGCTCGCCGATGATCCGGAGCTCGTTCGCGCCTTCGTTGATGCGACCGCGGCCGCGCAGTCCGCCGTCATCGCCGATCCCGACCTGGGATTTGCCGCGGCCGAGGCATCGGTCCCCACCATTGCTGAGGATCCGGAGGTTGCCCGCGCCATCCTGGAGGCGACCGTCGAACTCTGGGAGGGCGACGGATTTGCGGATGGTGCAATCGACCAGGAGACGTGGGAGGCCGGCTACGAGACGATGGTTCGACTCGGCTTCATCGACGCATCGGTGCCCCTGGAGGAGATGATCGTGCTCCCGAACTGAGTCGTTCCGCGGATTCGACGGTCTGCCGCAGCACCATCATCGGGGTCACCGGACCGACGCCGCCGGGGACCGGGCTGATTGCCTTCACGATGGGCGCCACGGTCGAGAACTCGACGTCTCCAACGATGCCACCAGGGCCGGCGGTGATACCACAGTCGACGATCACCGACGAGCGGTTCACCATCTCGGCCCGCACGAGCCCGGGTACACCGGCCGCCACCACCAGGATCTCGGCTCGCCGCGTCTCGCGGGCGAGGTTGCGCGTCGCCCGGTGGCAGACCGTCACGGTCGCGTCACGCGCCACGAGCAGGGATGCGACCGGGCGTCCGACGACCGCGGATCGGCCGATGATGACCACGCGCCGACCCGCAATACCGATGTCGTAGGCTTCCAGGATGGCGATCACCGCGAGCGCGGTCGCCGGCACGAACGCGGGCTGACCGCGAGCCAACCAGCCGGCGTTGGTGGGCGAGGCACCATCCACATCCTTCGCCGGATCGATGCGCTCGACGATACGCCGCCCGTGCTCCGCGTCGGCGAGAGGCTGAGCAATCACGACGCCGGCCACCCGCGGGTCTCCGTTCAGCCGATCGATCGCTTCCAGCATCGGCTCGGCGTCGGTCTCCGTGAGTGATAGCGCCTCGATTCCGATGCTGCGGGCGGCCCGCTCCAGGCTCGCGGCATACATTGCGGCCCCCTGATCAGTCCCCGATCGCAGGATGGCCAGTCGTGGAGCGCTGGCCAGGTCGCCGCCGGACACGCGCTCCACCCGGTGCTGGAGCTCTCGCCGCAGGTGGGTAGCGAGTTCTCGTCCGTCCAGCAGGCGCGCGGTCACCGGAGGCGTTCCGCGACGGCGTTTTGCAGCGTCCGATCTCGTTCATCCACCGTGGAGAGCAATCGCTCGATTTCCGTGGCCGCCTCTGCCCGCAACGGCTCGGCCTCGGACAGGTGGGGCAGGTTGATCTGCACGTTCAGCGCGGCGCCCTTCAGGCCTGCGACGGCGAGGAGCGCGGCCACCCCGACATCGCTGACCGCATTGCGGTTCCCAATCGGGGCGAGGCGCTCTGCGAGCTCGAGAACCCCCGACGCCGCGCGCGCAGTGGCCACCGGGATGCGGGTTGCGTCCCGCAGACATGCCGCCACCTGAATCGAGCGGGCCTCGCGCTGCCGATCAGTATCGCGCGGAAGCTTGCGGGCGCGCACCACCGCGCCATAGGCGTTCGCGTCCAACTCGGCGAGGTTGATCAGCTCTGATTGCCAGGCCACGGCTGCCCGCCACATGAGCATCAGCGCATCCTCGTTGCCTTCGGCCGCGGGACGGCCGAGGGTGAGCTCCACGACCATGTGGACGAGCGCCGCGGCCATTGCCCCCGCCATCGCCGCAGCGCTGCCACCCCCAGGGATGGGATCGCTTGTCGCCAGGTGCTCGACGAAGGTGCGCACGCTCAACTCGCTGAGGCGTTGTTCCATCGACGCCATGCCCCTCGGTGTGGTCGCCTCCGGAGACACGAATCGCTCCGGACGACGCCGGCCGATTGTAGGCGGGCCAGGAACGGGATCAGGCGGCGCGCTCGACAGCCTCGAGGAACCAGCGCCCGCGACGTCCGTCGAAGACGAGCGAGGCGCGGCCACCGTCGTCCGTCCGGAGCACAAGCGTCACACGTGGGCCGCGTTCGGCCGGGTACGCCGATCGTTCGTCCCGGACGGCGTCAATCTGGGTGACCCGCAGTTGGTGGCCGCGCCAGCGCACCTCGGATGGTCGATCGGCATGCCGATCCCAGCGAACCTTCGCCTCGATGGGGGAGATCTTGACGAGTGCCATGTGAACAGCTCCTGACGGGTAAGGACCTGTTCTCGCCTAGAACAGGTGTTCGATTTAGGTGGGGGATCATACCGAACGCCCGTTCGATGCGTCAACCCTCTCCGTCCGGTTCATCTGACGCGACCTGCGGCCGTTCGCCGAAGTCAAAGCGGCGATGTGGGCGCTCGGTGATGAGACGTCCGCGCGTGATGGCGGTAGGCCCGAACCGTTCTCGGACGGCGTCGATCGAGAGCGTCAGCCTGCTCTGCCGATCCGACCGCCCGAACAGGGTCAGCTGTTGGGCATCTTCCAGGGAGATGGCGGTCAGCCCGATCAGCCGCACGCCGCGGCCTGCGACCAGCGTGCGCCGCAGCAGCGCGACGGCGGTGTCGTAGAGTGGCCCGCTGTCGCGTGCCTGGTACGGCAGCTTTGCCTGCCTGGTGAGCGTCTCGAATCCCTCGTAGCGCAATTTGAGCTGGACAGAGCCGGCCGCCAGGTCGTGGCGCCGCAGCCGGCTGGCGACGGATTCAGCCAGGTCGAGCAACGTTGCCTCGAGTCGACCCGGGTCCGCGGAATCGACGCTGAATGTGTGCTCGTGACCGATGCTCTTGGGGGCCTGGGTCGGCTCGACGGGCGAGGCGTCGATGCCTCGTGCACGCGCGGCCAGCTCCAGCCCGTGCTTCCCGAATCGTCGCTCGAGCGTGGCTTGATCGAGCGCCGCAAGCTGGCCGATGCTGGTGACGCCGTAGTCACCGAGCGCCCGCTGTGCCTGTGGCCCGACGCCCCAGAGGCGACGGATCGGCAGCGGTGCCAGAAATGCAGCCTCCTCGCCAGGCGCAACGATGACCAGGGCGTCCGGCTTGCGCAGGTCGGACGCGACCTTGGCGCACAGCTTGTTGGTCGCGACGCCGACCGAGACCACCAGCCCAACCTCGTCGAGCACGCGCTCCTTGATGCGGCGCGCGATGGTCGCGCCGTCCCCGAACGCCGCGGCGCTGCCCGCAACGTCGAGAAACGCCTCGTCAAGGCTGATCGGCTCGAGGACTGGCGTGTACGAGGCGAAGATCCCCATGACCTGTTGGGAGAGCTCGCGATATCGTTCCGGCCGACCGGGGAGGAAGACCCCGTGTGGGCATCGGCGGCCTGCGGTGCGCAACGGCATCGCAGAGTGGACCCCGTACCCGCGCGCCTCGTAGGACGCAGCGCTCACCACACCGCGTTCGTCGGGCTTACCGCCGACGATGACCGGCTTCCCACGCAGCGAAGGGTCATCGAGCACTTCGACGCTGGCGTAGAACGCGTCGAGGTCCGCGTGCAGGATGGTGCGCATCGTCCTCGCATGATGCGCACCCGCGCGGCGTCGTACCATCCGGCCGTGCCTTCCGAGCAGATTCCGTGGCGCGAGCGTGCCGTTTCAGCCGAGCAGGCCGTCGCCGGCATCCGTCCCGGCGCACGGGTCTTCATCGGTTCCGCGTGCGCGACGCCACGGGTCCTTCTCGCCGCGCTCGAAGCCGATCCGGATCGGCCGCACGGCATCGAGCTGGTCCACTTCCTCACCGATGGCGCCGGTCCGGCGGACGGGACGGTCGGCTTCCGACACCGTGCCTGGTACGTCGGCAGCGACATGCGTGACCTTGCCCGCGCCGGCCGGCTCGACTACGTACCCATGTCGCTGGCTGCCGTCCCGTCGCTGCTGAGCGCCGGCCTGCTGTCGTTCGATGTGGCCTTCGTTCAGGTCGCACCGCCGGACGACGATGGGATCTGCAGCCTGGGCGTGTCGGTGGACGTCACGCGCGCGGCTGCGCTGTCGGCTGGCCGGATCATCGCCGAGGTGAATCCGAACATGCCATGCACCGGGCCTGAGAGTGGAATCCCACTCGACCGCATCGACGCCCTGGTCGAGGTCGACCTGCCGGTGATCGAGTACGAGCATCCTGCGGTCGGCGAGGCGGCGCGGCAGATCGCTCGCTACGTCGCGCACCTCATCGGCGATGGAGCAACGCTCCAGGTGGGACTCGGCCGTGTTCCGAACGAGATGCTGCGATTTCTCGAGGAGCGCCGCGGCCTGCGGATCCACTCCGATCTCCTCACCGATCCTGTCGTCGACCTCGTCGCGAAGGGCGTGGTCTCCGGACCGATTCGCGGCTCCTTCGCCATGGGAACTCGACGCCTGTACGACTTCCTGGACGGCAACCCAGAAGCAACCCTGGCGCCGATCGAAGTGGTCTGCGACCGTGACGGGCTCTCCAACCTTCCGGCGCTGGCATCGGTCACGCAAGCGTTTGCGATCGATCTCTCGGGACAGGTGTGCACGGAGCGTTTGGACGGTCTCCTGTACGGCGGCGTGGCGACGCAACCGGACTTTCATCGCGCGGCAGCACAGTCTGTGGGCGGCAAGCCCATCGTGTGCCTGGCCTCGACGTTCGCCGATGGCACGTCCGCGCTGCGACCTGTGCTCGAGGTCGAGGAACCGGTCTCCGTTCCTCGTTCGGACGTGCATTGGGTCGTGACGGAATATGGCACCGCCTACCTTCACGGACGGTCCCTCGCCGAGCGTGCGGTGGCGCTCATCGATATTGCGCACCCTGACCATCGGGAGGCACTTCTTGCGGCGGCGGTGGGGCGCGGACTGGTCGCCAACCCTGAGAAGGTCCGCAGCCGCGCTGCCTACCCGCTGGGCGAGGAGCGCACCGAGGCATTGCGCGACGGTCGGTCGATCCTCGTGCGACCGACGCGCGCGAGTGATGCAGCGCTCATGCAGGGTCTCTTCTTTCGCCTCCGGGACGAGGACGTCCGTACGCGTTTCTTCCGACGCCTCCGATCGCTGACCGACGAGATGGCACTGCACCTGTGCAGCGTCAGCTACGAGCGGGAGATGGCATTCGCCGCAATCCTCGGTGAACGGGAATCCGAACGAATCGTCGGATCCAGCTGTTACTTCGTCGATCCAGCCACACGACTGGCCGACGTCGCGTATATGGTCGATCCGGAATGGCAGGGCGCCGGCCTCGGCAGCTTGCTCCAGGCTCGAACCATCGAATACGCACGGGCGCACGGCGTGCGCGGCTTGACCGCCGACGTGCTCGCCGAAAACGCGCCGATGCTCGAGGTGTTTCGCCGATCCGGCCTGCGCATGGAATCTCGCATGGAGTCCGGCACCTTCGAGGTGACGTTGCACATTGACTGAATCGGAGATCCTGTCGACCAAGACGAACCAGCCGATTGTCTGGTCAACGCTTGCCAATGGTCCTATGATCCTGTCGTGGCGGAATGCCTCCGCCGTCCGAGCAATTTGAGGGGTTTCATGTTCCCAGCCCGAGCATTACGCCTTGCGACGCGTGTCGCACTCATCGGCATCCTTCTCGTCACCAGCATTACGCCCGTTTCGGGGGGCAGTCCGGCCGTCACGGTCACCACGACCGCTTCCCCGACGTCGGTCACCGTCGATCATGCGATCGGCTACATCGTGAAGGTCGCGAACGAGGGCACGAACACGCTCAACCACGCCTCCCTGACCGGTGAGATGCAGACACCCGACGGTTCGGCGTCGAACCTCTTCGAGTATCTCGGTGCGTTCACGGGCGCGAACCGCGCGCCGGCCTGCAGCCAGCCACCGGCGACCGCCGCGGTCTGCGACTTCGGTCAGCTGGCCGCGCGCACTGCGGCACCGGACGTGACCTTCTACTACCGGGCACCCGGTCTCGTTCACGCGGGCACCTACAACTTCCTTCCGATCGTCCGCGTCGGCGAGGGCAGCAACGACAGCGGCAGCGCCAGCCATGTCGACACCTTCCCGAACCCCCTGGCGCCAATCGCGACCCGGGTCCTTGCCACACAGCAGGACATGGTCCGCGGCCATGCCATCCTCGACAACCGGGAGTTCACTACCGGCATCGACAGCGTCACCCTCGGCAACCCACACGGCACCAAGGTGCGGATTCCGTCAGCAAATGCCGAGGTCACCGTCGAGGACCTCGCGCCCAATGACGCAGCCGTCGCCTGCCCTGCGGAGATCGCCGCGACGTGCTTCGGGTGGGGCTCCTCCCTGTCCGTGGCTGGCGGCGTTCCGATTGCCGGCGGCATCGAGGTCACCATGCGGTGGGACTCGTCCGACCTGCCGAAGGGAATGACCGCGCGAAAGCTGCGAATCGCGCATCTCCTGGATAATGGCTACGAGCAGGTGAAAGATGCCTGCGTCTTTGCCGGTGGGGTTCCCACGAACATGCCGTGCATCTCCGTCGCCCCATTCACCCTGCGCGACAAGGACATCCAGGCGACGTTCTACCTGGCGTCGAACCGGGTCAGTCGCGGGTACTGAGGAGGCGCGGGCGTCGCGGGGTAGCTCTCGGCGAGCAGTGCCCGCAGGCGCCCCGCGCTGACGACATCGCCCTTCTGCTCGTAGAGCCGCAGGGCCTCGGTCCGAACGGCGAGCACCTCGTCCTCGCGCCCGGTGAAGCGGAGCACCTCCCCGAGATCAGTGAGCGTGTCGGCCAGGTAGATGATCGCGTCGCTGCGACGGCGCAGCTCCACGGCCTCCTGCGCCATGCGCACCGCCGCGTCGGTCTCGCCCTTGCGTGCGACGATCATGGCGAGCACCGAGCGCCACATGGCCTGCGCGTCCAGGTCATCGTCCATCGACATGGACTGCGCGGAGCGTGCGATTGCCTCTGCCTCCTCGAATCGGTCGAGCGCGTACAGAACGCGCGCCAGCCGCCCATCGACCGATGGCAGCAGCGAGCGCTCGCCCATCGCGGTCAGCGCGTCGTGATCAGCTCGGAGGAGGCGCTCAGCCGCCACCAGGTCGCCCGCAAGGAATTCGATCTGGGCCGAATCGATCGAGCTTGACGCCGCCAACACGGCAGACCCGAGCTCGCGGAGCTGTGTCACCGCTTCGTCGTAGAGCGTCCGCGCCTCATCGATCCGATTGTCCATCGCCTCGAGCTGTGCCAGCGCGGTACGGATGAATGCGCTGGCATGGCGGTCCGTTTCGACCTCGGCAAGTAGCTGGCGGCAGCGCTCGATCGCCTCCGGCACGGGGGTCGGTCCGAGCAGGACCGATTGGGCGTAGCCCGATGCGCCGCGCGTCTCATAGCGTCGGTTTCTGGCCACGCGCGCATGCGCAACGACGCGCTCAGCAGCCTCGGCGGCCTCACCAAAGCGCATTGCCATCCCGTGGCGGCCGAATCGCAGGCGCCACGCCAGCGCCAATCCATCGTGATCCTCGGCAGCCTCGAAGGTCGGCAAAGCGGCCGCGAAGGCTTCATCGGCATGTGATGTCCAGCCCTCGGCGGCGGTGTAGAGCTGGGCGGCCAGCCGGGCGACGCGGGTCTTCGCCAGCAGCCGCTCATCGCTCATGCGCTGTGCCGCCTCGTGCGCCTCGGTCAACACGCTTTCCGCCTCCGCGAAGGACCCCATCTCGCTCAGCGCTTCTCCCAGGTCGATCAGCAGCTCGAGCTTGTCGGGTGACTCGTCGATGACGGCAGCCGCACGACGAAGGAGGTTGGCTGCGGCGGGCATGTCTCCACGGTTCATGGCTCGACGACCGGCTACTCCGAGCCGTCCCGACGCCTGGAGACCGAGCGCGCGCCCGTGCGCGTCCAGCGGTCCGAGCTCGCCGAGGTATTGATGCGCCTGCTCAAGGTGGTACGCCAGGATCTCGTCGTATTCGCCGCCGCGATCTCGCTCCGCGTTGACCCGATCGGCCCATGTCACGAACTGCTCGTGCAACTTCGATCGCGCCCTCTTCAGAAGGTTCTGGTACGCCGCATCTCGGATCATGCCGTGATGGAAGCGATAGCCATCCTCGTCGAAGGAGGTGGACCGCGCAGACCGGATGAGCTGCTTCCGCTCGATCTCCAGCAGATGGCTGGGAACCCGCTCGACGAGCCCATCCGGTACCAGCGCACGAACCGCGTCCACGGCAAACTCGATGCCGGCCACTGACGCCGGCTCGATCACCGCTCGTTCATCCGATGCGAGCAGGTCGAGCCGCGCAGCCACCAGCGCCTGGATCGTGGGCGGCACGGCCAGGTCTCTCACGTCGACCGCTGCTTCCCACCCGTCATCGTTGCGCCGCAGCTGTCCCGAGTCGACCAGCATCGAAACGAGCTGCTCCACGAAGAGCGGATTGCCCTCCGCCGCCTGTACGACGCGGTCCCGCGCCCCTCGCGGTATGCCGGCGGTCCCGAGCACATTCGTGATCACCTCGGCGGCATCGGCGTCGCTGAGTGGCTCGAGCACGATTCTCTCGCTGCCCGGACTGCTGGCCCAGTCCGGATAGCGGTCGAGCAGATCGTGGCGAGAGGAGCAGAGCAGCAGGAGCGCGTGCTGCTCGACGGTTTCGAGCAGGTGGCCGATGAGGTCGAGGAGGGTCGCTTCGGCCCAGTGGATGTCATCGATGACCCAGACGACCGGTCCGCGTGCCTCGGCCATCAGCTCCAACCAGCGCCGGATACCCCAGAACAGCTCGTCGATCGCAAAGTGCTCTTTCGTGAATCCGAGGATTGATCCGAGCCGCAGCGTTACTTCCCGGTCATCGGTCAGCGCCTGGAGCTTCGCGAGCCCCACCTCGCCCGGATCATCGGTGGCGATGGACGCGCCATCCAGAATCGCCTCGGCCACCGGCCAGAATGTGATGCCGTCGCCGTAGGGGAGACAGCGGCCACGGACCACGACGGTCGGCTCTCCGAGGCTCCCGACCAGCTCGCGGGTCAGCCTCGTCTTGCCGACGCCAGCCTCGCCGATGATCGTTGCCATTCGTGGCACGCGTTGCTCGATGGCCTCGTCGAACAGGGCCTTGAGCCGGTTGAGCTCCGCGACTCGGCCGACGAGCGGGCTATCCTGGCGTCGCGCGAGTCCGTCGACATTGGCATGCACCTGGTCGAGACGGTAGGCCGGCACCCGTTCGGCCTTGCCCTTCAGCTCAAGCGGCTCGACCGGCGAGACGGTCACCGCGTCCCGCACCAGGCGAAGCGTGAGATCGCCGATGAGGATCTCATTGGGGCCGGCTGCCTGCTCGAGGCGGGCGGTGGTGTTCACGGTGTCTCCGGTCACCAAACGCTGGGCTGTCGCCGCGTCGCCCGTCACCACCTCGCCAGTATTGACGCCGGTTCGATTCGTGAGCCGAATGCCGTATGCGCGCTCGAGCTCGTCGTTGAGCCCGGCGAGTGCGGCCTGCGTCTCGTGCGCGGCGCGCACGGCGCGCAGCGCGTCATCCTCGTGAACTCGCGGAAGCCCAAACACCGCCATGATCGCGTCGCCGATGAACTTCTCAATCGTGGCGCCGTGCCGGCGTAAGACGGCGGTCATCACGTCGAAATAGCGGCTCATCACCTCCCGGACGGCCTCGGGATCGAGCGTCTCACCGAGCTTGGTCGATCCCTGGAGGTCGCTGAACACGATCGTCACCGTGCGCCGTTCCTCGGTCGGAGCGACGGCGGGCGCCAGGGGCGTGCCGCAGTATCCGCACAGACGGAAGCGCTCGGGATTCTCTTCGCCGCAGCTCGGGCAGACCTGCATCTCCCCGATTCTAGGGCGCGGCGGGTGAATTACCTCCCTCAGGCTGCGAACGTCACCCCGCGGTCGCTCGCCTCAGGGTCGAGGAGCACCATGACCCGGTGGGTCTCGGTCTCGAGCGCGTCCCGCTCCTTGGCGGCGAGGGTGGTGAAGGGCCGCAATTCGATTGCGGTCCCACCCTCTGGACGGGAAAGGGTCCAAGTCCCGGCAACCCTGCCATCGATGAGGAAGGTGGGAAGCACATCGGCATTCTTGCTGTAGACCGCCGCTCGATGATCGTCGTCGATCACCCGATCGCGATGCTTGGGAGCATGGGAAAGGAGCAGGCTGTCCCAGCGGGCAAGGAGGCGGGGCGGTGCCGGCGTTTCGCGATGCGGTCGCGGTGCGCTCTCCAGGTCGTAAAGCGTGCGCCCGAGGTCGTCGGTCATCGTCACCAGCTCGTCGCCGATCGCTGCGAGGGCATCACGCCACATCGCGATGCCGCCCTTGCCGCGACCGACGTACGCGGCGAGATCGTCGATGCTGGCGGGCCCGAATGCGGCCAGGTACCGACGGGCCACCCGCGTCCTGGCCTCGGCGAGCTCGATCTCGGGTTGGTCGATACCGAGCCATTGCGAAGCGACGGCATATCGCGAGCGCCCGTATCCCTCCCCGGCATGCGGTACATGAACCAACGGCACCACGGCCGAAAGGTGCCGCCAGTAGATGCGCTGCACCGCCGTATCGACGGGTCCTGCCTCACGGGCCATGAGCCGATCGAGCTCCGTCGAAGTGGGGTTGCCACTGGAGAGCGCCGCCAAAGCGACCTCGTGCGCAGCTGTCATGCGACGTCCCAGCGGCGAGTCGATCGGATCGGCCTTGGCCAAGAGCCGCCATTGCGTCAGACGGAGCGGCTGGCAGATGGCAAACAATGGCCATAGATCGTCTCCGCTGACGACGTGAATGGTGATCCGCATGAGCGAGCTGCGGACGACCTCGCGGCGGTCGAGTGCGGTGGCGAGATCTGCGGTACGCGCATCAGCGGCGCGTGCGGCGAGGGCAATGGGTGGCCACTCGGGATGTTGGGCTTGAAGCGATCCCAGGCGCTGGACCGCTTCTCCCGCGGTGCGCGCCGTCATCGGTTCCAGCAGGCCCTGGCGATCAAGCGTGGCGCGGCTGAGCTCACGCAACGTGATTTGCGCCACGGTGGAGCTAGGAGAGGCGGCGGATGACGCCGACCACCTTGCCCTGGATCTGGACATCGGTGGCGTAGATCGGCTCCATCTCGGCATTCGCCGGCTGAAGTCGGATGCGATCCTTCTCACGGAAATAGCGCTTGAGCGTCACGCCGTTGTCCTCGAGCAGCGCAACCACGATGTCACCGTCTCGCGCGGTCGCCTGTGGCTGCACGATCACGAAGTCGCCATCGTCGATGAGCGCGTCGATCATGCTCTTGCCCCGCACGCGCAGGACGTAGGAGTCTTCGCGCGCGTCGAGCGAGCGAGGCACCTCCAGCGTCTCCGCCGCCTCCTCGTACGCCTCGATCGGCTGGCCGGCGGCGATCTCGCCCATGATGGGCAACGCCAGGGTGTCGCGCTCGATCGGCATCCGGAACGGCGTCACCTTGGGCCGATCCGCGACATGAGGCCGTGCCGTCACGCGCAGAGCGCGCGACGAGTGTGTGCCGCGCTCCAGCAGGCCGTCGCGCTCCAGTGCGAGCAGGTGGTGATGGACTGCGCTCGTCGAAGCCAGACCCACGGCATCAGCGATCTCACGGACCGAGGGCGGATAGCCCCGGTCCTCGACGGTGCGAGCAATGCAGTCAAGGATTCGCTGCCGGCGCTCTGTGTCGTGCCTGGTCATGGAGGTCCTCCGCACCACGGTGCGATATCGATGTTCGATGGGCACCGTAGCAGAACACATGTTCTAATGTCAAACGAGAGTTTTGAGTGCCCCTGCTATCATGCCGGTCCGTTCCAGACCGCCGGAGTCCTTCGTGAACCTGTCCTCGTCGTCGCGCTATCTGCGCATGGCGCGCCTTGTCCTCAAGCTCCCAACGTACGCTCGCATGGTATGGGGGCTCGTCCGTGATCCGCGCACGCCGATCGGGCTCAAGGGCATGCTCGCCGCCGCGCTGGCCTATGTCGTGTTCCCGGTTGACCTGATTCCGGATGTGATTCCGATCATCGGTCAGGCGGACGACCTGACCGTGCTGCTGCTCGTGCTCGACCTGTTCATCCAGAACGCGCCGCCGGAGGTGCGCGCCGAGCATTCGGCGCGGGCTCGGAACGGCACCGCCGACCTCGACCGCGATCTCGCCCAGATCCGCGTCCTGATGGGCGATCGATTCGATCGAATCAAGGATGACCTCCCGGGGCTGCTGGACCGATACGGGCACCTGCGCGACCCCGATGCACTCAAGCATGCTCTCGCGTCCTGGCGTCGTCGCCGGGCGCTCACCACCACACCGAAGGAGCTCGAATGAAGGTCATTTTGAAGCGTGACGTGAAGGGTCTCGGCCGCGAGGGCGACCTGAAGGACGTCAAGGACGGATACTCGCGCAACTTCCTGCTGCCGACCGGCGCGGCCGTCGTCGCGGACAAGGGAGCGGTCGCGAATTGGGAGCGACACAAGGACCAGCGAGAGGAGCGCGACCGGAGTGTGCGCGCCGCGGCGGACGCCACCGCGGAGAAGATTCGTGAGCTCAAGCTCGAAATTCCCGTCAAGGCCGGCGAGCGGGGACGGCTGTTCGGGGCCGTGACCGGCCACCAGATCAGCGATCTCGTCAACCGCGCGGGAATCGAGTTGGACCGCCACGCGCTGCACCTCCGCGAGCCCATCAAGGCGCTCGGCGACTACAAGATTGACGTGCGCCTGATGCCCGGTGTCGAGTCGGTTCTCAGCGTGAGCGTGGTGGCGGCGGAGTCCTGAGGCCGCGTTGGTGACGGCACAGCGTCTGGCTGCGACAGACTGTTGTCACGAACCGAACGTACGTTCGATCCATGGTCTCAGCGCGCACGGGGATGGCCCGTTATCCACAACGGCAAGGGTTCTATCCACCAACGGGTGACGGCGTCGGGTCCAATCGGTGGGAAAAGCCCTTCCCCGGGATGCGACCATGGTGCTGCGCCCGGTTTTCCACGATTCCGAATCGCCAGCAATCGGCCGGACGCAGTCTTCACCAATCCAGCGGAGTTTGCCCCGCCGTGCCCCGACCCAGCATTCCATGACGCTCACCACCGCTCGCACCGGTATCGACAAGCTTGCGCCCCAGGCGGTCGAGGCCGAACAGAGCGTGCTCGGCTCGATTCTCATCGATGCCGACGCCATCCTCAAGGTCGGCGACTTCCTCAAGCAGGCTGATTTCTACCGCGCGCAGCATGCCGATATCTACGAGGCCATGCTTGCCCTTCATGGTCAGCGTGAGCCGATCGACCTGGTCACGCTCGGAGACGAGCTACGTCGTCGCGACAAGCTCGAGGGGGTCGGCGGCCCCGCCTACCTGACGTCGCTCATGAACACGGTGCCCACCGCGGTGCACGCGGAGCACTACGGCCGGATCGTCGAACGCAAGGCTGTACTGCGCAACCTCATCGGCGCCGCCGGCAAGATCGCCGCGGTCGGCTACGAGGAAGCCAACGATGCCGAGGTGGCCATCGACCGGGCCGAGTCGATCCTCTTTGAGATCAGTCAGCGCCGGACCGACGGAGGCTTCGAAGCGCTTTCGATCCTGCTCGGTCAGGCGTACGACCGACTGGAGTACCTCCACGAGCACCGCGGACAGATTCTGGGAGTGCCGACAGGCCTGTCACAGCTGGACGCGCTGCTGGGTGGCCTTCAACCGTCGGACCTCATCATCCTGGCGGCTCGCCCATCGGTGGGAAAGACGAGCCTGGCTCTCAACATCGCCCAGCATGCGGCCGTTCGGGAGGGCAAGAAGGTGGCGGTCTTCAGCCTCGAGATGAGCAAGGAACAGCTCGCCCTGCGGTTGCTCTCCGCAGAATCGGGCATCAACCCCCGCCCCCTCCAGACCGGTTTCGTGGACGAGACGGATTGGAGCAAGATCGCCATGGTCATGAATGACATGGCCACCGCGCCGATGTGGATCGATGACTCGCCCGCACTCTCGGTCATGGAGCTACGGACGAAGGCTCGAAGGCTGGAGGCGGAGCAACGGGGTCTCGACCTGGTCATCGTCGATTACCTCCAGCTGATGCAGGCGTCCACATCCAACAAGGATTCGAACCGCGTCCAGGAAGTTTCGGAGATCAGCCGAGGCCTGAAGCAGCTCGCGCGCGAGCTCAAAGTGCCGGTGGTTGCGCTCTCACAGCTGTCGCGTGGGGTGGAGCAGCGCGGAACCGCCGAGCCCAGGCTGTCCGACCTTCGCGAACGTGGGAGCATCGAGCAGGACTCCGACGTGGTGATCTTTCTGTACCGTGACGGCGAGCAGAATCCAGACGCCGAGGTGGAGCTCATCAAGGCGAAGGTCGCCAAGCACCGCAACGGACCGATCGGTGAAGTTCCCCTCCAGTTCCGGAAGGCGAACACCCGCTTCTACACAGTCGCCGCACGCGAGGAGATCGCCGCGTACTGAGTCGTCACCTGCATTGGCCCGGTCGGATTGGAGGCGTTCGACCGAACAAGCGGTCGAACGCGAAAGTGATTGTGGGCGGGTGTACACTCTCGCGCTAGATCGACCGGTCCATCAATGTCTGACCCGAGTTCCCACGATCCGCGCATGTTGCTCGTTACGCAGATCACACGGCCCTCCCGCAGACCGTCCAATTCGGGCCGAGCGTGCGAGAGCAGGAGGCACTGGGAAGGGTGTACGCCGACAAGACCATCCGCTGTCGTGACTGCGGCATGGACTTCGTATTTTCAGCGGGCGAGCAGGAGTTCTACGCCAGCAAAGGCCTGGTGAACGAGCCTCAGCGTTGCCAGAGCTGTCGAGCGGTCGCAAAGCAGAACCGTGCCCTCGGCATCGCCGGGGAGCCGGGAAATGGCAATGGCAACGGAGGGCAGCGAGAAATGCATGCGGCCGTGTGTGCCGAATGCGGTGGCCAGGCCCTGGTGCC
This sequence comes from Candidatus Limnocylindria bacterium, assembly GCA_038233215.1. GTDB lineage: Bacteria > Chloroflexota > Limnocylindria > QHBO01 > QHBO01 > JACDBZ01. Next base: position 35,280 of record JBBSML010000018.1, read on the forward strand.
CTTCCTCCCTCGCAATGACAGGCCGGTGTACTGCTCGAACTGCTTCGACAAGGTGCGCGCGAGGGCCTGACGCACCATGGATGGATGCCGATGAGATCGCCGCCGATCAGGCGGCGTTCTCATGTCTTGGCCGCTCCGCCAACGGTCCGCGTGAGCCTGAGATATTCGTCCGATTCCGGTCCGATGATCGGCGCGCACAATCGAGCCGTGAACTTGCATGGCTCTTCATCGATCATGTCCACTCGTCTAGCCCGCGTTGCCGCGGCCGTCATCTTCGCGATCACTGCCGTCGTCGTACAGTCGCCGACGACAATCCATGCCGCCATGACGGTCCAGCGTCTCGCCGGTGCCGACCGATATGCAACAGCGGCCGCCGTGAGCGCCGCGCACTTTGCCACGGGCACCCCCGTCGCCTACATCGCCACCGGTGCCGATTTTCCTGATGCGTTGTCGGGTGGGCCTGCGGCTGCCCATGCCGGCGGACCGATCCTCCTTGTCACCCAGACCCGCATCCCCACGCCTATCGCAAATGAGCTGAGACGATTGCGCCCGGGCCGCATCGTCGTGCTCGGTGGCAGCGTTGCGATCCAGGACACGGTCGTCAGGGCCCTCGATGCGTACGACACCGGTGGCGGCGTCCGTCGCGTCGCCGGGGCCGATCGCTATGGCACGTCCGCCGCCGTCAGCGCTGCCACGTTCCCGCGGGGGGTCTCGGTTGCCTATGTCGCGACCGGTGCCGCGTTTCCCGACGCCCTCGTCGGTGGCGTTGCGGCGGCCCGCGCGGGAGCACCCGTTCTCCTCACGAAGCGTGACGCGCTCCCCGCGGCCATTCAAAGCGAGCTGACGCGCCTGGCACCCAACCGGGTCATCGTGCTCGGCGGGACGGCGGCGGTCAGCGATTCGGTGCTGACGCGGCTTCGCTCATACGCCACGTCCGGCACGGTCACCAGAATCGCCGGCGCGGATCGGTACGCTACGGGTGTGGCGATCAGCAAGGCCACGTTTACGAGCGCTCCGGCTCTCTACGTCGCGACCGGCGCCGCATTTCCTGACGCCCTGGTGGCGGTCCCCGCCGCCGCAAAGAGCGGGGGCGCGCTCCTCCTGGTGCCGGGCACCTCGGTGCCGGCGGCCGTGCGCAACGAGGCGATGCGTTTCAACCCGTCGCGCCTCGTGCTGCTGGGGGGGCCACGTGCGCTCACCGACCGCGTCACCTTCGACCTTCGGGTCGCGCTCGGGGATCTCCGGCCGTTGCCAACCTGCACCTACCAGGTCGACGTGACCCCGTTCCGCGCCTACACCGATTGGCGGCGGACCCTGGTCGACACCATCCTCATGGTGCCGTCGGGTTACGCTCCTGGCGACCTTGTCGACAGCTCGAACGCCGGCCTCAATGGGGGCTATTCGCTGCGCAGCCACGTCGCGGCGGATCTGAACGCGATGGCGGATGCGGCACGCGCTGCGGGCCGCCCGGTCCAGATCGTCAGCGCATATCGCAGCTACAGCACGCAGAAGGCGACCTTCGACCATTGGGTCGCTGTCGGTGGCTACGAGCAGGCGCTGCGCACCAGTGCTCGTCCCGGGCACTCGGAGCATCAGCTCGGCACCACCTTTGACTTCACAACCCTCGGCGGTCGTCCACCATGGGAGTACGCCGATTGGGCGAGCACCTCGGAGGGAACCTGGACGGCCGCGAACGCATGGCGCTACGGCTTCGTGATGAGCTACCCGCGGAACAGCTACAGCAAGGTCTGCTACGACTACGAGCCTTGGCACTACCGGTACATCGGGCGCACCGCTGCGAGGCAGGTTCACGATTCGACACTGACGCTGCGCGAATGGCTGTGGATGAACGGGTCCGGCGGCTGAGCGTCCCGCGCGGCGCACGACGCAGGCGTAGGATGATCGGGTCCATCCAACGCTGAGGTCGTCGTCGTCACGCCATGTCCGTCATCGCCATCGTCGGCGCCCAATGGGGTGATGAGGGAAAGGGCAGGGTGGTCGACTACCTCGCCGATGAGGCCGATCTCGTCATTCGGTACGGCGGCGGGAACAACGCCGGGCACACCGTGGTCAACCCGCACGGGCACTTCAAGCTCCACCTGATCCCGTCCGGCATCTTCCACTCGGGGACGAAGAACCTGCTGGGCAACGGCGTAGTGATCAACCCGCCTGCACTCGTCACCGAGCTCGACGACCTCCTTGGGGCGGGGTTCGATGGCGAGAACCTGTTCATCAGCGACCGCGCGCACTTGGTGATGCCCTATCACGTCCTGCTCGACCAGCTCGAGGAGCGTGAGCGTGGCGCGAACAAGCTCGGGACGACGTCGCGCGGGATCGGTCCCGCGTACGTGGACAAGGTTGCCAGGCGCGGGATCCGGGTCGTGGACCTCGTGGAGCCCGATACCTTTCGCGCACGTCTGGCGGCCACGGTACCTCGCATTCGGCGCCTCGTGGCCGGCTACGAGGGTGCGGAGGACGAGATGGCCAACGAGATCGCCGAGGGGACCGACGAGGACAGGATTGTAGAAGCCTACCTTGCGGCCGGCGCGCGGATCGCCCGGCACGTGGTCGATGGCCAGGCGCTCGTCGACGAGGCGCTGGGTCGCGGCGATCGAATCCTGCTCGAAGGCCAGCTCGGCACGATGCGGGACCTCGACTGGGGGATCTATCCTTACGTCACCAGCTCGTCGCCCATCCCTGGGGGTGCCAGCTTGGGCGCGGGGCTTCCGGCCGTCGCCATCGACCAGGTTCTCGGCGTGGCGAAGGCGTACACGACGGCGGTCGGCGCCGGCCCACTGCCGACGGAGCTGGAAGATGCCGATGGTGAGACCCTCCGCGAGCGTGGCATCGAGTACGGCACGTCCACCGGGCGCCCACGCCGATGCGGCTGGTACGACGCGGTTGCGGTGCGCTTCAGTGTTCGATTGGCCGGCTACTCGAGCATCGCGCTGACCAAGCTCGACGTCCTCGACGGCTTCGATCAGGTCCGCTTCGCGCGCGCCTACCGAGATCCGGTCGATGGACGGGAGTGGAGCACGGTACCCGCCTCGACATCGGTCTATGAGCGCTTGGAGCCCGTCTACGAGGAGCTTCCGGGATGGCATGCCGATACGACCGCCTGCCGCTCATGGTCGGACCTGCCCGCTGCAGCGCGCACCTACGTCGAGCGTCTGGAGGAGCTTGCGTCGGTACGGATCAGCCATGTCAGCGTGGGTCCCGAACGTGCCCAGATGATCGTCCGATGAGTGCAGGCTACGTCGTCTCGGTCGCTGGGGCGTGAATCTTGGGTTGCGAGGCACACGACATCGTCCCGTGTCGCCGGTATGAAATCGGTGGAGCAGGCCTTGCAGATATTGCCATTCGGTCCGCGCGCACCACTGTCGAGCGGATGATCAAACCGTCATCGTCGGGCGCCCGCGGACGCGCGCATCGGTATCTGACTCAGGAGGCCACATGAAACTGGGCGTGATCGTTCCGCAGGGATGGACGGGTGAGTACGACGGCTGGGAGCCGGCACGGGCGTGGGCACGCACCGTCGAGGTCGCCCAGCAGGCCGAGCGTATCGGGGCAGAGTCGATCTGGCTGTTTGACCATTTCCACACCGTTCCGAAGCCGACCGACGAGCTGACCTTCGAGTCATTCACCTCTCTCAGCGCGCTTGCGGCCCTGACCGGGCGCGTCCGCCTCGGCCACGTCGTGATCTGCAACGGCTTTCGCAATCCCGCGCTCACCGCCAAGATGGCCTCCACCCTCGACACCATCAGCGGGGGCCGCTTCGAGCTCGGCATCGGCGCGGGCTGGAAAAAGGACGAGTGGAACGCGTACGGGTACGGATTTCCCGAAACGAAGGCGCGCCTGGCGATGCTCCACGACGCGCTCGAGGTCGTGACCCGCATGCTCGAGCCCGGGCGGTCCACGCATGCCACGTATGACGGCGAGCACCACAGCGTCAGCGACGCGCGCAACCTTCCGAAGCCGATCCAGGAGAGCGGCATGCCCATCATGGTCGGCGGCAATGGCCCCAACGTGACCTGGCGTCTGGCGGCTCGTTACGCCGATGAGCTCAACCTCGATGGCATGTCCCCTGACGAGGTCCGCGAAGCATTGCCGACGATCCGCGCGCGCTGCGAGGAGATCGGTCGTGATCCTGACAGCCTGTCCGTCTCGGTCCATGTCTGGTGGGGAACGCCCGGGTGGCGCGACACCGGCGAGGCGCGCCGCGAACTCCTTGCTGCATACGACGAGCTCGGGGTGAGTCGAGTCATCGGTCTCCTCCAGGCCTCGGCCGACTCGGATGACGCGCTCGACGAGCTCGCCACTGATGCACGCGCCGCCGACGTGGAGCTCGACGCCGAATGACCCGTTCCTTGGTTGGCTGCAATCGCCCATAGATGAGGCGGCCAGACGCATGACACACCCTTGGGGTGCGCGAGTGCTCTGTAGATCGGGTTGCAGGGCACAGGGACGGCTCCGCACGTGCCGGACTGCCCGATTCATGGGCACCAGGTCCATCTCACCCCGACGCATCAGTCGGCTGGCGTCCTGCACCGTAGCGGCGGCGTGACCGATCGTCCTCGTCGCGCAATCGCCTGGTTCCGTCGCGACCTGCGGCTGACGGACAACCGGATGCTCGAGGCGGCGACCCGGGATTCGGAACGCGTATCGCCAGTCTTCGTCGCGGATCCGGCGCTCCTCCAGTCTCACGAGCGCGCTCCGGCTCGCGTGGCGTGGTTCGGTGCCAACCTGCGCGCGCTCGAGGAGCGGCTGCGTGAGTCCGGCTCCGGACTGACGGTGTTGCATGGCCGGCCGGACGAGGTGTTGCCGGCCTTCGCGGCTGAAATTGGAGCCGAGCGAATCTACGCCGCGGCCGATGAGGATCCGGTCGCCATCAACCGCGACGATCGCGTCGCCAGGCACCTCGATCTCCGGCTCGTCGACGATCAGCGGATCGTGGCGCCGGGCGACCTGCGGACGGGCGTCGGATCCGCCTACACGGTCTACACGCCATTTCGTCGGGCGCTCGACGCGAGGATCGACGAAGCTCCGGATGCCGCAACATCCCGCGCCGACGCGGATCTATCGAAGCTCGCGCCGCCGCACACGGGGTATTCGTTCGACTCTCCCGATCCACCGCATGGTCTGCCAGATGCGGGTGAGCAGGCGGCCAGCAACCGGCTGCGTGAGTTCTTGCGCGCCGATATCGACGGCTACCGAGACGCGCGAGACTTGCCCGCCGTTGACGCCACGTCTCACCTCTCGCCGTATCTGCGGGTGGGTGCCATCAGCGTTCGGGCCTGTTGGCGCGCCGTGATGGATGCCGCGGAGCGCGCCGACGATCGCAACGACCGCCCACGTTCCGCTGGAGCCGCGACCTGGCGCGGTGAGCTGGCCTGGCGCGAATTCTTCGCGCACATCCTCGCCGCGCATCCTCGCCTGGCGACGGAGAGCTTCCGTCGTGAGCTCGACGAGCTGGAGTGGGCCACAGGTCGCGAGGCGGATGAAGCGGTGGCCGCCTGGCAGGAGGGTCGAACCGGGTTCCCGTTCGTGGACGCCGGAATGCGGCAGCTCGTCGCCACCGGCTGGATGCACAATCGTGCCCGCTTGGTCACGGCGAGCTTCCTGGTCAAGGATGTGGGCGTTGATTGGCGCCGGGGTGAATCGGTCTATCTGGAGCACCTGCTGGACGCCGACACGCAGCAGAACAACGGGAACTGGCAATGGGTCGCGGGTGTCGGGACCGATGCCGCGCCGTACTTTCGCATTTTCAACCCGACGTTGCAGGCCAAGAAGTTCGATCCTGAGGGCGCCTACGTGCGCCGATGGGTGCCGGAGCTCGCGCACCTCCCGAGCAAGCTGATCCATGAGCCGTGGCGGTCACCCGACGCGCCGGCCGACTATCCCTCGCCGATTCTCGACCACGCCGACGCCCGCGCGCGGACGCTTGGGCGGTATCGGGCCGCTGCGTATCGATGACGGTCAGGCGTGTCGGCGTGAGGTGCGTGCCGCGATCTGAGCAGCGGCGAGGCGTGTCCCAGCCGCGATCATGACCAGCGACGGCACAGCGACCAGGGCGATCACGTCGGAGCTCGGTGTGTGTGACGCGATGAAGCCTTGCATGCGTGCGGCTCCTTGTAGCAACCGTGGGGCGATCGATTTGCCAGCGGCATCATGCTGACGCCGCCGAGGTCGAACTGCGGCGAATCGTATACTCCACCGAGAGCCGCATCAGCAGGTCCCGTTGATCGATCAGGCACCCATCCGCGACGCGACCGAGACCCGCCTGCGCCGTGCCTACGGCTTCGAGGAAGTCGCGCTCGCTCCCGGCCCCGTGACGGCGGACCCCTCCGAAGTGGATCTCGCCGTTGACGTTGGTGGCTTTACGCTCCAGATCCCGTTCCTTGCGGCTGCCATGGATGCGGTCGCGGACGCGGACTTCGCCGTTCGGATGAGCCGCCACGGGGGGGTTGCCTTCGTCAACCTGGAAGGGCTCTACACGCGTTACGACGACGCCTCCCCGATCATCGAGCGCGTCGTCGCCGCGGAATCCGGCGAGGCCGCCGGCCATGTCCTCGCGGAGGCATATCAGCAGCCGATTCGCGACGATCTCATCACCGCGCTCATCACCCGGATCAAGGCCCACGGAGCGATCGCGGCGGTCGCGACCACGCCGGCATCAGCCTGGCATCATGCCGAGCTGGCGGCAGATGCGGGCGCCGATCTTCTCCTCGTCCAGTCCCAGGTCTCGTCAGCGCGCCACATCTCAACCTCGGGCCGCGTGCTTTCGCTGGCGGACCTGACCGGTGGCCTTCAGCTGCCAGTCCTGGTGGGAAACACGGTGAGCAACGAGGCCGCCTATCAGCTCATGCACCAGGGCGCTGCCGGCATCTTCATTGGCGTCGGTCCGGGCGCGGCGTGCACCACCCGCGAGGTCCTGGGCATCGGCGTCCCACAGGTGAGCGCCACCCTGGAGGTCGCGGCCGCACGTGATCGGTTCGCCGCGGAGACCGGACGCTACGTTCCCATCGTGACCGACGGCGGCATGAAGACCGGCGGCGACATCGCCAAGGCGATCGCTTCGGGAGCCGATGCAGTCATGCTCGGCTCACCCTTTGCCGGCGCGCGCGAGGCGCCTGGCCGCGGCTTCAACTGGGGCATGGCCGCGCCGTCTTCCACGCTGCCGCGGGGGACCCGCATCCGGATCGGCGAGCGGCTGCCGCTCGAGCAGATCCTGTTCGGCCCGGCAGAGACATCTCACGGCACGCAGAATCTCGTCGGCGCCCTGCGCCAGTCGATGGCCGCCCTCGGCGTCCGAACCATCCGCGAGATGCACTCGGTCGAGATGGTCATCGCTCCGTCGATCGCCACCGAGGGCAAGTCCTGGCAGCTCGCTGCCCGCGAGTAGCCGCTCGGCATAGCCGAGGCTTCCGCAACCCGTAGACTTCGACCAATGAGCCACATCATCGAGTCCGGCAGCGTCTTCCTGCGCCCCATCGAGCGCGGGGATGCCGTGCTCTCCCATCGCTGGCGATCGGACGTGGAAGTGGCCACCCTGGCGAGCCTGCCCGGTCCGGTGAGCCTTGGCCAGATCGAGCAGCGCATCGAGCGATTGGTCCAGCAGCACGACGGCGAAGGCCTCACCTTTGTCATCTGTCTGCGCTCCGACATGCGACCCATCGGCGAGGCAATGCTCTTCGAACTGGATCGGGGAAACGGCAGTGCCGAGCTCGGCATCTTCATCGGCGAGGTGGGCGAATGGGGCAAGGGATACGGGACCGACGCGGTCAGGGCACTCGTGAGCCACGGCTTCGGATCGCTGCGGCTGGAGCGCATCTGGCTCAACGTCTGGACCGAGAACGAGCGAGCCCGGCGCGCGTACGAGGCGGCCGGATTCGTTCACGAGGGCACCCTGCGCCACGACCGCTACGAACGGGGTCAATTCACCGATGGCCACGTCATGTCCATCTTGCGAGACGAATGGCTGAGCAGGTCCTCACCACCCGCGCGCTGAACCGGGCGCTGCTCGCGCGCCAGATGCTCCTCGAGCGGTCGCAGATGAGCCTGACGCAGGTCATGCAGCAGATGGGCGGCGTCCAGACGCAGTACGCGCCGGCGGGGTATATCGGACTGTGGTCGCGCATGCGCGATTTCGACAGGCCGATGCTGACGCGGGCACTCGAGGAGCGCCGCGCGATTCAGGCAACCATGATGCGCGCCACGATCCATACCGTCTCCGCCGCCGACTATTGGCCGATGACGGCCGGCATTCGTCGCATCCGTCGCGAATGGTTCGAGAAGGTCAGCCACCGCGAGCTTGCAGGTACCGACATGGACGCCGCGGCACGCGCCGTCCGCGAGGAGCTCGGTGACGGACCCCTGCCGATGCGCGAGCTCACGGCCCGCATCGAGACGCGAGGATTTCCTCCCCGGACCGCCGGGTGGGCGGGTATGCGCGTCGATCTCGTCCGCGTCCCGCCATCGGGAACGTGGGAGCGACGTCGTGCTGACCTGTATGGCCTGGCCGACGCCTGGCTGCCACCTGTGGAGGTTACCGAGGAAGAGGGCATGGAACTGCTGATCCGGCGCTATCTCGGCGCATTTGGCCCAGCGTCACTCAAGGACATCTCGATCTGGATGGGCGTCTATGTGGGCCAGATGCGCCACGTTGCCGACCGGATGGAGCTGCGACCGATGCGCGATCAGGACCGAAAGCCCCTGGTCGATCTCCCGGACGCCTATCTGCCTGACCCCGAGACGCCTGCTCCGGTCCGGTTCCTCGCCGTGTGGGACGCGATGCTTCTGGTCCATGCGCGTCGAACGCTCGTCCTGCCAGAAGAGCTGCGCCCGCTGGTGTTCAACACGAAGACACCGCACTCGGTCAACACGTTCCTGCTCGATGGCCAGGTCGCCGGTTCGTGGCACTTCGAGAAGGACCACATCGAGCTCTCGCCACTCCGACCCTTGACGGCCCCAGAACGGCGAGAGCTTGACGAGGAGGCGCATCAGCTCGCCGGCTTTTCCGCCTGACCGTTGCCATCTGTGCGTGACGCGCACGCTATGTCCGTTCGATGGCGGAACTGGACTGGTCGGCTCGCCTAACGTTCGCTCCCGTGCACAACTGGCACCAGCGAGCTGATCTGAGCGCAGAGGCACTTCCGCGCGGGGCACTCGCGCGGTAGCATCGGCGCATGGAACGCAATGACGTGCAGGACTGGCTGGACCGATACGTCGAGGCCTGGCGAGCCAACGACGCGGAGCTCATCAAGCCCCTATTCAGCCACGACGCGGTCTATCGCTTTCGGCCGTATGACGATCCCGAGCGTACCTTCAGAGGTAACGCGGCAATCGTCGAGGCCTGGCTCGACGACACCGATGCACCCGAGTCGTGGGAAGCCGAGTACGAGCCGTATGCGGTCGAGGGCGATCGGGCGGTCGCGATCGGCTTCAGCCGCTACCTGGCCACCGAGGACGAGCCGGAAAGGACGTACCACAACGCCTATCTGCTGCGCTTCGGGCCGGACGGCCGATGCAGCGAGTTCAGCGAGTTCTACATGCTGGAGGGCACATGATCCAGACGACGACACCGAGCGTCGAAGGCGGATCGATGCTGATGGTCACCGCCTCGGGCACCGCGGTCGGCCTCGGAGCATGACCTCGGACTGGCGCGAGGTTGGCGACCGCGTCTGGGTCAGGCGGTATGAGGCGCTCGACCAGACGATCGGCGCCATCGGCGGTGAAGCCGGACTGGTCGTCATCGACACGCGCGCGAACCATCCGCTTGCCGATGAGTTGCGTGAAGAGCTGAAGCAGCTTCCCGGTGCCGTGGTCGCCGTTGTCAACACCCACGGGCACTGGGATCACGCGTTCGGCAACGCCCGATTCCTGCCGACGCCGATCTGGGGCCACGTGCGGTGTGCAGCCATGATCCTCGAGCGTGGCGAGGCGATGCGCACCCGACTGATGCGTGACTATCCGGGCGAGCCCTTCGCGGACGTCGAGCTCACACCCCCGACCGACCTGTTCACCGAGTCTGCGACGCTGGACCTCGGCGATCGGCAGGTCGAGTTGCGCTTTCTCGGCCGCGGTCACACGGATAACGATGTCGTGGTCATGGTGCCGGACGCATCGGTCCTGTTCGCGGGCGACCTGCTCGAGAACGCGCCGGCGCCCGGATTCGGCGACAGCTACCCGCTGGCATGGGCCGATACCGGCCGCGTCCTGCTCGGCCTCGTCGACGACACGGTCGTGCCCGGCCACGGTGACCCGTTCGATCGCGCGTTCGCGGAGCGGCAGGTCAGCGAGCTCGGGGCGCTGGCGGAGCTGGCGAGGGACGCGGTGGGCGGGTCGATTGGCCTCGACGAAGCGATCCGGCGTTCGCCGTTCCCCTCCGAGCCGACCGCCGCCGCGCTCGACCGCGTCCGGGTCGAGGTTTCCTAGGCGGAGGCCGGCTCGGCACGCAGCGGCCCGAACTCGCCTTCCATTCCGTCCGCCGACACCTGGTAGAGCCGAACCGCACGCGGGATCCCCTTCAGCCTATACCGGCCAAGATCCTCGAGCCCGACGTCGACGAGCCGCTCGCGGATCGCCTCACGTGTTTCAGAGAGGTCCCGATCGCAAACAGCGCGCCGCTCTCGGGTAGCCGCTGGAGCGGAGTGATCAGCGTCAGATAGCCTGCGAGCACCATGAAGCGCCCGGTGACGTACTCCGGTCGCCTGAGCCAGACGAGCGTCCCGGAAACGGCAAACGCGACGGCATACGCTGCGGTTGCAACGGCTGCGAAGGTGACGAAGCGCATCGCCACGGCGAACCACACGTACGCGCCAACGAGAATGACGACACCAAGCGCCAGGGCCACGGGCAGTCGCCGCTGCGCGTCGGTGGAGCTCGATGTCATGCCCGGCATGTTGATTGGTCCGTGCGCAGGACGTCCAGTGCGATTCGCCTCAGCACGCGGTCGCCAGTACTGAGTAAACTAACTCAACCTACTGAGTAGTTATCCGCACCATTATGAGTGAATGAGTCGCAAGACCCAAGTCTACCGGCGGCAGATCTACGACGAGATCCTGGAGCGCGCCCACGAGCCGCGCCAGTTCATCCAGGTCCTGGCAGGTCCGCGGCAAGTGGGCAAGACGACCGTGGCACGCCAGGTCATGGACGCCATCGGCATTCCCGGTCACTTCGCGTCAGCGGATGCGCCGGATCCTGAGGACATTGGTTGGATCTACACGCAGTGGGCCATTGGCCGTCAGCAGGCGAAGATGGGCGGCCGGGCTGGCGGCCTGCTGATCCTGGACGAGGTCCAGAAGATTCGCGACTGGTCGGATGTCGTGAAGCAGCTCTGGGACGAGGACACCGCATCGGGCATACCGCTGCGCGTGATGCTGCTGGGATCGGCGCCATTGCTCGTGCGTCAGGGCTTGTCCGACAGCCTGGCCGGTCGCTTCGAGGTCGTCAGGGTCACGCACTGGACCTTCGCCGAGATGCGCGATGCCTTCGGCTGGGACCTCGACACCTACCTGTATTACGGCGGCTACCCCGGTGCCGCTCGGCTGATCAAGAGCCATGGCCGATGGGAGGAGTACATCCTCGACTCAATCGTCGAGACGAACCTGTCGCGCGACATCCTCATGCTCAATCGGGTCGAGAAGCCCGCGCTGCTGCGGCAGCTCTTTCGTCTGGCCTGCTCGTATTCGGGGCAGGTGCTCAGCTACACGAAGATGCTCGGGACCCTGACCGATGCGGGGAACACGGTCACCCTCGCCCACTACCTCGAACTGCTGGGTGGAGCGGGCATGGTGACGGGGATCGGCAAGTACTCCGGGTCGGCGGTGCGACGGCGAGCCTCATCGCCAAAGCTGCTGGCCTTGAACACGGCGCTCATGACGGCCACGGCACGCACTTCGTTCGACCGCGCCCGAGCCGATCGAGAACGTTGGGGTCGCCTGGCCGAGACGGCGGTCGGTGCGCACCTCTGGGCCCACGCCGATCCCGACGAGCTCGGCTACTGGCGCGAGGGCAACAACGAGGTCGACTGGGTCGTGCGCCCCGGCAAGCTGATGCGCTCGCGCGACACGCCCATCGCCATCGAGGTCAAGACCGGCCATCCGCGCGGGACGCCGGGGACCGTCGCGTTCACCCACTCGCACCGCGGCGCGCGCTCGCTGGTGGTCGGCGTTGGTGGCATTCCGATCGAGGACTTCCTCTCCGTGCACCCGCGCGAGTGGCTGGACATCTGACCACGCGCGGAACGGGAGTGGAGCGGGAACGCGACTTGACCGCCCCTGTGAAACTGGGACCCGACGTTCGCCGAGAGTGCCGTTGTGTCCCGAGCCCGACAACTGCTCGCGCTGGCCTGGTTGGCCGGCTTTACGCTGATCGATGCCAGCATCGTCAGCCTCGCGCTGCCGGATATCGCGGATGACTTCGACCGCACGATCGGCGAGCTCGCGTGGGTTACGACCGGCTTTCTCCTTGCCCTCGCCGCGACGGTGCTGGCAGCAGGCCGTCTGAGCGATCGGTTCGGCGCGCGCCGCGTGCTGGCGCTTGGGGCCGTGGCGTTTTTCGTCACGACGTTGGTGAGCGGACTGGCCCCGACCTTCGAGCTGCTGGTCGCCGCCCGCATCGCGCAGGGCCTGGCCGGTGGGGCGCTCTACACGGTGTCGCTCGCGATCGCGGTCACCGCCTATCCGCCGGAGCGCCGCGCGAGTGCCATCGCGATCTATTTCACGTCCGGCGCGCTTGGCGCCGTTATCGGTCCGGTCATCGGGGGCCTGCTGACCGACTTCGGAGGCTGGAGGCTTGTCTTCCTGGCGCAACTGCCGCTGCCGCTGGTGGTCGCGGTCGCGGGCTGGCTCCTGCTGCCTGGCGCGAGCGCGGCTCGCCCGCGGCACTTCGACGTTGCCGGAATCGCTGCCGCATCCCTGTTCGTGGTGGCCGGCACGTTCGCACTGCTCGGGCTGCCGGAAACCGGTGCGAGCGTCCCGGTGGTGGTCGCCGCGCTGGTCGCCATCGGTGCATTGGCTGCGTTCGTGGTCATAGAGCGCCGGGCCGATGAGCCGGCAGTGCGTCTCGAGATCTTCGGCAACCCACGATTCGTGGTGGCGAGCGTCGCCGGGGCAGCGGCGTGGTTCGCGATCATGTCCTCAACGATCTACCCCGCCATCTATCTCCAGCTCGGGCGTGGGTACAGCGCCACCCATGCCGGCATCCTCCTGCTGGCCGCGCCCCTCGTGGGGCTCGTCTTCTTCCCGTTCGCGGGGCGCGTGGTCCGGGCGCTCGGTGTCGATCTCGCTCTGCTTGCGGGTCTTGGTCTCCTCCTCGGCTCAGCGCTGGTGATGACGACGTGGGGAGCGACGACAGGCGCATGGCTCATCGTGATCACCAACCTGGTCACGGGCGCGGGCATCGCCCTCACGCTCGTCGCCAGCGCGACCGAGGCGCTCTCGCAGTTCACGCCCGAGGAGGCGGGGACCGGGTCGGCCCTGTTCAACAGCCTCCGCCAGATCGGTGCGGCGATGGGCGTGGCGCTTCCCGCCGTCGCGTTTGAGCTCGCCGCTGGCGGCAGCCGTGACCTCGATGCGACCCTGAACGGGAGCAGCGCCGCATTCGTCCTGCGGTTCGTGGTGCTCACCATTCCGCTGATCCTCCTGATGGTCGTTCGACGGTCGTCAAACCCAGCCCGCTCCGCGGCCCTGACGTGAGGACGGGTTGCGCGGGGACGACATGCTCCACCAGCGGATTCCCACGCATGTTTGCCCCGTCCACGTTGTACGCTGAGCGCAGATGCCGAATACCTCCATCCGTGACCGTCGCGATCGGTTTCGCCGCCTCCACGAGCGCGGCCTGTTCGTCA
>JBBSML010000019.1:0-46528 GCA_038233215.1 Candidatus Limnocylindria bacterium
CGACGGCGACTGCGACAGCCCGGACGCGGTGTTCGTGAACACCCTGGCCGAAGAGGAGACTCCGACCCCGACGCCGACGCCGACGCCGGAAGGAACCCCTGGTGGGGAGACTCCGACCCCAACTCCGACGCCGACGCCGGATGAGGGTGAAGAGGACGGCAGCCCGACGCCGACCCCACGCCAGGGTGAGCTGGGCGGCAACCCGACCCCGACGCCACAAGGCGGCACGCTGCCCAACACCGCGGTCTGGGCTAGTCCGTCCGGTCCGATTCCCGCTGGGCTGGCTGGCTTGGCTGCCCTGGTGGCCCTGGCCTCCCTCAGTGTGCTGGCCGGCGTCCGCTTTGCCGAGGTCGAGTCCCGCCGGTAGTCAGGCGACGATCCAAGATATCGAGAGGGGCCCCGGGGTCATGCCAGGGGTCCTCTCTCAGACGCACGACCCCTATGGGGCTAATAGCTTGAGAAAGCTCAACGTGAGCTGGTCGGGCACGGTCGTCACGCTCATTGATCCAGCCCCCCTGGCAGGGACGGGGTAGAGGTTCGCCTCTACCCCGTCCCTTGTTGTCTGGCGGACGTTCGGATCGGCGAGCCATTCGGCAGGACGCGTCAAGTGAAGAGCGTCTGAGCCAAAGGATCCAACTTGCGAAGCCCAAAGTCGCGGTAGCCTCAATTCGACCCTTCAGGCAATCTGCGACGGTATGGATTGCGGCGACAGCAAACGAGACCGACGGCTCGGGTCTTACCAGTCGCCCGCGACCCAAGAGCCGGGCGTACTATCCGACCGTGCGAATGCAACGGAAGCGCTTTCACGACGCTGTCGACGTTCGGCGCTTCCCGCACGGTCGCGTTGATGTCGTCGAGCTTGACGACGTGGTTGTCGGACGGATGACCTATGAGCCGGGCTGGCGCTGGTCGATCGACATCAAGCCAATCGCCGGCACTGAGTGGTGCGCCTATCACCATCTCGGCGTGTCGCTGTCTGGACGTCTCCGGGTTGAGACGCCTGACGGCACGGAGCTCGAGATCAGGCCGGGGGATGTGTTCGAGATTCCACCGGGTCACGATGCGTGGGTCGTTGGTGACGAGCCCTGGGTATCCGTCGACTTTGAGGCGATGCGATCCTTCGGACGGGGCGTCGATGTGCGGGACAACCGGAGCCTCGCGACGATTCTATTCTCCGACATCGTTGACTCCACTGCGGTCGCGAACCGGATGGGGGACGGCCCTTGGAAGGAGCTTGTTGCGCAGCACAACCAGGAAGCGCAGGCGGCAGTCGATCGCCATCGCGGTCGCGTGGTGAAGTGGACCGGCGACGGGATGCTGGCCATATTCGATGGGGCGGAAAAGGCCGCACGCTGTGCGGTCCTGCTGCGCTCGAAGGTCGTTGCACTCGGCCTCGAACTCCGACAGGCAATCCATAGCGGCGAGGTCGAGATATCCGCCGGCGATGTTCGCGGTCTCGCGGTGCATGCCGCCGCTCGTATCCTCTCCCTCGGACAGGCCAATGAGATCTTGGCGTCCGGAACTGTTCGCGACCTCCTCGACGGAAGCTCGTTCCAGTTTGAGGATCGCGGTGTGCACGAACTGAAGGGACTGAGCGGTTCGCGGCCGGTATTCGCAATAAGCGGCTGAAAATTCACGCCGACTGTGTCGTTTGTCGAACTGCGCTATCGACGACCCTTTCGGTCGACTAACAATACCGCGGTGGAATCGGCGAGCGGACCGAATACCACCCGTGCGTCGCCTGGGATCGACGTCCAGTTGGTCGTATTCAGCCGCCCTCGGGTGATGCGGGCGACGACTGGTGCGGGCGACGAGTAGACTGCCCGACCCAAGCCATCGTGCAGCAAGCGTACGACCGGCTCATCGCCCAGCGCACGAGGTTCGACCCATGAAGTTCGCCGCAACGCTGCCTGCATCGGACATCGAGCGGGCTAAGGCGTGGTACTCCTCGGTGCTGCGTCTCGAACCGACGGAGATCACGGAAAGCGGGGATGTCTGGTATGAGATCGGCGGCACGCGCTTGATGCTCTACCCGTCCCAGTTCGCGGGAACCAACCAGGCGACCGCGGTCAACATCAGGGTCGATGATGTCGAGGTCAGCGTCGCGGAGCTCAAGGCCCGGGGGGCAGTGTTCGAGAGTTATGACTTCGGCGATGTGTTTCGCACGGTGGATGGGATCGCAACCTCCGCCGCAGGCGAGAAGATGGCCTGGCTGAAGGATCCCGAAGGCAACCTCGTCAGCATCGGGGCGCACTAGAGGAGCTGCATCAGCTGCGCCAGTCCGTCCTGGGATTGCCTGGTCGCGACGGTCGGATCGGTGCGGATACCGAGGACTTCGCGATGTCCTGGCCGTCGATCGGTGCCACGCCCTAGCTGACGCACCACGACGAGAACCCCCGACGACCCCCGAAGGGTGGCCGCATTCGCCCAATTGAGCCTCGACAAGGAGTCGCTGGGATGCCTATGTTTGGGCGCACCACCCACGGGAGGCGGAAGTGTCCAGCGGTGATCCATTGTCCGGGCGAAGCCAGACGCGCGGCTTCATGTTCGCCGATCTGCGCGGGTACTCAGCCTTCACGGAGCGGCATGGTGACGAAGCCGCCCGCGAGCTGCTCGGCAGGTATCGAGCGGTAGTGCGCGAGGTGATCGGTCAGGCTGGCGGTGCGGAGATTCGTACCGAGGGCGACTCGTTCTACGGCGTCTTCACGTCGGTGGCTCAGGCGGTTCTCGCCGGCTTGGCGATCCTGGCAGCCGCGCAGGCAGCAACGAACCGACTGGGGACACATCCGATCCGGATCGGCATCGGCGTGCACGCCGGCGAGACGGTGGACTCGACCGACGGCATCGTGAGCTCTGCGGTAAACACTGCAGCGCGCATCTGCTCGGTAGCCCGTGCAGGCGAGTTGCTGGTGAGCGATACAGTGCGGTCCCTCACTCGCACGCACCTCGACGTGGCTTTTTCGAATCGAGGCCGTCGCCGGCTCAAAGGCATTACGGAGCCGGTCCTCGTGTATGGGGTGAAGGCAGCAGCAGCGGGAGGACAGAGAGGTGCCCTCGTTGGACCCGTCGGCTGGTCGCCACGGTCGCGCTGGGTGCTGGTGGGTGGTGCGGCAGCACTCGCAGCCGTCGCTGTGGCGTGGGCCACCATCGGGGGAACCCTGAAGCCCGAGGGCTTGGCTCAGGATGGTCCGAGCGCTTCAATCCCGCCGCTCATGCTTGCGCCGTCAGCGCCGTCAGCCCTGTCAAGTCCTGTTGTCGCCCCGTCCACGAGCCTGGCGCCCTTTCCCATGGCGGTCGAAGAGGATCTGCTCGGGTTTCTCGACGAGTCATCGCGCGACCGATGCAGCCGGACCGGAGAGGGTCCTGCCTACGTCGCGGTGGGCGACCTCCGATTCGAACCGATCAAGGTTGCGTATGTTGCCGGGATCGACTGCGCGCTCGGCGGACTCAATGCGCCCGATCAGTTACGAATCTGGCTACTCCAAGCCACGGCGGGCGCTGGGAGGGGCATGGACAGTCCAAGGATTGCCCCACGCGCCATCGTCGGGCAGAAGGCTGACGCCAACGCGGCGCCCCGCACGTCCTGCGGGCAATGAGGTACCCGCCCGCGAGGAATGGTCGTTCGGCGAGGCCTCGGGACAGCTGGCCTGTTATGAGACGGTGACCGGCGACGCGATCCTGTGGTGGAACTATGACGGCACGGAGATCATCGCTACAGCCGTCCGAGACGATCGCGACATGGCATCCCTCTTACGCTGGTGGACGGCCGAAGCGCGATTCGCGCCTTGATGCCATTGTGGATGACGCACGCCTGCCAGCGACACCCTAATCGGATGCTTGCACCTGTCGAAGGGGCAGCTGGTCGTGAAGGCGCTCCTCGGAGATTTCGTCGGCGACGGGGTGGGCGATGGGGTCGAATCGGACGACCGAGTCACGGCTTTCTCGGTAACCATCTCCGAGCGACCACCACGTTTGCGCGTGGCTGAGCCGTTCCTGCCGCGTCGGGCTGTCGCGGAGGCCCTCGGGGTTGCCCTGCTCTTTGTCGCGATCGTTGGCTCTGGGATCGCCGCTGACAGGTTGACCGATGAAGCAGCGCTACGCTTCTCATCAACGCCGTCGTTATCCGCCTCACGCTGGCTGCCGCAATCACCGCGGTGGGCCCCATTTCAGGGGCGCACCTCAACCCGGCAGTACGGTGTCGGTGGCGATGGAGCGCGGTTTCCCATGGGCGGAGGTCCCGATGTACATCGGCGCCCAACTGGTTGGCGCCTTGATTGGAGTCGTGAGCGCGAACCTGATTTCGGACGCGGGGTAACCGCCGCACCAGGCCCGCGAGATCCTGGTCGTGAGATATCTCGGTCAAGGATGCGTTGGACCGATCTCATGGTGCCGTTAGATCAGCGTACAGTCACGCTGAGACGACCCAGCGAAATCGGAGGACTTGATCTTGACCGAAGCAGCAATTGGAACGGGGACGAAGGACGATCCGTGGCGGTTGAAGACCCCGCCGGGTACCAGCGAATACCAGATGTACCGTGACGATGCGGCCGACCCTCCCGAACTCGTCTGCCAGGTGGGCTCGACGAAGCTCACCTACCAGCTGCGAGCGATCGAGGACCTGCACGGCTGGTTAAAGGAGCAGGCCGACTGGGTGCCGCTGGGCGCCACCGATGAGCAGAAGGCTGCCGTCGATGGCACGGTCGAAGCGTTTGGCAGAGCGGAGTCGAACCCCGTCGGCGGCTGGTACGGACTTCGCAGGGGCTACCGCGGCCGATTCGGCATGTACCTACCGCCGCTGCTCGAGGCCCTCGGCCTGGCCGAGGTCGAGCACAACTCGCGCAACAACCGAATGCGCGCCCGCTGATGTTCAGCGCGTATCGCGCAGAGTCCGATCGTCGCCACTTCGGCCAGACGCGAAGAAGCGGCTGGCGGATACCCGTTGGGCACCGACAGCCGCTTCAATGTCAAGGTTGGCGAGTGAGTTACTCGGCAGCCTTGATGTTCGATGCGCGCGGACCGCGCGGGTTGGACTCGACGTCGAAGGTTACTGCCTCGCCGCCGACGAGACGATCGAAGTCGATCGACTCATTGAGCCCGTCGCGGTGGAAGAAATAATCCTTGCCATCCTCGCCGGTGATGAAGCCGAAGCCGCGGTCGGCGACGATCTTCTTGATAGAACCATTGGCCATGAGTGGCCTCCTAACTGTAGAAGCGCAAGAGTACTCGGTCTTGGCATGTAGCATCGTTTGCAATGACGCCGCTTCCGGCTCTTCCCCCGTTCGCGCTTCGCGCCAGGCTGCTCTCGCCGCTGGATGATGGAGGATTCCTCGACGAGCCTGACGGCGTGCTCGAGGTCGATGCCGCAGGACGGATGACGCGCGTGGGCCCCTGTGACGAGGCCTCTTCTGCATCCGCAATCGACCTGCGGCCGATGGTCCTGATGCCGGGCATGATTGATCTGCACGCCCACCTTCCACAGATCCCGAACGCCGGGCTGGGGAGCGGGCTCGACCTGCTGACCTGGCTTGACCGCTACATCTTTCCGCTTGAACGCGCGTACGACCGCTCCGTCGCGGAGCGCCAGGCCCCCGCTGCCTTCGGTGCGTTTGCAGCCGCCGGCACGACAACGATCGTCACCTACGCGGCGCTCTGGCCCGACTCGACCGATGCCGCCTTCGCGGCCGCTGAGAAGCACGGTATCCGGGCGGTGATCGGAAAGGTCATGATGGATCGGCTCACCTATGACACCGATATTGATCCGGGCGAAATCCTCGAAACGAGCCTTCGACAGTCGGACGAGCTGGCCACCCGCTGGCATGGAGCCGCAGGCGGCAGGCTGCACTACGCGTTCACCCCGCGCTTTGCGATCAGCTGCACGGAGGAGATGCTGCGCGAATCAGCCTTGTTGGCGGCGCATCACGGAGCCTACTGGCAGACTCACCTTTCCGAGGACGTGGGTGAGATCGGCGAGGTCGGGCGCCTGTTTCCGGCAGCGCGTGACTACCTCGACGTCTATGACCGTATCGGGGCGCTGGGGGCGCGGTCGATCCTCGCGCACGCCATCCATCTTTCCGACCGGGAGGTGGCGCGGCTGGTCGAGAGCGATTCGCGCGTGGCACATTGCCCGGCTTCGAACCTGTTCCTCTCGAGCGGAATGATGCCGCTCGGCGCATATCGAGCCGCCGGCATGACCATCGGCCTGGGGAGCGACGTGGCTGCTGGCCCGGAAGTTTCGATCTTCAGCGTCATGCGTGCTGGCGCCGTCACTCAGCGCGCGCTCGAAGTGACCGGGACCGGCAACCGTGCTCATGGCTTGCGGCCGCTCGACTGGATCCGGCTCGGATCGCTCGATGGCGCCCGGGCCCTTGGCCTGGACGCCCATATCGGGTCGCTCGAAATCGGAAAGGAGGCCGATGTGATCGCCATCGATCCGCGATTCACGAACCCGCTGCCGACCGACGACCCGCCTTCGACGGCCGATGATATTGCCAGCAGGGTCGTCTTTCGCCCGCACCCGAACATGGTTCGCGGCGCCTGGGTGCGCGGCCGCCTGCTCGACCGCGGTTGACCCGTGGTGCGGGGATAACCGGTCAGCGAACCGTCCAGGGAGCCCGGCTTCGTCTGGAAAGGACCCGTGGTGCGGGAATCCGGGCGAGGAGATCTGACTTCTTTGACGTTAGCCCCGCACCGCGGGAATCCGGCCGTGGAGGGGTGACTCGATTGGCGTGAGCCCAGCACTGCGGGTCACCGCCGTCGCCCAGCGCGCATCGGCTAGGCTACGCACGTGGACCGAGTCATCCAGATCCTCATTAATGCGGCCGCGCTCTACGTGGCCGTGCTGGTCGTGCCGAACCTGGAGTTCACCGGTGAGTGGTGGAAGCTCCTGCTGGTTGCCGCCATCTTCGGCCTGGTCAACACGTTCGTGCGGCCGATCCTGCGCATCTTCACGCTGCCGATCACGCTCCTGACGCTCGGCCTCTTCCTGCTCGTGATCAACGCGCTGATGCTGCTCCTGACCGGGGCAATCTCCAATCAGCTCAGCCTTGGCTTGACGGTGGGCGGCTTCCTGGCGGCATTGTTCGGTTCGATTGTCATCAGCATCGTGGGGATGCTGCTCTCGGCGCTGATCGGCGGCAGCCGCGTTGCCGGGCGCTTCCGCTGACCCGCGTCGCGTCCGGGCGCCGCGCTCCTGGCATTGTCGGGATCCTCTTTGGGAGCGCGCTGGCCATCGCCATCACCCTCGGCGGCCCGCTGCTCCTCTTCAATCCGTGGTTCACCTCGGCGCTGCAGGTGCGTCACGACGTGGCGGCGGCGTTCGACACGTCGCAGGCGCAGATCGACCGAGTCACCGGTGAGATCCTTGGTGACCTGTATCTGAGCGGCGAATTCGACGCGTCCCTCACGCCCGCCGAGCCTCTTCTGGACGAGCGCGAACGGTCGCACATGGGCGACGTGTCACGGCTCGTGCAGCTCGCGGCCGGGGTCACCGCCGTGGCGCTCGTCGTTGCGGTCGTCAGCGGCGCCTGGCTAAGCCGCGAGCGACGGCGGCAGGGCCGGATCATGCTCATTGCCGCGGGAGTCATCGGCGCGATCGCCGTCCTGTTGGCCGGCATCTTCACCGTGGCATTCGAGGCCGCATTCCTCGCGTTCCACGCCATCTTCTTCCCGCCCGGCACATACCTGTTCAGTGAGGGCTCACAGCTGATCGTTCTCTTCCCGCAGGGATTCTGGTTCGACGCCTCCATCGCCGCCGGAGGCGCCATCGTGGTGACGGCGCTGGTCGTGGCCGCCGTCGGCTTCGCGCTGTGGCGGGGCGACTCGCAACCGTCCGCTGAAGCCTGATCTAGACTCAACCAATGGGCTCAGGATGGAAGGTCGGCCGGGTGGCCGGCATCGACCTCGCGATTCATCCGAGCTGGCTGGTGATCGCCTTTCTGCTCACCTTCTCGCTGGCCGATGCGCTCTTCCCACGCCTCATCCCGGGCTGGACGACCGGCCAGTACTGGCTCATCGGCGTCGGCACCGCGTTCCTCTTCTTCGCCTCCGTCCTGGCCCACGAGTTCTCGCATGCCATCATCGCCCGCCGTCTGGGACTGAAAGTGGCCGGCATCACGCTCTTCATCTTCGGCGGCGCCACCACCATCGAGACCGATTCGCGCAGCGCGCGAGACGAAGCACTCATCGCTCTCGCCGGCCCGGTCGCGAGCCTGCTGATCGGCGGCGCGTTCCTCGGGATCGGCGCACTCTTGCCCCAACAGGAGGTGCGGGTGGTCGTGGGCTGGCTCGGCATCATCAACATCGTCCTCGGAGCGTTCAACCTCGTCCCGGGCTATCCAATGGATGGCGGCCGCGTCCTGCGCGCGATCCTGTGGCGCGTGCGCGGCGACCCGCTCACGGCCACGCGCCAGGCGGCGATGGTGGGCCGGGTCATCGGATACCTCATGGTCGCCGGTGGCATCACCTGGGCCCTCCGGTCGCGTGACATCGGCAGTGGTCTGTGGCTTGCCTTGGTCGGTTGGTTCCTCGCCACCTCCGCCGAGGCGACCATGCAGCAGGCCGGGGTCGAGCGCTCTCTGAGCGGCGTGCGCGTCCGCGACGCGATGGATGCGACGCCGGCCGCCATCTCGCCGAACGAATCGGTCGCCGATCTGGTCTCGGAGCGCATGCTGCGTGGGGATGACCGATCGTTTCTGGTGCGGCATCCCGACGGCGGCCTGGCCGGCATGGTCACCTTGGGCGACGTGCGTCGCCTGCCGCGCGATTCGTGGGCCGACAGGCGGGTGACCGACATCATGACGCGATACGGAGACCTCGCCACCATCGGTCCCGACGAGCCACTCGCCGATGCACTGCGGCTCATCCAGGAGCGCGAGGTCGGCCAGTTGCCGGTCATCGGTGACGAAGCACGGCAACCCCTTGGGATCGTCACCCGAAGCGGGATCCTGCGCCTCATCGACGCGCGCCTGAAGCTGGGCGTTTGATTGGGCCGATGCTGACGGTCGACGAGGCGCATGCTCGACTCCTGGACAGCGTGCGGCCCACCGATGGCGAGAAGGTCGCTGTTGCCGATGCGCTCGGACGCGTGTCGGTGGAGTCCAGCCTGCCCGCGTTGATCAACGTGCCTCCATTCGCGAACTCCGCCATGGACGGCTTCGCGCTGCGTGCGGCCGATGGCGACGCCGAGCGGCGCGTGATCGGGGAGTCGCGCGCCGGCGGGCCACGCGCGCCCGTCGTAGAGACGGGCACGGCGGTGCGGATCATGACCGGTGCCCCCATGCCCGACGGGGCCGACACCGTGGTGCCGATCGAGGATGCCGAGGAGCGCGCGGGCATGGTGGCCGTCGCGGCGGCACCGCTATCCGGGACGCATCATCGTGCTGCCGGCCTCGATGTGCGCCGCGGCCAGTTCGTCCCGTTGCCGAGATCTCCGATCACTCCTTCCGCGATCGGCCTCCTGGCGGCGATGGGCGTTGCACACATCGACGTGCGCCGTCGTCCACGAGTGGCGATCCTTTCGACCGGTGACGAGTTGCGTGATCCCGGTTCGCCGCTCGGTCATGGCGAGATTTACGACGCGAACGCGCCCGCCCTGGCCGCGGCGGTCATCGAAGCGGGCGGTGAACCCATGATCCTCGAGCGCGCGCGGGATGAGCCAGACGCCATAGAAGCCCGTGTGCGCCAGGGCGTGGAGACCGCTGATCTGCTGATCGCTTCGGGCGGGGTCAGCGTGGGGGACCACGATCATGTGCGCGGCGTGATCGAGCGGCTCGGCACGCTCGACTTCTGGCGGATCGCGGTGCAGCCGGGCAAGCCGCTGGCCTTCGGACGCGTGGGCGAGATCCCGGTCATCGGCCTGCCCGGCAATCCGGTCAGCGCGCTCGTGACGTTCGAGATCTTCGTGCGGCCGATGCTGCGCGCCATGCTGGGCCTCAGCGGCGACGGCCGGCTTCGAGTCGTGGCCCGCGTCATCGACGCGATCGGCAAGGATCCGACGAGGCGCGCCTATCTGCGCGTGCGGATCGAGCGGGATGCCGGCAGGTATCGCGCCATCGCAGCCGGCGGCCAGGGCTCGTCGCAGCTGCTGCCGTTGGCATCGGCGAATGCGCTGCTCATCGTGCCGGAGGGTGTGGCGGCCACCGAGCCCGGATGTTCCTACGAAGCCATGCTGCTGGGAGGGATCACGTGAAGCGGCCAACTCACCTCGATGACGATGGCGCGCCGTGGATGGTCGACGTCGGAGGCAAGCCGATCACCGCGCGCCGCGCCGTCGCGTCCGGCCTCGTGCGCATGCGTTCCGAGGTGCTTGCCACGCTGCTCGACGCCGGTGGGCCGAAGGGCGATGCGTTGGTGACCGCCCGACTGGCGGGCATCGGCGGCGCGAAGCGAACGTCGGACCTCATCCCGCTCTGCCATCCACTGCCGCTCGATCGCGTGGACATGGAACTGACGCCCGATCGTGATGCCGGCACCGTCACCATCCGCTCCGAGGCTCGCGCGACCGCCCGTACCGGCGTCGAGATGGAGGCGCTCACCGCCGTGAGCGTCGCGGCGCTGGCGCTGTATGACATGGCCAAGGCACTCCAGCGCGACATCGTCATCGAGCGAATCGAGCTACTCGAGAAGTCGGGCGGCCGCTCCGGTGACTATTCGCGGGAGCCGCGGGCCAACGCCGAGCATGAGGCCGTGGTCGTTACCTGCTCGAACCGTTCGGCGGCCGGGGAGCGCGAGGACACCTCGGGGCCACTGCTCGTTGCGGCGTTGGGCGACGCCGGGTTCAACGTGGTCCCCGAAGCCACCGTCGTCGCCGATGACGAAGCTGCGATTGCGTCGCTGCTTGCCCGCATGGTGGATGCGGGTCATCGGCTCATCCTGACGACCGGCGGTACCGGTCTCACGCCCACTGATGTCACGCCTGCGGCGACGCGGCGTGTCATTGACCGGGAGGCACCTGGCCTGGCCGAGCTGATGCGCGCCGCCGGGGTGGCCTCGACACCGATGGCCGCTCTTTCCCGAGGGGTGGTCGGCACCCGCGGTCAATCGTTGATCGCGAATCTGCCCGGCTCGCCGCAGGGGGCAACCGAGTCACTGGCGGCGCTGCTCCCGGTCCTGCGTCACGCCCTCGATCAGCTCGCCGGCGGTGACCACCAGGCATGAGGTGACGGCTGGCGGCGGTGGCGGGCTCCCCTTCGTGGACGATATCCCGTGGGACGGGGCTAACGTCAATTGAGCGAGGCAGATCGCTCCGTTCGGTTGCTATTTGACCCGTCTCACCGGCAGATAGCCATGGAGCTCCGCCTCCATCGCCGTTAGCCCCGTGGTGCGGGGGGATGCCTCCAACCGGGGATCGCATCGGCAATTGATCGGCGCGGCTACCATGGCGCCGATCCATGGAAGCCACCATCCCGTTCTATCCCCTGATCGTGGTGCCGATCGGCGCGGCAATCTTCCTGTTCTGGCGACGCGCGCGCTGGCACATGGCGATCCTGCGCAGCGGGCGCCCACTGGACCGATTCGATCGGGTCCCGGAACGGATCAAGGCGCTCGGGATTTTCGTGTTCGGCCAGAAGCGACTCCTCCAGGACATCGGGCCCGGCCTCACCCACGCATTCGTCTTCTGGGGCTTCATCGTCCTGCTGGCGACGACCGGCAACTACCTGACGAATGGGCTGGTCGAGACGATCGTGGGATGGCCGATCGGCGGTTTCTTCTGGAGCGTCATCGTCTTCTTCGCAAACGTCTTCGTGGCGCTCGTGCTGGCATCGGTCATCTACTTCGTCATCCGGCGGACAGTTACGCGCCCGGCAAGACTGGCGCTGACGCGTGACGCGTTCGTCATCCTGGGTCTGATCTTCAGCATCGTCCTGACCGAGTGGATCGGCGATGCCTTCGCCTACGTTGTTGATCCCGAGAATCCGTCGCGCATGTGGGCGGTCATGGCTGGACCGCTGAGCCTGGCACTGGAGGGGATCGGTCCCGAGGCAGGTGCCACCGGCTACGGGGTCGTGGGCTGGGCGCATATCGTGCTCGTCCTGGGTTTCGGCGCCTATCTGCCGTACAGCAAGCACCTGCATATCATCAGCAGCGAGCCCAACGTCTACTTTCGCAACCTGGAGCCGCGCGGCGCGCTGCGCAAGATGGACCTGGAGGCGGAACCCCCCGAAGGCGAGGAGCTGCCGGTCTTCGGCGCCAAGGGTTTGAAGGACCTCACCTGGCGCCACCTCGCCGATGGCCTGGCGTGCACCGAGTGCGGCCGATGCATGGAGTTCTGTCCGGCCTCGATGACCGGGAAGACACTCAGCCCAAAGCACCTGATGGAGGGCCTGCGCGATCAGATGGCTGCGGCCGAGACGGCGCTGGCCGCCGCAGCATCGGCGCAACGGGCATGGAAAGGTGGCGCGAGCGGGGGAGCGGCGGCCTCCGAGGACGCGCTGCAGCTGGCACGGGGCCGCGCCGAGGAGGCGCTCAGCCTGCCGCTCATGGACAACGCCATCCCCGAGGAGGCCGTTTGGCAATGCACCACCTGCGGCTGGTGCGTCGAGGGCTGCCCGGTGCTCATCGAGCACGTCGACACGATCGTCGAGATCCGTCGCAATGCCGTTCTCGAGGAGAGCAAATTTCCCACGGAGCTCAACGCTGCGTTCCGCAACATGGAGAACGCCGGCAACCCCTGGGGCCAGCCGAAGTCGTCCCGGCTTGATTGGGCCAAGGGCCTTGACGTCCCGGTATTGGGAGGGACCGATGCGCCCGCGCGACCCCCCGCGGGCGATCAGGCCTGGCGCACCATTCATGCATCGGCGCCGATGGGGGACCCGCTCGACGGCCGCATCCTGTTCTGGATTGGTTGCGCGGGCGCCTTCGACGATCGCAATCGCAAGGTTGTCCGCGCGATGGCCCAGCTGCTGAAGCAGGCCGAGGTGCCGTTCGCCGTGCTCGGAGCGGGCGAGACCTGCACCGGCGATCCTGCGCGCCGCGCTGGCAACGAGTACCTGTACCAGATGTTGGCGGAAGAGAACGTGGCGACCCTGTCGGCGGCGCACGCTGAGCACGGCGTTTCGACGATCGTTGCCACGTGTCCGCACTGCTTTAATACGATCCGCAACGAGTATCCGCAATTTGGCCTGCGCGGCGTGCAGGTGATCCACCACACCCAGTTACTGGATCGGCTGGTTGCCGAGGGCAGGCTGGTGCCTACCGAGCACCACGAGGCAGTTGTCGCCTACCACGACGCGTGCTATCTCGGCCGGTACAACGAGGTCTACGATGAGGGCCGCCGCGTGGTCGAGTCGGTCCCCGGCCAGAGCGTCGTGGAGATGGACCTCCATCACCGCAAGGGGATGTGTTGCGGCGCCGGGGGCGCGCGCATGTGGATGGAAGAGCGCGAGGGCACGCGGATCAACCACAAACGCGTCGAGCAGGCGCTCGAGAAGTCTCCCGACGAGATAGCGACGGCATGCCCGTTCTGCCTGATCATGCTGCGCGACGGAACCACCGACCTCAGTCGGACCGATGTCGCCGTCCGCGATGTCGCCGAGCTGCTGGCGGATGCAACCGGCGCCTGGCAGCGCGAGGTTGCCGCTTCCGTCGACGAAGATCACGATCGCGATGATTGAGCTGATCCTCCACGACGTTCCGGATCAATTCGGGTCGGATCGGCTCCTCATCCGTTCGCCACTCCCCGGTGACGGTCCCGAGCTGCATGAAGCGATCACGAAGTCGCTCAACGAGCTACGACCGTGGATGCCATGGGCGAATCTCGAGCGTAGCCGTCGCGACATAGCTGGCGAACTGACGGACTCGCTCTGCATGAACAGGCTCAGAGTAGACCGGCCACGGAATCCGCGGAATCGGGCAGGGATTGTTGCGGAAAGTTGACCCTGGCGCGCGCGCTGAGTACTCTCCGCGCATGGTGCTGCGAACGATCCAGGCATCGGGCCGGCGCCCCGTCCTGGACGAGTTGGACAAGGCGATCATCAAGTGTCTCCAACTCGACGGCCGGCGGCCGTACGCCCAGATCGGACGCCAATTGAAGGTGCCGGAAGCCACGGTCCGCCAACGGGCGGAGCGGCTCATCAGCCGCGGCGTCGTGCAGGTCGTGGGCGTCACGGATCCGCTGGCCATGGGATTTCAGCAGCCGGCGCTTATCGGTCTCAAGGTCGACCCCGGCAGGCTCACCGAGATTGCCGACCAGATCGCCGCGCTCGATGAGGTCACGTACGTCGTCATCACCGCCGGCCGGTACGACCTCTTCTGCGAGGTGGTGTGCGAGGACAACGAACATCTATTGCGCGTGCTGACCGATCGGTTCGCCGACATCGACGGCATTCGCTCGACCGAAACGCTCGTCGAGCTGCGCTTCGTCAAGGAAAGCTACCAATGGGGAGCTCGCTAGGAGGGCGACCGTGACGGTCACCAGGCGTCAGATCGAACGGACACGCATCGCGGAAATCGGTGCGCGAGAGGAACAGACATACCGGGACCGCTCGCCGAAGAGTGCCGCGCTCTTCGAGCGCGCGCGCCAGTCACTGCCGCTCGGCGTGGCGAGCTCGTTCCAGGCTTACGACCCGTATCCGCTGTTCATGACCGATGCCCGTGGCAGCCGGATCTGGGACGCGGATGGCAACGAGTACATCGACTTCGACATGGCCTTCGGTGTCCTGGCCGCGGGCCACTCGCACCCGCTCCTCGCCGATGCCCTTCAGCACCGAATCGCCAACGGCACCTGCTACACCTTCCCCGTCGAGGATGGGATCGCCCTGGCGGAGGAGATCCGGTCGCGCTTTGGCGCTGATCTCGTGCGTTTCAGCAACTCGGGCACCGAGGCCACGATGGACGCCATCCGCGTCGCCCGCGGTTACACCGGCCGCGAGAAGATCATCAAGTTCGAGGGCGGCTACCACGGCCACCACGACGACGTGCTGGTCAGCATCCAGCCGCCGCGCGACGCGATGGGCCCGGTCGAGTCGCCGGCCACCGTCCCGGCCTCGGCGGGCATTCCCCGGTCACGCATCGCCGAGACGGTCATCGCCCCGTTCAACGAGCCGGAGATGCTGGCCGCCATCCTGGAGGCGAATGCCGACGAGATCGCGGCCATCATCGTTGAGCCGGTGCAGTTCAACATCGGCGTCGTGCCACCGAAGCCCGGCTACCTGGAGCGCCTCCGCAAATTGGCCGACCAGCACGGCATCGTCCTCATCTTTGACGAGGTCAAGACCGGCGTCGTGCTGGCCTGGGGTGGCGCCTATGAGCACTTCGGCGTCAGACCCGATCTGTTCTGCCTGGCCAAGAGCATCGGGGGCGGGATCCCGATCGGCGCCTTCGGCGGCAAGCGCGAGGTGATGGCGTCGATCGAGACGCTCGAGGGCACGCCCGCCTTCACTGCGGGGGCTGCCGGAAGTGGCATCGAGCGCTCCACGATTCCCGGTGGCGCGCCGCGCGTCGCGCATCTCGGAACCTTCAATGGCAATCCGCTGTCGATGACCGCCGGGCTGGTGACGCTGACGCAAATCCTGACCAAGGACGCCTACCCGCGTCTGCACGCCATGGCCGATCGCCTCACCGCCGGCAGCCAGGACGTTATCGATGAGTACGGCCTGCCGGGCTATGCGATCAACGTGGGGCCCAAGGGTTGCGTCATGTTCACCCCGGAGCGCGTGACCAACTACCGCAACTTCATCGGCCTCGATGCGAAGCTGTGGGGCGCGAGCTTCTTCTACCTCGCCAACCGCGGCATCCTGCTGCCACCCGGTCCCGACGACCAATGGACGCTATCGGTCCAGCACAGCGACGCCGACATCGAGCGCTACGTCGAGGTATTCGGCGAGTTCGCCGCCGAATTGGCGTCCTGATCGCTGCGGCTGCGCTGGCGTGATCGTATGGTTCGGCGAGGAGATAGGCGATGCTCGAACGAATGGCGCGACCGCTGAGCGGTCTCTGGAATGGTGCGGCCTCGGTGATCGGTGGTTTCTATCGCGTTCTCGGCAGGCCCGGGAAGCTGCTCCAGGACTTCATGAATGGCTCGTGGCTGGGCCATTCGCTGCACGCGGTGATCGTGGACGTGGTTGTCGGCGGCGCGACCGCCGCGCTGCTTCTCGACGTCCTGCGCGTCGTCTTCAATGTCGAGGGCATGGAGACAGCCACGACGTGGGTTCTCGGCCTGGCCTGGATCTCCGGGATCGGCGCCATCCTCACCGGCCTGACCGATTTCAAGGACACCGGCACCGGAAACGAGCGCGACGTCGCCGGGCTCCACGGCCTGATCAACATCGTCGGCAACGCGGGATTCGGAGTGTCGGTGATGCAGCGCCTGAACGGCGACCACGATGCGGCTTTCGTGCCCCTGGTGATCGGCTATCTCATCATCAGCGTCGGCGCCTTCATCGGTGGGCACGTCGTCTACAAGTTCGGCTACATGGTCAACCACAACGCGTTTGCGAAGGGCAAGCGGGCGAGGGAGTTCACGCCGGTGAAGGCCGCCGCGGACGTTCCGGAGGGAACGCCGACCAAGGCCTTGTTCGGGACGACCGCCGTGATGCTTGTACGTCGCGGGGACGTGGTTCATGCCTTCAAGGAGACCTGCTCGCACGCGGGCGGGCCGCTGTCCGAGGGCGAGCTCAAGGACGACACGATCACCTGTCCGTGGCACGCCTCGACATTCAAACTGGCCGACGGGGCGGTCGTCCATGGCCCGGCTGGCTCGCGCCAGGTCAGCTACCGGGCTCGAATCAACGGCGGCCAGGTCGAGCTCCAGGGCCCGCACGACTAGACCGATTGGCCGCTGAGGCGGAACCGCCACTCCCCACGCTGCAGGGGGCTAACGGCAATCGAGCGAGGCACAGGAGCGCACTCGGTGCGTATCTGACCCGTCCCACGGTCAGAACGCCGCGGAGCCACCTCACGTTGGGTGTTAGCCCCGCAGTACGGGTCGCCAGGGCGTCGGCGACCGAGGTGCCGCCATCGGCTAGACTCGGGGGCCCGAGCCGCTGCGCCCGTTTTCCGTGTCCGAGGAGCCCGCTTGACTTACCTGCCGACGGCCGATCACGACGAGCTGCGTGCGGTGGTGCGCGAACTCGCCGAGAAGCGGATCGCGCCGCGCGCCGCGGAGATCGACGAGAAGGCTGAGTTCCCGCATGACCTCAAGGAGCTGTTGGCGCAGCAGGATCTGCTCGGCACATGCTTCGAGGAGCGACACGGCGGGACCGGTCTCGACACCATCGCGCAATGCATCCTGGTCGAGGAGGTCGCCCGCGCGGACGCCACGACCAGCCTCATTCCGATCGTCCAGAAGCTCGGCGCGCTGCCCATCATCCAGGCCGGCACGGACGAGCAGAAGGACCGATACCTCCCGCGCCTCGCCTCCGGGGAGTGGCTGATCGCCTTCGCGCTGACGGAGGCCGCGGCTGGTAGCGACGTCGCCGCCAATCGCATGCGCGCCACCCGCGATGCCGACGACTACGTCCTGAATGGCTCCAAGCGCTTCATCACCCACGGTTCGGTCGCCAACGTCCTGACCGTCTTCGCGCTCACCGATCCGGGCGCGGGCGGCCGCAAGGGCATGAGTGCCTTCATCGTCGAGGCCGATACGCCAGGCTTCGCCGCTCCGCGGGTCGAGCACAAGATGGGCATCCGTGGCTCGCCCACCGCGGAATTGACCTTCGACGAGGTCCACGTTCCAGCCGCGAACCTGCTCGGTGCCGAAGGCGACGGATTCAAGATTGCCATGGCCACCCTTGACCGCAGCCGGCTGAGTATCGCGGCGCAGGCCGTGGGAATCGCGCAGGGAGCGATCGATGCATCGGTCGCCTACGCGGCCGACCGGCAGCAGTTCGCCCAGCGCGTGGCGGACTTCCAGGGCATCCAGTGGATGCTGGCCGATATGGCCAGCCAGACCGAGGCGGCGCGACAGCTGACCTACGCCGCAGCAGCTCGGGTCGACGCCGAGGCACAGGACCTGCCGTATTGGACGAGCAGTGCCAAGCTCGTGGCCGGTGACACGGCCATGCGGGTCACCACCGATGCTGTCCAGGTACTGGGCGGATACGGGTATATCACCGAGTACCCCGTGGAGCGCATGATGCGTGACGCGAAGATCACGCAACTCTACGAGGGCACACAACAGATCCAACGCCTCATCATCGCGCGCCAGCTCCTCCAGCGGGCAGGCATCGCGCAGCGAGGCTCGTAAGTGAGGAGCACAGCAGCCGATTGTGAAGATCGTCGTATGCATCAAGCAGGTCCCGGCCACCGGCGCCGACAAGCGGTACACCGATGACCTGCGCCTCGACCGGAGCAGTGTCGAGGCCATCATCAATCCGCTCGATGAGTACGCCATCGAACAGGCGCTGCGCCTGCTTGACGATGGGAGCGTCGAGGGCGTCACCTATCTGTCGATGGGTCCGGAACAGGCTTCCGAAGCCCTGCGCCGAGCACTCGCCATGGGCGGCGATGGCGCAGTGCTGATCACCGATCCGGCGTTAGCGGGCGCCGATGAGTGGGGGACTGCAAAGGTCCTGGCCGCGGCGCTCGACAAGCTGGCGCCGGACGTTGCGTTGATGGGGATGGCATCCGATGACGCTCGCGGCTCGCTCGTGCCGGGTGCCGTGGCGGCCATGCGTGACCTGCCCCTGCTGAGCTACGGCGCGGAGCTGACCGTGGGCGACGGGGCTGCACGCGCACGACGCCTCTCGGCCACAGGATTCGACTGGATCACCGCACCATTGCCCGTGGTGGCCACCGTCACCGACCAGGTGGGGGAGCCGCGTTACGCGAGCCTGAAGGGAATCATGGCCGCCAAGCGCAAGCCGATGGAGACCTGGTCGCTTGCGGACGTCGGCCTGTCCGCCGACGATCTTTCGGGTGGCGCATTGACCACGGTGACCGGGACGCGACAGCCCGAGGAGAAGTCACCGACAGAGCGCATCGAGAATGTTCCCCCGGCCGAGGCGGCCGTCAAGATCGCCGATTGGCTCGCAGCACGAAAGCTGATCTGAATCCGATGAGCAACGACATCTTCTTTCTCGCAGAATTCACCGGCGGCAAGCCGGGGCGATCGGCGCTCGAGATGGCAACCGGGGCCGCCGAGCTCGCTTCCCAGTCAGGGGGATCGGCCGTTGCGCTGGCCTACGGCCCGGGTGCCGGCGATGGCGCAGCGGGACTTGGCGCCCAGGGGGTTGCACGGGCCATCGTCCTCGGCGACGAGGACAAGCCCGCCATCAGTCATGCGGCGGCAGCTACGGCCGCGGTGCGCGAGGCCGATGCGTTGGTGGTCCTGGCTCCCGCCACGCCGAACGGGCGCGACCTGGCGGCCGCTCTGGTCGGCATGCTCCACCTTCCCGCCTTTGGACCGGTGCGCGCGGCGCGCGTGACCGACGGCGTGCTGGAGACGGAGCAGGCCACGCTGCAGGGCAGCGTGATCACCACTGCACGGCCAAGCGACGGCGCACCGACGCCGTCCATCGCACTGGTCCTGGCCGGCACGTTCACCCCGGCCGAGGGCGGCGACGGAAGCGCGGAGGTGTCGCACGCGCCGGAGGCGGAGGACTCGGCATTCGCGAATGCGACGGTTGCCGAGAGCCACGAGGCAGAGGCGAAGGTCGTCAATCTCGAGGAAGCCACCGTCATCGTGGCTGGCGGCCGCGGCGTGGGCGGCGAGGAGGGCTTCGCGCCGCTGCGTGACCTGGCCGAGGCGCTGGGCGGGGCCGTTGGCGCATCAAGGGCGGCCGCGGACGCGGGCTGGATTCCGTACCAGCTCCAGATCGGCCAGACCGGCAAGGTGGTGAAGCCATCGCTGTACATCGGCGCCGGGATCAGTGGGGCCATCCAGCACCGGGTCGGGATGCAGACCGCGGAGCACGTGATCGCCATCAATCGGGATGCGGACGCGCCGATCGGCGAATTTGCCGATCTGTTCGTCGTCGGTGACCTGTTCCAGATCGTGCCGGCGCTGACGGACGAGATCCGACGCCGCAAGGGAGTAGAGAGGGCATAGGCTACGAACATGCGCGCACTATTCGGTGGCAGACGCCGCAGCGTCTTCGGCCACGGCAAGGAGCTTGGGCAGTATCGGAACGAGACGTTCCAGATCACCGCGCGGATCGATGCGCTGCTCGTCGCGGTGGCCGATGAGATCGACGCGCTGCGTCGTCGCGATCTGGATCCGGAGGAGGCCGTGACTCGGCTCAGTGTGCAGGAGGAGCAGCTTGACGACGAGGTCGCAAAGCTCCAGGCGATGATGGCCCCCGAGGAGCTGCATGGACTCCACATGGAGTACGAGACGAACCTTGAGCGGGCACTCCGCGGCATCGTCACCGCCGAGCGCGGCTGCGCCATCACCAAGCTGCCCCACCGGCCTCCCGATGATGAGGAGCCGTACATCTACTACAAGCGCGGCCACTCGAACGTCAGTCATTCGCGGCTGCGCATGGCCGAGATCGTGGAGGTCCTCCTCAACTGGGAGCCCGGCGGACCCACCGACGCGTCGGTAGCCGCCCGCCTGGAGCGCACTCGCCAGGGCTGAACGCCGCACATCTTGTGGTATGCTTCGCGACGGCACCACCGCTGGTGTAGTTTAGATCCGGGAGGCGAAGCGATATGCATTGTCCACGCTGCGAGCAGACCAGCACGCGCGTCATCGACTCGCGCGACCTCGAGAGCGGCAGCACGATTCGCCGTCGCCGCGAATGCGAGGCATGCTCGTATCGGTTCACGACCTACGAGCGAGCAGAGGGCGCGCGTCTCGTCGTCATCAAGCGCGATGGCAGCCGCCAAGACTTCGCCCGCGAGAAACTGCGCAACGGTCTCCTGAAGGCGCTTCAGAAGCGACCCGTGACCCTCGACCGCGTCGAGGCGGCGCTCGATGACATCGAGAGTCAGCTCCGAGCCCGCGGTGACGCCGAACTGCCTTCGACCGAGATCGGACGGCTTGCCACCGATGCGTTGCGGGACCTCGACCAACTGGCGTACATCCGTTTCGCATCGGTCTATCACGCGTACGACGATATCGAAACGCTGCAGCGTGAGGTTGATCTGCTGATCAAACAGCGCCCCGGGTCGTAAGATCAGCGCCCATGATCCTGTCCGATCGCGATATTCGGGCCGAGATTGCCGCCGGCCGGATCGTCGTGGACCCGTTCTCCCCGGAGGCCGTCCAGCCGTCGAGTGTCGACCTCCATCTCGGAAATCGCTTCCGGGTCTTTCGTAATAACCGGACCGCGGTGATCGACCCGCGAGCGGATCAGCCGGAGCTGACCGAGCTGGTCGAGATCGTCGGCGACGAGCCGTTCATCCTGCATCCGGGCGAGTTCGTGCTGGGCGCGACCTTCGAGCGCGTCACGCTGCCCGAAGACCTCGTTGCCAGGCTCGAAGGGAAATCCAGCTTGGGGAGGCTCGGCCTGCTCATCCACTCGACCGCCGGCTACGTGGATCCTGGCTGGGAGGGAACACTGACGCTGGAGCTTTCCAACGTCGCGAATCTGCCGATCAAGCTGTACGACGGCATGAAGATCGGCCAGATCAGCTTCCAGCGCTTGAGCTCGCCGGTGGAGGTCGGCTACGGCGATGCCCGCATCGGCTCCAAGTACCGCGGACAGACCGATCCGACCGCCAGCCGCTACCACGCGGATTTCGACCGTGGTCGCGTGACCAGGTGACCGAGCCGCTGCACGCGATCGGCGAACCACGAGCGTTCGCGGGGGGTGTTGGCGTGCGCATCATTCGGGCCGGCTGGTTCCGCCCTGACGCGGGTGGCTTCTTCGGGGTCGTGCCGCGTCCGCTGTGGAGCAGGCTGGTCGAGACCGATGAGCGCGGGCGACTTCGCTGCCGGCTGAATCTCCTGCTCATCGAGGCTGGAGGCAAGCGCATCCTGGTCGAGACCGGCACCGGGGTGCGCATGAGCGACAAGGACCGTGACATCAAGGGGGTCGAGGGCGGTGATCCCGTCGAAGCGCTCTTGGCGGTGGGCGAAGATCCCGCATCAATCGACTTCGTGGTGGTGAGCCATCTTCATTACGATCACGCGGGCGGCATGGTCGACACCCTCGGCCGTCCGGCCTTTCCGAACGCGCGCTACGTCGTCCAGCGTGATGAAGCGGAGGCGGCGCATGGTGACGAGCTCCGACTGGCGGGCATCATGGAGGTTGAGCAGCTGGACGCGGTGCGGGCCGCCGGACAGCTGGCCGAGGTGAACGGCGAGGTCGAGCTGGTCGAGGGCGTGCGCGTCATTCGCACCGGTGGCCATACGCGCGGCTCTCAGGCGGTGATGATGGGCGTCGATCGCCCTGGCGGCCGCGCAGGCGATCCGACGGAACGAGCCATTTTCTGGGGCGACCTGATCCCGACCCGCTGGCAGATTCCCGTGCGATGGACATCCGCCTACGACGATTATCCGATCGACGCCATCGAGGTCCGCAGCGAACTCGTGGCCCGCGCGGCCGCCGAGGGCTGGTGGAGCTACTTCACGCACGATCCGGGCGCGCTGCCCATTCGCATCGAGGCCACCGAGAAGGGCGGCTTCCGAGCCGCGCCCTGATGCGCCGCCTCGCCGCGGTTCTCCTGCTGCTCGCCGCCGGCTGTGGCGTATCGGAGCCGTGACCTCGGACTGAATTTCGCGAACCGGCCTAGAATGTGGGGGCCACTTCTGCCCGATTGTTCGTTCGAAAGGACGCTGATCCTCGTGACCTCTCTTCGTATCTTCCTGCGCCGAGGCATGGTGTTGACTGCCGTGATTGCTCTCGTCGCCCTGATGGCTGCGTGCAGCAGCCCAGCCGCAAGCACCGATGATGGCGGAGGCAACGCCGGCGGCGGCACCATCGCCGTGACGGATGGCGCCGTCGAGCTGAGCGCCGCCGATATCGCTTTTGACGCGAACGTGATCCAGGCAACGGCCGGTGAAGCCTTCACGATCACGTTCACCAACAACGACACCGTTCCGCACAATGTTTCCGTCTATACCGAAGAGGATGGCGAGGAGGTTGTCCTTGGTGACGTCATTGATGGCGGCGCAACCGTTGAGGTCGAGGTTCCGGCACTCGACGCCGGAGAGTACTTCTTCGTCTGCGATATCCATCCGAACGAGATGACCGGCTCGGTCGTCGTCGAGGGCTGATCCGCGACTGCTGCGAATGACACGAGGCGTGCGGTATGCACGCCTCGTTCGCATTTGCCCCGGACCGCCTTCGGGCAACGAAGGTCCGCGGCCGGCCACCCGAGGGACGGAGCTAACGGCCAATTTGACGCGGCTGGCGGGGCAGTTCAATCGCGCTGTGACCCGTAGCGCGGGCGAATTGACAGAGAGCTCCGCCTCGTAGATCGTTGGCCCCGTGGTGCGGGTTGCGAAGGCCTTCGTCGCGATCAGCGCGAAGCGAGAAGCTGGTCGAGAATGGCGACCATTCGCGCCGGATCCAGCGGACCGATCACCTCGCGCAGGACCGTGCCCTCGGCACCGATGAAGTAGTGCCGCGGCAGGCCATCGGTCCCGGCCCAGCGATAGTAGATTTCCAGCGTCGGATCGAGCAGGATCGGGTACTCGACGCCGTAGCGATCGACGAAGTCGGTGACGGCGTCGCGCTGCTCACCCCAATCGACGCCGAGGATGAGCAGCTCGTCGCCATACGCCTCGGCGAGCCGTTGCATGGCCGGCATCTCGGTCCGGCATGGCTCGCAGCTGGTCGCCCAGAAGTTGACCCATACCAGGCGCCCGTCTCCATCAGCCAATGACCGGGTGCGGCCATCGAGATCCTCAGCGCGCAGCTCGGGTGCAGCCTGTCCCACCAATGTCCCAACGCGCCCATCGGGGGTGCCCCTCAGCAGCGGAATCGTGGTGAGCACGCCGAGCACGACCGCCAGGATGAGGATACCGATGAGCCACAGCAGGCTCCCGCGCCGCCGCCGCAGGATTGCCGGGATCATCGGTCCAGGACCGCCTCGAGGTCAGGGCGGGTGATGATCATCTCGAGGCGATCGGTCCCGTCGAGGGCCAGCACCGGGATGCGGTGCGCGTAACGCACCAGCAGGTCGTCATCGGTTTCGATGTCTACCGCGTCCCATTCTTCGGTTCCGAGCATCGCATCCAAGAGGAGGCGCGCTTCATCGCAGAGGTGGCAGCCGTGCCGAACGTAAAGGGTCGGACGTGCGGCCATGGGCGGATGATACGGTAGGATCGGTTTGGCGCCGCCCCCGTAGCTCAGTGGATAGAGCGCCGCCGTCCTAAGGCGGGCGTCGGGGGTTCGAATCCCTCCGGGGGCGCCATCGTACGCTTAGATGCGATCGGGTTGGCATGGTGACGGGTCACCTTCCGGGCTTGAAGACCATCAGGAAGATGATCACGACGATCGCGCTCATCAGGATGATCGAGCCGATCAGGGCTCGCGGTTCGTGCATCACGAGCTGAAGTTCGGGGGAGGGCTGGTCGTCGCTGCTGGCGGACGCAGCGGCAGCCATGCGACCCGCCCACGGGCCGGTGATCGCGCCGCCGGTGGCCATACTGATCACGAAGATGATGTAGGCACCGATGAGCCACGGCCGAAAGAAGTCGAGCCCTCCTGTGGCGGCCGCGAGCAGGCCAAAGACGGCCCCGCCAACGAAGAACAGCGGAAGCAGCTTCCCGAGCCGCTCGGCGATGCCCGACACGATGCGAATCGCACCGACATCCCCGCTGCGGCTGACCCAGTGCAGCACGACCTCAGGGATGACCGTAACTGACACCGCGATGAACATGGTCAGGATGTGCAGGAACTTGAAGAGCGTGAACGCCATGTGAAAGACCTCCGGCTCGGGAGTCCTGGATCGGAAGGCAGCGGCCGGATCGTAGCACCGGGCCCTAATGATTTCGCCTTCGCAACTGTGCGGTCAGCTGTACGCGGTGAACAGACTCACAGCACGAACGTGAAGAGATTGGCGAGCCGCGCGAATGCGTTGAGGAAGATCATCACCCCGATCACCACGATGAACGTGCCGGACACGACCTGCACCCATCTGTGGTGGCGCCGCAGCCAGTCGAGCAGGGGTAGCAGGCGGGGAAGTGCCAACGCCGCGGCCAGGAACGGAAGGGCCAGGCCGGCCGAGTACGCGATCAGCAGGATGAACACCGCTGGCGCCGAACCGCTCGACGCTCCCACGGTGAAGATCGCTCCCAGCACGGGCCCGATGCACGGCGTCCAGCCGACGGCCACGAAGGCACCGAGCGCCAGCGATCTCGCAAATCGGGCAGCCGGCAGCGCCGAGGCGTCGACCCCAACACGGAAGCGATCGAGAACGGGACCGAAGACGCCGGTCGTCAGGATGCCGAGCACGATCACTGCGATGCCCGCCACCTGGCGAAGTTCCGGAATGCGGAAGAGCGGTCCGCCCACGAGGCCAATCGAGGTTCCCAACACGACGAACACCGCGGTGAAACCACCGATGAAGAGCAACGCCTGGGGCAGGATGGCACTCCGCGTCACGGCGGCGGCCGTACCGCGGTGCCCGTCCGCCACGGATGCGTCTCCGAGGAAGGCCAGATAGACCGGCAGCAGCGCCAGCACGCATGGCGAGACGAACGAGATCAGGCCGGCGGCGAACGCAAGTCCAAGGGTGACCTCGGTCATCGCATCAGCGCCGAGGGCACCACCCCCGGATCGACCACGATCGGTGCCGCGATGATCCAGAGCGACAGCACCGTGTACCCGATCATGAGCGAGACCATCGGCAGTCCTGCCAACGTCACCCGTGATGGTGCGTCGCGCCGCGTACGCCGATGGGCGAGGCCGATGCCGGCGATGTGGCCGCCCACGATGGCCGCCACGCTCAGGTACCAGACGAGGCCGATCGGGATCCAGTCGAGCTGCGGCGCGAGGCTCATCAACGGGTCGACCATGAGCGACGGCAGCCACACAAATCCCTGG
Organism: Candidatus Limnocylindria bacterium; assembly: GCA_038233215.1. GTDB lineage: Bacteria > Chloroflexota > Limnocylindria > QHBO01 > QHBO01 > JACDBZ01. The sequence continues at coordinate 25,875 of JBBSML010000019.1, forward strand.
AGGACGAGCGTCAGGTAGTGCGCGATTAGGTATCCACCCGCGATGGGCAGGAGCGTCACCGAATAGCGGCCGGCCATCGTACGCATTGATCCCCGCGCATGCGAGTCGCTCACGGCGTGGGTCACGGCAATGGTCACGACGAACGCACCCAGAAACAGCGCGAAGACGGCCGACAGCTGCAGTGATTCGACGACCAGGAAGGTCATCGAGGTGGTTGGCCCCAGCATCGTTGAAATGAATGGATAGAACGCATTGAACCCGAACGCCCCGACGGCCGTCTCGCGCAGCCCGTCATACGTGACGCCGGCAAGGACGAGGATGATGAAGACGACGTCGGACCACCCGGGACGACCGACAGCGGTCAGCCCGACGATCCACGGGCGCAGTTCCGGCCGACGCTCGTGATCTTCGGCGGCAACGCTGCATTCGGAGCAGTCCAGGCAGCGCCCGGGATCGCACAGCTCCTCGCAGCCGGAGCAGAGTTGAGCGCTCAGCGATCGGCGCGCAAGCGGACCGATGCGACCGAACCAACCGAGCTCGACCTCGAACAACTCGGCGTGACGCAGCCAGGAGATCTGTCCGAATAGGACCATGCCTGCCAAGGTCATCATGGTGTAGCCCGCCACGAGCATGGCGACCGTGACTGCGACCTCGCCACCGGGCAGGATCAACTCGGCCCAGATGGCCCCCCCCAGGACGAGAACGGCGGGCCAGCGCGCGAGCGATGGTGGGTAGCGCAGACCGAGATCGAGACGAGCGGCGCCGAGTCGGCGAGCCACCCACTCGATTCCGGCGAAGGTGCTGCGGAATGGGCTCAGCGAAGGCCACGGGTTACCCACCAGGACGGCGATGATCGGCAAGCCGACCCAGATCCCGATCCAGAGCAGGACTGCGGGCAGCGGCGAGATGTCGCCGACCACGAAGCCGACGATGATGGCCCCATACCACCAGGCGAGGCCGAGGAGGCGGAGTGCCAATCTCATGGCTCGGGCGATGCTGGCCGGGACGGGTCGCGTCGCAAAGGCGGGTTGGGTACGCGCCGCTCGGTTCGTCCGCGTCCTCACCAAGAAGGATGCCGCGACCGCCACCGCTGTTCCAGCCAGGTAGAGCCACAGCGGCACCGGCAGTTGGAACGTGCCGCCAACGGCATGCGCCGTGACGGGTGACGGCGCCGCGAAAGAGACGAGCAGCGGGATCATTGCCGCCGGGACTGCTCTAGGGCTCATTGACCGTGAAGACGCCCACGGAAGCACCCTCGACCTTGTCGTCGGTGTGGAACTCGATCGGGAACTGCCCAGCTCGGGTCGCGGTGAAGACGAGCTCGGTCACCTCCCCGGCTGCGACTGACGTCGCCGGTACCTGTTCATCGTATCCGTGAATGTGGATCACGCCGTCGACGGCAGGCGCGAGGACGAGAGTCACTTCTTCGTCGCGACAGACGCGCGGATCCGACGGCGTGAGCGTATCGGCCGAGATCTCAAGCTCGATCCGCATCGGCAGTGACTCACATCGCTGTTGCCGCCGATGCACCCCGTCAGGATCAGGAGCATGGCCAGGACTGCGAGGTGCGCTAACGGCATGGGTTTGTGCTCCTGTTGAGTCGACAGGCGTGGCCACTTCGTTGGCGATACGGTACGCCACCAGACGGCAGACGGGGCATAGCGCCGGAGTCCGCGCGGTCGCGGACGACTGGCGCGTGGATTGCAAGGCATGCGTGGGCACGAACATCAATCGGATTGTTATCCAAGGAGACCGTAATAATGGCTTCCGTCGTCGAAAGCATTGACGTCAACGTCGCCGTCAACACCGCCTACAACCAGTGGACCCAGTTCGAGGACTTCCCGCATTTCATGGAAGGCGTGAAGTCGGTCACCCAGACCGATGACACCCATCTGCACTGGGTTGCCGAGGTGGCAGGTAAGGACAAGGAGTGGGACGCCGAGATCACCGAGCAGCACGCCGACGAGCGGGTCGCGTGGAATGCTACATCGGGCGCGGAAAGCGCCGGCGTGGTCACCTTCCACCGGATCAATGATGAAACATCACGCGTCACCCTCCAGCTCGACGCAGAGCCCGAAGGTCTCGTTGAGAACGTCGGCACGGCGCTCGGCTTTCTGGATCGGCGGGTCAAGGGGGATCTCGAGCGCTTCAAGGAGTTCGTCGAGAGCCGCGGTACCGAGACCGGGGCGTGGCGTGGCGACGTGGAGGCCCCGACCCAACGATGAACGAGCGCAACCCGTCGAGTGGCGCCATGACCGGCGCCACCGGCACCCTCACGCCGGACGACCTTCCAGAGCCGTTCATTCCGGCTGAGCGCCGCGAAGTGTCCGATGCGGAGACCCAAGCCGCTGTCACTGGCGCGCAGGGACGGCGCGGACCGATCCAGGCCGGCGAGATCGGTGAATCCCGCTCCGACGCGGGCCGGACAACGACAACCCCAACGTCGCGGGAGTCCAACTCGGCCTCAGCTACCGATGGCGATACGCGCATCGGCGGTGACGCAGTCTCGGACGGCGGCGAGCACTTCTAGGCTGACGCGACCCGAAGCTGATCGCTCCCTTCCAGATCGGCCTCATCGGTGTCAGTCCGCGCGCTTGCGGACATTGCTGCCTTCGTCCACCTCGATGTCGTGTCGGTTGGCGGCCGCGAGGATCTTCTTGCGGGCCCGTTCCTTCGCCGCCTTGCTCTCGAAATCGGTCTGATTGAATCGCGCAATGGCGTTGCGCGTGTGCGACTCGTCATGGATCGGGAGATGTTCAGCGCCGTCGCGGTCGACATACGCGAATTGATCCTTCCGGAGGCGGTCTCGTTCCTTGGCGGTGAGGTCGTTCACAGCAAGCTCCTGCTTGGTGGTTGGTCTCGGGGACTGGCACACTGCGTGCCCGCGCTACTGGCCGATGTCTGCCAAGCGCTTGCTCGCCGAGCGGCACGCGACTTGCAAAACGCCCTCGCGTGACCGCATCCCCGACGTCAGGACCCATCATCGAGGTCCGCAACGTCACGCGCGCGTTTGACGAGCGCACCGTGATTGATGACCTCTCGTTCGATGTCGAGCCGGGTACCATCCTGGGACTGATCGGCCCGAGTGGATCGGGAAAGACGACCACCGTGCGCATGCTGACCGGCACGCTCGGCCGTACCAGCGGCGAAATCCGCGTCCTCGGTGAAGACCCGATTCGATTCAGTCGCCGCACACGTGGCCGGATCGCCTACATGCCCCAATTGTTCAGCCTCTACGAGGACCTGTCGGCGCAGGAGAACGTGGGCTTCGTGGCCGCGCTGTACGGCATCGGCCCATTCAAGCGACGGCGCCTCATCCGGCGAGCGCTGGAGGTGGTCGACCTGAGCGACGCTCGTCACCGTCTGGCCCGGGACCTCTCCGGCGGCATGCAGCGACGGCTTGAGCTTGCCTGCGCCCTCGTCCACAGCCCCGACGTGCTCTTCATTGATGAGCCGACCGCCGGAATCGATCCCATGCTGCGCCAATCCATCTGGGATGAGCTGCGCACCCTGCGGAATGACGGACGAACGTTGCTGGTAACCACGCAATATGTCAGCGAAGCTGAGTATTGCGACCGCGTGGCTCTCATCGCCGATGGTGAGCTCGTTGCGCTCGATACGCCGGATGAGCTGCGCAGACTCGTCTTCGGCGGCGAAGTGCTCGAGGTCACGACCGAGCGTGCGGCCGATGCCGACGTGCTCGGCGGCGTGCCCGGCGTCACGGCTGTTCGACAGGTGGGAGCGCGGCAGCTGTTCGTGACCACGGAGATCGCGGCAACGACAACCCCGCTGGTCATCGAGGCGCTGCGCCAGGCCGGGATCGGCGTGATCGGCCTGGAGGAGCACCAGCCGACTTTCGACGAGGTCTTCACCCAGCTGGTCGAGCAACGTCGTGCGACACGCGATCAGGAGGTCGTCCGACCGCAGGGGCCTGAGCCGGTGGGTGCTCGAGGTGGGTGATCTGATCCAGGGGATCTCGCACAGCATCGTGCGCATGGCGTCCTTCACCGGCAAGGAGCTCCGCGAGGTGATCCGTCGTCCTGGCGTGTTGCTGAGTCTCGTCCTGGGTCCATTCCTGGTGATGTTCCTGTTCGGCCTTGGGTACAGCGGCTTTCGCGCTCCGTTCACCACCGAGATCGTGGTGCCGACCGATAGCGCCTTTTCACGTTCAGTGGACGACTACGAGAGCCTCGCGCCGGGTCGGCTCAACATCACCCAGGTGAGTGACGATCGCGAGGGCGCGGAAGCGCGGCTCCAGGACGGTGAGCTCGACCTGCTCGTCGTGGTACCGGCGAACTCCGCGGCGGAGCTTCGCGAGGGTAGACAGACGACAATTCGGGTGGCCTGGAACCAGGTCGACCCGGTCTACGATCAACTGGCGACCCTCGCGACCGAGATCCTGGTCAGCAGCCTGAATGCCGAGATCATCGAGCAGGCAGTCGCGACGGGCATCACGCTCGCCGAGGGCGAGCTCGGTCCCGAGGTCAGCAGCATTCCGCCGGGCGTCATCGCGCGGCCCACGACCGCGGAGACGGAGAACGTCGCGCCGACACCCCCGGCCGTTCTCAATTTCTTCGGACCGGCCGTATTCGCGCTCGTGATCCAGCACCTGGCAATCACGCTCACTGCGTTGTCCATGGTTCGGGAGCGGTTGAGCGGACAGATGGACCGCTTCCGGGTGGCGCCGGTGACCTCAATGGAGCTACTGGTGGGCAAGTACATCGCGTACGCGGTGCTGAGTCTCGCGGTGAGCGCGATCGTGGGCGTCCTGCTGGTCGGGGTCCTTGGCATCCCGCTGCTCGGAAGCATCGGCATGTTCGTCGGCATCGTCCTGCTGCTCACGTTTGCCTCGCTCGGATTCGGCCTGCTCATCTCGCTCATCGCGGATTCAGAGCGCCAGGCGGTTCAGCTTTCGATGCTGATGCTCCTCGCCAGCGTGTTCTTCTCAGGCTTTGTCCTGCCGGTGGCCGACTTTGCGCAGTGGATGCAGTACATCGCGTACACCCTGCCCGTCACGCACGGGATCTCCGCACTCCAGGACCTCATGCTGCGCGGGCGGGTGCTCGACACCTGGATGCTGATCGCGCTGTTCGGCATTGGCGTGGTGCTGTACGTCGGCTCCCTCCTGCGGCTCCGGCGGATCATCCGCACGGCTGACTGATCCAGCCGTAGCTCCAGGCCGGCCTCGCGCGCTACCGAATGCTGGCCCGCTCCTCCGCGTTCCGGGGGATGCGCAGCAGCGCAAGGCCACCCAGTAGGCCGCCAATGGCCGGAACCAGCAGCCAGGCGAGCAGCACCATGACGAATGGCCGGAGGGGCGGTGCTGCGCCGTCGGTGCCATTGGCATCGCGAAGCATCGCCAGCTCCGCGCTCAACGTGTCGAGTTCCGTCCCGATGCGCGTGACGTCGGAGCGCGTGGCGCCAAGTGAACCGCCGACGCGGTTGAGCGTTTCGCCGAGCGCGGCTGCCTGCTCCGCGCTGGCGTCGAATTCGCCGGCAAGTGGCAGCAACGGCTGAGCGCCGAACACGGCGAGCTCCATGGCCCGCGCCAGCGACGCGAGGGTGCCGGACGCGTCGCGTGCCAGCGCGCCAGCCGCCTCGGCTGAGCCCTCAGCCTCTGAGAGACTACCCTCGACGTTGGTGAACCCGTCGGCCGCAGCGTCGGTGCTGCGAACTGCCGCGGCCAGCGTTCCGTCGGCGGTGGCGGCCAATCGCTCGATGCGCGACGCGAGCTCGAGGCCAATGACTGCGCCGCCCAGGACGAGGACGAATCCGAGCAGCCCGTACAGGATCAGGCTCCAGCCGAGCAGCCGACTTCGTGTCACTTCAATCCTCGCCGAAGAATGGGTCGTCACCGTACAGCTCCAACCAGCGGCGTCGCATCTGCCGAATCGTGGCTGTCACAGCCGCTGAAGGCGTCTCCACAGGGAGAAGGCTCGCGACCGCCATTCGCACCCGATCGCTCGTTTCCATGCCGAGAAGCGCAAGGTAGTCGGCAACGCGCTGAGCGGGCGTCTTCTCCGTCGCCCGCTCGCGCACCAGCACATCGGCTTCATGTTCGAGCGCGCCAGCGTAATCCGTATCGGTCCGGTCCAGCTCGGCGAGCAAGAGCGGAATCGCTTCCAGGCGCGGGTCGGAGTACGCCCAGCGCATGAACCCATCGAGAGAGCCCGGCTGGCGATCATGGTGCCCGGCATGGAACTGCTGAAGATACTGACGCCGCTCGTCATCACTGCGCGTGAGGGCAATCTGGACCATCTGGCGCATCTCCGGCGACCAGCGACGGAGCGACTCCACGAACTGGCGGAGCGTCAAGCTGCCCGCGGGCTGCGGTTGGAATCGGTGTTCATGGACGTGCTGCACGGCGACCGTATACTAACGGCCGTGCGCCGAGCCCTGAAACAGCCTGCCCCTGTTGCGGAGCCTGCATGCGACGTCTGACACGGGTTGCCGCGTTCGTCGCGGCGGGCGTGATCGCGTTGTCGACCAGCACATCGGGGAAACCGATCGTGGCCTCCGAGCATCCCCTGCGCTACCTCGCGGGACCTCCCGGAACGCTTGATCCCGCCTTAATCGCCGATGCAGCCGATGTGCAGCTCCTGCTCCAGCTGTATGCCGGGCTGACCCGCCTGGACGAGACCGGAGAGCCCTATCCGTCGCTGGCCTCCGGCTGGGAGATCAGCGCCGATGGACTGACCTATGAATTCGCCATCCGCGACGACCTCGAGTTCAGCGACGGAACCGGCCTCGGCGCCGAGGACATTCGCCGCTCATGGTTGCGATTGCTGGACCCGGACACCGGGGCGACCGCTCCCGACGTGCTCAGCGTCGTGCAGGGCGCTTCGGAGCGGGTGGCGGGGGAGCTCGCCGAGGATGAGGTCGGGATCCGGGCGCCCGATGACGAGACGCTCGTGGTCACCCTGCGCCACCCGGCCTCATACTTCCTGGATATCGTGGCGACGCCCGCGACCTTCGTGGTTCCGGAGCGCGCCGATGCCACGGCCACCTGGCAGACTCCGGATGCATTCGTGGGCAGCGGCCCGTACGTCCTCGACGGTGTCGATGGCGCGGACCTCGTGCTTCGCGCGAACGATCGGTACGTCGCTGGGGCACCACCCATCTCGGAGATCCGCTGGGTCGTAGACGTGGAAACGGACTCGGTGACCGCGTTCGCGGACGACCAGATTGACCTGGTTCAGGTCGCCGGCTGGGACGCTTCGTGGATCGCGTATGACGTCGACCTAGGCCCGCGCCTGCACGCGGCCGAGCCGCTCACGATCAGCTATTTCGGCTTCGACACCACCGGTCCGCCATTTGACGATGCGCGCGTCCGTCTCGCCTTTGCCCTGGCGCTCGACCGCGAGCGGCTGGTGCCACTCTCGGAAGGCGCAGCGTCCCAGGCGGCCGGCAGCCTGGTGCCGCCCGCCATCTGGCCGGAGGGCTTCAGCCCGGAGCTGGACACGGACCCCGATCTCGCGCGCGCGCTGCTCGACGAGGCCGGGTATGGGGATCGGTCGGATCTCGGGCCGATCGTGGTGAGTGCGAACGGCCTCTTCGTCGATCCGGCTGTCGCGGTCTGGCGAGAGGAGCTCGGTGTCGAGATCCAAGTCGAAACGATGGACTTCGACAGCTTCCTCGAGGTGCTCGAGACGAGGCCGCCGCAGGTGTTCACCATCAGCTGGATCGCTGATTACGCGTCGCCACATGCTCTCTACGGGTTGCTGCTCGAACCCGGTGCGCTGAGCAACTACGGGGAGTGGCGTGACGACGAATTCCTCGCGCTCCTCGACAATGCCGCTGCAGCCCCGGAGGATGAGGTAGGTGCCGCGTACGACGCCGTCGAAACCTACGTGGCGGGGCAGGCGCCTGTGATTCCATGGTCGTATGGCGAGACCTGGTGGCTGGTGGCCGATGGGCTTCGTGGCCTCGGGAACCTGACCATCGGCCTTCTCGATTTCGGGCGCGTCTCATGGAACGACTGATTCGGGGGGCGGCGACGGTGTGCGCCGCGCTCGTCATCGGTCTCATCGGCGCTCCACAGGTGCTGGGCTTCGACGGCTTTGGGGATGCAACCGCCGACTCGACCTACGACGTCGAGATGCGCTTCGAGGTGGAGCTCCGCGGAGGGGAGCCGGACCGGCTGGAGCTCCTCGTGCGCACGCCGGGCAGTGACGCATCCTTCGTCACCCCAGTCGCGCCGGCCGGTGAGGTCGCGCGGTATGTGTGGGACACGTCGACTGACCATGTGACGCCCAATACATTGTTCACGTACCAGTGGCGTGCCACCGTCGGCAACGAGGTCGTGCTCGGTCCCGAGGAGACGCTTCGCTACGAGGACGATCGCGAGGGCCTCGACTGGCAGCAGGCGCAGCTCGGAGAGGCGACGGTGCATTGGTACGGCGGCGCGGAGGCGCAGGCGCGGCGCTTCGGTGAGCTCACCGCCGTCGGCGTGGCGCAGGCCGAGGATCTGCTGGGGACGGACCTGGCGGGTCCGGTGGACGTGTTTGTCTATGACTCCCGCGAGGACTTCTTTGGAGCACTCGGTCCGGGCGCGCGCGAATGGACCGGCGCGGCGGCGTACTCCGAGCTGCGGACGATCTTCATGTGGCTCGGTGGTGGCTCGGCCGCCTACCTCGAGGTGGCGATGCTTCACGAGGTCACGCACCTCGTCTTCTTCGACGCAACCGACAATGCCTTCCACGATCCGGCGCGATGGCTGAACGAGGGGATCGCGACCTGGTCCGAATCCGGCGACGCAGGCGATCAGCGCGGCATCGTCGAATTCGAGGCGGCTGGTGCCGGCCTCTTCTCGTTCGATGCGATCAGCGAGCAGTTTCCCATCGGCGAGCGTGGTGGACAGCTCTCGTACGCGCAGGGCACTACCCTGGTGGACCTCATCATCGACCGTCATGGGCGCGAGGCGATCGCCGATATCGCAGCCGCGTATCGCGACGGCGCCTCTGACGCGGAGGCGCTCGAAGCCGGCACCGGCATGGCTGCCGATGAGCTCTACGCCTCCTTCTACGACGAGTTCGGCGTCGACCCCCCTGCGCCGATCCAGGTCGAGCCGATCGCCGCATCGAACGTGGACCGGCCGACCGCAGGGCAGATCGATGAGGGTGGCGTCAACGTGGACCCGGCAACGCCCCCCGACTCAGCCCCGGACGAATCTCCGACCCATGACGCCGACGACGCTTCCTTTCCACTTCTCGTGTTGCTTGCCGTGGCGGGGATCGCGGCGGTCGGTGGGGCGATCTGGGTCGCGAGACGGGCGGGAAAGCGCGCACGTTGACCCGTCGTCGTCCCGTCCCATCGCGCTTCGCTCGCCCGCAGTGGACGATCAGCATCGCAACCGCCCTGGCGGCCATCGGCTTCGTGGGTGCTGCTCAGTTGAACAGTTCGTTCGCGCGCCAGGAGTTCATCACCTCGGCGCAGCGCGTGCTGATCACCGAGGCCGAGCAGCTTACCCGTCAGCAGGAGGCGCTCCGCGCCGAGATCGAGATGGCGGAAGGTCGCGTTCGCAGCTTCCAGGAGCAGGACGCCGGGTCGCGATCTGCGCTCGAACTCCTCAACCAGGAGCTCGCGGCGGCCCGCCTGGCCTCCGGGCTGGCCGCGGTCCGCGGGCCGGGGGTGATCATCGAGATCGCCGATTCTCAGCGCCCGGTACCCGTGGATGAGAGCGCGACGAACTACATCGTGCTCGTCGATGACCGTCGCGACATCGTGACGGCGCTGTGGGCATCCGGGGCCGAGGCGATCACGATTGCCGGAGGTGCGACCGAAGGCGGCCCGCCGGCAGAACGGCTCGTGGCCACCACCTCGATCTATGGCGCCGGCTCGGCCATCGTTGTCAATGCGGTCCCTCTTTCGCCGCCGTATCGGATCGAGGCCATCGGTCCGGATGGCCTCCGTGAACGTTTCCTGACGCACCCGAGCTATCTCGGGCGCCTCGAACCGCGGATCGAGGCGTACGGGCTCCCGTTCGCGAGCGAGTCGCGTGATGAGCTGACGTTGCCGGCATTCATCGGGACCACGGCGCTGCGCTGGGGCGCACCGATTCCGGAGCCCACCTGATGGTCGGCCGCATGGCGCAGCTCAGCCTGTTCGTGGTCGCCATGATCATCGGCGTTCTGCTCGTCGGCCAGCTCAGGTCGCAGGCACGCCCGATCGCCCTGTCGACACTCTCGGCCCAGGAGCTTTCGTCCCTGATCCAAACGCTGTCGGCGCGGAACGTCGATCTGACCGACGGCCTTGCCGATTTGCGCGAGCAGATCCGTGACTACGAGCGCGCCGAGCTTCAGGGTCGCTCGGTGCTCGAGTTGACGGAGGAGGACCTCGATGGCCTCAGCGCCTTCGGTGGCCTTCGCGGCGTCGAGGGGCAGGGGATCGTCCTCGAGGTTGATGGCGAATTCAATCCGACCGCGGTGAACGACCTTATCCACGAGCTGCGCAATGCGGCCGCGGAGGCCATTGCCGTCGACGACGTACGGATAACGGCGCGCTCTGTGGCGGTGCCGGGCACCAGCGGAATCGAGATCGACGGCGTGGCCATTGGCTCGCCGTTCACGATCAGCGCGATCGGGTCGCCGGGCGGACTGCGCTCCGCGATCGAGAGACCCGGCGGCATCCTCACCATCCTCGCGCAATCGATCGATGCGGTGTTCACCGTCACCGAGCGAACGAGCCTCACGATTGCCCGTACCCAGCGCGATCTGACCCCGCAGGTCGCCCGGTCGGTCGAGTAGCCTGTAGCGCCATTCACCCGCTGTATTGGATCTGCCTGTGAACGACCTCATCCAGCGCGCGCTCGACACCGCCGACCATCTCGGCGCGCACTATGCCGATGTGCGCGTGGTCGAGCGTCGCAACGAGGGGTTGACCGTCAAGAACGGCGCGCTGGAGGCGGCCACGTCCAATGTGAGCTCCGGCTTCGGCGTCCGCGTGCTCGTCAACGGCGCCTGGGGCTTCAGCTCCAGCGCCCTGCTGGAGCCAGGAGAGGCGGACCGCATCGCCGCTGAAGCGGTCGAGATCGCGCGCGCCTCGGCGGTGGCCCAAAAGGAACCGATCGAGCTGGACGACACATCCGCGGTGACGGCCACGTATCGAACCCCCTACGCCGAGGACCCATTTGCCGTCAGCCTGGACGACAAGCTCCGAATCCTGATGGAGGCCGATGCGGCCATGGCGCGGGTCCCGGGTGTCGCGATCCGCGAGGGCAACGTCGTGGCGGGACGCGAGACGAAAACGTTCGCGTCCACCGCCGGAGCCCGCATTGATCAGGAGATCGTCGAGTCCGGCGGCGGGATCGAGGCGACCGCGGTCAACGAATCCGAGATGCAGCAACGCAGCTATCCGAACTCGTTCGGTGGACAGGCCGTCACGGGGGGCTTCGAGGCGGTGCGCCTGCTCGAGCTCGCCGAGCACGCCCAGGAGACTGCCGAGCTGGCGGTTGCGCTGCTCGACGCGCCGCAGTGCCCGTCGGGAGAGATGGACCTCGTCCTCGACTCGACCCAGGTGGCGCTTCAGATCCACGAGTCGTGCGGTCATCCGACGGAGCTTGATCGCGTCTTCGGAACCGAGGCCAGCTTCGCCGGCACGAGCTTCCTGACCACCGACAAGCTCGGCAAGCTGCGGTACGGGAGTGAGCTCGTCAGCATCGATGCGGACGCGACCGCGCCCGGCGGGCTGGGCACGTTCGGCTACGACGACGAGGGCGTTCCGGCCCAGAATGTGCCGCTCATCGAGAACGGGCTGCTGGTCGGCTATCTCACCAGCCGTGAGACGGCACCGGTCATCGGCCGCCAGAGCATGGGCAGCGCTCGCGCCTGGACCTGGAGCCACATCCCGCTGATCCGCATGACGAACATCAATCTGCGTCCCGGCAACGCCGGCTCGTTGGACGATCTCATTGCGGATACGCGCGATGGCATCTTCATGAGCATCAACAAATCGTGGTCAATCGACGATCGGCGGCTGAACTTTCAGTTCGGTGACCAGGCTGGCTGGCTCATCAAGAACGGCAAGCTGACGACACTGGTGAAGAATCCCACCTACACAGGCATCACCCCGCGCTTCTGGGGCAGCTGCGATGCCATCTGCGGCCCGTCCGAATGGACGTTGTGGGGACTTCCGAACTGTGGCAAGGGAGAGCCGATGCAGGTCGGCCACGTCGGGCACGGTGCCGCGCCGGCGCGCTTTCGGCGCGTGCAGGTGGGAGTCGGGAGATGGTAGCCAGCGCCGCCCAGATCGACGAACTCCTGGAGCGCGCACTCCGCACCTCCACGGCCGACAGCACCGAGGCGCTCTATCTCGGGCAGGACTCGGCATTGACCCGATTCGCCGCGAACCGGATTCACCAAAACGTGCGGGAGCACGACGCGACCCTCCAGATTCGCGTGATCGACGGCGACCGCATCGGCGTCGCGAGCACGAACCTGCTCGACGAGGCCGGCATTCGCGACGTGGTGGAGCGTGCGAGCGCGATTGCCGAACGGTCGGCACCCAACCCGCGGGCCGCGATCCTTCCCGAGCCCGATGGCCGCGAGCATGATCCGGAGCTCGGATACGTGGCCGCCACTGCCGATGCGGGCCCTGAGCGGCGCGCGGAGGGGGCGCGGGCCGTCATCGCCGCCGGCGAGGCGAAGGGACTCGAATCGTCCGGTTCATTCTCGACATCGGTCATGACCGTGGCCGTATCCAACTCGCGCGGCATCCGCGCGCGGCATCGCAGCAGCCGAGCGGCGCTGCTGACGGTGATGATGGATGGGTTCGGCTCAGGCGCGGCATCCGGGTACGCACATGCCGGTGCAACCAACATCGCTGACATTGATGCGGAGGCGCTCGGCATCGAGGCGGCCGACAAGGGTGACGCCATGCGGGGCGCCGGAGAGCTCGAGGCCGGCGAGTACGAAGTCATCCTCCAGGAGTACGCCGTCGCCGGACTGCTGGAGTACCTGACCTACATCGGATTCTCGGGGCTCGCCCACGAGGAGGGGCGGTCGTTCATGGAGTTCGGGCAACAGCTGATGGGGGAGAGCGTCAGCATCTGGGATGACGGCACGGATGCGTCCGGCATTCCGTCCGTGATCGATTTCGAAGGCGTGGCGCGGCACCGGGTCGACCTCATCGAGCGCGGCGTGGCGCGGGCCGTGGTACACGACGCGGCGACCGGCGCCCGGGCCGGGACCGGCTCCACCGGCCACGGCCTGCCCGCTCCGAACCTGCTCGGGCCGATGCCGCTCAACGTCTTCATGGCGCCGGGCACGACGCCACGCGATCAGCTCATCGCCGGCGTCGAGCGTGGCGTGTGGGTCACGCGTTTCCATTACATCAATCCGGTCCATCCCAAGAAGGCGATCCTGACCGGCATGACCAAGGACGGCACGTTCCTCATTGAGCATGGCCGCCTGACACGGCCGCTCATGAACTTCCGGTTCACGCAGGCGATTCCCGAGGCGTTCAGCGACGTGCGCGCCACCAGCGACAGCACCACGCTCTTGCCGGGCGAGTTCGTCGGCGCCTACCGCGTCCCGGCGCTGCACCTCGGCTCGTTCAACTTCACCGGGGTGACCGCCGCGGAGGGCGGCGAGTGACGGTGGCGGCACCCCTCGAGCTCCGCATCGGCGACCGCCTGCGCCTCCGCAAGGCGCATCCATGCGGCAGTCGTGATTGGGTGGTCGTGCGGCTCGGCGCCGATATTGGCCTCGTCTGTGATGGCTGCGCCCATCGAATCCTGATGGATCGCCTGGACGTCGAGCGCCGGTTCACCGAATACCTGGCGCGCGGCACCGAGGCATCCTAGGCCGATGGCACACATCGAGCTGCCACCCGATGCCGACACCGGTCCGCAGCTCACGGACGCCGGGTCGGTGTTCAAGAACCGAAACTTCGTCTACCTCTGGTCAGCGCAGACCCTCAGCCAGCTCGCCAGCAACATGGTCCTGGCGGCGCTCATCGCGACCGTGGTCACGACGACCGGGTCGCTCACCGCCAACGCAGTCCTGATCCTGACCTTCCTCATTCCGGCGGTGCTCTTCAGCACGCTCGGCGGCGTGTTCGTGGAGCGTGGCAATGCGAAGGTGATCATGCTCGTGACGAATATCGTGCGTGCCGTCGGGACGATCCTGTTCATCTTTGTGGCTCCCACGACCAGCACCGCCATCGTGCCACTGGTCTACCTCATCAATTTCGTGGTCGCCACCGCGACCGCGGTGTTCGCCCCGGCCGAGCTGACTTCGATCCCGCGTATTGTTGACCGCCGCCACCTCATGGCGGCCAATTCGATCTTCATCCTGACCATCAACGCCACATTCGCCATCGGCTTCGGATTTCTAGGCCCCCTCGTCCTCAACGTGCTCGGATCGACCGGCGTCTACATCCTGGTGGCGTTGATGTTCGCGTTCTCGGCCGCGGCCATCATTCCGCTTCCGTCGGTCAAGCCGGACCATGCGCCGCCCGCCGTCGGAGCTGCGGCGGGTCGCGCGGTGCGCGAGCTGTTCGGGCAGGTGGCGGAGGGAATGAGCTTCATTCGTGCCAATCGGCGGATCGCGTGGAGCCTCACCTATCTCGGGGTTGCGGCAAGCCTGATCGGCGTCCTCGGCGCCATCGGCCCGGGATTCGCGACCGATATTCTGCGGCTGCGGGCGGAGGACTTCTTCTTCATCATGGGACCGGCCGGGATCGGTGCCGTGGTCGGCATCCTCTTCCTTAATTCGTACGGCAAGGGGCTGCCGAAGCGACTCACCATCGATATCGGCCTGATCGCGATGGGGATCACGTTGATGGCCCTGGCGCTCGTGAGACCCATCACCTCGCTGTTCGGCCCAGCGTTTTCGCCGATCGAGAACGCCATCCCGTCGATCGCACCATTCGTCAGCCTGATCGCGGTGGTCGTGGTCATTGCCGTCTTCGCGGGCCTCGAATACGCGTTCGTCGCGATTCCATCGCAGACCGCACTCCAGGAAGAGCTGCCGAGCGAGGTCCGCGGGCGGATCTTCGGGATCCTCAATACCCTCCTGTCGGTCGCATCGTTTCTGCCGGTGATCGTTGCCCCGGCGGCGGCCGACGTCATCAACATCGCGTTTCCCGGCGCTGGCATTCCCGTCGTGATGGCGGCGCTGGGGCTTCTGACCCTGATTGCCGGGATCGCCTCGTGGCGACGCAACGCGCGCGCCGGGCTCCACGACCATGACCAGGGCGGTTCACCGCCCGCCGGTGCCGTCGACGACGCACCTTCGCCGGGCGTGCCGAGCGCGGTCGATCCGTCGGAACAACCCCATCGTCGAAGGCGCCGACGCCGGCCGGCCGCCGATGGGGACTAGGCTCTTCGCTGTCGCATTTCTCGCCGCCTCCATGATCGTCGCCTGGGTGACGATCACCGTCCCGCTGGCAGCACGAGCACTCCAGCTGGTGATTGCGCTCGCGATGGCCTACGTTGCCTGGTTGGCGTGGCGGGGGAGCCGCGTCCTGCACGCCGCGTTGCGGGAAGCTGACAGCGGCGCCGGTGAGCCGACAGGCATTGCGGATGAGCTTCCTTCCGTCTCGCTCATCGTCCCTGCCCGAAACGAAGCCGGCGTCATCGGCGCCACGGTCGGGTCGCTCGCGAAGCTCCGATACCATCGCCAGGGAGACCCCGCGTACGAAGTCCTCGTCGTCGACGATGGCTCGAACGATGGGACCGGTTCCGTCGCCGGTGCCGCCACTCGAGCGAACGCCCCGATCGAGGTCCGCCGCCGCGAGCCGGGAACGGGTCCCGCCACGAAGGGTGCGGTACTGGCGTTTGCGATGCCATTTCTGTCTGGTTCGGTGATCGGGGTGATCGACGCGGATACGCTCGTGGACCCGATGTTCCTCCAGCGCGCGATCAGTGCCTGGCGTCGCGATCCGGATGCTGATGCGCTCCAGGTCGCGCGCCGGCCGCGCAATGCTTCGGTCTCGTGGCTGACGCGATCGCAGGCCGAGGAGCAGCTGATGGACCTGGCCAGCCAGTGTGGCCGGTGGGTGACCGATGGGACCGCGGAGTTGCGCGGGAACGGGATGTTCATACGACGACAGGCGCTCGACGCGGCGGGGGGTTGGAGCGAGGTGGCGCTGACCGAGGACCTCGAGCTTTCAACCCGGCTCTCCGCCTACGGCCGGCACGTCGCCCTCGCCCCCGAGGCGGTGGTCCATGAGGAAGCGGTCGAGACCATCGCAGCGTTATGGCATCAGCGAAGGCGCTGGGCGGAGGGAAGCCTCCGGCGCCTGCTCGAGCATGGGCCGGGGCTGCTGATCGGCTCGCAGCCGATGACGCGAAAGGCCGATTTCCTGGCGTTCACCGGCGAGTTCCTGATCCCACCGCTGTTCGTGGCGGCGATCGTAGCGTCACTGATCACGATCCCGTTGCCCCGCCCCGTTGATTGGTCCGTGCCGCTGTCGCTGTTCGCTGGGTACGGGCTCGGGGTGTTCATCCTTGCCATGGGCGGGTTGTGGGCCGTCGGAGAGCGGGGGATCCCTCTGATCGGTCGCGCGGCACGCGGTGCGCTGTTCGTGTCGCACTGGCTCATCGTCGTGCCGGTGGCGCTGGTCCGCATCGCCTTTGGGCCGCAGTCGCTCGGTTTCGTGCAGACGCCCCGCTCGATTCGGCAGGAAGACCATTGAGCAGATTGACAGCCGATCTGGTCATCCGGGGAGCGATCGTGACCGCCGCGACATCGGCTGGCCTGGAGGTCGTCGAAGCCATCGCGGTCGCGAACGGGCGAGTGGTGGCGGTGGGTCGACGCGACCAGGTGCGGGTCGACGCCGGCGCGCGATTGATCGATGTTGGGAATGCCGCCGTCATTCCCGGCCTTCACGACTTTCATCTGCACCTGGTTGGCCTCGCGCGATCGACGCGTGCCGTTCTTCTCGACGATGCCGCCGACGCTCCTGAGATCGCCACGCGTATCTCGGTCGCGGCCTCCGGCACGGCGCCGGACGCGTGGATCAGCGGTCGCGGCTGGCGCGAGGCCCAGCTGTCGGGAGGAATCGAGCGGTTGGAGGCGGCAACCGACGGCCGGCCCGCCTTTTTGACCAGCCACGATGGGCATTCGGCGTGGGCTTCGGCGTCCGCGCGCCGCCGGGCAGGACTTGACCGAGTTTCGATTGACCCGCCGGGTGGGCGTATCGAGCGAGACGAGCAGGGCACCCCGACCGGCGTCCTGCGCGAGCGGGCAATGGAGTTGGTAGCCCCGCTCGTGACGCGGCTCCAGGGCCAGGGGCTCCGCGCGCCACTGGATGCCACCATTCGGGAAATGTCCGGACTCGGGATCACGGGCGCATCAGAGGCGGGGGACTACACCGATGAGAATGGCATCGGCTCGGATGCAACGCTCGGCGACTCCTTTTCCTCGCTGACGGACCTGGGTGACCTGCTCGACGGTCGGCTGCGGCTGACGCTTGGCATTCCGGCGGATGCTATCGCTGCCGCGGCGGCGCGTGGCCTGCGAACCGGGGCAGCGCTTGATGCTCGGCGCACGATGCGCTTCGGATGGGCAAAGCACTACACCGATGGCGCGCTGGGCTCCGGCACCGCGGCCCTCTTCGCCCCCTCCGGTGACCTGGGCATCATGCGCCTGACCGCCGAGCGCCTGGATGCGGACCTCGCTGCCGCCCGGGCGGGAGGCATCGCGATGGCGCTGCATGCCATCGGCGATCGGGCAATCGCGTTTGCGCTCGACGCGGTCGGTCGTGCCGCGCCGCGGGGCCAGGGCGTGCCTCGCGAACGCATCGAGCATGCGCAGCTGCTCCGGTCATCCGACGCCGGACGATTTGCCGATCTCGGGGTCGTCGCCAGCATTCAGCCCATTCACGCCGCGGCCGATCGTGACCTGGTGGAGGTCGGATGGGCAGATCGACAGGACGACGCGTATGCGTGGCGATCACTGACGGATGCGGGCGCGCTGCTCGTCGCCGGTTCGGACGCGCCCGTCGAATCGGTCAATCCATGGCTCGGGATCTTCGCCGCGGTCCACAGGCGATTTCCGCATGATGTGCGTGGTGACTGGCGTCCGGCGCAATCGTTGACGATTGCGGAGGCGCTCAGCGCCTACACGCTCGCCCCGGCAGTGGCCATCGGTGCGGCCGATGAGGGCCACCTGCGCATCGGCGCGCACGCTGATCTGGCAATCCTGTCGGCCAGCCTGGAGGAGCTCCTTCGCGCCGATGAGGTCCTGGCGAACGTGAGAGCAGACGCGACCTTCGTCGGCGGCCAAGAGGTGCCTCGGTCTTGACACGACGCGCGTCGCGTCGCTCGTGACGGATTGCTACGAGTCCAGAGGTCCGGTATACACGGGAACGACCCACCCCGCTTCGACGGCATCGAACGCGGCCTGAGCGCCCACCACGTCAGCGGTCCACGCACTGACGATCGCGTCCCACGAGTCGCATGGCTGACCGGTCACGCGGGCCGGAAGGTTCTTGACGAACTCCGCGAAGATGCGGATGTGGTGCTCCTCGTGCTGGCGAATGTGCTCGAGTACCACCCGCCACCATGCGAGCAGCTCCGGTGCGACGCTGGAGGGCGAGGTCCACTGTGGCAGGGTCGCCTGGTAGCGCGTGGTGCTGGCGACACCTGTCATCGTGCACGTCCCGGCTTCAGGGTCGATGAAGTAGGACGGTTCGTGGTCCCAGGTCGTGGGACCGGCGTACGCCATGGCGTGACGATCAGCTCCACTGGGGTCCGCCGGGACATTTGCCTTCGCCGACGCGATAAGTAGGTTCGGTGTACCTCCGCTGATGGCAAAGTACCGCTCGTCGGCGTTCCCGACATCGACTGTGAGCGGTGCCAGCGCGACAGGCTGGTAGGGGAGCTCGGGCTGGCTTGCCACTTGCGTGGTCGTGGCCACTGCCGTCGTCCCTGTCGGCGACGGCGTGGTGGGTGCGGGCTCCCTCTGACCCGTACTGCGCCGCCGGCGCCCCGTTCGCCTTCCAGGGCAGCCGCCGCGGCGCGAACAAAATCGGCGTCATCGCCGAGGTGGACCAGACCGAACCCGGATCTGCGTGGCGCGCAGCAGTTGCTCTCAATCGTGCCTCAATCTCCCCGATGAAGATCTGGTCGCGGTCGCGCTCAGCCCGCGGTTTCTGATAGGATCAATTCATCGGCTTGACGACATCGTGTCGAATAGGCACGTGTCCGATTTGAGCACGGAATCGTGCGGGCGGCTAGCTCAGCTGGTTAGAGCACTTGCTTGACATGCAAGAGGTCACTGGTTCGAGTCCAGTGTCGCCCACCAACACGCCCATTTGAGCTCAAAACTGGCTCCTTTCGCCCTTCCCGAGTGCGGGTGTACGGTGGCACAACGCAGGGCACCACTTGCCGCTGCCGCACCTCAGCCCCACAAGGAGCACTCCAATGACCACCACCACCGGGCATCCGTATACCCCGATTCCGGAAGCGTTCGCCGCCATGGGCGGCACCACGCAGTTGACACCCATGGGTGGCAGCACCATTGCCGATGAACTGCCGCTGTACGCGGTTTACCTGCAGGCCGAGAACAAGAGCGGTGCCACCGTGTCGCTCTGGACCGGGGCAGCCCGGCAACTGAACGCCTACCTGCTGGCGCACGGCATGCCCACCGACGTGCGAGCGATTCGACGGGAGCACCTTGAGTCGTGGCTGGCGTCCCTGCTGGCAGCGGGTGCCAAGCCTGCCACGGTCAGCAATCGGTACCGCAGCGTGCAGCCGCTGTTCCGTTGACTGCAGGAGGAAGGCCTCCTAAGCGAGAACCCCATGCGCAACCTGAAAGCGCCCAAGGTGCCGCAGGACGACGTGGCCGTGCCCGCCGACACACCGTTCCGTGGCGGCGACTACCTGCAGCGGCTGGACAAGGCGCTATCGCAGGCACTGGCACCACCGCCTAAGCAGGACGCCCGGTTCGACCACGACCTGAACTCCCCAGCCAACCGCCGTGCACGCGGCGAACACGTGTCACCGGAGCAGGAAGGCCCGCTACCACCGGCGTGCCAGTTGATCGATCGAGTAGGTCAAGTCCCAGCTCGTGGTGTAACAGCGGATCCTCGTCATCGTCACGACGACATCTGTTCAGCTGGCGATGAGTAGCCCGGCTGGCACCTCCTCGGTGGATGGCGGGCTGTCGATGAGGGCCATCGAGTCGGCGCTGAAGTAGTTCCGTCCGACCGACCATTCGTCGTCCTGCTCGGCCAGGAGCATCCCGACGAGCCGGAGCAGGCTGCGCCGGGTCGGGAAGATCCCCACGACATCGGTCCGCCGCCGGATCTCCTTGTTGAGTCGCTCCTGCGGGTTCGTCGAGCGGATCTGGCGGCGATGGGCGGCCGGGAAGGTGAAGTGGGCGAGGAGGTCGTCCTCGGCCCGCTCGAGCAGCTCGGTGACCTTGGGGAAGCGCGGCCGCAGGCCATCGGCCACCCGCCGCAGCTGGGCCCGGGCGGATGCCTCGTCGGGCTGTTCGAAGATCGAGCGGATGGCACTGGCGACCATGCCCTGGGCGGCCTTGGCCACGAGCCCCAGCGCATTCCGGGTGGCGTGCACCCGACAGACTCCCTCTGTCAACCTCCAGACGTTAGGCGGCCATCGCCACCCGACGATCGAGCGCCGGATTGTAGGTCTGGCGGTCCAGCCAGCAACGCCAGAGGATCCGGCCCCAGCGGGCACCGACCGA
>JBBSML010000020.1:0-44604 GCA_038233215.1 Candidatus Limnocylindria bacterium
CGCAGTTCACGCCCGAGGAGGCGGGGACCGGGTCGGCCCTGTTCAACAGCCTCCGCCAGATCGGTGCGGCGATGGGCGTGGCGCTTCCCGCCGTCGCGTGTGAGCTCGCCGCTGGCGGCAGCCGTGACCTCGATGCGACCCTGAACGGGAGCAGCGCCGCATTCGTCCTGCGGTTCGTTGTGCTCACCATTCCGTTGATCCTCCTGATGGTCGTTCGACGGTCGTCCAACCCAGCCCGCTCCGCGGCCCTCACGTGAGGACCGGTTGCGCGGGGGCGACATGCTCGACCAGCGGATTCCCACGCATGTTTGGCCCGTCCACGTTGTACGCTGAGCGCAGATGCCGAATACCTCCATCCGTGACCGTCGCGATCGGTTTCGCCGCCTCCACGAGCGCGGCCTGTTCGTCATGCCGAACCCGTGGGACATCGGGTCGGCCCGAATCCTGGCGAGCTTGGGCTTCGAGGCTCTGGCCACGACGAGCCTCGGACATGCCGCTGCGCTCGGCAAGGTCGACCTGACGGTGACCCGCGACGAGATGCTCGATCACGTCGAAGTGTTGTCCGCGGCTGTCGATCTCCCGCTCAACGTGGATGCCCAGCGCCTGTTCGCCGATGATCCGGCGGGCGTCGCCGAGACGGTGGAGGAACTCGCCGCACGCGGCGCGGCCGGCTGTTCCATCGAGGATTACAACCCGGCCACCGGCCTGATCGATCCGCTTGACACCTCCGTCGAGCGAGTGGCTGCCGCCGCCGAGGCGGCGCATCGGTTTGGCGTCGTCCTGACGGCTCGGGCGGAGAACCACGTCTACGATCTCGGGGACCTCGACGACACGATCCGGCGACTGGTCGCCTACCGCGAGGCGGGAGCCGATGTCATCTATGCGCCACGCCTCTCCGAGGCGGAGGACATTCGCCGCGTGGTGGAGGCGACCGACGCCCCGGTAAACGTGTTGGCAGTGCGCCACGCCCCATCCATCGGCGAGCTCGCGGAGATGGGCGTGCGCCGCGTCTCGACCGGCGGCGCCCTGGCCCGTGCCGCCTACGGAGCGCTGGTCGCCGCCGCGGACGAGCTGCGGGGCGTCGGAACGTCGACGTACATCGACGCTGCGCTGACCGGCGCGGATCTCGACCGCGCGCTGGGCGCAGCCGATCCGTAGAGCGCCGCTGAGCACGAAAAGATGGTGCGCGGGGGGACTCGGTCACGTGCGAAGTCGCCTGACGGTCGTGTGACGCAAGAATGACGACGGGCCTGCCGACCGCGGGGACGCCACACCATCTGCGCCGCCAGAACATAGACTGCAATCAGTGACCGACGATACCCGAGCACGTGAGCCGAGCAGCAAGGATCGAGGGCGAACGGTTCACGGCGAGGCGGCGAACGCCGGCCACCGGGTGCTCGGCCCGGATGACGCTGAGGTCGAGGCGTATCTGGAGCAGGCTCTCCATGCACCTCCGGCGCAACGAGTTGAACCCGAGCCCCCAGATCAGCCGGAGACCGTCGCCGTGCTGGACTTCGGCAGCCAGTTCGCGCAGCTCATCGCGCGGCGCGTTCGCGAGCTGAACGTCTATTCGGAGCTGCTGCCGCACGACACGCCGATGGCAGAGCTCGAACGGCGAAACGTGAAGGCCGTGATCCTGTCGGGTGGCCCGTCATCGGTCTATGACGAAGGTGCTCCGAAGGCCGATCCCGCGCTGTGGTCCGGGCGCATTCCCGTGCTCGGCATCTGCTACGGGCTCCAGCTCATGGCTCTCGAGCTCGGGGGCGAGGTCGTCGCTTCAACCAGGCGCGAGTATGGCCCCGCGACACTCCGCCTGACCAGGACCGATGGGCTCTTTGCCGGGATCAACGGCGAGCAGCCGGTCTGGATGAGCCACGGCGACTCGATCGCTCGTCCGCCGCAGGGCTTCACGGCCACGGCACAAACGGACTCCACGCCGTATGCCGGCCTGGCCGATGGGTCACGCAACCTGTACGGCATCCAGTTCCATCCCGAGGTGGTCCACACGCCGATCGGCCGGGAAGTTCTTCGCAACTTCGTGGTCGAGATCGCCGGCGTGCAGCCGACCTGGACGGCGGGCAATCTGATCGACACCACCGTGGCCGAGATACGTGAGCGGGTGGGGGACGGCCACGTCATCTGCGCGCTTTCTGGTGGCGTGGACAGCGCGGTGGCCGCGACGCTGGTGCATCGGGCCATCGGCGACCAGCTGACCTGCATCTATGTCGACCACGGACTGATGCGCAAGCGCGAGTCGGAGCTGCTGCGCGTCACCTTTGAGCGGGACCTGGGCATGAAGCTGGTCATGGTCGATGCCCGGCATCGGTTTCTGAAGCGCCTCGCGGGCGTGGAGGATCCGGAGGAGAAGCGCCGGATCATTGGTGACGAGTTCATCAGGGTCTTCGAGGAAGAAGCGGCCAAGATCGGGCAGATCGACTTCCTGACGCAGGGAACGCTGTATCCGGATGTCATCGAGTCGAAGACGTCGGACACGAAGACGTCGCAGAAGATCAAGACCCACCACAACGTCGGCGGCCTGCCATCGGACCTGAGGTTCAAGCTCATCGAGCCGCTGCGGTCGCTGTTCAAGGACGAGGTGCGACGCGTGGGATTGGAGCTCGGGCTGCCTGAGCCGATGGTGCAGCGCCAGCCGTTCCCCGGGCCGGGGCTTGCGATTCGGATCATCGGCGAGGTGACGGCTGAGCGGCTCGACACGCTGCGCGAGGCTGACTGGATCGTCATCGACGAGATCAAGGCCGCTGGGCTGTATCGGTCCCTGTGGCAGAGCTTCGCCATCCTGACGCCGGTCCGTTCGGTGGGGGTCATGGGCGACGGGCGCACGTACGCGAACGTGGTGGCGGTGCGTGCCGTCACCAGCGACGACGGGATGACTGCCGACTGGGCTCGCCTGCCGTACGACGTGCTGGCAAAGATCTCTTCGCGGATCGTCAACGAAGTGCCGGGCGTGAACCGCGTCGTGTACGACATCAGCTCGAAGCCACCCGCCACCATCGAGTGGGAGTGATGGTCCGGGCAGCGTGGACAGAGCTCGGGCGCGCGGGTCACTCGCGCCGGCCCGTTGCGCTACCGCTCATGGCGATCGCCATCGCAGGCTGCGCCTTTCCTGGATTGCAGACCGAACCGATGCCCACGAGCTTGGGCAGGCCGGAGCCGATCGGGCCGGTGACCGAGATCGGACGAGGGGCGAGCCTCGGGGTTTCCTGGCGCTTGTGGGTCTACGACTCGACGCTGGGAATGTGCACCCGCCTGGAGCTGGACGGCGGCGGGGGCGAGAGCTGCGGCGGCACGCTCGGCGCGGATCCGGCGGCCGGGCCGATCGGCGTGATGAGCGTCGGAACCGGGACCGGGACGCCCTCCAGTGTCGAAGGCTTCGCATCCGTCGGGGTGGCCGCGGTCTGGATCGAGACAAACGCGGGCCGGGTCCACGCGACGCTGATGTCGCTCGGCGCGGTGGGGCTCAATGGCCAAATGGCCGGCTTCGCTTCACACGGGACGTTAGATCGCGTTCGGTCACATGACGCCTCCACGGGCATTAGCGGGCCGATGTGTGGCGTTGCGGCCGATTCCGCGCTCCATCGGCTCCCAGTTTGAGCGTCGCGGCCGGCAATTGCCCGCCCGGCGTGCATGTGTCAGGCCGCCGCGTCACTTGGGGTCACTTGGTCCGTCCGTGGGCATGTGACTGGACGTGCGCGCCGAGCAACGAACATGGCACGGCGCCGGGCCGCCTTCGACGGTGCCGGCGTCCAGCCGGTAGCATGCGCCGCACATGTCCGGTTGGTTCGACAAATTGCTCGAGGAGCTCCAGCGCCGCCAGGCGGAAGCCGATGCGCAGCGCGAAGGCCGTCCATTCGAGCGTCGTGACGCCCCCAACGCAGGCGAGCGCAACGTGACGCCGATCGACGAGGAGCGTCAGCAGCGTCGCGCTGGGCGCACGAACGGGGGCGGAGGCGGTCCCACCTTCCCGCCGGTCGCCGGCGGTGGCGATGTGCCGTGGCGTCGCTACCTGCTGATCGGCGGCGGGATCATGGCCCTGCTCTTCGTCCTGGGCCTGCTGGGTGGCGTGGTCAACCTCATCACCGACGTCATGTGGTACGACGCGCTCGATCGACGGGACGTGCTCCAGACACGCCTCTGGTCGCAGGTGGCGCTGTTCGGGATCGGTTTCATTGCCATGCTGCTGCCGGCCCTGCTCAGCATCTGGCTGGCGACGCGGATTTCGCCTCAGGCGCCGGTGCGCCAGCTCGGTGGGATCGACATGCCGGATGCGTCGCGGGTCATCGGCATCGTCCTGATCGTGGTGGCCGTCCTCCTTTCGCTCGGTTCCGCGGCGGCGTGGAGTGGCAACTGGGAGACAGTGCTGCTGTTCATCAACGGCGCCGAATGGGGCATCACCGATCCTATCCTCGGCCGCGACATCGGCTACTACGTGTTCGACCTGCCGTTCTGGCGCTTCCTGCTGGGCTGGGCGTCAACGACGTTGATCGTGGTCGGTTTGCTGACCCTGGGTGCCTACGCCGCCAGGGCGCTGCACTGGCAGTTTCGCCTGTCGGCGCCCGTGCGAGCGCACCTGTCGGTCATCGGCGCACTGCTGCTGGTGGTCATTGCCGGTGGCTACCAGCTGGACATCGCCGAGCTCACCTATTCGACTCGCGGGCTCGGCGGCAACGTGCAGGCTGCGCTGTACACCGACGTCAATGCGCAACTGCCGGCTTTTGTGATCCTGACCGTGGTGGCGCTGGCCGCTGCCGCGCTGCTTCTGCTCAATACCTGGTTCCGCACGCTGTGGCTGCTGGCCCTGGCGGGCGGAGCATGGCTGGTCCTCTCGGTCGTGGTCGGCGGCCTCTACCCGAGCTTCGTGCAGACCGTGCAGGTCAATCCCAACGAGCTCAACGTGGAGCGGCCGTATGTCGTGGATCACATCGAATCCACGCGGGCGGCGTTTGACCTCGACGCGATCGAGCAGCGGCGCTTCACCGGCGAGCAGGAGCTGACGCGGGACGTGTTCGACGAGGACGCCGCCACGATCGACAACCTGCGGCTGTGGGATTACCGCCCACTGCTCACCACCTTCGGTCAGCAGCAGATCCTGCGTCGGTATTACACCTTCAGCGACGTCGACATCGACCGATACGAGGTCGGCGGCGAGCAGCGCCAGATCATGCTCAGTGCGCGCGAGCTTGACGTGGATCGCTTCGGCGACAGCCGCACCTGGACGAACGAGCGGCTCGTCTACACGCATGGTTACGGCATCACCGCCGTGCCGGTCGACGCGGTCACCGACCAGGGAACGCCTGACTACCTGGTCAGTGGCATCGACAACGATCCGCAGCTGCCGGTGGGCGAGCCGCGCATCTATTTCGGCGAGGAGTCGGATACCTACATCGTCACCGGCACGACGACGGCGGAGTTCGACTACCCACTCGACACCGATGGCAGTGACGGTGAGGCCGGCGCGGAGACCGTGTGGGATGGCTCCACCGGCGTCGGAATCGGCAACCCGCTGGCGCGAGCGTTGTTCGCGTTGCGCTTCAGCGACTTCAACCTGCTGATCAGCAATCAGCTGACTGACCAATCGGAGGTCCTATTCCGGCGCGCGATCCAGGAGCGGGTGCCCGAGATTGCGCCATTCCTCGCCTACGACGGCGATCCGTATCTCGTGAGCGCCGACGATCGGCTGCTCTGGGTCTGGGATGCCTACACGGCCAGCAACCGTTATCCAAACGCGCAGCCCCTCCCGGGCACGAGCCGCTTCGCCGGCGCGAATTACGTGCGCAATAGCGTCAAGGTGGTGGTCGATGCCTACGATGGCACGGTCCGCTTCTTCCTGGCTGAGCCCGACGAGCCGATCATCGCCGCCTACGCTCGCATCTTCCCGGACCTGTTCGAGCCGATGTCCGCGATGCCGGATGAGCTGCAGGCCCACCTGCGCTATCCCGAAGATCTGTTCGTGGCGCAGAACGAGGCATACCGCCTCTATCACCTGGCGGCCACGGATTCCGGTGCCACCACGTTCTACAACGAGGATGATCGCTGGGCATTTCCGGAGGACGTGGTCAACAACCCCGGCGAGCCGACGGAGCCCTACTACGTGATCATGCGTATCCCGGGCGAGGAGGAGGCCGAATTCGTCCTCATCCAGCCGATGGTGCCGGAGGATCGGCCGAACATGATCGCCTGGGTCGCGGCGCGCATGGATCCCGGCGTGTACGGCGAGCGGATCGCCTTCCAGTTCCCGACCGGCACGTCCACGCAGGGTCCGGTGCAGATCGAGGGACGCATCGGCGCCGATGACGCCATCAGCGAGCAGTTCACGCTGTGGTCGAGCGCCGGATCGCGCGTCGTTCGCGGCAACCTGCTGGTATTGCCTATCGGCGAGGATGGCCTCCTCTATGTCGAGCCGATCTTCCTCCAGGCCGACGGCGCTCCCTTCCCCGAATTCGTGCGGGTGATCATGGCCGACCAGCGCCGCGTGGCCTTTGCGGAGACCGTCGAGGAGGGCCTGCGCCAACTGCTCGGCGAGGCGGAACCTCCACCGCCGGAGGTTCCGGATCCCGTAGACCCGGACGCGACGCCGGGTCCGTCGCCGTCGCCGGGCGAGTCGCCCGGAGAGCTACCGGCCGACGTCGCCGGCTTGGTGGTCGAGGCGCAGCGCCTCTACGACGAAGCGCAATCGGCGCTCGATGCCGGCGACCTGGGCACGTATCAGCAACGGATCGACGAGCTGGCGGATGTCCTCGACGCGCTTGAGGCCTTTTCCGAGTAGGCGATTGCCGATCGGGCGGGCGCGCACGCGAAGGCTGCCGCAGGGGTGATGCCGCCGCATAGGTAAGGCAGACGCGAACGCCATCGGGCCTTTGTATGCGCGGGTGCCCGATAGATCGGCGCACAGCAGGGCACACCCGTAGACTCGGGTCAGATGGATGTGCTGGTGATTGGTTCCGGTGGCCGTGAGCACGCGTTGGCATGGAGGCTCGCGCGCGACGAGGGTGTGCGCCGCGTCCGGGTCGCGGGGGGCAACGGCGGCACGGTAGCCGTGGCCGAGACGGTGACGGACCTGGACGTGCGCGACGTCATCGCGGTCGCTCGTCACGCGGCGCGGGAGCGGTACGGGTTGGTGGTCATCGGTCCGGAGGGTCCGTTGGCGGCAGGCCTCGCGGACGAGCTGGCCTCGACCCGCATCCCGACCTTCGGCCCGATGCGCGCCGCCGCCCGCCTGGAGTCGAGCAAGTCGTTCGCCAAGGAGCAGATGCGCAGAGCTGGCGTGCCGACCTCGTCGGCGCGAAGCTTCACGGACCCCGATGCGGCGTTCGCCTTCGTTCGTGCTGCCGCGCGCCCGCCCGTCGTGAAGGCGGATTGGCTGGCGGCCGGCAAGGGGGTCGCCGTCCCTGAGACCATTGAAGAGGCCACCGACGCAGTGCGCGAGCTGTTCGACAGCGTCGCTCCCGGTGCGCGGATCGTTCTCGAGGAGCGTCTGACCGGTCGGGAGGTCAGTGCGTTCGCGCTGGTCAGCGACGAAGCGGTCGTGCCGCTGGCGGCGGCCTGTGACTACAAGCGCCTGGACGACGGCGACGCCGGTCCCAACACGGGTGGCATGGGCGCGTATGCACCGGTGCCCTGGTTCGGGCAGGCGGCGCTCGAAGGGCTCGCGGCCGAGGTCTTCGAGCCGATCGCGTGGCGCATGGCGCGTGACGGGTTTCCGTACCGCGGCGTCCTGTATGCCGGCCTCATGCTCACCGAGGATGGGCCGATGGTCCTCGAGTTCAACGCACGCTTCGGCGATCCGGAGGCGCAGGTTCTGCTGCCGATGCTCGACGGCGACCTGGCCAGCGCATTGCTCGGCTGCGCCGTCGCCGACCGCGGGCTGATGGAGGGGTCGGTCGGGTTGCGAGCCGGCGCCGCTGTCGGGGTGGTCGTCGCATCCGAGGGCTATCCGCATGCGCCGATCAGCGGCCGACGGATCGGTGGCGCCGAACCGGCATCTGCCGCAGATGATGGCGAGGTGCTCTGCTTCCATGGCGCCACTCACCGCCGGGCCGATGGCGCCTACGAGTCGACCGGTGGCCGGGTGCTGACGATGGTCGGCCGTGGAGCAACCCTGACGGACGCTCGCGCGGCGGCCTACCGAGGGGTGAGGGAGGTCGCCCTCGACGACGGCCAGTATCGGACCGATATCGCCTTGCGCGAGGTTCCGTCGCCGGGCGCTCGTTGAAGACGGCCATCCGGAACTGACCGTGGGCCACGATCGGCAAGCCGATGTCAAACCACGGCTATGCTTGTTAGCCAATGCCCACCGTCGCCGTCATCTGCGGCTCCCGCTCAGATCTCCCGACCATCAAGGGTTGCTTCGACGTGCTCGACAGCTATGGCATCAGCTGGGAGGCATCGGTCATCAGTGCCCATCGCCAGGCCAATGCGCTGCATGCCTATGTCGCCGAGGCCGAAGTCGCCGGGGTGCAGCTGTTCATCGGTGCGGCAGGATTGGCCGCGCACCTGCCAGGTGTGCTCGCTTCGCTCACCACGAAGCCGGTGATCGGGATTCCGCTGGATGGCGGCTCGCTTGGCGGGGCCGATGCGCTCTACGCCGTGGTCCAGATGCCGCCCGGCGTGCCGGTCGCGACGGTGGCCATCGGAAGCGCTGGCGCAAAGAACGCGGCCCACCTCGCGGCGCGCATCCTGGCTCTGTCAGATCCCGCCGTCGCTGAGCGCGTCGCCGCCTTCAGGGGCGAGCAGGCTGACCAGGCCGACTTGCGGATTGACCCACGCGCCTGAGTGGCCGCAAGCGTTGGTGCCGCTACGGTCTCGATGGAGCGAGCGTTCTGTGCGTGGTGAAGACGCCTGCATTGGCGCCCGCGCAGAAACGTACCATTCCTCCGTGATTGATCGGTACGCGCTCCCGGAACTGAGCGAGATGTTCAGCGAGCGGCGCAAGCTCGAGCTCTGGCTCCGAATCGAGCTGCTGGCCGTCGAGGCTCTGCATGCCGCGGGCGTGGTACCGACCGCAGACTGGATGAGGATCCGGGCCACGGCGACCGAGGTTGATCCGGTGCGGGCACGCGAGATCGAACAGGAGTCCCAGCACGACATCATCGCGTTCCTTCGATCCGTCACGGAGCGCATGGGAGCCGAAGGTCGTTGGCTGCACTACGGGCTGACCAGCTCCGACGTCCTCGACACGGCGACGGCGGCGGTGCTGCGCGACGCCACCAGCGTCGTCGAAACGGAGCTGGGCAGACTGGTTGGCGTCGCGCGCCGAGTGGCGATCGAGCATCGCCACACGCCGATGGTCGGGCGCAGTCACGGGATCCACGCCGAGCCGATCACCTTCGGCTTCAAGGTCGCCGGCTGGTACGCGGAGCTGCTGCGGGATGCAGAGCGGCTGGTGCGGGCGCGCGAGAACATCGCCGTCGGCTCGATCTCGGGGGCGGTGGGCACGCACGCCAACGTCAGCGGCGCGCTCGAGCGTCACGTTCTCGATGGGCTCGGGCTCGCGCCCGACGTGGCACCGACCCAGGTGGTGAGTCGCGACCGGCATGCCGAGCTGCTGACCACCCTCGCCATCCTCGGTGGCACGCTCGAGCGGATCGCGGTCGAGATTCGACACCTCCAGAGGACGGAGGTGAGCGAGGCATTCGAGCCGTTCGGCTCTGGACAGCAGGGGTCCAGCGCGATGCCGCACAAGCGCAACCCGATCCTTGCCGAGCGCGTGACCGGCATGGCCCGGCTGTTGCGTGGCGACGCGCTCATCGGCCTCGAGAACATGGCGCTCTGGCACGAGCGCGATATCAGCCACTCGTCTGCTGAGCGATTCGTGTTCGAGCGCGCGCTGGGCGTGGCGGCCTACGCGACGCGCACCCTGGGTGACATCATCGACGGCCTGGAGGTCGACGCTGATCGGATGCGCGAGAACCTCGAGCAGCTCGGCGGCATGGTCTACTCGGAGGCCCTCCTCCTGGCCATGATCGCGAGGGGGGCCGATCGGCAGGTTGCTTACCGGCTCGTCCAGGGAGCGGCGAAGCGTGCCTGGAATGGCGAGGTGTCATTCGGCGCGGCCCTCCGTGCGGATCCAGCGGTGGGCGAGTGGCTCTCGTCCGAGGAGATCGAGCGAGCGATGAGCCTGGAGCACCATCTGGCCGGCATCGAGGTCACGTATCGAGCACTTGCGCTCGACGGGGCGGATGAGCCGAGGATTGCCGATGCGCCGCTGGGGTGACGCCGCCTTCGTATCGGCTCGGCACGTGTCTGAGCACCCGGAGCTCTGGTTGCCGGGGGCCCTCGCCTGGATCGCCGGAGCTGGCTGGATCCCATTTATCGCGGCGGTCGTGCGTCCTCCGACCGTCGCCGAGCTCACGTTCCTCGGCGCCGGCATCATCACATCCGGCAGCTGGCCCTGGAATGCCGTCGCCATCGGTGGGGCCACGTTTGGGATTGCACTTCTCGCCTTCGGGCTCGTCGCGGCCGGCAACGCGACGCTATTGGCGCTTCTTTCCCGGCGTCGACCGTCGGATATCGATCTGGTCAGGCTGCTGGCGGTCGGGGCAGTCGTGGCACTGCCACTTGCCGTTGCGGTGCCCGTGGTGCTCGTCTCGCTCGTCGAAGTCGTGCCCGGCGAGTTCAATGCAGCGGACTCACCGGGTGGACCGGTCCTGCGCTCCATCGCACGGGTGGCTCCGCTCCTTGTTGTGGCGGGCGGCATCGTGATCCTGGCGACCTCCTTCGCCATGGTCGCCGGCGCGCTTGCCGTGCACGGACGCCTCGGGTCGATGGTCAGCATCCGGGCGGCACCCCGCGCACTGGCGCGCATCGGGGGCCCGGCCGTCGCACAGGTCGCAATTTCGGCGGTGACCCACATCATGTACCTGGGCTTCGCCATCCTGCTTCTCGGCGTTCTCTGGGCGCCGATCGGCGCGCGATTGGGGGGTGCCGGCGGTCTCGACGTCGCGATCGGTCTCCTGCTGGTAGGGTTCGTGGCGATCTGGCTGTGCCTGGTCCTGGCCGGTGGAGCCCTTCACGCGTGGTCAGCCGCCACGTGGTCGCGACTGCTCGCGATCGATGATCCGAACGGACGTGAGCCTGCGTGGAATCGCTGAGCATTGAGACCCCGGTTCAACCACCCACGGGAGGACGACTGACCATGTCCGAAATGCGCGAGGAGACCGAAATCCCCGGACTGCAGCTCATGCATCGGGGCAAGGTGCGTGAGACCTACCGCGTCGATGACCGCCACCTGCTGCTCGTCGCCAGCGACCGCCTCTCGGCGTTCGACGTGGTCTTCGCGCAGCCGATACCGGAAAAGGGCGCGGTCCTGACGCGACTCTCCACCTGGTGGTTCGATCAGCTCGCCGATCTCGGCCGCTCCCATTTCGTGAGCGCCGACCCCGCGGATTTCCCAGAGCAGGCGCGGTCCCGTGAGCTCGCCTCACGCTCGATGCTCGTGCGACGGGCAGACCGCGTGGATGCCGAGTGCGTCGTGCGCGGCTACCTGGCGGGTTCCGGATGGGCCGAGTACCAGCGGTCGGGGTCTGTGTGCGGCCATGCGCTGCCCGAAGGCCTGCGCGAGGCCGACCGTCTTCCGGAGCCGATCTTCACGCCCTCGACCAAGGCGGAGGTTGGTCACGATGAGAACATCAGTCGCGACCAACTGGCCGAGATGGTCGGTGCGGACCTCGCGCGGCAGCTCGAAGGCCGCTCGATCGACCTGTACAACGAGGGCGCGCGGCGGGCCGAAGCCGTGGGCCTCATCCTGGCCGACACCAAGTTCGAATTCGGATTCATCGACGGCGCGCTGGCCGTGATCGACGAAGTCCTGACGCCGGACTCGTCTCGCTTCTGGGACGGCGAAACGTACGAGCCGGGCTCCAGCCCGCAGAGCTTCGACAAGCAGTTCGTGCGTGACTTCGTGTCCGACGCGGGCTGGAACCGGGAGCCCCCGGCGCCGACCCTGCCCGATGAGGTGATCAATGGCACGCGTGATCGGTACGTGGTCGCGTTCGAGCGCATCACCGGCCGACCATGGGAGGCATCGGCCTGACGATGCGGTGGCTGGCCGAGGTGCACGTGGCGCTCCGTTCCGGCATCGCCGATCCGGAAGGCCAGACGATCGGTTCGGCGCTGCGCGCTCTCGGGTACCCGACGGTGAGCGAGGTGCGCAGCGGAAAGCTGATGCGGATCGCGTTCGAGGCGGGTGATTCCGACGCGGCGGAGGCCGCCGTCGAGGAGATGTGCCGGCGCTTGCTGGCCAACCCGGTCATGGAGACCGCCACCTGGGAGCTGCGCGCGGACGAGCAGCAGGACATCGAGGCGGCGAATCCGTGACCGGCGCGGCACGTGCTCCCCGCGTGGCGATCGCCGTCTTCCCCGGGACATGGTCGGAGCGTGACTTCGCGCATGTCGTCGAATCGGTGCTCGGCTGGGAAGCGCGCCTGGTCTGGCACGCCGATGACGACCTGGGCGCGCCCGATGCCGTCGTCGTTCCGGGCGGATTCGCGCACGGCGACCATCTGCGCACCGGCGCCATCGCACGGTTCTCGCCGATCATGCGCTCCGTGGAGGCATTCGCCGTTGCCGGTGGCCCGGTCATCGGCTCCTGCAACGGCTTCCAGGTGTTGACCGAGGCCGGCCTGCTGCCAGGTGCGCTGCTGCGCAACGACCATCTCGAGTTCCGCTGCGAGTGGCAGTCGCTGCGGGTGGAGCGTCCCGGCTCCTGCCGGGTATGGTTAGGCGATATGGCGGACGGCGACCTGATCAGGCTGCCCATCAGCCACGGCGAAGGGCGGTACGTGGCAGACGAGGCCACGCTCGACATGCTTGAGCGGGATGGCCGGGTCGTCCTCCGCTATGCGGGGACCGACGGTCGCGTGACGGACGAGGCGAACCCCAACGGGTCGCAGCGCGGGATCGCCGGGATCGTCAATGAGCGCGGCAACGTGCTGGGGCTGATGCCGCATCCGGAACGCGCGTCCGAGGCGGAGATTGGCGGGACCGATGGCCTGCGGTTCCTGCGGTCGCTGGAACGCTGGCTGCAAGAGCAGCCGGCGGCCGCGGAACGTCGGCTATCATCGGGCTGACCGTCCAGGCCTGCCGCAGGAGGCGAACGAGTGGATCACAACGAGCGCGATCGTCGCGACCCGCCCGACGCGGAGCACGCGGAGGACACGGGACCGTCGTCCACCGAGCCGGCCCCCGTCGCGGACGAGCGTATGCAGGAGCCGAGCGATACCGCGGCCGACGCGGAGATCGAGAGCTGGCCCAGCCAGGACGCTTCGGCGACATCCGGGGAAACCGCACCAGAGTCCGCCGCCTGGCCGACTGAACCTCCCGCCGCTGGCTCCGCGGCTGCCGACGATTGGCCGACCGCCCCACCGGAGCGTGGAGACGAGCCGATCCTCGCGCCGGACTGGCCGACAGCATCGGACCGCGAACCTCACGATGACACGCCACCGCCCAGCGAGGTGGAGGCCTATCCCGCTCCCTCCATGCCGCCGCGAGATGCCGATGCTGATGTCGGTGCCCCCGCTGCCGGATCTGGCGCGACGGCGGCGCACGCCGTCCCGGCCGGTGCAGGGACGATCGGGGAGAGCACCCAGTGCCCTCGCTGCGGCACCGAGAACCGACCGGGTCTCGCGTTCTGCCGCAACTGTGGCCAGCGGTTGGTCGCCGCCGGCGTTGCCAGCACCGTTGAGCGTCCGGGCACCCCGGAAGGCACCATGGCCTGCCCGCGCTGCGGCACCCACAATCGCGCCGGGGTGGCCTTCTGCCAGAACTGCGGGGCAAACCTGCGCGGCACGGCGCCGGGCTATGTGCCGCCGGCGGTCGCCGCGGATGCAGGCGTCGAGGCAGACCAGGTGGGGCGCCGCGGCGCCATCCTCGGTCCGGTCGTCCTGCTCATCGGCCTGGTGGGCATCATCACCGGCTATCTGCTCCCGTTCCTGTATGGCTCGGGCTCACTCTACGAGCGCGCAATGGGTCCTGATGGCTATGGGTTTGCCTTCTGGTCCGGCTATCCCGACGTGACTGGCGGCCTGGCCGACCAGGCCTACTTCGGGCTCGCCGGTCCCATCCCGATCCTGGGCGCCCTGCTTCTCATCCTCGCGATCGCCGGCTTCATGCGCGCCGTTCCCGGACCGCTGCAGACGATCGGGCTCGGCATTGCGCTTCTCTGGAGCGTCGGGCTCATCGTCCTGTTCGTCGTGGTCGAGCTGGCCGCGAACTGGAGTGGTGATCTCGTCGGAATGCTGCGCGTCCTGACTCCCGCTGGCATCATCTTCCTGCTCTCGTCCCTGATCGTGCTGATCGGCACGCTCACGCGCTTCGGGAGGAGCTAGCCAGTGGCCCGCTTCTGCGCAAACTGCGGCACCGAGGTCGAGGAGAACGCCGTCTTTTGCCCGACCTGTGGGCAGCCCATCGACCAGGCCACCGAGTCCGAGATCCCACCCGCGCCCGCCTGGCCGGAGCACCCGCCAAGGGACACGCATACGGACCCAAATGGCGATGCGGATCCCGAGCTCGTGGCACCGGAACCCGCGGGGACGTCCGAGGACGATGCTCCGGCCCGTCGATTCGAGCAGCCGACCCGAACCGAGGAGCGGCCGATTCGGGCAGATCGGTCAGGGCGGTCAGCTTCGCCCTCCCGGCATGCGACCGATGCGCTCGACGACCGGACAGGGGAGGGATCGTCGTCGTCCGGCCCAGGCAGCCTGCCGGTCACGATGCCGGTGACCCTGTCAGCCTGGCTCATCGGCGGGGGTGCGGCGTTCGCTGCGCTCGGCGTGCTCATCGGCCTGTTCGTTGGGTTCATCAACCCGGTCGACCTGGTCCTGCTGTTGGCCCTGGTTGCCATCGCCGTGACCGTCTTCTTTTCGGGCAACGTGCCCCACATCCCGAATCTGCGCCTGATGACGCTGGCGGTCGTCCTGATCGGATTCGGGATGGCTCTCGATCGGTTGAGCCTCACCCGTGCGGGGCTCGCGGAGCTCCTGCTGTTCCTGGGAACCGCGGCGGCCACCATCGGCGCCATCCTCCTCGAGCTGGGCCGCGATCAGCCGCTGGGTGGCCCGCAGCGCTGAGCGCATGACACTCGCGCCGCCCCCGGCCGAGCAGCGGCACGGCCTGACCGCGTCGGAATACGAGCTGGTCGTTGATGCGCTGGGTCGGGTGCCGAACACGGTCGAGCTCGGGATGTTCGGTGCGATGTGGTCCGAGCACTGCTCCTACAAGCACTCTCGCCCGTTGCTCGGACGGCTCCCAACGTCGGGCGCGCGGGTGCTGGTTGGGCCGGGGGAGAATGCCGGCGCGCTCGACATCGGCGATGGGTTGGCGGTCGTGTTCAAGGTCGAATCGCACAACCATCCGAGCGCGGTCGAGCCGTACCAGGGAGCGGCCACCGGGGTTGGAGGCATCATCCGCGACATCTTCACGATGGGCGCGCGACCGATTGCGCTGCTCAATTCCCTGCGCTTCGGACCACTCGAGGCGGATGATGAGACCGATGCGGACGTGGCAGCCCGCAATCGGTACCTGTTCGACGGGGTGATCGGCGGGATCGCCGGCTATGGCAACTGCATCGGTATCCCGGACGTCGGTGGCGAGATCACGTTCGATCCGTCGTACTCGGGAAACCCACTGGTCAATGCGATGTGTGTCGGGATCGCCCGTCACGACGAGATCACGCTGGCGCGTGCGGCCGGTGCCGGAAACGCCCTGCTGCTGCTCGGAGCCTCCACGGGGCGAGACGGCATCCAGGGCGCGTCGTTCGCGTCCGCGACGATTGGCGAGGATCGTGACGCGCGGCGCCCGGCCGTCCAGGTCGGCAACCCGTTCCTCGAGAAGCTGCTGATGGAGGCGTGCCTGGAGCTGGCGCGGCTGGATGGCGTGGTCGCGATGCAGGATCTGGGGGCCGCGGGGCTGACCTGCGCCCTGGCGGAGCTGACCGCCCGCGGCGGGGTCGGTGCCGAGGTGGATCTCGAGGCCGTCCCCCGGCGCGAGGGCGGCATGTCACCGTACGAAGTGCTGCTGAGCGAGTCCCAGGAGCGAATGCTGATCGTCGTTCGGCCGGGCGACGTGGCCGGGGTGCGTGCCATCTTCGACCGCTACGAGCTCGCGGCCGCCAAGATCGGTACGGTGATCGATGAGCCCGTCATCCGCTGCCGGTCGGCCGGCAACGTGGTCTGCGAGGTGCCCGGGCGCGCGCTCGCCGACGACGCGCCGCGCTACGAGATCCACGGAACGGCACCTTCGGCGGCGTCCGCGGATCTCGATGGTCTCGCGGCCGAGCCACCCACCACGGCCACGCTGCTCGAGCTCCTGCGCTCGCCGAACGCGCGAGATCGCAAGCCGATCTGGCGCCGCTACGACCATATGAACGGCACGAATACCCTGGTGGGACCCGGGGCCGGCGACGCGGCGCTGCTCCGCGTCAAGGGCACGGGGCGCGCGCTGGCCCTTTCGATCGATGGTCCGGGACCCGCCCGCCTCGGCGCGCTGAACCCTTATCTCGCGGGCGCCTCGGCCGTCATCGAGGGCGCGCTCAACGTGGCATGCAGTGGGGCGACGCCGATCGGCATCACCGATTGCCTCAATGTCGGCTCGCCCGAAACCGACCTGGGCGCGTGGCAGCTGGAGCGCGTGATCGACGGCATCGCCGACGCGTGCCGGGCTCTCGACGTGCCGGTCGTCTCGGGCAATGTCAGCCTGTACAACGAGACGCCTTCCGGTTCGATCCTGCCGACGCCGGTGATCGGGACGGTCGGCGTGCTCGAGGACCGCGAGGGACGGCTGCGGATGCGGTGGGCACCGGGCGAGGAGATCTGGCTGCTCGGCCAACCGGCGACCGACGCGGCCGCGTTGGCGGGCTCCGACCTCGCCTGGGGTCGTCGAATACGGGGTGGCATTCCCACGCTCGACGTTACCGCCGCGGCGAAGCTCATCCGCCTCGTTCCTGAGCTCGCGCGGCGCGGCATCATCAGCGCCGCGCATGATTGCTCGGTGGGTGGCGTCGGCGTCGCGCTGGCCCGAATGGCGATTGCGGCCGGATGCGGTGTCCGTGCCGACATCGCCGCGGCCGATGGACGCGCGACCGCCTGCGCGTTCGGCGAGCGCGGAGGGCGAGTCCTGGTCGGGGCGTCGCCTGAGCGGGCGATGGACCTGGAGCGCGAAGCGCGAATGGCGGACGTGCCGGCCACCCGGGTCGGGGTCGCCGACGGAGCCCTGTTCGACGTGCGCTTCGGCGGCGTGTCGATACAGGCGCCGATCACCCGGCTCGCGGAGGCGTGGGGGACCGCGTTCTAGATGGCGCGCGCAGCCGCGTGCGGGTGGGCGTGCGGGGGAACGTCAAGGTACGAAACGCCGTCCCGCGCCCGCTGGTGGAGGCGGTAGACCTCCTCCAACCCATCCGGCGGCACGGACGCCGCGTAGATGTCGCAGAAGACATTCACCACGTCCGGATCGAACTGCGTGCCGGCATGGTGCTGAAGCTCGGCCAGCGCCTCCTCGTGGGACTGCGCGGCGCTGTAGGGCCGGTCGTGGACCATGGCATGGTACGCATCGGCGACGCTGACGATCCGGGCGCCGAGGGGAATCTCGTTGCCCTTCAGGCCGTGCGGGTAGCCTCCGCCGTTGAACCGTTCGTGATGGTGAAGGACGACGGGGATGGCCTCGCGCAGGTTCGACGCCTGCTCGAGGATCACCTGTCCGATCCGCGGATGCTCACCGATTGCCTGCCATTCGGCCTCTGACAGCGCCTGTGGTTTGTCGAGGATCTCCTCGGGGATGGCGATCTTGCCGAGGTCATGCAACAGCGACGCGATCCGTATCCCCTCGATCTCCTCGGTGGGGAGGCCCATCTCGAGGCCGATTCCGGTGGCGATCGCCGCGATCATGTCAGACGGGCGCCCGCGATGCTGCGGCTGCGGCGCCAGGACCGATGCCAGCGCCTGGGTCGCCGTATCACTCGCCCACTGCCCGATGGCGGTCGCCTGGGCACGCCGCTCGGCCGAGATCGGCGCTCGCGAGACGGCGGCACCCTCGTCGAGCTCGCGAAACAAGTAGGTGCGGTTGCGACCGAGCGACTTGGCGGCGTACATGGCCGCATCCGCCCGATCGATGAGTGCATCCGGCTGGAGCTCGGAGCCGCGCCCACCGGCGATTCCGAGGCTGATCGTGATGGTGGCGGGCTGGGCGCCGCCAATGAGCAGGGGCTCGTGCTGCACGAGGATGCGCAACGCTTCGGCGAGGCGGATGGCATCCTCCGCCATCGTCTCCGGCAGGATGAGCATGAATTCCTCGCCGCCGTAGCGGCCGAAGGTGTCGCTGATGCGCACGCCATCGGCAAGCAGCCGGGCAACATGGCGCAGCACCGCGTCACCCGATGTATGCCCGTGGGTGTCATTGATCAGCTTGAAACGGTCGATGTCGATGAAGACAACGCTGAGCGGCTTGTCATGCCGGACGGCGCGCTCGACCTCTGCGCCCAGCCTGGTGAGCAGGGTCTCGCGGTTGGGTATGCCGGTGAGGCGGTCGTGGGTCGCACGAGCCTCGACCTGCAGGAATGCGCCGCTCGCGGCATTGAAGGCGCGCGCCAGGCGTCGTTCGCCTGGAATTCCAGCCACGCGCACCTCGACGTGTTCGTGGGACTCGAGGGTCCGCTCCAGGGCCTGCGCGATGCGGTTGAGACGCCAGCCGATGTAGCTCCAGCCAACGAGTGCCATCGTCGTCATGCCGGCCACGACACTGGCCCCGACGAGGAGTGAGACCGATTCGCGATCCGCAAATTCAGGCTGCGCGGTGACCGCCGCGACGATGATGACGAGGCCGGCAACGGCGAATGGTGCCAAGAACCCGAGGAGGCGAACGAGGACGAGCATCTCGGGCGAAGCATGAGCCCCCGCCCCGGGATCAGCCATGAGTCGATGGTCCCGAGGTGCCGCCCGGCACCATGTTCAAGACGTCATTTTGCCTGTGATGCGGTGCGTTGCAGTACCTCACCCGTACCGTGGGTGCCAGCGACATTCGCGATTCGCCACGAACCCGTGGCTATGATGGATACGTGTCCGCATTGCCCATGTACGAGCCCCACGGTCCGCGTGAAGAATGCGGCGTCGTCGGCATCTGGGCACCGGGTGTGGGCATTGCGCGCATGGCCTACATCGGCCTCCATGCGCTCCAGCACCGCGGCCAGGAGTCGGCCGGGATTGCCGTCACCGATGGCGAACAGCTCAGCCTCCACAAGCGCCTGGGACTCGTCAGCAGCGTCTTCGACGAGGAGACGCTGATCCGTCTGGAGGGACGAGACGAGGCCGGGCGGTCCCCAAAGGGCGCCATCGGCCACACGCGCTACAGCACGACCGGTTCGAATACCCTGCCGAACGTGCAGCCGGTCTATGCTCGCACCGATATCGGCGAGCTGATGCTGGGGCACAACGGCAACCTCACCAATGCCAGCTGGCTACGCGACGATCTGACGGAGCAGGGGATCGAGTTCGGCTCCGCCTCCGACACCGAGGTGCTCGCCAAGCTGATCGCTCACGCGCCGGGTCGGACGTGGGCGCAGCGGGTCGATCACGCCTTCCACCGCGCCATGGGCGCCTTCACCTTCACGATGCTCACCGACACCGCTCTGATCGCGGCGCGGGACCCGATCGGTTTCCGGCCGCTCGCGCTGGGTCGCCTGCCGGGCGGCGGCTGGGCGGTGGCCTCCGAGTCGGCGGCACTCGACGCAATGGGCGCTCGATTCGTCCGTGATGTGGATGCGGGCGAGGTGCTCACCATCGACGACGATGGCGTGCAGTCGCATCGGTCGAGCCGCGCGTCGCCGGAGCGCGAGAAGCTGTGCGTCTTCGAGTTCGTGTACCTCGCACGGCCGGACAGTGTCATCGACGGGCGGCTCCTCTACGAGGCTCGCCTCGAGATGGGGCGACGCCTGGCACGGGAGCATCCCGCCGCAGCGGACCTGGTGATCGCGGTACCCGACTCGGCCATCCCGGCCGCCATCGGCTATGCGGAAGAGGCCGGCCTGCCGTATCGCGAGGGGCTCATCAAGTCCCGGTACGTCGGTCGCACCTTCATCCAGCCTGCGCAGCGCAGTCGCGACGAGGCGGTGCGCATGAAGTTCAACCCGCTCCCCGAGCTCCTCTCCGGCAAGCGGGTGGTGGTCGTCGACGATTCGATCGTGCGCGGGACGACGACCGGCCCCATCGTGCAGATGCTGCGCCGAGCCGGTGCGGCCGAGATCCACGTCCGCATCCATTCCCCGCAGATGAAGCACCCCTGTTACATGGGCGTCGACACCGGCCGCAAGGAAGAGCTCATCGCGGCCAACCAATCGCTCGAGGGCATTCGGGCCGCCATCGGTGCCGATTCACTCGGCTACCTCTCGAAGGAGGCCATGCTCGAGGCGATCGGGGGGCGCACCGACGCGCGCTGCACCGCCTGCTTCGACGGCCTCTATCCGACCGATGTGCCGCTCGAGCTGGATAAGCTGGCGCTGGAGCATCGCTGAGCGTGGTCCGCACCTACCGCGAGGCGGGCGTTGACGTGGAGGAGGCGGCGCGCGCCGTCGAGCGCATCGCGCGAGCCGCGGCGGCGACCGCGACCCCTGCCGTGTTGAGCGCCATCGGCGGATTCGGGGGCCTGTTCCGCTTTGATCCTGCCAGCCACCCGGATCCCATCCTGGTGTCGTCCACCGATGGAGTCGGTACCAAGCTGAAGGTCGCCGTGGCGCTCGGCCGGCACGACACCATCGGCGTTGACCTCGTCAACGCGTGCGTCAATGACATCGTGGTCACCGGCGCGACGCCGCTCTTCTTCCTGGACTACCTCGCCATCGGGGACCTGCGCGCCGATATCGTGGAGGAGATCGTGGGTGGTGTGGCCGCCGGCTGCGCTGCCGCTGGCATTCCGCTCATCGGCGGCGAGACGGCCCAGATGCCCGACCTGTACCGTGACGCCGACTACGATCTGGCGGGCTTCATCGTCGGGGTCGTGGCGCGCGACGATCTCAGTGACGGATCGTCGGCGCGCGCGGGTGACGTCGTCATCGGCCTGCCGTCGTCCGGCCTACATACCAACGGCTACAGCCTCGCGCGTCGAATCCTGCGCGAGGAGTCATGGCGCAGCCGGATGCCCGAGGACGACCGCACGGTGGGCGATGCCCTGCTCGAGCCGCATCGGTCCTACCTCGATGAGATCCGCATCCTGCGGCGTGCGTTGCGCGAGGCTGGAACCGATATTGGCGCGCTCGCTCACATCACCGGAGGCGGATGGGAGGGGAACGTGCCACGCACGCTGCCGGTCGGCCTGGGAGTCGAGATCGAGACCGGGTCCTGGCCGATACCGAGCATCTTCAGCCTCATCCAGTCGAGAGGGGATATCGCCGATGACGAGATGGTCCGCACCTTCAACGTGGGGATCGGCATGACCGCGGTGGTCCCGATCGAGCACGCCGATGTCGCCATCGCCGCGGTCGGCGGCGCCTACCGCATCGGCCGGGTCGTGCATGTGCCACAGGGCGAGCCCCGCGTTCGATTCGCGTGAGGCTCGGCGCCTTGGTCTCCGGACGCGGCTCGAACCTGGAGGCCGTGCTTGCGGCCGCACTGCCCGGCATCGACCCGGTGTTGGTCATCAGCAACCGCGCCGGCGTACCGGCTCTGACGGTGGCAGCCAGGCATGACGTGCCGGCGCGCGTGATGGCGCGAAGCTCCTTCGGGGGCGACGCATCGCTGCGGGATGGCGCGATCGGCGATGCCCTGACGGCCGAATCGGTCGAGCTCGTTCTGCTGGCCGGCTACGACCAGCTCCTGCGCCCCTCGTACTTCGCGGCGTATCCCGGCCGCACCATCAACATTCATCCGAGCCTGCTCCCCGCGCATGCAGGAATGGCGGGCTTGGCCGTCCATCGGTCCGTCCTGGCTGCGGGCGATGGGGAGTCGGGAGTGACGATCCACGAAGTGACGACCGACGTGGACGCCGGACCGATCCTCGCCCAGTCATGCGTTCCGGTGCTGACCGGAGACGATGCAACCATGCTGGCGGCGCGCGTTCTTGACGAGGAGCACCGCCTGCTGGTGAGCTTCCTCGCCGAGATTCGATGGGGGCTGGCCGGGCGTGAGGCGTGCTAGCATGCCCACGGCGCTACGAGCGCGCACACCACGCAGGATGAGGCCAGGCAGCTAGATGGACGCGATTCTCGAACCGATCGGCCAGTTCTGGGAAGGCTTCCTGGGGAACCCGATCGTGCAGCTGGCCAGCCAGCTGATCGTGATCTACGTCGTCCTGCTGTGGCTCGGCACGGCGTACTGGGCCTTCCGCGACATGCAGGCTCGCACCGAGAACCCGATTCTTCCGTACTTCGCCGCCGCGCTCATCATCTTCTTCACGCCCCTGCTGTTCCTCTTCGCGGTCATCCTCTTCCTGATCGTTCGTCCGCGCGAGACGCTGGCGGAGGTCTATGAGCGATCGCTGGCGGAGGAGAGCCTGCTCGCCGAGGTCGAGAAGAACGAACTGTGCCCGGTCTGTCGTGATCGAGTCGACAGCGACTGGCTCGTTTGCCCGAACTGCCGTACGCGGCTGCACCGCGTGTGCCCTTCGTGCAACAGGCTGGCGGACCCGACCTGGCCCCTCTGCGCTTTCTGCGGCACGGATCTCGGGCATGATTCGTCGAAGACCGCTCGACGCAGCAAGGCTCCGGTGGCAGCAGCCAAGGCATCCGACCCCGAGGTGACCGACACCACGGATGCCACTGCCGAGCATGCCCGCCTGCGCGGCGCCACCAACAGCTGACCCAGAGCCCGACGCCGGTGGACCCTTCCGGGCCTGATCGTCCTGCGGCGCTGCCCACCGGTCCGCACCCGACCGCAGGCCCGGGAACGATTACGATGCCCCGTTGGCCGGGGCCGCTCCTGATCGTCCTGGGCGCCGTCCTCGCCGTCGGCGCGTTGACCACCGGGGCGTTGGCCGTCGATGGCCAGATCGCGGTCGATGATCCTGCGCTCTTCGGCTGGCTTGCCCTGGCGGGCACCGTGCTCTTCATCGCCGGGCTCCTGTATGTCGCGGTGCGGCAGCTGCGCGTCCGACGATTCCTGCCGCCGGAGCGCTATCGCGGCCCGGGAGTGCTCGTGCTCGTGGTTCTCGTGTTCGCGCTGGTGTCCATCATCACGGCGCCGTTCGGTGCCGATGCAGCGGCCCTGCTCATGGGCGAGGGCGAGCTCACGTTCCTCGGTGCTGCGGTCCTGCTCGTCGCCACGCAGATCGCACTGCTGCTGGTCAGCTGGTTGTTCGTCTTTCGGCCCGGAGCCCTCGCGGCGCTCCCGTCGCTTCCCGGCCGCGATCCCGGGGGCGCCATTCGCGCGGGACTCGGCTGGGGCATCCTGGCCTGGATCGGCGCCACCGCCGCATCTGCCGGTGTCGTCTGGGTGCTCGAGAGCCTCGGGATTGCTGCCGAGCCCCAGGCCGCCGAGCGGGCCATCCAGATCCTGGACCCGTGGCTGGTCATCCTCGCCGTCGTGATCCTGGCGCCGATCGCGGAGGAGGTCTTTTTCCGCGGGGTGGTCTTCAACGCCTGGCTGCGCGAGGGCGGCCGGCGCTGGGCGTTCATCGGCTCCTCGGCCTTATTCGCGCTCATTCACGCGTCGATCGTGGCGCTGGTGCCGATCTTCCTGCTTGGGCTGGCGCTTGCCTGGATCTACCAGCGGACCGGTAATCTCCTTGCCCCGATCGCGATGCACGCGATGGTCAACGGCGTCTCGGTTGCGCTCGCGCTGCTCGTCCGCTTCGACGTCGTGCGGCTCCCGGTCTGAACCGCTTCCGGTAATCCGCCGGTAAGCTGCTGGTGAGCGGCGCTGGCTATCGTCCGCAGGCATGACGCACGAACCCATGCCCCTGCCCATTGTGCTCCCTGCCGACCGCCACCGCACCCACCCACC
This sequence comes from Candidatus Limnocylindria bacterium, assembly GCA_038233215.1. Lineage (GTDB taxonomy): Bacteria > Chloroflexota > Limnocylindria > QHBO01 > QHBO01 > JACDBZ01. Next base: position 23,934 of record JBBSML010000020.1, read on the forward strand.
TGGTGAACGCTTCGACCGCCACGGCACCGAAGCGTCCGGTGACGAGGAACTGCTGGCGACCATCATCGGCGGCAGGGCGGCGGCCCCGAGGGTCGCGCGACGGCTGCTCGATCGCTTCGGGTCAATCGCCGCCGTCGGCCGTGCGCTCCCGATCGAGCTTCGCGTGGCTGGACTTTCGCAGGCAGCAGCGCTGCGCGTCTCGGCCTGCGCCGAGCTCGGGCGGCGGGTTGCCCGTGCCTGGCCATCCAATCCGTGGCTGATTCGCACCCCGACCGACGTCGCTGAGCCACTGGTCGACGCGATGGGCGCGCTCGAACGGGAGGAGCTGCGGGTGCTCCTTCTCGACACAAAGAATGTGGTGACGGCCGAACGGACCGTGTACCGCGGAAACCTGGCCGGGTCGTCGGTGCGGGTCGGCGAGGTCTATCGCGACGCCGTCCGCGCCTGCGCCGCGGCGATCATCGTGGCCCACAACCATCCGTCGGGTGACCCGAACCCGTCCGGCGAGGATCTGCGTATCACCACCGAATTGGCGGAGGCCGGACGCCTGCTCGACATCGAGCTGCTCGACCACCTCGTGATCGGGCGTGGCCGCTGGACCTCGCTTCGCGCGCTCGGCGCGCTGGGTCAGCCGTCGGCGACGATCCGCGAGAGGAGGCCGCCACCGATGTCGGTGACGTAGAGATCGCCGGCCCCGTCTGTGCCGAAGCTGCTGATCGACCCGCTGGTCTCGCCCAGGATGCGCGGCACCAGGTCGGAGCCATCGGTCTCCGAGTGAACTCCGAAGAGGTGTCCCTCGCAATAGTCCGAGAAGAGGTACCAGCCGGCGAGACCCTCGACCGCGCTGCCGCGATACACGTGGCCGCCGGTGACCGAGCAGCCCTGATCGCGGCCGTACTCGGCCACGGGCAGGATCAGGCCGTCGGACGAGCAGGCGGCGTCGGCGAAGCAGTGGGAGGCTTCCATGATGTTCCAGCCCAGGTTGGCGCCGGCATCGGCCTCCGGGTCGATCCGGTTGATCTCCTCGTAAGCATTCTGCCCGACATCGGCGATCCAGAGTGCATCCGTCTCGGGGTCAAAGCTGAATCGCCACGGATTCCGAAGGCCGGTCAGGTACACCTCGGGTGACCCATCGGATCCATCCGCGAACGGGTTGTCGTCGGGGATGGCGTAGCCTCCGGCCTCGGCCACGTCCATGCGCAGGATGGAGCCGAGGAGCGTCGAAGGATTCTGGCCGTTGCCGAGGGGGTCGCCGCCCGAGCCGCCATCGCCCAGACCGAACCACAGGAATCCGTCCGGCCCGAACGCCAGCTGACCCCCGTTGTGGTTCGCGAACGGCTGCTCGACGTTGAGCAGCATCACCTCGCTGGCGGGATCGAGGATCGGCGCCGCATCGCCCTCCTGGCCGCCACTGAATTCGGAGAGGACCGTGTTGCCGTCACGATCGCTGTAGTGCACGAACGCCCGCCCGTCCTCCGGCCAGTCCGGATGCAGCACCAATCCCAGCAGGCCAAGCTCACCCCCTCCGAGGACGCGATCGCGAATGTCGAGCGTGGTCGCACGATCCCCCCGCTCCGGGTGCACGCCGATCACATGGCCGGCCTGCTCGTTGACGAGCAGCCATCCGGCCGGCGCGGATGCGACTCCGATCGGCGCCGAAAGCCCTTCCGCCACTGTCTCCAGGCCAAGGGGCGGCGGCTCATCCGAGGTTGGCGCGGCAGACGCCCCGGCCGATGCGGTCGCGCTCCCGGTTTCGGTCGGGAGAGGCTCGTCGGCGCTCTGACCTGGTCCCGACGGTTGGGCAGATGCTGCGAAGGACCCTGAGCCTGAGTCGGACGGCGTGGCACATGCGCTGAGCAGCGTCGGCACCAGGATCATCGCGACGAGACGACGAAGCATGGACACGGACCGATTGTCGTCGAGATCGGTCGACGGCGCCGATACCGCGGCCGATCAGGTAGGGTTTCGCACATCCATGACTACGACGAGAGCAGGCGTGCGACACACGATTGAGACGGTCTGCGAGCCCGATGAGCCCGGCGCCGACGCGATCGGCAGCCGGCGCGGCATCATCATCGAGCGGATCACGCCCGAGCTGGATGGCGGCCGATATCCGATCAAGCGCGTGGTGGGCGACCAGCTGCTGGTGACCGCCGATATCTTCGCTGACGGCCACGACCTGCTCGATGCTGCCATCCTGCTCCGTGCGGACGATGAGACCGCGTGGCGCCGGGCACCGATGCGGCCGATCGACAACGATCGCTGGTCTGGCCACGTGGAGCTCCTCCGCAACCGGCGCCACGTTTACGCGGTCGAGGCCTGGCGGGACGCCTTCGGCTCATGGCGCGACGGTCTCCGAAAGAAGCTCGATGCCGGCGTCGCCGTACCCAACGAGATCGAGGAGGGACGGCTGCTGCTGGTGGCCGCGCTGCGTCGCGCTGAGAAGACGAATGCCGATGACGACGCGGTCCAGGTTCGCGACGCGCTTGCCGAGCTGGAGCATTCACGTTCGGAGGCGGCCCGCGCCGCGCCGCTGTTGACCGACGACCTGCTCGCCACGCTGCGTCGTCACGCCGACCTCCGGTCCGCCTCTCGCTCGCCGGAGCTGCCGCTCATCGTCGACCGCGAACGCGCTCGCTTCGGCGCGTGGTATGAGCTCTTCCCGCGCTCGCAGGGCCGAGATCTGAAACGACCAACGGCCACGACCTTCGCGGAGGCGGAGTGGCGTCTGCCCCACATCGCTGCGATGGGATTTGACGTGGTCTATCTCCCGCCGATCCACCCCATCGGACGCACGAACCGTAAGGGCCGCAACAACACGCTCGATGCCGCCCCGGACGATGTCGGGTCCCCGTATGCCATCGGTTCTTCCGCCGGCGGCCATGACGCGGTGGCGCCGGAGCTTGGGGGGCTGAGCGAGTTCCTTCATTTTCGCGAGGCGGTCGAGGCGCATGGCATGGAGCTGGCGATGGACCTTGCCATCCAGGCAGCGCCCGATCATCCGTACGTGACGCAGCATCCCGGTTGGTTCCGCCATTCACCCGACGGCAGCATCAAGTACGCCGAGAATCCGCCGAAGAAGTACCAGGACATCTACCCGGTCGACTTCGGCGGCGAGGACGCGACCGAGCGCGAGGAGCTGTGGCGCGAATGGAAGCGGATCTTCGAGGTCTGGATCGAGCGGGGGGTGAAGATCTTCCGGGTCGACAACCCGCACACCAAGCCGATCGCCTTCTGGTCGTGGCTGATCAGCCAGATCCAGGCAAACCATCCGGAGACGATCTTCCTGTCGGAAGCCTTCACGAAGCCGAAGATGATGCGGCAACTGGCCAAGGTCGGGTTCACGCAGAGCTACACCTATTTCACCTGGCGCGAGACGGCTGTAGAGCTGCGCGATTACCTCACCGAGCTGACGCAGAGTGAGATGGTCGAGTACTTCCGCGGCAACCTGTTTGCCAACACGCCCGACATCAACCCGCACCACCTCGACCACGGGCGACCGGCCTTCGTGATTCGCAGCGTGCTGGCCGCCACCCTCTCGTCCAGCTACGGCATCTACTCCGGCTGGGAGCTGTGTGAAGCTGACCGGCTCGGTGGGCGCGAGGAGTACCTCGATTCAGAGAAGTTCGAGATCCGGGCGCGTGACTGGGACCGGAAGGGCAACATCAAGCTGCTCATCGGCGAGCTCAACCGGCTTCGGCACCAGGTGTCGGCGCTCAGTCGCTACGAGAACCTGCGCTTCGAGAACGTGAGTGGAGCGCGAACGCTCTTCTATCGCAAGGCGCTCGCGCATGGCAAGGTCGATCCGCTGACCGGTCATCCGCACCGTTGGCGGGATGCGGTCTTCGTGGCGGTGAACTGCGACCCGACCACCGCCGAGCGGGCCATCCTCCATCCCGACCTGCCTGCGATCGGGGTCGCCTGGGATGACCCGTACCTGCTGACCGACCTGCTCACCGGCCGAGTGACCGAAGAGCGCGGCGCCGATCTGCCCGTGGTCCTGGATCCGGCGAGGGAACCATTTCGCATCTTCACGATTGCTCCCGTTGATGGGGGCCGGGCGCAGCGATGACAGCGCGCCAGCCGCTGCTGAATCCCGAAGTGGCACCTCCGCACCTCCTGCGGGACGACCCGCACTGGTACAAGGACGCGATCATCTACCAGCTGCATGTCAAGGCCTTCAATGACTCCACCAACGACGGCGTCGGTGACTTCCTGGGCCTTGCCGAGCGGCTGGACTACATCGCCGACCTGGGTGTCACCGCGATCTGGCTGCTTCCGTTCTACCCTTCACCGCTGCGCGATGACGGCTACGACATCGCTGCGTTCACCGAAGTGCATCCCGATTACGGCTCGCTGCGCGAGTTTCGCGGATTCGTGCGCGAGGCGCATCGGCGTGGCCTGCGCGTCATCACCGAGCTCGTGGTCAACCACACCAGCGACCAGCATCCGTGGTTCGTCGAGTCCCGCTCGAGCCGTACGAGCGCGAAGCGCGATTGGTACGTTTGGAGCGACACCGACCAGAAATACCTCGACGCGCGGATCATCTTCACCGACACCGAGTCGAGCAACTGGACCTGGGACCCCGAGTCGCAGCAGTACTACTGTCATCGGTTCTTCTCGCATCAGCCAGACCTGAACTACGACAATCCCCAGGTGGTGCGGGCGGTGCTGCGCGTCATGCGCTTCTGGCTCGACCTCGGCGTCGACGGACTGCGGCTGGACGCGGTGCCGTACCTGGTCGAGCGCGAGGGCACCAACGGCGAGAACCTGCCGGAGACGCACGCGGTCCTCAGGCGCCTGCGTGCCGGGATGGACGCGCGGTATGAGGGTCGAATGCTCCTGGCCGAGGCCAATCAGTGGCCACCGGACGTGCTGCCGTACTTCGGCACTCCGGAGGGGCCTGAGTGCCACATGGCGTTCCATTTCCCACTCATGCCCCGCATCTGGATTGCGCTGCGGCGCGAGGACCGCTACCCGATCGTCGAGATCATGGACCAGACCCCGCAGATTCCTGATGAGGGCCAGTGGGCGCTCTTCCTGCGCAACCACGACGAGCTCACGCTCGAGATGGTGACCGATGAGGAACGCGACTTCATGTACTCCGAGTACGCGAAGGACGCTCGGATGCGGATCAACGTCGGGATCCGCAGGCGGCTTGCCCCGCTGGTCGACAACAGCCGCCGCCGGATCGAGCTGCTCAATTCGCTCCTGTTCAGCATGCACGGCACGCCGGTCATCTACTACGGCGATGAGATCGGGATGGGCGACAACGTGTACCTCGGCGATCGCAACGGCGTCCGCACGCCGATGCAGTGGACCGGCGACCGCAACGCCGGCTTCAGCCGCGCCGACGTGCATGCGCTCTACGCGCCCCTGGTGGCCGATCCGGTCTACGGCTACCAGGCGGTCAACGTGGAGTCCCAGGATCGCGTGCCCGGATCCCTGCTGAACTGGATGAAGCGGCTCATCCGCGTCCGACGTGCGCATCCCGTGTTCGGCCGCGGATCGCTCGAGTTCCTGCATCCGGAGAATCGCCGGGTCCTCGCCTACCTGCGCGAGCACGACGGTGTCTCGATCCTGTGTGTCGCCAATCTCTCGCGTTTCGCGCAGTACGTGGAACTCGACCTGTCGCGCTTTCGCCATCGGGTGCCGGTGGAGCTGATTGGTCGGGTCCACTTTCCGCCCATCGGAGAGCTTCCGTACCTTCTCACGCTCGGCCCGCACGACTTCTTCTGGTTCGAGATGACCGATGGGGTCCTCTGACGCTGCCGGTCTCGGTCCTCTCTCCATCGCCGCTGAGCGGCGCCAGCGCAACCCGAAGGCGGAGCTCTGCTGGCTCGTGCGCGGCCGGCGCCGCTCATCGGCGCAATCGCGACAGGGCCGGACATTCGAGTGGCTCGGGCTCCGTTGCCGCCGCCCAGCGGCGCGCATGCGGCCCGACGGAGGTGTGCAGGCGGTTCGACGCCATGGTCCGGCTGCCTCTGGCTCGGTTAGCGCACGTCAGCGGTGGCCAGCGCCACGAACTGAACAATGCACCGGTGACGCGCAATCAACGAGTTGCCGGCGTATCGCGGGCGAGCGGCAAGGCCCCGGGGTGATCTCGTCCGCGCCCTCCGAGGCGGGAGAACTGACGAACCCCTATCTCGACCCCGACGTCATTGGAACCGGGGTCGGACGCATGCTGTACGAGCACGCCGTTGACGACCTGCGACAACGCGGGTTCGATCCGCTCGTCGTGTGGGCATTCCGCGAAGATTCATCGGCGCGGGGCTTCTACGAGCGCATGGGGTTGGTCATCGATATCGCTGAATACCACTGGGTGCTCAACGAGGTGCCGTGTCCCATCGTCCGCTTTCGCCGGGATTGGCCGCCCGCGCAGCGGCTGCGCGGTTCGTGATCCCGCTTACCGCACCCTGGCTTGCCATCCAACGCTGGTTCCGCGCCAAGCAGCGCCCGATCGCCACCGTCACGCAGCGCGACCGCGCGTCCCTGGGTCCGGCGGAGCTGAGCATCCTCGAGGTGGCCTACGTCGATGGCGGATCCTCCGACGACTACCTGGTGCCCACAGTCGACGGCCGGGAGCCGCACGACGGCGAAGGAGCCTGGACTGCGATCGCGCGCGCGATGGCCGATAACGCCGAGCTGCGCGGCGAACGGGGTCGCTTCACCTGCACGCGGACCGATGCGCTCGAGGAACTGCTCCCATCGGCCCACGAGGCCGCGGCGGTGCTGACGGAGCGGCGCCTTGGGGTGGAGCAGTCGAACACGTCGATCGTGCTCGGGGAGCGGCTGATCCTGAAGCTCTATCGGCTTCTCGAGCCCGGCGAGAGCCCGGACCTGGAGGTGAGCGCCTTCCTGACCGAGGCAGGCTTCGCCGATACGCCGGCCGTCGCTGGCGCCATGACCTACACGCCCGATGGCGGTGAGCCGGCCGCAGCGGCGATGCTTCAGGCCTTCGTGCCGTCCAACGGCGACGCTTGGACCGCCATGCTGCACGCCCTCGCCGCCGACCCCGATCGCGGTCTCGAGATCGCGGCCACGGTCGGTGGAGTGACCGCGGCCATGCATGCCGCGCTCGCGTCGCGGCCGGACAATACCGCCTTCCCCGCGCGAGCGGCGACGGTGGCCGAAACGGCTGCCTGGCGCGCATCGGCCGAACGCCAGCTGGCGCAGGCGGTGACCGCAGTAAGCGGCGAGGCGCACGACCGGCTGGTCGGCCTCGCGCCGGCCGTCACGGCGCGTCTTGCCGACACCTTCGGATCCGCGACGGGCGAGGCGCGGGTGAGCCGCGTCCACGGGGACTACCATCTCGGCCAGCTGCTGGCGCGAACCGATGGCCGGTTCAGCGTCATCGACTTCGAGGGAGAGCCGGCGAGACCGCTGGCCGAGCGGAGGGAGCCCGGCTCCCCGCTTCGCGATGTCGCTGGCATGCTGCGCAGCCTGGATTACGCCGCGCGCACGTCCGAGCTCACCGCGTCCGAATTCGACGCTGATGGCTGGCTGCGCGAGGCCCGCCAGGCGTTCGTCGCCGCCTACGGCGCCATTGGTCCATCCGAAATGGGCCTGCTCGAGGCATTCGAGCTGGAAAAAGCCTGCTACGAGGTCCGTTATGAGGCCAACAACCGTCCCGACTGGCTGTGGCTGCCACTCGCCGCCATCGAGCGGCTGGCCGCGGCCCCGACATCGATGAGCGCGCGCAGCAGGCCGGACGCATCATGATGCTTGTGTGATAGGCTTCATGACATGTCACAGCGCACGACGCTTACCCTCGAGGATGACGTGGCAGCGCGCCTGCGCGATGCGGCACGGGAGTCGGGGCGGCCGCTTAAGGCGGTGGTGAACGATGCAATTCGCGCCGGCCTGGATTCGGGCGCATCCCGTGACCGTCTGCCGTTCCGCGTCGTGGCACGACCAATGGGCCAGCGACCCGGCATCGACCTGGACGACATCTCCGGGTTGCTCGAGCGTCTTGAGGGACCGGAGCATCGGTGATCTTCATCGACGCGAACCTGCTGCTCTACGCATACGACGAAGAGAGCCCGAATCACGCGGCGGCCCGATCATGGCTCGAGCGAACGCTGGAAGACGACGTGGAGGTTCGCATCCCGCTGCTCTCAGTCCTTGCCTTCATCCGCATCGGCACCAATCATTCGGTATTCCGCGTACCGCTGGACTCTGGTGAGGCGATTGAGATCGTTGAGGGATGGCTGGATCGCAGAGGCGTAGAGCTCGGTCTGCCGACGGCCCGACACTGGGCGGTGCTGCTCAGGATGGCGCGTGACGGCCAGGCCCGAGGGCCGCTCGTCATGGACGCGCACCTGGCCGCACTCACCGTCGAGCATGGCGGCGTTCTCTATACGACTGACCGAGACTTCGCACGATTCAGGGGTCTCAAGTTCCGAAATCCGTTGACCTCGGGCGGCGCTGCGTGAGCCTGCGAGTCTGGCGCGGGCAGCCGTACCCGCTCGGTGCCACCTGGGATGGCTCCGGCGTCAATTTCGCGATCTTCAGCGAAAACGCGGAGCAGGTCGACCTCTGCCTGTTCGACGATGACGGTGGTAATGAGCAGCGCATCCGGCTGATCGAAAAGACCGACCTCGTCTGGCACTGCTACCTGCCCGACACCCGGCCCGGCCAGCGCTACGCCTACCGGATGCATGGCGCCTACGATCCCGGCGCGGGGCATCGCTTCAATGCGGCCAAGCTGCTGATCGACCCGTATGCGAAGCGCATTGATGGAGTGGTGCGCTGGGACGATGCGGTATTCGGCTACCGCATCGGCGCCGATGGGGACGAGGCCGATGACCGGGACTCGGCGGAATTCGTGCCCAAGAGCGTCGTCATCAACCACGCCTTCGTGTGGGGCGGTGACACGCAGCTCCGCACGCCACTCGACCAGACGCTCATCTACGAGGTTCATGTCAAGGGCTTCACGCAGCTCAACGCGGAGGTGCCCGAGGAGCTGCGAGGGACGTACGCGGGGCTCGGCTCTGCACCTGCCATCGACTACCTGACGAACCTCGGCATCACGGCCGTCGAGCTGTTGCCGGTGCACCAGCACGTGACCGACCGCCACCTCGTGGAGCGTGGCCTCGTCAACTACTGGGGCTACAACACCATCGGCTTCTTTGCGCCGGACATTCGCTACTCCGCCACCGGCGAGCCGGTCAGCGAGTTCAAGACGATGGTCAAGCGGCTTCATGACGGCGGCATCGAGGTCATTCTCGACGTCGTGTACAACCACACCGGCGAGGGCAACCACCAGGGGCCGACCCTCAGCTTCCGGGGGATCGACAACGCCGCCTACTACCGCCTCAGTACCGAGAACCAGGCGCACTACGTCGACTACACCGGCACCGGCAACACGCTTGACGCCACCAGCCCCAAGGTCCTCCAGCTGATCATGGATTCGCTGCGCTACTGGGTCATCGAGATGCACGTCGACGGATTCCGGTTCGACCTGGCATCGGCGTTGGCCCGGGAGCTGCACGACGTCGACAAGCTGGGCAGCTTCTTCGACATCATCCACCAGGACCCGACCATCAATGGGGTCAAGCTCATCGCCGAGCCGTGGGACGTCGGACCCGGCGGCTACCAGGTCGGCAACTTCCCGGTCGGCTGGGCCGAGTGGAACGGCAAGTACCGCGATACCGTGCGTCGTTTCTGGAAGGGAGTCGGTGGCCAGGCCGCCGAGCTGGCGTATCGGCTCAGTGGCTCATCAGATCTGTACGCGGGCTCTGGCCGCCGTCCGCACGCGAGCATTAACTTCGTCACTGCCCACGACGGGTACACCCTGAATGACCTTGTCAGCTACGAATCGAAGCACAACGAGGCGAATGGCGAGAACAACGACGATGGCGACAACAACAACGAGAGCATGAACTTCGGCGTCGAGGGCGAGACCGATGAAGAGGCGGTCATCGCAATTCGCGAGCGCCAGAAGCGCAACTATCTCGCCACCCTGCTGCTCAGCCAGGGTGTGCCGATGCTGCTCGGCGGCGACGAGGTTGGTCGCACGCAGATGGGCAACAACAACGGCTATGCCCAGGACAACGAGGTCAGCTGGTTCAGCTGGGACCTTCACCGGCGTGACCGCCAGCTCCTCGCCTTCACCCGGTCGTTGATCCGGCTCTTCAAGGGCCATCCGGTGCTGCGCCGTCGTCGCTTCTTCCAGGGCCGCCAGATTCGCGGTTCGCGCGTCAAGGACCTGACATGGTTTGCGCCCGATGGCACCGAGATGACCGATGAGCAATGGCAGGCCCCCGGCGTGCGAACGCTGGCCGTGCAGTTCGCCGGCGATGCGATCGACGATCGCGGCCCGCGCGGCGAGCGGATCACCGACGACACCCTGCTGGTCATCTTCAACGCCGACCATCATCCGGTCGCCTTCACCCTGCCGAATCACGAGGCCGCCAAGCGTTGGGAGACCGTGTTCGACACGGTGCACCATGCGTTCAGCGCGGCGCACGGCGAGCACGACGGTGGGTCTGCCTACCGGGTCGCCGAACGTTCCGTGGTCTGCCTGCGACGCCTGCCGCGCGTCCGCCGCGTGAGCGGCGACTGAAGCCCGGCACGCGACCTGCGCTGGGCGGCCCGTGATCCGCCGAGACCGTCTGCTGCCGTGCGCCACGTATCGCATCCAGCTGCATGCCGGCTTCACGCTCGACGACGCCTCCGCAATCGTGCCGTACCTGGCGGAACTGGGGGTCAGCCACCTGTATACGTCACCGATCCTCCAGTATTCCCCAGGCTCGATGCATGGCTACGACGTGATCGATCACGGCAAGGTCAGCGATGAGCTCGGCGGGGCGGAGGCACTCGACCGCCTGGGCGATGCGCTGCACGCGCACGGGATGGGACTGGTGCTCGACATCGTGTCGAACCACATGGCCATCTCCGACCAGGGGAACCGATGGTGGTGGGACGTGCTGGAGCATGGGCGCGCGAGCAGGTACGCGTCGTACTTCGACATCGACTGGGATCCGCCGGAGAACCGGCTGCGTGACGTGATTCTGCTGCCGGTGCTTCCGGACCATTACGGCCGCGTCCTGGAGGGTGGCGAGATCCGGCTGGTGCACGAGGGCGGCCACCTGGTGGTTGCCCACGGCGGTCGTCGCTTCCCGTTGGCCCCGCGGACGGTGGAGCGGGTCGTGGCGGCGGCAGGCGATGCGCAGGACCTCGATGCCGCGGCGGCAGTGGTGAACGCCGATGTCCAGCTGCTCGACGAGATCCTCGGAGCACAGCATTGGCGGCTTGCATCCTGGCGCTCGGCTTCCCGGGACCTGGGCTATCGGCGATTCTTCGACATCAACGATTTGGTCGGTCTGCGCATCGAGGCGGATGGTGTCTTCGATGACACCCATGGTCTGGTACTGGAATGGGTTGCCGATGGACGGGTCGATGGCATGCGGATCGATCACCCGGACGGTCTGCGGGACCCGGCCGGCTATTTCGCCCGGCTGCGCGCCGCGGCACCGGATGCGTGGATCGTGGCTGAGAAGATCCTCGAGCCGGACGAGACGCTTCCGACCGATTGGCCGATTCATGGCACCACGGGATATCGATTTGCCAACCTCGCCACCGGGGTGCTGGTCGATCCTGATGGAGCGCCGGGGCTGACCGCCATGTGGGCCGAGGTTGCCGATGCCGGCGCAGAGTGGGAGACGATCGCCCTCGACGCGCGTCGCCAGGTGCTGGCATCTGTGCTGGGCAGCGATGTCAATCGCCTCACCGCGCTGTTCCTCGAAGTCTGCGAGGGCAACCGGCGTTATCGCGATTTCACGCGGCACGAGCTGCATCACGCGCTACGCGAGGTGGCCGCGGCGCTCCCGGTGTACCGCACGTACGTGCGTGCGGAAGATGAGAACACCAGCGATCGTGACGCCCGCCTCATCGATGATGCTGTTGCGCTGGCCGAGAAGCGTCGCCCGGACCTGGACCCGGAGCTCTTCGGGTTCCTGGGTCGGATTCTGCGCCTGGAGGTCGAAGGGCCGCTCGCCGCAGAGCTGGCGATGCGTTTCCAACAGCTGACCCCGGCGGCGATGGCGAAGGGCGTCGAGGACACGGCGTTCTACCGGCATCATCGGCTCGTGGCGCTCAACGAGGTCGGCGGTGATCCGGGACAGTTCGGCACCGGGGTGGAGGAGTTCCACCGCGCAATGGAAGGGTCGCAGGATGCCTGGCCGCTCGCCATGCTTGCGCTATCCACGCATGACACCAAGCGCAGCGCGGACGTGCGCGCCCGGTTGGCACTCATAGCCGAGGACGTCGACGAATGGCGCACCGCGGTTGGTCGCATGCGGTCCGCCGCCGCACGACATCGTGGCGGACCCGAGCTCCCGACGGAGGCGGACGCGTACCTGTTCTTCCAGATCATCGTTGGTGCGTGGCCGATCGACGCGGACCGTGCCGCCGCCTACCTCGAGAAGGCGAGCCGGGAGGCGAAGCTGCGCACCTCGTGGACCGCCCCGAACGCGGCGTACGACGTGGCGCTTGCCGCCTTCGTCCGAGGATGTCTGGGTGATCCCGGCTTCGTCGCCGCCGTGGAAGCGACCGTCGAGCCGTTGCTCGATGCTGGCCGGCGCGGCGCACTGGCGCAACTCGCACTCCAGCTGACCGCGCCCGGTGTACCCGACCTGTATCAGGGTTGCGAGCTGTGGGATCTCGCCCTCGTGGACCCGGACAACCGACGCCCCGTCGATTTCGACCTCAGGAGACGCCTCCTCCGCGATGCTGCGTCGATGAGCGCGGCGCAGGCATGGCGGCGACGCGAGGTGGGGATCCCGAAGCTGTGGCTGATCGACCGAGCGCTCCGGATCAGGGCGCGTCGGCCGGAGGCGTTCGGCGCCGGCGGGACGTATCGTGCCGTTCCCATTCGTGGAGAACGTGCCGCGGCGGTGATCGCGTATGCGCGCGGGGACGACGTGATTACCGTGATCCCGCGCCTCATTCGTCGCGTCGAGCGCCTCGGATGGGGTGACACCGTCGTCGAGCTGCCACCCGGCGGTTGGCGTGGTCTGGACGGACGCACACACGCGGGCGCAACGCTCGTCGATGATCACCTCGTCGATTTCCCGGTCGCGATCCTGGAACGCGTGACATGAATAGGCGCCCGGCAGTGTGGGCTCCGTTTCCGGCCCGCTTGGAGCTCGTGACGGGCCTTGACCGCCATCCGATGACACGCGATGACGGGGGATGGTGGACCGCCGACCTCGAGCTCACGCCGGACACTGACTATGGGTACAGTCTGGACGGGTCGGCACCGCTGCCCGATCCACGCTCGCCCTCCCAACCGAACGGCGTCAGTGCCCTGTCTCGCACGATCGACCACAGCGCCTTCAACTGGACCGATCGCGCGTTCGCCGCACGCCGGCTCGCCGATGCGGTGATCTACGAGCTGCACGTCGGCACGTTCACTCCCGCGGGGACGTTCGACGCAGCGATCGAGCGCATTGCCGACCTTGTCGACCTGGGGATCACGCACCTCGAGCTGATGCCGGTTGCGGAGTTCAGCGGGGACCGCGGCTGGGGGTACGACGGCGTGGATCTGTTCGCGCCGTATCATGCCTACGGCGGCCCGGATGGACTCAAGCGGCTGGTCGACGCCTGCCACGGGAGCGGGCTCGCCGTCCTGCTGGATGTCGTCTACAACCACCTGGGGCCGGAAGGAAACTACCTGCCGCAGTACGGCCCCTACTTCACCTCGAAGTACGCCACGCCGTGGGGCGACGCCGTCAACTTCGATGATGCCGGCAGCCATGAAGTGCGTCAGTTCGTGGTGGACAACGCGCTGACGTGGATGCGCGACTATCACCTGGACGGGCTGCGGCTCGACGCGGTGCACGCAATGTACGATCGATCGGCTGTGCACATCCTCGAGGAATTGGCGCTCACGACGCGCGTCCTCGAGATCGAGGTCGGGCGGCCCCTCGTCCTGATCGCAGAGTCGGATCTCAATGACCCGCGCCTCGTTCGACCCATCGCCGAGGGCGGGTACGGGCTGGACGCCGTATGGGCCGACGACGTCCATCACGCGCTGCACGTTGCCCTGACCGGTGAAGAGATCGGCTATTACGCCGACTTCGCCGATGCCGACGCACTGGCGCGCGCGATCGTCGACCCATTCATGTATGCCGGCCACTACTCGGCCGTTCGGGATCGATTTCACGGGCGACCCCCGGGCGATCTCCCGGGTCATCGGTTCATCGCCGCGCTGCAGAACCACGATCAGGTCGGCAACCGGGCGCTCGGCGAACGCCTGTCCCACCTCGTGCCGCCCGGCCGCGTACGAATCGGCGCCGCCCTGCTCCTGACACTACCGTACGTGCCACTCCTCTTTGCCGGTGCCGAATGGGGTGCGTCGTCGCCGTTCTACTATTTCACCGGCCATGTCTCCCGCGAGCTGGCAGGCGCCGTGCGCCGTGGACGCCGAGAGGAGTTCGGGCATTTTTTCGGCCGGGACCCTGAGAGCGTTCCTGATCCTCAGGATCCCGCCACCTTCCTGGCGTCGAAGCTTGACTGGAGCGAGCGGAGCCGAGAGTCCCATGCCGACGTGCTGGCCTGGTACCGCGAGCTCCTGGCCATCCGGGCGGCGATGCCCGCGCTGCGTGACGGTGATCGAGCGGCGGTCGTGGTGCGTCATGACGCTGCGGCCGGCTGGATCGTGGTCGAGCGAGGGCCGATCAGCGTGGCGGCCAACCTCGGCACCCAGCCGGCGGACGTGCAGATGAGCGGCGAGCTGCGACTGGCCTGGCCGCCGGGTCCGGAGCGCAACGCCGGATGGGTACGGCTGGCGCCTGACGGCGTGGTGGTCGCGGAGCGCGACGCATGAGCGAGACCCTCGTCGAGGAGGCCTACACCGATGCCTTCGGCAACCCGCGCGTGATTCCGTCGGAGGTCCGTGCCGGCGTCGTGGCAGCCATGGGCCCGCAGGAGGAGGATCTCCCCTTCGTCGCCATCGTCCGGCCCGGCGCGGAGCTTCCCGCGGCCGGCGAGCTGGTGCTGGAGGATGGCTCGGACCTGGGTCGCGCGGATCGAATGCCAACCGACGCGCCGCATGGCTACCACCGACTCATGCGGGACGATGGCATCGAACAGCTCTTGGTGACCGGCCCGGGGCGTTGCCACCTGCCTGCGGGCCTGAGGGCATGGGGCTGGGCGATCCAGCTGGCGGCCACGCGCTCGACTGCCAGCTGGGGGATCGGCGACCTCGCAGATCTCCGGCAGCTCGGCGACTGGTCGTCAACGTCCGGCGCTGGCTTCCTTGCCGTCGGACCGCTCGGAGCGCCCAACCCAGGCCCGCGCCCGGAACCGAGTCCGTACTACCCCAGTACGCGGCGCTTCGGCAACCCGGTGCACATCCGGATCGAGGAGGTCGAGGGAGCCGAACGTGCGGGCCTTGAGCTGGAAGAACTCTCGAGGGCGGGTCGGGTACTGAATGGGCAGCGCCTCATCGACCGATCCCGCGTGGCCGCCTTGAAGCTGCGCGCGCTCGAACGGATCTGGGACTGCACGCGCCCCAGCCCCGCCTTCGACGCATGGCGCGCGAAGCGTGGTGTTGCACTTGAACGCTGGTCCACCTTCGCGGTCCTGACCGAACGGCTCGGCGCGGGCTGGCACTCGTGGCCGGAAGCATTTCGGGATCCGGGCGGCCCAGCCGTCGCGCGTGCCGCCGCCGACAATGCTCACCGCGTCAAGTTCCACGCCTGGGTGCAGTGGTGCTTCGATCGGCAGCTGGCGGACGCATCGGCCTCGATCATGCGCATCGCCGACATGCCGGTCGGCGTCGACCCCGGTGGCTTCGACGCCTGGGACTGGCAGGCGCAGCTCGCGATGAATGTCTCCATCGGGGCACCGCCCGATCGATTCAACGCTGCAGGCCAGGACTGGGGCCTGCCCCCGTTCGTCCCGCAGCGACTGCGGAAAGCGGCATATCGGCCGTTCATCGAGACGATCCACGCCCAGCTGCGGCACGCCGGCGGCCTTCGGATCGACCACGTGCTCGGGCTCTTCAGGTTGTGGTGGGTCCCCGCCGGCATGGACCCCTCGCGCGGGGCATACGTCCGCTCTCAGACCGATGAGCTGCTCGAGATCGTCGCACTCGAGTCGCATCGGGCCGGCGCGGTCGTCATCGGCGAGGATCTCGGGACCGTGTCGTCAGGGGTCCGCAATCAGCTGCGCCTCCGCCGCCTGCTCTCGACACGTCTCGCCCTGTTCGAACGCGTGTCACCCGCACGCTATCCCGTACAGTCCTTCGCCGGGGTGACGACCCACGACCTGCCGACGGTCGCCGGCATCTGGGGCGGTGCGGATCTCGATGACCAGCGGGCTGCGGGCCTGGATCCCGATTCGGATGCGCTCGCTCTCCTGCGATCGCGGCTGGCACGCGCAGCGGGCATCGTACCCGGCCCCGACGCGTCGCTGGCGGATGTGGTCGTACCGCTGCACGAGCGGATCGCCGCATCGCCGCCGATGCTGGTCGCGGCGACGCTCGAGGATGCGCTGCGTGTGGAGGAGCGGCCGAACATCCCAGGCACCGTCGCGCCGGCCCGTCAGAACTGGTCGCTGGCTCTGCCCGTTCCCATCGAGGAGCTCGGCGATCTGGGCGACGTTCGAACGGTGGTGGAGGCCCTTCGCCGCTGACCCGGTTGATGTTGGGGGATGTGTGCAGGGGGTGCACGGGTCGGATCCGGCCACGGGATGCCCGCTCGCGGCGCTACTTGCCCTGGGGATGCAGGATCAGGCCGCTCAACGGCGGGAGCGTCAGTACCGCCGAGGCCGGCTGGCCATGCCATGGTTCGGCGGACGCAACGACGCCGCCCAGGTTGCCGAGGTTGGACCCGCCGTAGTGATCGGAATCGGAGTTCATGGCCTCCTGCCAGCGCCCGGCGAGCGGTAGGCCCAGCCGGTAGCCATGCCGGGGGACCGGCGTCAGATTGAGCACGACCACGGCAAGCTCACTGCCGCCGCGACGGATCCAGGCGTACACGGAAGACTCCACGTCGGACGCATCGATCCAGGCGAAGCCATCGGCGTCGTGATCGGCCGCCCACAGGGAAGGCGAGGAGAGGTAGACGCGGCCGAGATCCTCCATGAAGCGGGTGACGCCGCCGTGCATCGGCGCATCGGCGAGCTCCCAGGGCAGCGAATGGTCGTGCGACCATTCCGTCCACGGCGCGAGCTCTGCTCCCATGAAGAGAAGCTTCTTGCCCG
The DNA here is from genome assembly GCA_038233215.1 of Candidatus Limnocylindria bacterium. Lineage (GTDB taxonomy): Bacteria > Chloroflexota > Limnocylindria > QHBO01 > QHBO01 > JACDBZ01. The sequence continues at coordinate 41,148 of JBBSML010000020.1, forward strand.
GCTGCCCCCACATGTTGACGAGGAGCGCACGGAGGTTGGCGAACCGCTGCCAGTCGTCGCCGGGCATCTTGCGCAGCAGCGATCCCTTGCCGTGCACCACCTCGTCGTGGCTAAGAGGAAGAACGAACTGCTCGGTGCCGACGTACAGGCCCCGGAACGTCAGCCTGTCATGGTGGAAGCGCCGATGAATCGGCTCCTCGCTGAAGTACTCGAGCGTGTCGTGCATCCAGCCCATGTCCCACTTGAATCCAAAGCCGATGCCGCCGACGTACGTCGGACGAGTGATGCCGGGGAAGGAGGTCGATTCCTCGGCGATCGTCACGGCGCCCGGGAAGAGTGCGTAGACGCGCTCGTTCATCTCGCGCAGGAAGCTGACCGCCTCGAGGTTCTCGCGGCCGCCGTGGATGTTCGGGGTCCACTCGCCGGCCTCGCGGGAATAGTCGAGGTAGAGCATGGAAGCCACCGCGTCCACCCGCAGCCCATCGATGTGATAGCGGTCCAGCCAGAACAGGGCGTTGGCGACCAGGAAGTTGCGGACCTCGGCGCGGCCGAAGTCGAAGATCAGCGTGCCCCAGTCGGGATGCTCGCCGCGCTGCGGATCCGCGTGCTCGTACAGGGCGGTGCCGTCGAAGCGGCGTAGGGCGAAGTCATCGGTCGGGAAGTGGGCGGGCACCCAGTCCACGATCACTCCGATCCCGGCGTTGTGCAGGGTGTCGACCATGGCCGCGAAGTCGTCCGGACTGCCGAATCGCGCGGTTGGCGCGTAGTAGCCGGTGACCTGGTAGCCCCACGAGCCGTCGAACGGGTGCTCCGCGACGGGAAGCAGCTCGACATGGGTGAATCCGAAGCGACGGCAATGCTCGACAAGCTTCTCCGCAGCCTGGCGGTAGCCAAGCCACGAACCGTCGGCATTGCGCATCCAAGAGCCAAGGTGAACCTCGTAGGCTGCCATCGGCGACCTGTATGGATCGCGCGTGGCGCGCTCCGCCATCCATGCGTCGTCGGTCCATGGATACACTGCTGGATCCCAGACGCGTGACGCCGTCTCCGGTCGCACCTGCATCGCGAAGGAGAGCGGATCGGCTTTGAGCCTGAGCTTGCCGTCGCTGCCGAGGATCTCGAACTTGTAGAGCTCGCCGACGCCGATGCCGGGCACGAAGAGTTCCCAGACGCCGGTCGCCCCAAGCGACCGCATCGGCATCAAGCGACCGTCCCAGCGGTCGAAGTCGCCCACGATGCGCACGCTCCGCGCGTTCGGCGCCCAGACCGCGAAGCCGACGCCGGCAACCCCCTGGTGGCTGCGAGGATGCGCACCGAGCACGTCGTACAGCCGCTCGTGCGTGCCCTCGCCGATCAGGTGCAGGTCGACCTCGCCGAGCGTCGGGCTGAACCGGTACGGATCGTCAAGCTCCCAGGCATTGCCGTCCAAGAACGTGTAGCGAATGCGGTAGGCGAGCTGCCCCGGCGCGACGTCGGGAACCAGGCCGGCCCACAGGCCGCCGCCCACCGGCTCCATCGGCGTGGGTTCGCCTGCGGAGGTGACGAGCGTCGCGCTCTGCGCGTCGGGGTGGAAGGCGCGGACGACGGAGCCACCGTCGACCGGGTGTGCCCCCAGGACGGCATGCGGGTCGTGGTGCTCGCCTCGCGCCAGCCGGCCAATCTCGTTGGCTGCCGGGACATGCTGAACGGTCGTCATCGGGCTAACCATACGCCTCAGGCAGGCCGCTAGGTGCGAAGCGAGACATGGGCCGCGCACTGTGCAGGATGCGCGCCCTTGCGTCGGGTTCCGCACCGCCGTTCAATCCGCGCCGCCGAGGCAGCGTGTCGGCCGAATTTCGCAGCGTGGTAGGGTAGGCCGCTGGCATCGGTCTCCAACTTTCTCGTCTGCCCCGTCGTGCCCGGGTCGGCGATCAAGAGCATCACGAGAGGGAACTTGGGACTCTTCGACGGCCTGCTCGGCCTCCTCAGCCACGACGTGGGAATCGACCTTGGCACGGCGAACACCCTCGTCACCGTCCGGAACCGCGGCATCGTCATCAGCGAGCCCAGTGTGGTCGCAATGGACACGCGCACCAAGCGGGTGCTCGCCATCGGCGCCGAGGCGAAGCGCATGGTGGGCCGCACGCCGGCGAGCATCGTGGCGATCCGCCCCTTGCGAGACGGCGTCATCAGCGACTTCGACGTCACCGAGCAGATGATCCGCTACTTCATCAACAAGGTGCATGACCGATATGCGCGCATCCCGCGACCGCGCGTGCTGGTCGGCATTCCCTCGGGCGTGACCGAGGTGGAAAAGCGCGCCGTCCGTGACGCGACGATCAACGCCGGTGCTCGCTGGGCCCGCCTGATCGAGGAGCCGATGGCGGCGGCGATCGGTGCCGGCCTACCCGTGAGCGAACCGAGTGGCAGCCTGATCGTCGACATCGGCGGCGGTACCACCGAGGTGGCGGTCGTCAGCCTGGGCGGGATCGTGGTGAGCCGATCGGTGCGGATCGGCGGTGACGAGATGGACACCGACATCGTGAGCTTCGCCCGTCGCGAGTACAACCTGCTGATGGGAGAGCGGACGGCGGAGGACATCAAGATCGCCGTCGGATCGGCCTATCCGACGGACGAGGACAAGCGCACGACCACCTTCCGCGGGCGTGACCTGCTGACCGGGCTGCCGCGCAGCGTCGAGGTCGGCAGCGACCAGATCCGGGAGGCGCTCGAGCCGTCGATCGTCCAGATCGTGGAGGCCATCAAGGAAACGATCGAAGAGACGCCACCGGAGCTGGTGGCCGACATCATGGATCAGGGGATCGTGCTGGCCGGCGGCGGCGCGCTGCTGGTAGGGCTCGATCGGCGGGTTGCCGAGGCGACCCAGATGCCGGTCCACATCGCGGACGACCCGCTGACCTGCGTGGTGCGCGGGACAGGGCGCGTGCTCGAGGACCTCGACACGCTGGAGCGCGTCCTCGTCAGCGACCAATTCACCCGCGCGCCGCGTTGACGCCGGGCAGCTGATGTACGGGCCCTCCAGCCCGAACCGGCGAGCGCGCGGCGGCCTGTGGTTCGCGGCATTCACGATCGCAAGCCTGCTGATGCTCCTCGCGAGCTCGACCGAGCCGGCGCTGACGCTCCAGCGCGTGACGGCTCGCGCGCTCGATCCGGTGCGCGCTGCGATCGGCGGCATCGGCGAAGGCGCGGCAGGGGTGTTCGGAACGATCGGCGAGATTGATCGGCTGCGGACCGAGAACGATCAGCTTCGCGGGGAGCTGGCAGGTGCCGAGCAGCGGGTGGCTGAGCTGACCGAGGCCGCGCGTGAGAACGATGAGCTGCGCCAGCTCCTGGGGATCAGCGACGCGCTCGACATGGAGCTCCTGCCGGTGCGCGTCATCAGCCGCGACCCGTCGAACCTGGCCTGGGAGGTCGGGATCGACGCCGGGACCGATCAGGGACTTGCGGTCGGCATGCC
>JBBSML010000021.1:0-44045 GCA_038233215.1 Candidatus Limnocylindria bacterium
GAGCCGGTCGTCGCCGAGATCGAGTTCGAGGCAGAGCCGGAGCCGGTCGTCGCCGAGATCGAGTTCGAGGCAGAGCCGGTCCTCGCCGAGGTCGAACAGGTTCAGCCTGCGCTCCGGGTTGTGGCCTGGGACGAAGACGTGGCCTACGAACTCCTCGAGATCGAGTCTGAGCCGGTCGTTGCCGAGATCGAGCCTGAGCCAGAGCCAATCGCTGCCGAGGTTGAGGCAGAGCCAATCTCTGCCGAGGTTGAGGCAGAGCCAATCGTTGCCGAGATCGAGCCTGAGCCAGAGCCAATCGCTGCCGATGTTGAGGCAGAGCCAATCGTTGCCGAGATCGAGCCTGAGCCAGAGCCAATCGCTGCCGAGGTCGAGCCTGAGCCGGCCGCGGCCGAGGTCGAGGCAGAGCCTGAGCCGATCGCTGCCGAGGTCGAGCCTGAGCCGGCCGCGGCCGAGGTCGAAATCGAGCAGCTACCCGAGCCGCTCGTGCGCTTTCCCGTCCGCCCGACGCAGGTTGCCCCCCGCGAGGCTGAGCGCGCGGCGGCGATGGCCGACAGCCCGGAGCAGGCAGCGCGTCGGGCCCAGCTCGATTCCCTCGGGCTCGGTGATCCGGGACAGGATCCCATCGGGCGCGAGCGCGCGCCGGCGCTGCCATATCGGTCCCGCGGAGCGGCCGTCACCCAATCCGAGCAGGCGCGCCATGCCGCGCTGCACGGATCCTTCTGGGAGGCGTCAGCTCGCGAGGTCGCCGGAGCCGCGGGGCAGGTAGGCGTGGGCAGCTGCGGTCAATGCGGGCTGTCGCTGTCGGCCAATGCGCGCTTCTGCCGCCGATGCGGCACGCGCCAGGCGCAATCGGCCTAGGTCACGAGTCCGACTTCAAATCCGATTTCGACCCCGTCGAGGTGGACTCCGGGGTCGTCGATCCGGACCCCCCATCCTTCTTTGCGTCGGTCCCCTTGTCTGACCCGCTGCTCTTCTCAGAAGACTCGCCGGAGCCGGCCTTGCTCGCTCGCGAATCGTTCCGGTAGAAGCCTGATCCCTTGAAGATAATGCCGCTGGGGAAGATCACGCGCCGCAAATGACCACCACATAGGTCGCACGTGGACGGCCCGTCCTCGAGCATCGAGTGGATCACTTCTGTCACAGTCCCGCAGGCGCGGCACTGGTAGTCATACGTCGGCACGGCGCGCGCATCATGGCAAAGGAAAGGGGCCTGCGCAACGCGGACCCCCCGGCGGCGCACACCGATGGCGTCAGGCGGGCGAGGTTCGCTCCCCGAGCCGGCCCAGCCAGCGGCGGACGGGAGCCGGCGAAAGGGAAACCGACTGGGCATCCGGCTCAGAGATCAGCCGTGCAACGCGGTACAGATCGTCCGAGATCCGTTCCTTCGGGTACTTGGTCACCAGCGGCAGGCCCTCGTTCGACGCGATGACGGCCTTCGGTCCATTGCTGACCACCGTCGCCGAGATCGGCATGCCGAGCGACGTGGACATGTCATCAACTTGAATTCCATGGTTCGCGCGATTGACGATGACCTTGACCACGCTCGCCAGGCCAAGCGAGCGGGCGAGCTCGAGAAACTGTGAGCTGTTGCGAATCGCGCCCACCTCGGGAGTGACAACCAGGAAGATCTCGTTGGCCACCGTGAGCATGGCCATCGTGCGGTCGTCGTAGCCGGGGTGGGTGTCGACGATGACGTAGGAGTAATGGTGTTTCGCCCAGCGCACCGCGGCCAGCAGCAGGTCGACCGAGATCCGCTCGGATTCGGCGGGGTTGGTCCCCCACGTCATCACGCGCACGCCGCTGGCGGCATGCGTGGTGACACATTGCTCGAACGCCGCATCGGTCCAGTCCTCGGAAGGGCTGTCGGCGAGGTCGGCAAGTCCGAGTCGAAATGGCACGTCAAGGACCGAGGTGACATTGCCGACCCCCACATCGGCGTCGAAAAGCAGGACCTCCGCTCGCGTCTGCTGGCGCAGTGCCACGGCCACGTTGACCGAGATCGTGGTCTTGCCCACGCCGCCCTTCGGCGCAAAGACGCTCACCGCGTGACCCTCACCGGCGACCGGTGCCGTCGACAGGGTTTCGTCTGACGCCCACTCGCCGGACTCCATCGGCAGACGGCGTCCGCCACGGATCAGCAGCGCCTGAAGGCGGTACACCAGCGCGTCGGGAAGCAGCGGCTTCAATGCCAGCTCATCGGCCTTGGTGCCGACACCGGCCGGGACATCCATGCCGTCCCCCAGCATGAGCAGAACGGGGACGGTCGCGTGCGCCTGGAGAGCGGCGTAGACGGAAATCGCCACGTCTGCCCCGAGATCGCAGTCGATGACGCCAAGGTCGAAGGACCCGGCCGGGAACTCGGCGCCGATCGCGCGAGTTGGTGCGAAACCAGCGCGTTCGAGCGCCTCGAGGTGGGACTCTGCATCGCCGTCAATGGCGAGCAGGACGGTGGGTCGCTCCATTGTCTTCCTTACGCGTACGGTGTGGTGCGGTGACGTGCTGCGTTGAGTTTCCGCGACCACCCCGAAAGGGCAATGGGACTCGGGCGGGCCAGGCGCCCTCCAAAGGTACGGTCTAGGCGCCTCGCACCATGCGCATGCCGCATTTCGGGCAGTAGAACGCCGTTGCGCTTCCCGCCTCGTACCCGCAGTGCGCGCACGTGAGACCGGATCCCCCACCAATCGAGGGAAGCCGAGCCTGCTCCGCCTCGCCGAGGCTGTATCCAGAGGCCACCACCTGCTGGTAGAGCGAGCTCAACAACTTCTGGCCGATACGTTCCGTGTCGCCGCGCATGCCCCTGCCGCCCCACCCGATGATGGCGCGCACGATCAGCTCGCCGGACAGCTCGTCCCAGTGCGATGCGAGTCCGCCCACGATCGAGTTGTATTCCGGATACCCGCTGGTGTCGGGGTCACCGTGCAGGAGACCACAGAAGAACGTGTCAACGGTCATGTCGAGGGCGTCGGTGATCTCCAGGACGTAGAGGCCGTGACGCCCGATCGGGCTTACGTCGCGGCGGGCAAGTACCCATTGCTGCATCTCGGTGAATCGCTCGATCGCCGGAGACGCATCCGAGTACTCGATCGGGAGGGGCTCGATGATCTCGACCGGGGTCTGGCTCAGCGGCTCCAGGATGCCGGGGATCGCCATGGCCACGGCCGGATCGGCGCGCAGGCGCAGGCCATCGCTGCTGCGCGCGACGTAGGCGAGTCGCAACAGATACTCCTGCGCGGTCACCTCCTCGTGCGTCGGCATCGAGGGTGGCGGCGGCGAAGCCCGCTTCTTGCGCTTGAGGAATGACATGGCGATGGCCCTTTCTAGCTGGCAGCGGGCCGATTCTACCAGCCGCCCGACGCTAGTCCGCCCCGAGCTGGCCTCGCTCCTGCTCGAGATCGGCCAGTCGCTCGCGCTCCCGTTCCACCACCGCCGACGGCGCCTTGGCCGTGAAGGCAGCGTTGGCGAGCAACGCGCGGATGCGCTCGATATTGCGATCCAGTTCCGCGCGCTGAGCTTGACGGCGTTTCCCGACCTCCGGCGTTGCGGCACCGCCGACCGCCAGCCACGCCGCTCCGAGTGGACCGGCGGCGACCAGGGTCGGACGTTCACCCGCCGAGTGGATCTCAATCGGTCGCACGCGCGCCAGCGACTCGAGATAGGCGGCTCCGTGCTCGATGGCGGCCGCCGATTCCGCATCCGTGGGCTCCACGACCAGGCTGACACGGGCACCGGCTGGCGTTCCCGCCTCCGTTCGAAGGTTGCGAATTCCGCGGATGAGCGTCGACAGGTCGTCGAAGGCTGCTTCAGCCGGACGGTCACGCGTGGTGGCGGCCGGCCAGGCAGCCCGGATGAGAAGGGGCTCCGCGGCTATCTCAGGGGCCTCCGCGCGCAGAGCCTGCCAGATCTCCTCGGTCACGAATGGCATGAGCGGATGCAGCAGGCGCAGCAGCGTCGCCAGGCCGCCGGCAGCCGCCACCCACGTGGCAGCCCGCTCCGCGTCGGTGGCGTCATCCCGCCGCAGGTCGACCTTCGCCATCTCCAGGAACCAGTCGCAGTAGTCACTCCACGCCACTTCGTAGACGGTGGCCGCGTACCCACCGAGGTCGAGCGCATCGAGCTGACGCGTTGCTCGCTTGGTGGCGTCCGCGAGACGCGAACCGATCCAGCGGGCGGCCAGCGTTGGCTCAGCCGTATCGGATGGCCTGTCGCCCGGCCGATTGGCCAGGACGAAACGCGCCGCATTCCAGAGCTTATTGGTGAAGTTGCGGCCGCCATCCAGCTTGGCCTGCGTGAGGCGCTGATCGCTGCCCGGCGCCATGCCCGAGACGAGGGCGAAGCGCAGCGCATCGGCGCCAATCTCATCGACCATGCCGAGCGGATCGACGCTGTTGCCCTTCGTCTTACTCATCTTCACGCCGCCCTCGGCGCGGATCATCCCGTGGAGGTACACGGTGTGAAACGGCTCGACATCCGTGCAGAACAAGCCGAGCATCATCATGCGTGCCACCCAGAAGAAGAGGATGTCGTACCCGGTCTCCATGACGCTGGTCGGGTAGAAGCGCGCCATGTCGGAGGTCGCATCCGGCCAGCCGAGCGTGCTGAACGGCCACAGCGCGGAGCTGAACCAGGTGTCGAAGATGTCCGTCTCCTGGGTCAGATCCGACGCCGGCCGACCGCAATCGGCGCAGGCGTCCGGTGCGTCTGCCGCATCGGTCACCGTGACGTGGCCGTCCGGGCAGAACCAGGCCGGGATGCGGTGCCCCCACCACAGCTGGCGCCCGACTGCCCAGTCGTGGATGTTCTCCATCCAGTGCGCATAGACCTTCTCGAAGTGCGCCGGCATGATCTTGGTCCGACCCTCTCGGACCGATGCGAGCGCCCGGTCCGCGAGCGGCTTGACGTTGATGAACCACTGGACCGAGAGGCGAGGCTCGACCACCGTTGCGCAGCGCTCGCAATGCCCGACCACCATCTGATGCGGACGCTCCGCCTCCAGGTCTTCCATCCCGCGCAGCCGATCGAGGATCGACTCGCGGGCATCCTGGCGGTCACGTCCGACAAACTCGCCACCCGCGGCATTGACGCGCGCTCCCTCGTCCAGAACGTTGATCGCCTCGAGGCCGTGTCGCTTGGCCAGCTCGTAGTCGTTGGGGTCGTGCGCCGGGGTGATCTTCACCGCACCGGTGCCGAACGCGCGATCGACGGACTCGTCGCCGATGATGGGCAGGCGGCGGCCGAGGACCGGCAGGATCGCATGGCGGCCGATGAGCGCCCGATACCGATCATCATCGGGGTGCACCGCCACCGCCGTGTCGCCCAGCAGGGTCTCGGGTCGGGTCGTGGCCACGCTGATCCATGCATCCGGATCCGGCGTGCCGTCGGGGCGCTCAAGGTGATAGCGCATGGTCCAGATGGTGCCGATCTCGTCGCGATGGACATTCTCGAGGTCGCTGAGGGTGGTGAGGCAGCGCGGGCACCAGTTGACGAGTGCCTTGCCGCGGTACACGAGCCCCGCGTCCCAGAGCCGCTTGAAGGCCACGCGGACCCCCCTCGCGCTCGACTCGTCCATGGTGAACCGCTCGCGACTCCAGTCGACGCTGGCACCGAGCCGTCGATGCTGCTCGCCGATGATGTGGCGCGTCTCGTCCATGAACTGCCACATGCGCTCCAGGTAGCGCTCCCGGCCCAGGGAGGCTCGTGACTCCCCGTCGGTGGCGATGATCTTGTCGAGCACGAACTGGGCGCCGATGCTGGCATGGTCGACACCTGGCAGCCAGAGCGTGTCGTCGCCGCGCATGCGGTGATAGCGAATGAAGGTGTCCTCGACGGTAGCCGTGAGCGCATGACCGATGTGCAGCGCCCCGGTCACGTTGGGCGGGGGCTGAATGACGACGAAGCTCTCAGTACCGGCCGGCGCCTCCGCCGGCGGGCGAAACGCATCTGCCTCTTCCCATCGCGCGTAGACGGCGGGCTCGACAGCAGCGGCGTCGTAGCGCGGCGGCAGCTCGCGTCTCGCCGTCGTCATCGGTCTGGTTCCGTCATCGCTCAGCGGGAATCGCTCAGCGGGCGCGGTCGAGCGTGACCAGCAGCCCATCCTCGGCGGTCCTCTCGATCGCGGCCGCGTCGTCCTCGAGCTTCACGATCGCGGCCGCGACGTCGAAGCCGCTCGGGTGGATCGCGCGGAAGACGAATTCGCCGGTCGGCCCGAGGCTCAGGCTCACCGCCGCGATGCCATCGACAGCCGCGAGTGACTGGCGAAAACCGGTAATCGCACCGAAGCTGCCCAGTCCCTTGACCAGGATCTCGGTCGAGGCTGGCTCGGTAGAGGCGGAGGCATCGGTACCCGTCGGGATGTCGGAATCCCGGTCGGCGTCGCCGACGGGACGCTCGAGTACCGCGTTGAGCTCGGCGAGACGAGCGACCAGGACCTCCTCTTCCGCCGGATGCACGGCTGCAGCAGCCGGCAGGGTCTCCGCGCTCGGAGCCTTGCGATCAGCCGGGGAAGAATCGGTTTCCACGCCTCCACCAAGTCGTGGCTGCGCCGGCATCCGCTCCGCGGCAGCGGCGAAGGCAGCAGGATCCGCGATGTCGCTCAGGTGCGCGTGGTACGCGTCCAGCTCCCGCTCGTAGCTCGCAACGCGCTCGCGTAGCGACGCGATCTCCCCTTCGGCGCGCGTCGTCTCCGCGGCGAGCTGCTGGTCGAGCCGCGCGCGGCGGGCGGCGACGCGCTGCTCGGCCTCCTGCTCGATGCGCTGCGTCTCGGTATCCGCCCAGGCTCCGACCGCAACGACGTCCGCCTCGGCACCGGACCTGAGCTCCTCGCGCCGGTGCTCCGCATCAGCCTCGAGCGTTCGAACCTGCTCCTCTGCTCGCGTTCGGAGCGCGGAGAGCCCGGACCGTCGCGTCTCCTCGGCGACGCGATGCATGGCCGTCACCAGGTCACGCATGAATCCGGTAGAAGGCTCGCCCGAGATTGGCCTCGCTTCAGCCGAAGCCATTGGCGCAGGCTGGATCTGGTCGACCGCGGCGGCTTCCGCTGCGGCAGGCTCATCGGACGTGCCGTGAGCGTTGCGCGGCTTGCCAGCATCGACCTGGTCCGGTGATGCCGCGGATGCCTGCGCCCCGTTGGTCGCTCGCGTCGCCTCCCCTGGCTCGTCCGCGGCCTTCGGCCGGGGTGCCGGCTCCGCGTCCGCGGCCCACGGCAGCCGGAAGCCCGGTCGGCGCTGATTCGAGGTCATGTGCGCTCCTGTTCGGAATCCGAGCCCGGCGGAGTCAGGCTGACTCTTCCTCACGCTCATCGGACTGAGCGGCGCGCGAACGGCGACGGCGCGGCTCGGCGTCCTCGCTCTCGGTCAGCAGCATCGGCGGCTTGCCGTGCTCGATCGTGTCACCGGTGATCACGACCTTCTTCACGTCCGTCCGCTCCGGGATGTCGTACATCACCTCGAGCAGTGCCTCCTCGACGATCGTTCGCAGAGCGCGGGCTCCGGTCTTGCGCTCGAGCGCAAGTCGCGCGGTGGCCTCCAGAGCCTCGGGCGTGAAGACGAGCTCGACCTTGTCGAGGCTCAGGAACTTGGTGAACTGCTTGGTGACCGCGTTCTTGGGCTCCGTGAGCACCTTGACGAGGTCCTCCTGGGCCAGCGCGGCGAGACTGACGACGACGGCCAGGCGGCCGACGAACTCCGGAATGAGACCGTACTTGAGCAGATCCTCCGGCATGAGCCTGTCGACCAGGGCCTGGCGGCGCTGCTCCTTGGACTGCTGGGTTTGCGATCCGAAGCCGATTCCCCGCTTGCCGACCCGCTCCTCGACGATCTTCTCGAGCCCCTCGAACGCTCCGCCGCAGATGAACAGGATATTGGTGGTGTCGATCTGGATGAAGTCCTGGTGCGGGTGCTTGCGTCCGCCCTGCGGCGGCACGTTGGCGACCGTTCCCTCCAGGATCTTCAGGAGCGCCTGCTGCACGCCTTCTCCCGAGACGTCGCGCGTGATGGACGGGTTATCGGTCTTGCGCGCGATCTTGTCGATCTCGTCGATGTAGATGATCCCGCGCTGAGCGCGTTGCACGTCGAAGTCGGCGGCCTGGATCAGGCGCAGGAGAATGTTCTCGACATCCTCGCCGACGTAGCCTGCCTCGGTCAGGGAGGTCGCATCGGCGATGCAGAAGGGCACGTCCAGGACCTTGGCCAGCGTCTGTGCCAGCAGCGTCTTGCCCGATCCGGTGGGGCCGACGAGCAGGACGTTCGACTTGCCGAGCTCGACCTCGTCGACCTGGTGGCCGGCGTTGACGCGCTTGTAGTGGTTATAGACCGCCACTGACAGGACCTTCTTGGCCTGGTCCTGGCTGATCACGTAGCTGTCGAGCTGATCCTTGATCTTCCGCGGGCTGGGCAGTGCGGCTGTCTGCGCCTTCCCACCGGAACGCGGCGTCTCCAGCATCTCCTCTTCGATGATCTCCTGGCAGAGGTTGATGCACTCGTCGCAGATGTACACGCCCTGGCCGGCAATGAGCTTACGGACCTGTTCCTGGCTCTTGCCGCAGAACGAGCAGCGGTACGGGACCTTGGATTTCGTCGTCATCGGAAGCCGATGGTAGCACGGGCCAGCGAGGCGTCCGCATCCCCCAATGGTCGTAGGATGCGCCGATGCCGTCGCTTCGCTTCGCGCGCGCCGAGACCTCGATTGGACCGGCGTTGCTGGCCGAGACCGATGCGGGCATCGCCGCCGTCAGCCGCGAGCTCTCGCTGGAGGCATTCCTGGAACCGCTTCAGCGCCGGCTCCCCGGCTTCGAGCCGCCGCCGGCGCACCTCGAGACGACGTGGCTCGACCTCGCGCTCTCGGGCGGACCACTTCCATCCGTGGACCTGCGCGGACTCTCCGACTTTGAGGTCCGAGTCTATGAGCTGGTACGGGCGGTACCGCCCGGCGACACCGTGACCTACGGCGAGGTGGCTGCGCTCATCGGGTCACCGGGAGCGGCTCGAGCGGTCGGTGGCGCGATGGCACGCTGTCCCCTGTTTCCTGCCGTACCCTGCCACCGCGTCGTCCGAGCCTCCGACGGCTGGTCCGGATGGGGCGGCGACGTCGCCCTCAAGCGGCGACTGCTCAGGGCAGAACGTCTCCAACGTCGGCGGCCCGGTGGGAGAGGCTAACCGCGACCGAGCCATCGAAGCCATTTGCCGCTTGACGCCTGGATCGACGGCTCCCTCGGTCAGTCTCAGTTTCCGTCTCTCAGATCGAGCAGGATGAAGCGCGGCGACTGGTCCACGCGCCCCGTGACCCGTCAAATGACGCACGGCGACGCATAGGGCAGTGCTCCCGTGCCTGGCGACCCGGTAGATCGGCAACCGGGGGCCTCGCTGTACTTATTTCTTGGGCTTCTCGGCCTCTGCCACCTCGTCGGCGGTGGGCACCTCGCCGCCGGCCGCATGGGTCATGCTGATGAGCGACTCGTTGACACCATGGAACACCTCGTCGATGAGGCCATATTCCTTCGCCTCGTCGGGACTCATGAAGTAGTCCCGCTCCGACTCGCGCTTGACCTTCTCGACTGTCTGGCCCGTGTGCTCGGCAAGAATCTCCAGGAGACGGTTGACGAGGTGCAGGTTCTCTCGCATCTGGATCTCGACGTCCGGCGTGTTTCCCCGAAAGCCGGATGAACCCTGGTGGATCATGATCCGGCTGTTCGGCAGCGCATAGCGCTTCCCGGTCGCGCCAGCCGCCAGCAGCACGGCACCCATCGAGGCAGCCTGGCCGATGCAGATGGTGCTCACCGGCGCGCGCAGGTACTGCATCGTGTCGTAGATCGCGAGACCGCTCGTCACCACGCCGCCCGGCGAGTTGATGTAGAGCTGGATGTCCTTCTCAGGGTCCTCGCTCTCGAGGAAGAGGAGCTGGGCGATGATGAGGTTTGCGACGTTGTCCTCGACCGCGTCACCCAGGAAGATGATGCGGTCCTTCAGGAGCCGCGAATAGATATCGAACGCGCGTTCACCGCGAGCGCTCGACTCGATGACCATGGGGACGAGCATCGGTTATTCGGACTCCTCGGGCTGCTCGATGGATTCTTTCGTCGGGGACGCATCGGTCCCGATGGCGCGCTCGATGAGCGTGTCGACCAGTGTACGGTTGCGAATCGTCATGCGCAGGTAGCTTCGCCCACGGCGTGACGTGAGGTACTCGCGCAGCTTTGCGTCGTTGTCGTAGCGGGCCAGCTGATCCGCGATCTCGGCGTCGATATCGATGTCGGTGGCGTCGACCCCCTCCTTCTCGGCGATGGCCGACAGAACGAGAAGCGTCTTGACCCGGCGCGTGGCTGGCTCGCGGAGCTCGGTGGCGAGCTCCTCCGGGCTCTGCTTCGAGAGCGCCAGATATTGCTCCATGTCGATGCGCTGCTGGGCAAGCCGGGTACGCAGCTCATCGCGCATGATCTCGATCTCGTTGGCCAGCATCACCTCGGGGATCTCGACGGTGGCATTCGTGGTCGCGAAGTCGATGATCCGGTCGCCGAACGCGTGGCGCGCCTCCGCCTCCGCGCGCTTCTCCATGGCCTCGCGGATCTCAGCTCGTAGACCATCGAGTGTTTGAACGTCACCCACGCTCATGGCGAATTCGTCGGTCAGCTCGGGCAGAACCTTCTCGCGCAGGTCCAGCAGCTCCACGTCGAAATGCGTCTCCTTCCCCTTCAGCTCCTCGACCCGATAGTCATCGGGGAAGGTGATGTCAAACCCCGTTTCATCGCCGATCTTCATGCCGACCAGGTGCGCCTCCCAGCCAGGAATCATCCGATCCTCGCCGATGACCAGGGGCATCCGATCGGCGCTGCCGCCCTCGAATGGCTCTCCGTCGGCCGTCCCGACGAATTTCACGCTGGCGATGTCGCCCGCTGCCGCGGCGCGGTCATCAATCGGCCGCAGCGTGGCCTGCTGCTGGCGCAGCTCGCCGATCACCTGCTCAACCTGCTCATCGGTGACCTCGGGCGTCTCGAGCTCAAAGGAAAATCCGGAGTAGGCGCCGAGCGCGACCTCGGGTCGCACCGGGACGGTGGCCGTGAAGGTGATGGACTGGCCCTCGGTTACCGACGATGGATCGATGTCCACCTCGGGCTGATCGATCGGGATGATCTTCGACTCGTCGAGTGCGCGGTCGTAGGAGTCGCTGACCAGGTGGTCGATCGCCTCGGCAAGCACGCTGTTTCGACCGACAAAGCGGTCAATGACGTGGCGTGGCGCCTTGCCCGGCCGGAAGCCAGGCACCTTGGTGCGTTCCGCGACGTGGCGGTAGGCGGTGGCGAAATGCCGGTCGACCTCGTCGGATGGAACCTCAATCTCGAGGACCATCTTCGAGCCCGCTTCCGGTCGCGTCGATACGGTGACCAAGTCGGCTCCTGCTGCGGCGGCTGGCGTGGTGGGCGAGGCGAGATTCGAACTCGCACGTCTTGCGACACCGGCTCCTAAAGCCGGCGCGTCTACCGTTCCGCCACTCGCCCATGGCTTCGTCTTGTGACGTTGGTTCGATTTGTGAAGCGCGTATTACTCGATGGAGGCCCCTTGCATAGTGCATCAGACGCGCTACACCTGTGGGTGTCGCTGGCAACCGTCAGCAGGCGCCTCGGCCATGCCGAGGGCCACGCCCGAGACTCATAGTGTAGCCAACGACCGGACCATCGCATCAACCCGCGACGACTGGACCCTCCCCCTACGGTCCGAGGGCAAAGCGAGCGCACGCTCGCGATCACTTGAGCCGGCGCCGCAGGAGCCCGGCGATCTCCTTGAGGTCCGCCTGCGTCGCCCTGCCTTTGACAGCGTCCTGCGCCCAGGCATCGAGGTGCGATTCGAGGGCGATGCCCGATACCTCGCGCAGGGCGGCCACTGCGGCTTCGACCTGGTGCACGACGTCGAGGCAGTAGCGATCGGCCTCGATCATCTGCTGCAGGCCACGGACCTGGCCCTCGGCCTTCCGCAATCGGCTCAGGAGGTCCGGCCTGCGATCGGCGTAATGGGTCACGCGCTTCAAGTACCCCCTGCGGGTATGAGGTAGTGGTGTCGACCTTGCAGTCTGCGTACCAGAGTATCAACCCATGCCGCGAGGATGACGATGACGGATTCAGGACCACATGATGAGACCGCACGGGCCGATGAGGCTCCGTCAGCCGACGGACATCCCGGTCGATCGATGTACCTGCGCTTCGGCGCCATGATCGCGACGTCGATCGTGGTGATGTACCTGGTCACCTACCTCAACGTGTTCGACGTCGCGCATATCCACTTCAGCGAGGAGCGCGTGTACATGGCCCTGACCATGGGCGGAGCCATGGGCGTGGTGATGATGGCGTGGATGTGGGGCATGTACGCGGATCGGCGCTGGAACATCGGCATCATCGCCGGCGCTGTCCTGCTCGGCGTGGTGGCAACGTTCCTGTCGCAGTCACAGCTGCTTGTCGCGGACGCCAATTACATGCGCGGCATGATCCCCCACCACTCGATCGCCATCCTCACCAGCGAACGGGCCGGTATCAAGGACGTGCGGGTGCGCGAGCTGGCCGACGAGATCATCAAAGCCCAACGGCGCGAGATCGCCGAGATGGAGTGGCTGCTGGCGGACATCGCCGACAACGGCGAGGCCACCACTTCCGAGGAGGCGGAGGCACGTCCGGTGCCGTCGTTCGAGGCGAGCCCGTAGGTCGGGGTTCGAGCCTGCCCGGACCAGCAGCGGGCTTGAAATTCGAGTACCCCAAGCAACCGCATCACGCTGGGAACGGAGGAGGAGCATGCCCCTGCACTGTGACGCCTGCGGCTGTGGCGGCGGGAGAAGGTAGGACGAGCGAGGTGCGCCGCATCTACTCCGACACGGGGCCATCGGCATCGCGGCGATGCGGGCGCGGTCGGCGACTGGCCTCGGACTGTCCCGGAAGGTCGTGGTCGCGTCGCGACTCGCGGTCCGGCGAGTTCAGCCCGGCAACCAATTGCGCACCGAGAAGAATGATGCTCGAGGCGACGAGCGCCCAGGTAAGGACGACGGCCAGCCCGGCAATCGGTCCGTAGGCCGACCCAAACCCTCCGAAGGTGACCAGGTAGGCCGTAAAGCCCGCTTGCGCAACCCGCAGTGCGACCGCGGCGAGCGCAGCGCCGAGCAGCGCCGTCTTCCAGCTGGCCGCCCGTTGTGGGATGAGGAAGTACAGCAGGAACAACCCGGTGCTCAGGAAGAGCACCGGTATGAGCTGGCTCTGCGCCACGAGGCTGACCGCCACCGGCAGGTTGAAGACGTCGCTGGCAATGGCGACCGCCACGTCGACCGCGCCGGCAAGCGCCAGCAGCACGCCGACGGTGAAGACCATCGCCATCCTCTCGACCTGGCGCCGCCAGAAACCGGGCGGCTCGATCTCCTGCCACATGATGTTGATCGCGGCGATCAGGCTGGCGAAGATGCGCGAGCCCGAGAAGAGCAAAAAGCCGACGGCCACGAGCGCGGCCGGCCCGCTTGCGTTCACCGTCTGCTCGACGATGTCGGCCACGACATCGTCCTGCGCGGGCAGGAACTGCTGGATCTGGCCGACGAGGAAGGATTGCGCCGCGTCGGCTCCCACGACGACCACGCCGATCGAGACTGCCGCGACGAGCAACGGCGGCACCGACAGAACGAGGTAGAAGGCCACGGCGCCGGACCACTGGAGGCCCTCCTCGTCGAGATAGTTCGCCACCGTCCGGCGCGCCACGCGCCAGGCGGGCCGCAGTCGCTTCGGGATCCGCCGTTCCAGCCAATTGAGGGGCATGCCCCAAATTCTGGCAGATGCGAAAGGAGCGGACTGATGCACGGCGGTTCACGCGACTTGGATCGCCGCCATTGGTACAGCCGCCGAATGCCATACCTGCTCGTATCGACCCCAGCATGTGACCAAAGCGACTTCGGATTGCACGGGGTGAATCGGAGGATGCGCGCAATTCATCCGATGTGAACGTGGTTTCACCGCATGGAACCGAAGGGACGGCACCTACACTCATGGCATGCCCCGCATGCCGAACTTGGGAGACGTCAACGCCGCGCACAATCGGCGCGGATCCGTCGACGTGACCGGCCGGCACGTGGCCATCGTGACGACCGGTCGCAGCGTCTCGCCCGACGTCGTGCGGCAGGTGCTGGCCTGATGTTTTTCGACGACTGGGCCGGCATCGGCCGAACCGCCATCGTCGGGATCGCCGCCTACGTCGGCGTCATCCTCCTGGTGCGGCTGGCCGGCAAGCGAACGCTGTCGAAGATGAACGCCTTCGACCTCATCATCACCGTGGCACTCGGATCGACCTTTGCGACCATTCTTCTCTCAGAAGACGTGGCACTGGCCGAAGGCCTGACGGCCTTCGCGCTCCTGATCGGCCTGCAGTTCGTCATCACATGGCTCTCCGTCCGCATGAGCGCGGTGCGGTCGCTGGTGAAGTCCGAGCCGACCCTCCTCGTCATCAGCGGCCGGATGCAGGACGCCGCGCTCCGCGACCAGCGCGTCGGCGAGGACGAGGTCCTGCAGGCCGTCAGGCAGGAAGGCTTCGGCAGCATCGCCGACGTTTACGCCGTCGTGCTCGAGACCGACGGCAGCTTCTCGGTCATCGGGGTTGGGCCCGCTCGCGTCGACGACTCCGCGCTGCGCAACGTTGTCGGCTGGGATCTGGATTCGAAGCCCTAGCCGGGCTCGACGGGCGGTCGCGGTGACGTCGCCGTCCGGCGTGTCGGGCCGAAGAGCACGGCCGCCACGACGCCGGCGACGTAACCAAGCAGCACGAGCCCGCCGAACATCAGCACCAGGGCCACGATCCGCCCGCCGACGGTCACCGGCTCGGAAGCCGCGCCGACCGTGGTCAGGGTGGCGGTCGCCCACCACAGCGCCTCGCCGTAGTCGGTGATCTGTGCTCCCGGCGCCTCGGCCTCGAACATCAGCAGCGCCGCCGATCCCAGCAGCGCCGACGTCGCCGCCAGCGCGGCGGCGTAGCCGGCCCGGGTCCAGGCCAGGGCGCCGCGCAGTGACCTCGCGATGCGATTGAATCCCGCCGCCAGCCGCACCGAATTGGTCGCCCGCAGGATCCGCACGGCCCGCAATGCGCGGAACGCGCGCAGGAACGGGATGACGAGTGACACGGCAGTCAACCAGTTGCGGCGCAGGTAGCGGAGCCGATCCGGACTGATCATGATGCCGAGCAGGAACTGCACGACGAAGACGACCCAGATGGCCAGCTGGATCCAGCTGAGCACGGGCGCGGCCGCCGACCCCTGCGCCTCGAGGATGAGCTCGACCGCCAGCACGACGGCGAAGACAACGGCCAGATACGTCGCGGGTCCGGCGAGCATGGCCTCGATCTCGGCCACCAGGCGGTATCGCTGCGCGCGCGTGCGCCGGAGCTCCGGAGCGGGCTGGCTCATCCCTCGAGGCTACACGCTCCGCCCGGGCTGGTGGCCAACCTGGGTCTCAGCGATCGCGCGAGCTCATGCCGGAGTAGCTGTCCGACTTCTCCGCTGCCGCGGCCCTCGCACGCTCCTCGGGAGACTTGGTGACATCCCCCTTGGCGCGACGCGGATCCGGCTCCGCAGCTCCGCCGGCCGTGCCGATTGCATCCAGCGTCGTGTGTCCGGATGGCGGTTCGCCCGACAGGAATCGCTCGACCGCCTTGCGCGCCAGCGCGGCAGTCAGGATGGCAGAGCCGGCCTCGAACGCGTTCCATGCCGCGCGGCTCGGTCCCGGCGGACCCTCGGCGGCCTGCTTGGCCAGCTTCTTGGCGAGCTTGCCGTGGCGCTTCGGATCGTGACGCCAACGAACCAGCTCCTCGGAAAGAGACTGGCGAGCCTCTGCCGCTCGTGGGCCGATGGTGCCGGCCATCGAGTCGACCCAGGACTGCATCGGCTTCGGGAGGACGTCGTAGGCCTTCTCCGGATCCGAGCGGAAGAGCCGGCGGCGAGCGAACTTGGCCGCGCGGACCGGGCCGCCGACAACCAGGAAGACGGCACCCGCGCCCAGGCCGATGAACAGTGCCGGGTTCTCCTGGAAGCGCTTTTTAAAATTGAGCGCCTCGCGCAACTGGTCGGCCGTGCGTTCCAGCTCGGTGCGCTTGGCGCTGATGGCTAGCCGCGTCTCAGCAAGCGGTTCTTCGCCCACTCCACGTCCTCCTTCACCGCTGCGATCGTCTCTTCCGGGGTGTACTTGGTGCTCGTCACCCGCTTGATCCCCCTCCAGGCCAACAAGCCTGCGCCGATGAGAAGCAGGGTCAGCAGGATCAACGCCACCCACCACAGCCCGATCAGCACCAGCACCGCCATGATGAACGCCACCAGCCCGATCAGGAATACGAGACCCAGCGCCGCCGCTATCGCGAGCAGCACGATGCCGCCCTTGAGCTCACCGAGATTGCGGGCCATCTCCTGGCGGCCACGACGAATCTCCAGCTTCGCCAGGGTCACGCCGCCCGACACGAGGCGCTTCACCAGGGTGAATGCATTCTCGCGTTTCCGGGACGCGTCGCCTGTAGTCATGGCACCTCCGATGCGCGGGAGAGACGTACGCCAAGCCGGCGACGCATTTGTCACGTGATTCTAGCAACGAGTGATCGGACGACATCAGAGCAGATCGGGTGCCACGGCACGAGATCGGGAGGTCCGCTATCCTCGCGGCCAGATGGCCAAGCGACGTACGTCAGGAATCCAGCGCCGTGAGCGCGCGTCATCCGAAGCCCTCAGCCGACGCCTCGACGCGGGGAGCGCCGGTGGTCCGATCCTGCCCGATTGGCGGCTGCTGGCCATCGGCGGCGTGCTGCTCGCCGGCGTTGTGCTCATCGGGCTCGTGCTCCTGATGGGTGGGACACCGAACCCGAACGACGGTGCCCCGCAACCGGATGATGGGCAGACGCACATCGAGGACGGCATCTCCTGTCGGACGCCGGATGCGCCGTGCGGGGCCGATCCGTACTCGTCGCTTCCAGCCACGTCTGGGCCACACTGGAACACTCCGGCAGCATGGGGCGCCTATTCCACCCCCCAGAACGAGTCGCAGCTGATCCACAACCTAGAGCACGGCGGCATGGTGATCTGGTACGACGCCGAAGCGCTCGACGCCGCACAGGTGACCGAACTCACCTCGTATGTCGAGGGCCAGGTGGCGTCCGGTATCAGCGGGCGCTTCAAGTTCATCGTCAGCCCGTGGGGCGGCTCCGAGCCGCTTGGCGGCAGCGTCGCCGTCACGTCCTGGCGCCACATCCTGACGCTGGACGCGTTCGACATGTCGGCGATCCGCGCCTTCGCCGATGCGAACTACCTGCGCGACGTGCCCGAGCCCAACGGCGGTCCCGGCCCGGCCTGAACCGCGGTTGACCCACCGGGTGCGCTACGCCATCATTCGGGTGCGGGCGCCTAGCTCAACGGCAGAGCAAGTGACTCTTAATCACTAGGTTCAGGGTTCGAATCCCTGGGCGCTCACCATTCACCAATCGACCTCACCCCTCGGCCGCCCTCGGGCGGCCGCATCGGTCCATTCCGGAGGCGCTCTTGGCCCAGGTCCCGATCCAGAGACACCTGCTCGACAACGGGCTGCGCGTTGTACTGTCGCGCGACCCACGCGCCCCACTGGTGGCCGTCAACCTGTGGTACGACGTCGGCAGCAAGCACGAGAAGGCCGGAAAGACCGGGTTCGCACACCTGTTCGAGCACATGATGTTCCAGGGCTCGGCCAACGTGGAGAAGGGGCAGCACTTCAGCCTGGTGCAGGCTGCCGGCGGGACGCTGAACGCGAGCACCTGGCTGGACCGCACCAACTACTTCGAGACGCTCCCCGGCCACGAGCTGGAGCTGGCGCTGTGGCTGGAGGCGGATCGGATGGCGAGCCTGCTGCCGGCCATGACCCAGGAGAAGCTCGACAACCAGCGCGACGTCGTCAAGAACGAGCGGCGCTGGAGCGTCGACAACCAACCATACGGCTCCTGGGACGAGAAGATGCAGGCGCTGGTCTATCCCGTGGGGCACCCGTACCACCACTCGACCATCGGCTCCATGGAAGACCTTTCGGCGGCTTCGCTCGAAGACGTGCAAGACTTCTTCGCAACCTGGTACGCGCCGAACAACGCGGTCCTGACCGTTGCCGGAGACTTCGAGACCGATGAGGCCCTGGCCATGATCGAGCGCCACTTCGGCCTGATCCCGGCCAATGCCAGCCTCCCTGCCCCACCCGACATGACCGTCGACTCGCTCCTCGGTGAGGAGGTGCGCGAGACGGTCGCGGACCAGGTGCCGCTTCCACGCATCTACCTGGCCCATCGCATCCCAGTCTTCGGGACCGATGCCTTCGATGCCCTGGACGTGGCCGCCGATATCCTCGGCGCCGGACGCGCCTCGCGGCTGTACGCCAACTTGGTGCGAGAACAGCAGGTTGCCCAGGATGCAAGCGTCTTCGTCTTCCCCATCGTCGGCGGCGCCAGCATGTTCGCCCTGTGGGTCACCGCGCGACCCGGCGTCAGCATCGAGACGCTCGAGGCGGCAACGTTGGCCGAGCTCGACGGCCTGGCCAGCAGGGGACCCAGCGACGCCGATCTCGAACGCGTCAACAACCTGCACGCGGCGCACGTGGCCGGGATGCTCGAGCGGATCAGCGAGCGGGCGGATCGGCTCAGCATGTACACCTGCCTCTTCGATCAGCCCGAGCGAATCAATGAGGAGACGAGCCGCTGGACGGCAGTCGACGCAGACAGAGTGACCGATGCGCTGCGCGCCTCACTTCGGCCCGAGAACCGGGTGACGCTGACCTACGTGCCCGCCGAGGCCGCGTCGTGATCACGCGGCCGGTCGCCGGCGCACCGCGGCCGTATCGGTTCCCGGATTTCGATCATCAGCGTCTGGACAACGGGCTCGGAGTCTGGCTCGTCCCGCTCCCCGACCGCGAGCTGGTCAGCATCCACCTGCTGACCGATGCGGGTGCCGCGTCGGAGGACGAGGAGCACGCCGGCATCGCTGCCCTCACCGCGCAATTGCTGGTGACCGGCACGGAGCGTCTCGACGCGTCGGCTTTCGCAGAGACGACGGAACGCCTCGGCATCGAGGTCGGCAGCGAATCCTCGTGGGACAGCGCGCGTGCCGGCTTTACCGCGCTTGGGAGCAAGCTGGACGACGGGCTGGCGCTGCTGGCTGAGATGCTGCGGACGCCGCGCCTCGATCCGGGCGAGTTCGATCGGCTCAAGTCGGAGCGCCTGAACGACATTCTCCAGGCACGGGCCGATGCCGGCCGACTGGCGGACGAGAGTTTCCTTCGCGAGATGTTCGCCGATGATGTTCCGTATGGACGCATCTCGGCCGGGCGCCCGGAGACCATCGAGACGCTCACCGTTGATGACGCCCGCGCCTTCCACGCGGGCCATTACGCGCCGAACGTGGCCGACATCATCATCGCCGGAGCGATCACGCCCGACCTCACCCGTGAAGCGGTCGAACGCCACCTCGGCGACTGGGAAGGCACGGCACCCACGCATCGGACGTTCGAGCCGGTCCAGCGTGGCGGACGTCGCGTCGTCCTCATCGACCGCCCCGGATCGGTTCAGAGCGAGCTGCGCGTCGGGCACCTGGGAATCAACCGTCATGATCCTCGCTACTTCCCGGCCATGGTGATGGCGGCACTCCTCGGCGGCGTCTTCGGCAGCCGCCTGAACCTTCGTCTGCGGGAGGAGCTCGGCTACACGTACGGCGCGCGGTCAAGCTTCGACCCTCGTCGAGCAACGGGACCATTCATCGCCAGCGCCGCGGTACAGACCGAGGTCACGGTCGACGCCATTCGGGAGCTGATCGGGCAGCTCGAGCGGATCCGCGAGAGCCAGCCGGATGAGGCGGAGCTGGCCGAGGTTCGCGACTTCCTGGTCGGCGTCTTTCCTCTGCGCTTCGAGACGACCAGCGGCATCGCCTCGGCCATCGAGCCGCTCGCCGTGTACGACCAGCGTCACGACTGGTGGCAGCGATACCGTGCAAACCTCGAGACGGTCGGCGCCAGCGACGTCCACCGGGTCGCCCGCGAGCTCGTGCGCCCCGACGAGGCACTCATCCTGGTGGTGGGCGACGCCTCGACGCTGCGTGCCGACCTCGAGGCCGCTGAGCTCGGCCCCCTCGAGGTCGTCTCGACGACATAGCCGGCGCTGACCAGCGGGTACGCCGCGGACCAGCTGAGCGGCGGCTGCATGCCAACAGGTTGGCGCTGCGACCCGCCGCGGGACAGCTTCGAACGATCGTCGGTCGCTCCGCCAGAACAGGTGGCCATTCGACCGAGGAATCACCATCCGGCAGTCACAAGGCCGATCCGGTTGGAGGCCGACCTGCGTCTCCAAGGCACTCCACTCTGCGCACCGACCCGTCCCACGGGGCTAACGGCCACGCAGGTGCGGCTCTGCGCCGATCTTCCCGCACCAGGGGTCAAATGGCGACGGAGCCACCATCGCAACCGCTTTCGATTGCCCTTAACCCACCACGGGTAGCGAGCGATGCTTCAGCATGCCCACCCACTTGGCTTGCTCACGAATTTCCCGGAGCCTCAGCCTCCGACACCGCGGCAAGTCGAAACGGACGTATTGCTCAGCGGAGACCAGCTCAGTCATCGAGATGACGACGTCCGAGCTCCTCCTCGACGTCGGCGAGGGAGAGGCCTCGTGCTTCAAGGAGGACGAGTGCGTGGTAGAAGAGGTCGGCCGCCTCGGCCACGACTTCATCGTCGGTGCCGATGAGCGCGGCCGCCGACAGCTCCCCCGCCTCCTCGGTCACCTTCTCGGCCGGCCGCCGCGGTCCACCAGCCAGGAGCTGGGCGGTGTAGGAACGCTCGGG
This sequence comes from Candidatus Limnocylindria bacterium, assembly GCA_038233215.1. Classification (GTDB taxonomy): domain Bacteria; phylum Chloroflexota; class Limnocylindria; order QHBO01; family QHBO01; genus JACDBZ01. The sequence continues at coordinate 20,818 of JBBSML010000021.1, forward strand.
AAGGGCGTCGCGACGGTCGCCAATCACGCGGACAAGCGCCGCCAGGTCGAAACGCGCTTCGCCGCCGAAACACGAACGCGTTCCGGTGTGACAGGCGGGGCCTGACGGCTCGACGCGGTACGCGATTGCATCGGCGTCGCAATCGACCGCAATCTCGATGACCCGCATCACGTTCCCGCTGGTGGCGCCCTTGCGCCACAGCTCGTCGCGCGAGCGGGACCAGAAGTGCGCCTGGCCGGTCCGTTCGGTGGCCTCCACAGCCTGATGGTTGGCCCAGGCCAGCATGAGGAGGTCGCCGTGCGACGCATCGGTCACGACAACGGGGAGGAGCTGTCCGCGTGACCAGTCTGGCCGGCGGCCGTTCACCCAAGCCACGCCGCCACCTCCTGCGCAGATGGAGCCGGCGCTGGAAGCCGGACGCTGAGCCCACGGGATGCCAGGGCTTCCTTGAGCGAGCCGATGCGCAGGATGTCGAAGTGGAGGGTCGAGGCCAGCAGGGCAGCTGAGGCGCCGGCGTCCAGCACCTCGGCCACGTCACCGGCGCTTCCCGCCCCGCCGGACGCGATCACCGGGACCCGCACGGCCGCCGAGATCGCGGCGGTGAGCTCGATGTCATACCCACTGCGCGTGCCGTCACGGTCGATGCTCGTCACGAGCAGCTCACCCGCGCCCCGCTCGGCCGCTTCCCGGGCCCAGGCCACGGCCTCGCGTCCGGTCTCCTTGGTGGCGGCCACAGCTCGCACTCGCCACATTCGCGGGGAGAAACGAGCGGCGTCGATGGCGACGACAACTGACTGCGAGCCGAGCCGCTCGGCGAGGCGCTCGATGAGCGTCGGATCACGCAACGCGGCGCTGTTGACGGCCACCTTGTCGGCGCCGGCGTCGAGGAACGCCGCAGCGTCGTCCAGGCTTCGCACGCCGCCTCCGACCGAGAGCGGCACGTCGAGCGCGGTCGCCGCGCGACTGATGAGGTCGAGCAGGCTGGGACGAGCGTCGCGCGTCGCACCGATGTCGAGGATCGTGATCTCGTCCGCTCCCTCAGCGGCGTAGCGTTCAGCCAGCTCGACCGGGTCGCCGGCATCGACCAGGTCGACGAAGCGCGTCCCCTTCACCACGCGACCGTCGGTCACGTCCAGGCAGGCGATGATCCGTTTGCGCAGCGTCACGCCAGCATCGCCATGGCACTGACGGGGTCGATCGCCCCGGTGAGGAGCGCCAGCCCCACGACCGCGCCATCACATCCGACCTCGGCGACCGCACGCAGGTCATCGACGGAGCCAATACCGCCGGCCGCCACGAGGACCGCATCGGGCACGGCCGCTCGAAGTCGTGTGAGGAGCTCGAGATTCGGTCCGGCGAGCGTGCCGTCGCGCGCCGTGTCGGTCACGATCAGGCGCGACGCACCATCGTTGAGCAGGCGTTGCGCCAGCGCCTCGGCCCCCGATTCGCCTGTGCGCCGCCAACCGTCGAGCGCCGGCCGTCCGCCGCGCAGGTCGAGCGAGACGGCAACCCGGCCCGGGTGCGTGGCGGCACATGCGCGCAGGAACGTCGCGTCTTCGATCGCCGCCGTCCCGAGGAGCGCTTCGTCGGCACGCTCCAGCAGGGCGTCAACGTCGGCCGCGGGTCTCAGACCGCCGCCCGCCTCCACGATGACCTCGGGCGCCACGGCCCGCGCCGCGGCCACGACCTCGCCGAGCTGCTCGAGCTGCATCGGGCGCCCCGCACGCGCGCCGGCCAGGTCGACGACGTGCAGCCGACGGCAGCCGGCCGCCACGAAGCGCCGGGCGAGCTCGGCGGGGTCCGCATCGGCGTTGATGCGGCGCTCATAGTCGCCCTGCACCAGTCGCACCGCCCCCCCATCAAGAAGGTCGATCGCGGAGATCAGCTCCACGTCGCCGCCTCGACCCGCGTATCGAGGGCGCCGGCCGCGAAGGCGCTCAGCAGCGCGCGACCGGTAGGCCCGCTCTTCTCAGGATGGAACTGCGTGCCGGTCAGCGATCCCGAGCGCATGAGCGAGGGAAACCGGAAGCCATCGACGTCAGTCCAGCCGGTGACGGCAGCCGGATCGGCGTCGAGCCAGAAGCCGTGGACGAAGTACGCGTCGAACGCTCCGGCGTCTGTCCGCACCTCGTTCCAGCCGATGTGCGGCACCTGCCGAGGACCGCCATCGGCAACCGCCGGGAATGCGCGGCAGCGGCCAGCGATCAGGCCGAGTCCCGGAGCGCCACCCTCGTCGGAGCCATCGAGCAACAGCTGGGCACCCAGGCACAGCCCCAGCAGCGGTCGCCCATCCATGCCCCAGCGACGAATCGGCTCCCAGAGACCGCGCGCTTCGAGCTCGACAACCGCCGACGGTGCCGCGCCGACGCCCGGCAGCACCAGCCGCTCAGCCTCCTCGATCCCCGCTGGGGTGGCCACCAGCCGCGCGTCCGCACCAATTGCCTCGAGCGCGCGCAGCACGGATCGCGTGTTGCCGGACCCGAAATCCACCACAGCGATCAACGGAGCGTGCCCTTGCTGCTCGGTACGGCGGCTTCCGCACCGGCGAGTCGCGGATCGAGCTCCCAAGCCTGTCGCAGCGCTCGAGCCAGAGATTTTGCGCCGGCCTCGACGAGGTGGTGCGTGCTCCGAGCCCGTCGAACCTCCAGATGGACCGATGCGCGCGCCTCGCGCGCCAGCGTCTCCACAACATGCGGCCAGAGCTCGAGCCAGACGTTACCGCCGGCCAGCGGATCCGGCCGTGGCTCGATATCGGCGTTCGCGCGTCCCCCGAGATCAACGGCACACAGGGCCAGCGCCTCGTCCATCGGCAGCCGGATGTCACCGTAGCGCCGGATCCCGGCACGCTCGCCGAGCGCAATGTCGATCGCTCGTCCGAGCACAAGCGCCGTGTCCTCGACGGTGTGGTGCTCATCGATATGCACGTCGCCGGTTGCCTTCAGTTCCAGATCGACGAGTGCATGGCGCCCGAACAGGGTCAGCAGATGGTCGAGGAAACCGATCGGCGTGTCGACGTTGACCTTGCCCGTTCCGTCAAGCTCGATCCGCACGCTGATGCTCGTCTCGGCCGTTGTTCGTTCCGCGGTACCCGATCGGCTCACGAGAGGACCTCCTTCAGCGCACGCAATAAACGGCCCTCCTCGGGCTCAAGCCGCGCGGTGGCGCGCAGCCAGCCGGCCATGGGACCGGTCTCGAAGCGACGAACGGCCACGCCGCGCGAGAGGAGGCCGGCATCGGCCAGCGCGGCATCGATGGTGGGCCTGAATGCGACCGAGTTGGTCATCGATGGCAGCACCTCGCAGCCGATCTCGCTCAACAGGCTGGCCAGCCGATCGCGTGCGCCGATGACGGCAAGGCGCCGATCATGCGCTCCAGCTTCATCCGCCAGCGCCGCGAGGGCGATCGCTTCCGAGGCAGCAGCGACCGAGAGCGGCAGTCGAACGCCGTCGAATCGCTCGGCCAGCTGATCGGCCACCACGAGATACCCGACCCGTGCGCCGGCCATGCCGTGCGACTTCGACAGGGAGCGCAGGACGATGACGTTGCTGAGCTCGCCCTGGAGGTTGATGGCTGACGTCGAGCCCGGCGCCGCGCCGACGCTGTCTTCGCCGAACTCCAGGTAGACCTCATCAACACACACGAGTGCCGGCAGGCCGGCGGCCAGTGTCCGAATCTCGTCGAGCGGATACGCATCGCCGGTCGGGTTATTCGGGGTGCAGAGCCAGACGAGCCGCGCCGCCTCCCGTTCCGCGAGGTCGCGAATCTCGGCAACCGGCTGCCGACAGGCAGGAGCCGACCGCGGCAGGTCAACCACGCGGGCACCTGCCAGCCGGGCCTCCACGCTGAACATGGCGAACGTCGGCGTCGGAATCACGACGGCGTCCCCCGCCCCGAGCGCCTGGGTCGTCACCAGCCGGATCAGCTCATCGGCCCCGGCCCCCGGCACGACGCGGCGCGGATCGACGCCGAGCCTCTCTCCGAGCGCGGCACGCAGCCGGACGTAGGCCAGGTCGCCATATTCGGTGCTGCGGCGGGGGTCGAAACCGTCCAGTGCACGAGCAACAGCCGGCAGTGGTCCGCCACCGAGCGTGTTCATGTCTGCGCGGACCACCGAGTCGACAGCGATGCCCGCCCGCGCGGCGAGCTCCTCATCTGATGGTTCAGCCGGGTACGGGATGACGCGCTCCGGTCGCCGCAACAGGTCTGTCGCATCATCGACCTCGATGGCTTCGGACAGGCGGTCGGCGCGGGCACGAACGCTGGCGGCATGCGCCGGCAGACCCTCTGCCGCGGCGATGGCCTCCACGGTGGGTGAAATGCCCCGCACGCCGGACGGCGAGAGTTGCTGCACCTCGATCCAGCGTCCGAAGGATTCGACGCCGACTCCGCTCCACGCCCGTGCCGCCGCGCCGGTGGGCAACACGTGATTGGTGCCGGTTGCGTAGTCGCCGGCGGCGATGGGCGACCACGAGCCGATGAACACCGCTCCCGCATTGCGCACCGTGGCCGCAAGCGTATCGGCCCCGTCACATTGCAGGCTGACGTGCTCGGCCGCGACCGCATTGACCACCTCGAGTCCCGTCTGGATGTCCGCGACCTCGACGGCCGCACCGTGGCGCCGCAGCGTTTCGAGCGCTCGTTCACCGGTCGCCAGGTCAGCCGCGACTTTCGGCAGCGCGGCTTCGATGGCGTCGAGGAGGAGGGCGTCGTCGGTCACCACGATGGCGATCGAGTCGGGGCCATGCTCAGACTGAGCGAGCAGGTCCAGGGCGACGAACTCGGCGTCCGCCGTGCGGTCGGCGAGAACGATGCACTCGGACGGACCCGCGGGCAGGTCGATCGCCACCTGGCTGCTCACCGCGCGCTTGGCAGCGGTGACCCATGCGTTGCCGGCGCCGAAGATCTTGTCGACCACCGGCACGGTTTCGGTGCCAAATGCCAATGCCGCGACGGCCTGCGCGCCACCGGCCTTGAGGATGCGATCGACGCCACCAATCCGGGCGGCGACGAGCACGGATGCGGCGATGACCCCGTGCGCGTCGGGCGGCGTGGCAATGATCAGCTCGTCGACCCCGGCAAGACGCGCCGGGATGGCCAGCATCAAGACACTGCTGGCGTAGGCCGCGCGCCCGCCGGGCACATAGCCGCCGGCGCGTGAGATCGGCTGCCACCGGCGCCAGGCGGTGACGCCCGCTGCGGTACGAACACGGCGCTCCTGGCGCAGGGCGTTTCTCTGTTCGGCGTGATAGCGGCCGATCGATGCTGCCGCATCCTTCAGGGCGGTCTCGAGGTGCCGCTCCACCGACGCTGCGTTCCATTCGTCCGGCGATACCCACGGGTCCTGGAGTTCGACGCCGTCGAACCGGGCCGTCAGCGTGCGCAGGGCTCGGTCGCCGCCGTCGCGAACCGCGCCGAGAATCTGCGACACGTCGGTCTCGGGCTCTGGCGGCCGCAGCTCATTGAGCCAGGTACGGCGCGCATCCGCATCGAGAGCCTTCCAGGCAATCCGCCGCAGTGAGCTCATCGAACGACCTTCTCGATGGGAACGACCAGGATGTCCCGAGCGCCAACCGCCTTGAGCGCCGGCACGATGCGCCACAGCTGGCTGCGTTCGACCACCGAGTGCACGGCGATGAAGGCCGGATCGGCGAGCGGCATGACGGTAGGGCCCGAGAGTCCGGGGATCAGTTCCCGAATCCGCTCGAGCGCCTCGACCGGGGCGTTCATCATCATGTACTCGCGGCCACGTGCATCGAGCACGCTGCGAAGCATGTCGATGAGACCGCTGACGCGATCGTCGACATCCGCCGCGCCGTTTCGCGCCACGAGAACCGCCTCGGAAGCGAGGAGCGTCGCGATGGGGCGGAGGCCGTTCATGCGCAGCGTGCTGCCGGATGCCACGAGGTCCACGACAGCGTCGGCCACCCCAAGCTGAGGGGTCACCTCGACGGCGCCCCGCACCTCCACAACCTGGGCGTCGACGCCCGCCGACACCAGATAGGCGGCGGTCACCCGGGGAAAGGATGTTGCGATCCGACAGCCGTTCAGGTCGGTGGCGGTCGCCAGGTCACCGTCGCGCGGCACGGCGAGGACGAGCGAGCAGGCACCGAACCCCAGGGGCAGCACGGTGTGCAGCTCGCCACCATGCTCAGCCACGAGGTCGGCGCCAGTCAGACCCAGCTCAACCAAGCCATCTGCGACGTACTCCGCGATGTCGTCGGTGCGCACGAACAGCAGCTCGATATCGGCGTTGCGGACGGCGGCGCTCAGGCGACGCTCGGACAGCTCGAATTCCAGCCCGGCGCTGTGAAGCAGCTCGATCGCCGGCTCGGCCAGACGACCCTTGTTCGGAACGGCCAGCCGCAGGGGCGTCGTCATCGACGGCGCCGCCGGGAACGTGCGAGCCGGTCGAGCACCAGCCGATACCCGTCTCGCCCATAGCGCAGCCATTGGTTGACCCGGCTGATCGTCGCGCTCGAGGCACCGGTTCGCTCGCTGATCTCGTGATAGCTCGTGCCGCTGTCGAGCAGCCGCGCGACCTCCCAACGGGCCGCGATCTCGCGCAGCTCGTTCACCGTGCACAGGTCGCGCAGGAAGCGAAGCGCCTCCTCCCCGTCGCGCAGGGTGGCGATCGCGGCGGCAAGCTCGCGGGTCGCGTCGTTCATCCAACGATCCTCGCCGGTCGCCGTCGAGGAGGGGGGAGGGGCGGAGGCAGTCGTCTGCTGCTCTGTCATTGCTTTACTACGCTAAAGCATCAGTCAGACGTCGTCAACCCTCCTCAGCGGCCGCGTCCAGCGGAGGGCAAAAACGGCGACCGGCGCCTTCTGCTCCAGTTGTACCGAACCGCCCATCGCCTCCATCGTGGCGTGCACCAAGAAGAGGCCCAGCCCGAGGCCGCGGCCGGCCGCCACACGATCATGGAAGAGTCGGCGCGCCAGGTCCTCATCGATTCCAGGCCCCTGATCGCGAACCCGCAGCGTCACCTGTTCGCCGCCTCGCACCTCCACATCGATCGCGCCTCCCGGGGTCGAGTAGCGGTCCGCGTTGATGAGCAGATTGGTGATCGCCTGCTCGCTCAGGTGACGGTCGCCGAGCACCTTCTGGCCCTCCGCCATGTCAACACGAACCGCTCGCTCGGATCCACGCGCACGGAGTCGCTCGATCGCCGCGTCGAGCGCCGGGCCCAGATGGAAAATCTCGCGGCGCGCCTCGACGTGTCCGCTCTCGGCGCGGGAATAGAGCTCCAGGCGCTCAAGGATGCCGATGGCCGCGTCGACCGATTCGGCCGCCCGCTTCCCGTGACCGGAGGCACGTGATGGAAGGGCCGGATCCCGCTGCGCGAGCTCGATGCGCGCCTTTGCGACGGCGAGCGGGTTGCGCAGCTCATGCGCCACGAAGCTGGCGAAGCGGGAGAGTCGACGGCGCTCGTCCTCCTCCTTGCCGATGTCGCGCAGGAGCAGGACCGCTCCCCCGCCGGGGATCGGTGTGCCCTCGACATCGACGATGACGTCGCGCCCTGACATGGGGATGCGCAAGGTGAGGCGACGCCGGAATGCTTCGCGCTGGGCACGGACCTGGGGCCATTCGTCGCGTTGGAGTGGTGTCCCCAGCTGGTCGCGCGGCTCGGTCGCGCGCCCCCACTCGTCCAACGGCCGCTCCACGAAGCTGCGGCCGAACAGCCGGAACGCGGCGCGGTTTCCATAGGTCCCCCGCGGCGCGTCGTCATAGACGATCAACGGCTCGGGGATCGCTTCCGCCACCTCCTCCAGCCGCGCGCGCTCGCGCTCCGCAGTGCCCAGCGCAGTATCGAGCTCACTGCGGGCCTCCTCCATGCGCTCACGTTCAGCGTCGGCCTGCAGGCGAGCCTCGTGGCTGGAGGCGAGGGCGGCGTCCGCCAATCGCCGATTCGCCTCGACCCGATGAACGAGATACACGATTCCCGGTGACCCGAACAGGACGGTCACCAGTCTGACGGTGTCAGCTGTCCCCCAATCGCTTGAGTGAGGCGCCAGGGCCTCCCCGATGAACACGATCGATCCCGCCACGTACGCCCATGCCGCCGCGTTGGCGCCCATGGCGAGGCCCACAAGCGCGATCGCGAGGACGAGGAGCACGGAGAAGGGCAGGTTCTCCAGCAACGACGTGGCCACCCAGCCGCCGATCAGCGCCGTCGTGCCCCCGACCAGCGCGCCGGCCACGGCCGTGCGGTCCAGTCTCAGCCATCTCATCGTCGCTTCCCGCTCCGGGCGGCAGCACCACGCGCCCGAACAAGGCGCTTGCGTGCCGCGGCGATGCGTCGCCAGGGACCATGCACCCGTCTCGGATCGAGAGACTCCGGATGCTCGCCGCGGGCAATCGCGGCGAGCAGGTTCGAGGCCCGATCCAGCTGTCCGGCCTCCGTCAGGAGCTGAGTCAGGCTGAACCAACGACCCGGCTCGACGACGGGCGCCGCCATGACGCGCTCGACCAGCTCGGCCGCTCGCCCTCCGTGGCCGGCTCGCCGGTGCGCAACAATCGCCGCGCGGTAGTCGGTGAAGCTCGGATCGATCTCCAACGACTCGAGGAAGTTGAGGAGAAACTCGGCGTTCTCCGCCCGACGGTCCGCGGGCCCTCGCCGGACATGCGCGTCGCGATACTCACGAAGCAGAACGCGCAGCTCGCGTTCCGCCCAGCGGCGCTGTGATGACCCCGGCCGCTCACGCTCTGCGATCTGGCGCAGCTGAATGGCTCCGCGGAGCTCCTCTCCGGCCGACAGATACGCTTCACGGAGGTTGGCGTCGACGATCTCCGCGAACGGCGGATGCTGCGCCACGATGCGCTCGAGGATGCCCAGCAGGTCGTCGAGCCGGCCGCGCTCGGCGTAGTGCCGCGCGGCGAATCGGAGCCAGTAGCGCTCGCTGTGGTCACGCCAGTCCTCGCCCGCGATGTGGTTCTCGACGATCCAGCGATCCTGCGCGCTCGGTCCGGCAAGGAATACCTCGGCCGGCACCCGGAAGCCTCCGGCCGAGCGCAGGTGCGGCTGATGCCATGGACTTGGGACGCCGGGCTCGGAGCGCGCGACACGGTGCGGGCGAATGGTGCGCGCCGCCTCGCCCATGTCGAGCGGCCACTCCAGCGTCTCGGCCCGGCCAGCCTCGAGGGCGTGATCGTAGTGGAGCCGCCGGAGCGGATCCCGAAGCGCTGCCCACGCTCGATTGAGGGTGGATGTTCGTCGGGTGGCGACCTCGGACGACGGCGCTCGATCCGGATGGTGCCGGAGAACGGCGGCCCGAAACGCGGCGCGCAATTGCGCGCTCGAGGCCGACGGGTCGGCCCCGAGGACCTCGTAGTAGTCCCGAACTTCGGTGCGAGCGGGGGGCGCGGTCGTGGACATCCGATCGAGTCTAGGCGACGTTCGAGAGGTCCTGCACTTCGCTATGCTGCACTCCATGCCTCCCAAGCCTGGAACCGGGCAGGCCCGGGCCGGCCACCTCCTGATCATCGGCGGCGCCGAGGACAAGCTGCGACAGCGTCAGATCCTTTCCCGTTTCGTCGCGCTGGCCGGCGGCAACGAGGCGCGCATCGTGATCATCTCGACGGCCTCCTCGCTCGGGGACGAGGCGACTCAGCTGTACCTGTCGCTCTTCCGCCAGATGGGCATCGCTGACGTGCGCGGCATGCGCCCGCTGGTGCGCGAGGACGCCAATGACCGCCGGCTCGTATCGCAACTTGACGACGCAACCGCCATCTTCATGACCGGCGGGAACCAGCTCCGCCTGTCGAGCGTGATCGGCGGCACGCTGCTCGGGAAGGCGCTGCTCGACCGTCACCGGCACGGCGCCATGATCGCCGGCACCAGCGCGGGCGCCTCGGCAATCGCGAGCTACATGGTTGCCTTCGGGACGGGCGGCGCCACGCCCAAGCAGCGCATGACCCAGATGAGCGCCGGCCTCGGCCTTCTGCCCGACGTGCTCATCGACCAGCATTTCGAGCAGCGGAATCGCTTCGGTCGCCTCCTCGCGCTGGTGGCGCAGTCGCCGGCGCTGCTCGGCATCGGGATCGACGAGGACACCGCCGCGCTCGTGAGCCCGAAGGGCATCCTCGAGGTCCTCGGCAAGGGCTCGGTCACCATCATCGACCCCGCGCATATCCAGACCGATGCCTACGAGGTCAAGCGACACCGACCGATCATGGTCTCGGGCGTGACGCTGCATTCACTGCCGTCGGGCTATCGATTCGACATTCGCAAGCGCAAGCTCATGGCGCCGCTGCGCCCGGTCAGTGCCACCGACAGGGAGCTGGCCAGCCTCCAGGCGGCGACGAACCATACCAGGCGGCTGATCCGGCGCATCGCTGCCGAAGGGGCGGATGACACGGCTCCGGAGCGAGCGCGGAGGCGTGCCCATCGGGCCAGTCGAATGGACCAGGAGGCGAGCGAATGACCGCCCAGTCGGCGCGATCGGCGCGGATCAAGCGCGCGGTGGCGGGAGCGCCGCCCGGCGCAGTGCCGCGACCGGAGCTGACGGTCATGGAAACACGGGTCTACCGCGGGCCGAACTACTGGAACTACGACCCCGCCATCAAGCTGGTCGTGGACCTGGGCGTGCTCGAGTACTTCCCGACCAGCACGATCCCCGGGTTTGTCACCGCGCTGCTCGAGATGCTGCCGGGCGTCGGACAGCACACCTGCGGGACCGGGAAAGCGAGCGGCTTCACGTCGCGGCTGCGCGAGGGGACCTGGGTCGGCCACGTCGCCGAGCACATCGCGCTCCAGCTCCAGCGCGAGGCGGGCAGCGAGGTCGGCCGCGGAAAGACGCGCGGGACCGGGGAACCGGGCCGGTACCACGTCGTCTATGCGTACGGAGAAGAGTCTGTCGGCCTCGCCGCGGGCAAGTTGGCCGTCCGGCTCGTCAATCACCTGGTCGAGGCGGAGTCGGATCTCGATTTCGGCGCCGAGCTCGAAGCCCTGATCCTCCTCTCGGAGCGCGCGGCGTTCGGTCCATCGACCCAGGCGATCCTCGACGAGGCCGTGCTGCGCGACATTCCCTTCATTCGCCTGAACGATCAGTCGCTCATCCAGCTCGGGCACGGGATCCATCAGAAGCGGATCAGGGCCACCATAACGAGCGAGACCGGATCGCTCGGCGTCGACATCGCGGGGGACAAGAAACTCACCAATCGATTGCTGGCGGCGACCGGCGTGCCGGTCCCGCGCGCACAGGTCGTACGCAACGAGGACGAGGCGGTCAGTGCCGCGCGGCGGGTCGGGATGCCGGTGGCAGTGAAGCCTCTCGACGGCAACCACGGCCGCGGCGTGATGCTGAACCTCGCCGACGATGAGGCGGTGCGCGCCGGCTATCGCGCCGCTCGGGCGCAGAGCCGACGCGGCGCGGTCGTGGTCGAGTCATTCCTGGTCGGAAACGATTATCGGTGCCTGGTCATCGGCGGCTCCCTGGCCGCGGTCGCCCAGCGCATCCCGGCGCATGTGGAGGGTGACGGGAAGCGCTCCCTGACGGAGCTCGTCGAGATCACGAACGCGGACCCGCGCCGCGGCATCGGCCACGAGAAGGTGCTCACCCGCATCAAACTCGACGACGAGGCGATCAGTTACGCGCGTGAGCAGGGATTCGAGCTGTCGGACGTGCCGCCTCGGGGCCATCGCGTGTACCTGAAGCGCACGGGCAACATGAGCACCGGTGGCATCAGCATCGATAGGACCGAGGAGGCGCACCCCGACAACGTCGAGCTCGCCGAGCTGGCCGCACAGGTCGTCGGCCTGGACATCGCCGGCATCGACCTGATCTGCCCGGACATCGGGGTGCCGGTCCGCGAAACCGGCGGCGGCATCGTGGAGGTCAACGCGGCTCCCGGCTTCCGGATGCACACCCATCCCACGGAGGGCGAGTCACAGTACGTCGCCAAGCCTGTGATCGACATGCTCTTCCCACCCGGCGCCGATGCGCGCATCCCGATCGTCGCCGTCACCGGCAGCAACGGCAAGACGACCACCGCCCGCATGATCGCGCACATCATGAAGGGCATCGGCCGCAAGGTCGGGCTCACGAATACGGATGGGATCTACGTCGACGGACGGATCGTTCGCAAGGGAGATGCATCAGGTCCCCGGTCCGCCTCGATGGTGCTCCAGAACCCGACCGTCGACTTCGCCGTCTTCGAAGTCGCGCGAGGCGGGATCCTGCGCGAAGGGCTGGGGTACCAGCGCAACGACGTGGCCGTCGTGTTGAACGTGACCGGCGATCACCTGGGCCTCGGCGGCATCAACAGCATCAAGCAGCTTGCCGAGGTGAAACGGGTGCCGGTGGAGGCGGTCCCGCGCGACGGCGTGGCGGTCCTCAACGCCGAGGATCCGCTGGTCGTCGCGATGGCACGCCACTGCTCCGGCTCCGTCATCTACTTCTCCATGGATGCCGAAAACGAGAAGATCAAGTTCCAGGCGTCCCGCGGCCGGCGCGCCGTGACCCTCGAATCCGGCCGCAACGGCGAGATGATCGTGCTCCGACAGGGCCGCAAGTCGATGTCGCTGGTGTGGACGCATCTCATCCCGGCCACGTTCGAGGGTCGCGCGCGCATGAACGTGCAGAACGCGCTTGCGGCCACCGCGGCCGCGTGGGCGGCTGGCGCCCACCTTCACGACATCCGTCAGGGCCTTCGAACCTTCACCGCCAGCTACTTCATGGCGCCCGGCCGAATGAACATGTTCGAGCTCGACGGCTATCGCGTCGTGGTCGACTACGCGCACAACCCGCCCGCGCTTCGCGCGCTCGGCGAATTTGTGAACCTGCTGACCACGCCGTCCGCAGGGGGCGCGCGACCACCGGTCACGGGACGACGCATCGGCGTGATCGCGACGGCCGGCGACCGACGTGACGAGGACATCGTGGAGCTCGGCCGGACGGCCGCAGGCTATTTCGACGAGATCATCGTGCGCGAGGACGAGAACAACCGTGGACGTCCGCGCGGCGACACAGCGAAGTTGATCGAGCGGGGCGTTCGCTCCGCGGCGTCCGATGACTCACGAGTGGGCTCGATCACCACGATCCTCGATGAGCTCGAGGCCACCCGCAAGGCGCTCGACAACGCGCACGAGGGTGACGTGGTGGTCGTCTGCGTCGACCACGCCAACCAGGTATGGAAGGAGCTCCAGCGGAGGCAGCACGGAGCCGCCAGCGAGGCCGACGGTCTGCGCGCCGTGATCGGCGTCATGGACGCTGACGACGAGATCGACATGGACCTTTAGACGCCTTCCGTCGCGCGGCCGACGAGCTCGCGCAGCCGATCGGTGCCAACCGGCTTGAAGCCCTCGGTGGCAAGCCATTCGAAAAGCTCCGAGCGTTCGACATGGGCCATCACCGCGCAGACGTCGCCGCGCTTCGCACGGCCCACGAGCGCGCCGAACGCAGCCTGCTCACTGGGCAGGGCCTCGACCTGGCCGCTGTAGCCGCCATCGCGCGCTCCGACGCGGAGCAGCTCGTTCATCTCGTCGTTGTCGCGACCGCGCAGGTAATGCCGCTTCTCCGCGATGACCAGGTCATCGGCGCCACCACCCAGCACTCCGAGGCCGTGCAGCATCTCGTCGGTTCGGTCGCCCGCCGTGCCGAATGCGAGACGGACCTTGCGGCGTCCCGCCACCGCGCGAGCGACATCCATGAGCCCGGCCAGCCCCGCCTCGTTATGCGCGAAGTCGACCAGGGCGAACACCCCGCGCCGCTCGTACAGGTTGAGGCGACCGGGGTTGGCCGCGGCGTCCTGCGCAAAGGACCTGAGGCCGCGCCGGATTCGCGCCATCGAGATGCCGAGCGCGTCACAGGCGGCCGCCGCGGCCAGCGCGTTGGCGATGTTGTATCGCGACAGTCCGCCGACCGTCACGGGCAGCTCGTCCGCCGGCGCCACGCGTCGAGAGCGGCGTCCTGCCGCGCGCAGCACGAGCATCCCGCGATCGAGCACGGCCGCGCGTCCCCCGCCATCGATGGCGCGCTCCACCCGTTCCGAGCGCGGCTCCATGCTGAACGCGTACAGGTTGGCCCGGGTTCTGCGATGCATGGCCCACGCGCGGTCATCATCGGCGTTGAGAACGGCCCACCCGCCACGCCTGGTGATGCGGACGACCACGCCCTTGACCTCGGCCAGCTCGTCGACGGTGTCGATGCCCTGGAGCCCGAGGTGATCGGCGCTGACGTTGGTGACAACACTGACATCGTTGGCGGCGTAGCCGATGCCCCGCAGCAGGATGCCGCCGCGCGCCGTTTCGAGCACGGCGAGATCCAGTTCCGGCTCGGACAGCACCCGGCCCGCGCCACCGAAGCCGGTCCAGTCCCCGGCCTCGACCAGCTCGCCGCGGAGGTAGATCCCGTCCGAATTGGTCATCCCGACCTTCAACCCTGACTCCGACGCGACGTGCGCAATGAGCCGCGTCGTGGTGCTCTTCCCGTTCGTGCCGGTCACCGCCACGATCGGAATCCGCGGCTTCGGCAGGTGGGCGAGCGGCCCGTGGGCCGTGGCGCGCAAGGCAGCCAGCTCTCGTCGATCGGTCGAGCGCTTGAGCGCGAGTCGAGCGGCGGCTGAGCCGATCACCTGGGAGACCGTGCGCCGGCGCCAGGCGAAGGCGATGACCGACCGCAGTCCATCGTCGGATCGTCGCGACGTCAGACGCGGCTCCGGAAGGTGGAGGGCACTGTGGAGGCGTTTGACGGCAATCGCCGCGTTCGCGGCGACCGCATCGGCCTGGCCGGGCTCGTCTCCAGAAAATTCGAGCTTGACGGCCGGACGCGTGAAGAAGCGATTCGGGCCGTCGAGCACGCGCAGCTCGACGAGCTCGACGCTGGATTCCGGTGGATTGGAACCGTTCGACATGGGCGTGAGTATATTGATCGGCATGCCCGACACGATCGCGCTGCGCCACCTCATCGAAACGCGGCTGCCGCGCTTCCTCGCCGAACTCGAGACGCTCGTCAACATCGACTGCGGCTCCTACACGCCGGACGGGGTCAACCGCGTCGCCGACCTGGTGGCCGACGCACTCGGTCAGCTCGACGCTCAGGTGGAGCGTGTGAGCCACCTGCCCGCCGACGGCCAGCTACAACTCGGTGACCTCGTCATCGGTCACATCGCGGGTGACGGCCCGCGCCTGCTCCTCATCGGTCACATGGATACCGTCTTCGATCCGGGGACAGCCGCCGCACGGCCGTATCGGTCCAGCAATGACCGAGCGACCGGTCCGGGGGTGACCGACATGAAGGCCGGCTTGCTGTCGGGGCTGCATGCGATCGCAGTGCTGCACGCGTCCGGCGAGCGGCCGTCCATCACCTTCATCGCCAACCCCGACGAGGAGATCGGTTCACCGTTCAGCACACCGATCATCCGCGAGCTTGCTCCGCAGCACGACGCCGTGCTGGTGCTGGAGTGCGCGCGTGCCAACGGCGACATCGTCAGCGCCCGAAAGGGAATCGCGGACTACCACCTCCAGCTGGTTGGCCGAGCCGCGCACGCCGGCGTCGAGCCCGAGAAGGGCCGCTCGGCCATCCTCGAGGCGGCGCATCAGGTGCTGGCGGTGCACAGGCTGAACGGCCGATGGCCGTCGGTGACCATCAATGCCGGGGTCATCCATGGTGGCACCCGGCCGAATGTCGTCCCGGAACGCTGCGAGCTCCAGGTCGATCTGCGGGCGGCCACGGCCGATGCCTTCGATGCAGCATCGGCGGAGATCGAAGGGCTGGCGGGCTCCCCCACCGTGGACGGAGTCACGGTCGCCCTGCGCCAGATCGCGGGCCATCCGCCCATGGAGAAGAGCGAGGCGTCCGCGCGGATGGTGGGCCTCGCGGTCGCCATCGCGGCCGACCTGGGCTTCGACCTCCAGGACGCGGCGACCGGCGGGGCGTCTGACGCGAACACGACTGCAGCCCTGGGGATTCCCACCCTGGATGGCCTGGGGCCTGTCGGAGGCGACGATCACTCGGTGGACGAGTGGTTAAACCTCGCCAGCGTGGTGCCGCGCACGACGTTGCTGGCTGCGCTGATGGCGCGCATCCGCGAAGCACTGTAGCTGCGTCGCGGCCAGACCGGGCGCATATATATCTATATACTTCGCCAATATGACAGCCAAACGGGTCCTGATCTCCATCGACGAGCGCCTTCTCGCACGCATCGATCAGGAATGCGCTCGCAATGGGTTCAAGCGCAGCACCTACCTCGCCCAGCTCGCGGAACGCGAGCTTCAGGCTGCAAGCGGACCGGGCGCGACCCCGGCGGCCCGCGCAGCGCTTGCCGCCCTCGATACGCTGCTGAGCAGCGCCACCTCATGAGACGTATCGTGCTTGACGCGTCCGCGTTGCTCACCTGGTTTGCCAGCGACAACAGCGGCAAGGAGCTCCGCGCGGAGTATGAGGAGGGGCTTCTCGGCGTTGTCGCGCCGCACGGGCTGATCGCCGATGTGCTCGCCGAGCTCGCAATGGGCCGGAGCTGGCCCGCAGAGCGTCTGGTGCGCGTGGCGGCTGAGCTTGATCGGCTCGGATTCGAGTTCCGCGAACCACAGCTCGAAGAACTAGCGGCGTGGCTTGGGCGCGGCCTCGAGCCGAAGCACGCGTCATACGCTGCGCTGGCATCGACCCTCGACCTCCCGCTCATCACGGCTGATCCCGAGCTCCTGCGCCGAGCACCAAGCGTCGCTCGCTCGATCACCGACGGCTGACAGACTTCACACGGTCGCGGCGTGTATACGTATATACGCCGCGAGGCATCAGCTGCGCGGACGGCCTCCGCTAGAATGGCGCCCCGTGACCGATGACTTTCGCCACCGCACGACCGTGCAGGTGCGCTTCCGCGATATCGATGCCTTCGGGCATGTCAACAACGCGGTCTTCTTCAGCTACGTCGAGCTGGCGCGCATCCGCTATCTGCTCGACGTCCTCCGGCCAGAGACAGGCTTTGATCGCCTGCCGCTGATCCTCGCCCGCGTCGAGCTCGACTATCGGTCGCCGATCATCTTCGGCGACGAGGTGCTGGTGGAGACCCGCGTCGACCGAATCGGTCGCACCAGCTTCACGATGACCCACCGCATGACTGTCGAATCCGATGGCCGGTTGGCGGGCGACGTGCAGACGGTGCTCGTCGTCTACGACTACGCTTCAACACGCCCGATCCCGCTCCCCGACGACTGGCGCCGGCGAATGGGCGAGCACGAATCACGTTCCTTCGGGGCGACCGCGGCGACCGAGGCAAGCTGACGGGAACATCAGGAGACTCATGGCCGATCCACAACATTTCGACCTGCTCATCCTCGGCGGCGGCATGAGCTACGTCGGCGCTATTCGTGCCGCGCAGCTCGGCCTGTCCGTCGGCCTCGTGGAGCGTGATCGGCTCGGCGGCACGTGCCTGAACCGCGGCTGCATCCCCTCGAAGGCGCTCATCGAGACCGCGGACCTGCTGCACCGCGTCACGGCACAGGGCGCCGAATTCGGCCTGTCGGGTCATGAGGGCATCAGCCTCGACTACGGGGCGCTGGCCAAACGCCGCGATGCGGTGATCGACAAGCACGTCGGCGGGGTCGAATTCCTGATGAAGAAGAACAAGGTGACCGTCCTGCACGGGAACGGGGTGCTGACCGGCCCGACCAGCGTGCGCGTCGCCGGCGGCGAGGCGGGTGACCTCGAGGCGACGGCTGATAACCTGATCCTGGCCACCGGTTCCGCTCCTCGATCCCTGCCCGGCCTCGATCCCGACGGACGCCTGATCATCACCAGCGACGAGGCACTGAGCCGCGGCGACGTCCCGGGTCGGGTCACGATCGTCGGCGCGGGCGCCATCGGCGTCGAATGGGCCAGCATGTATCGCGACTTCGGAGCGGAGGTCACCCTCGTCGAATTCGCCGACCGCGTCGTGCCGCTCGAGGATCCGGAGATCGGGAAGGAGCTGGCTCGCGTCTTCAAGAAGCGCGGAATCGCGATGCATGCGGCCAGCACCATCGATCCCGAGTCCATCACGAAGGGTGAGAACGAGGTCAGCTTCCAGATCGCCTCGAAAGACGGTGCGACGCGGACCGATCTCACCGTCGACGTCATCCTGGTCGCGGTGGGGCGACGGCCCCTCACCGCGAATATCGGCCTCGAGAGCCTTGACGGGCTGACTCTCGACAATGGCTACGTCCAGGTCGACGAATACATGCGCACCGGCGTCGACCATCTGTACGCCATCGGCGACATCGTTCCCGGCTTTGCGCTCGCCCACGTCGCCAGCCATGAGGCGGTCGTGGCGGTCGAGCATCTCGCCGGCCACGACCCCGAGCCTGTGCGGATGAACCTCATGCCGCGCGTCACGTTCTGCAGGCCGCAGATCGCTTCTGTCGGGATGAGCGAGGAGGAGGCCAGGGCCGAGGGTCGCGAGGTCAACATCGGCTCTTTCCCGTTCCGCGCCCTCGGCAAGGCAACGATCGTCGGCGAGATCGATGGCTTCGCGAAGTTCGTTGCCGATGCCGAGACAGGGCGCCTTCTTGGTGCGCACATCATCGGCGCGCATGCCGGTGATCTGCTGGCCGAGCCGACCCTCGCGCTGCTGGTCGAGGGAACCGCGGCGGAAATCGCGATGAGCGTGCACGCTCATCCCACCCTGACCGAAGTGCTCGCCGAGGCCGCTTTGGCGGTCGACGGCGCACCAATCCACGTCTGATGACAGCTCGACACATCGAGCTCGGCCTCAGCGACGACGACGTCCTCGGCATGTACCGCGCAATGCTCCTGGCGCGCGCGGTGGACGAGCGCATGTGGCTCATGCAGCGCGCCGGCAAGATCGCCTTCATCATCTCGGGGCAGGGGCATGAGGGGGCGCAGGTCGCCATGGCGTGGGCCATGCGCAAGGGGCAGGACTGGATGGCTCCGTACTACCGATCCATCGCCAGTGCCATGACCTTTGGAATGACCGCCGAGGACATCATCACAGCCCACCTGGCCAAGGCCGATGACGTCAGCTCCGGCGGACGCCAGATGCCGGGCCACTACGGCGGCGCACCCTACAACATCGTGTCGCTCTCATCGCCCGTCGGGACACAGGTCCTGCACGCGGTCGGCATCGCCATGGGCGCATGGGTGCGCGGCGACGATGTCGTCACCATGACCCAGTTCGGCGAAGGAACGGCCAACCAGGGCGAAATCCACGAGGGCATGAACTTCGCCGGAGTCCACAATTTGCCGGTCATCTTCGTGTGTGAGAACAACGGGTACGCGATCAGCGTCCCGCTCGACCGCCAGGTGGCGGGAGGTTCGGTGGCCGCCCGCGCGGCCGGCTATGGCATGCCGGGCGTGATGGTCGACGGGGGGGATGTGCTCGGCTGCTACGCCGCCGCTCGAGACGCCCACCAGCGCGCCAGCCGCGGCGAGGGCCCAACCATCATCGAGGCGCGCGTGGTGCGTCTCACCAGCCATTCGTCCGACGACGATCAGCGGCGGTATCGCGACCCGGCCGAGGTCGATGCGCTGAAGGAGCGAGACCCGATCCCACAGTTCGCCAAAGAGCTCCGCGCGGTCGACGTCCTCACCGATGAGCGCGACGAAGCGATCCGTGCGGAGGTCAAGGCCGAGGTCAACGAGGCCAGCAAGCGCGCCGAGGCGCGACCCGAACCGACCGCGGATGACGCCCACGAGCGCGTCTACGCTGAGCCGATTCCGGGCGGCGGCACCGCCGTGCCGCTCTCCCCGCTCGGCGACGGAGGCCACTGAACGATGGCCGAGCTCAACATCCTCGAGGCGATCCGCGCCGCCATGGACGAGGAGATGGACCGTGACGATCGGGTCATGATCCTCGGCGAGGACGTCGGCAAGAAGGGCGGCGTCTTCGGCGCCACCGAGGGCTTGTGGGCCAAGTACGGGGACAGGCGAGTCCTGGACACGCCCCTGACCGAGGGCATGATCGCCGGCGCCGCGATGGGAGCCGCCGTCTACGGGTTGCGTCCGGTCGCCGAGATGCAGTTCGCCGACTTCGTGTATCCCGCCTTCAACCAGATCGTCTCCGAGATCAGCAGACTCCACTACCGCTCGAACGGCACCTTCCGTACGCCGATGGTGATCCGCATGCCGTACGGCGGCGGTGTCCACGGCGCGCTCTACCATTCCCAGTCGAACGAGGCGTACTTCACGCACACGGTCGGTCTCAAGGTCGTGGCACCGGGCACGCCGGCCGATGCGAAGGGCCTGCTCAAGGCGGCCATCCGCGATCCGGATCCCGTCATGTTCTTCGAGCACAAGAAGACCTACCGCCTGTTCAAGGCCGATGTGCCGGATGGCGACACGCTCGTCCCCATCGGCAAGGCGTCCGTCGCGCGCCCCGGCAAGCACCTGTCAATTTTCTGCTACGGCTTCATGCGCACCTGCGCGCTCGAGGCGGCCGAGACGCTGGCCCGCGAGGACGGCGTAGAGGTCGAGGTGGTCGATCTGCGGACGCTCCGCCCTCTCGATCTGGAGACGATCCTCGCGTCGGTTGCCAAGACCGGCAAGGCGCTCGTCGTCCACGAGGCGAACCGCTTCGGCGGATTCGGCGCCGAAATCGCCGCCGAGATCAGCGAGCGCGCCTTCGAACAGCTCGACGGGCCGGTGACGCGCCTGGCAGGCCCCGACGTCCCCGGCGTCCCCTATCACCACGCCCTCGAGGACTGGTACATGATCGGGCCCGCACGGATCGTCGACGCCGCCCGCAAGCTCGCGGCCTACTGAACCGATGCCTGCCGCTCCCCTCCGCCGCTATTTCGGTCATTCCCGGCCTGGGCGCTGGTCCGGCGGGTTCGGCCGACATTACCACCGGTGTGCAGCAACGCCGTTTGCGCCCAGCGCACGTAACTACGAAGGAGAAGCTGTCATCAGCTCTAATCAGCCGATACAGGCCCACCGTTTGCGCTTCGGCGCAAATCTCGGTCGAGATCGGTACCGACCTCGTAGTTACTTGCGCCCGGCACAAACGGTGGGTTCCGGTGGCGCCGGCATCCCGATAGACCGCACCAAGAAACCACATCTCGCCTGCTGCAGCGCGTAGCACCGACACGGTCCCGATAGATACCCGTCACACTGAAGCGACCTGACCAGAGGAAGGTTCGAACCGTATGGCAACCACGATCAAGATGCCCCAGCTGGGCGAATCGGTCACCGAAGGCACGATCGAGCGCTGGCTGGTCAAGGAAGGCGACACCGTCGAGCAGTACGACCCGCTCTTCGAGGTCGTCACCGACAAGGTGAACGCCGAGGTGCCGGCCGAGATCGCCGGCACCGTCTCGAAGATCCTGGTCCCCGACGGGGAGACGGTCGCCGTCGGCACCCCGGTCGCGGAGATCGACTCCGATGGAGCCGCCGCAGAGGCTCCTGCTGCGGAGACGGAGGCTGAGCCCGTTGCGCCGGAGGCGGCTGCCGACGCAGCTTCAGCCGCCGTCGAAGAGCAGGAATCCGCCCCGGCCGTCGCCGAAAGGGCACCAGAGGCGGAGCCCCAGCCGGACCGAGAAACCCAGCCTGAAGCCGAAGCCGAGCCAACGGAACCTGCGGCACAGAGTTCGGCCGATACTCATGACAGCGGCGCTCGGATGACTCCGGCCGTCCGTCGGCTGGTCCGTGAACATGAGATCGATGTCGCCAAGCTGAAGGGCACGGGCGCCGGTGGCCGTGTCACCCGCGACGACGTCCTCTCCTTCATCGACAAGGAGCCCCAGGTCGCCGCTGCCCAGCCTGAGGCGGCGACCGCGTCATCGGCTTCTGAAAAGCCGGCCGCACGTTCAGACTCGCCGCCGGCTCCTGCCGAGCCGTCAAAGCCGAAGGCTGCTGCGCCGCCGCCCGCAGCCGCCCCGGCTCCGGCTGCGTCCGCCGGCGACACCGAGGTGCCCCTCTCGCAGATGCGCAAGGGCATCGCGAGGAAGATGACGCAGGTCAAGCAGACCGTCCCGCACGCCTACACCGTGGTCGAGGTCGACATGACCAGCGTCGTCCGCTGGCGCGAGGCAAATAACACGGCATTCAAGGCTCGCGAGGGAGCGTCGCTCAGCTACGTGGCGGTCGTGGTCAAGGCGGTCACCGAGACGCTGCGCAAGCACCCGAACCTCAACAGCCAATTCGCCGATGACAGGGTCATCCTCAAGCAGGCAATGAACATCGGGATCGCCGTGGCGGTCGATAACGGGCTGATTGTGCCCGTGATCGCCAACGCCGACCAGCTCAGCATCAGCGGCGTGAACGCGCGCATCCGCGATATCTCGGGCCGGGCCAACGGCGGCAAGCTGCGCCTCGATGAGCTCCAGGGCGGCACCTTCACGGTCAACAACACCGGCTGGTTCGGCTCGGTCACTTCCATGCCGATCATCAACGCGCCCGAAGTTGCCATCCTCTCGATGGAGGCAATCGTCAAGCGTCCGCGAGTGATCGAAGTGGAGGGCGAGGACGTGATCGCCATCCGTCACATGATGAACATGACCTGCAGCTTCGACCACCGTGTCCTCGACGGCGCCCAGGTCGGCTACTTCATGGCCGATATTCGCAGGGCACTCGAGGAATGGGATCCGGGGACCTCGATCGGGTGAGCGTTACCGAAATTTGACGGAATCAGGGTTCTTATTGGCGGTTTTGCGGCGGTACATCGGGCAGTCCAGGACCAACGAACATCGCGGAGCTTCGTTTCTGACGGTTCTCGCGCTCCTGATGGCGATGATGGTGCTCGCCGTGAGCCCCGTCGCAGCCGCGACCGTGGAACTGACGGCCGAACTCACCGGTGACCAGGAAGTCCCGCCGGTCGACACGGCTGCAACCGGATCGGCAAGCGTGAGCGTCGATACGGACGCGGCTTCCGGGTCGCAGCTCTGCTTTGATGTCACCTCGACGGACCTCGAGGGCGGTGCCGTGGTCGGCGCCCATATTCACGAAGGCGCCGAAGGCGAGAATGGCCCGGTTGTTGTGACCGTCCAGGCTGTGATCGATGGCGAGGGCACCGGGGAAGCATGCGCGGCCGATGCCGAAATCGACATCTCGGGGGAGGGCTCGGACGACGCGGATGTTGCGGCATTCCTCGCCGATATCATCGCCAACCCGGCCAACTACTACGTCAATGTCCACACCGAAACCTTCACCGGGGGCGAGATCCGTGGCCAGCTCGAAGGCGCGGTTGAAGCCTCTGCCTCGGCCTCGGCCTCTGCGCCTGCCGCCAGCGAGCTGCCGGACGCTGCACTCGACGCAACCGGACAAAACGGTGGCAACGGCATTGCGATCCTGTTCGGGATC
>JBBSML010000022.1:0-41171 GCA_038233215.1 Candidatus Limnocylindria bacterium
GAGGACCGGCTCTGCCTCGAACTCGATCTCGGCGACGACCGGCTCCGGCTCTGCCTCGAACTCGATCTCGGCGACGACCGGCTCCGGCTCTGCCTCGAACTCGATCTCGGCGACGACCGGCTCCGGCTCTGCCTCGAACTCGATCTCGGCGACGACCGGCTCCAGCTCACGCTCGGCTTCATACGGAACCGGCGCCCAATCCAGGGGGAACGCCTCCGCGGCTGGCCAGGGCTCGGCTGGGTCTGCGTTTCGTGCGGCAGGATCCGTTGCGAGGTCGGAGGATGGCCAGGCCTCGAGACCGAGCGGGCTGACGAGAGCTTCGTCGGCGATCGCCGTCTGCAGATCAGCGACAGGTGCGGCCGCCACCGCGGATGCGGCCAGGCGTTCGGCAAGGTCATCGGTGCCCGGGATCGGCGCGCAGCTGCGGCAGCGCCCGGCATCATCGTTCCAGCAGTTGATGCACGTGTACTGCCGGCAGTCGATGCAGAAGTTGAATGACTCGTGGAATGCCTCGAGCTGCGCGGAGGCGAGGTTGTCCTCCTGAGAGCGCATCGAGTCGCCCATGGCGTCCGACAGTGCGTCCTGGCTGGTCAGATAGTTCCGCAGCCCGCCGATGAACCCCCGCGTCTTGCGCAGCGGGTTCAGCCGCGTCGGCGCCTGAAATTCATAGCGCGTCCCGCAGCGTTCGCAGAAGGATTCAGTGAGCGTCTCAGCCAACGGTGATGCGTTTCTCTCCGGACACGGCAGCCATCAGGGGCCCCGAAGTATAGCCACGCGGTTTCGGCGAAACCCATGGGCGCATTCGTACCGAGCGAGCGGCCGTTCGTACTCCGCGTGCTAGGATCGGCCTCGATGGGCATTCTCTCGCGCGTCGAGTCGTTCCTCGAGCGCTTCCTTGAAGCCCCGGCCGGGCGGCTCGGTGCGTCGATCCAGCCGGTGAGCCTGGCCAAGCGCATCGAGCGCGCGATGGACACCAACAAGACGTACCGCGACTCGGGCGTGATCGTGCCGAATCGGTACGACCTGCACCTTCATCCCTCGGATTTTGCGGCATTCGCGACATACCGCGGCTCACTCGAGGACGACCTCGCCCACGGCGTGCTCGCGCGCGTGCGACACGAGCGCTACACGCTGGTGGCGCGACCGCGCGTGGAGATCATCTCGGACTCCGGCACGCGTCGTGGGGAGATCCGCGTGGCCGCCAACGTGGTCGACGAGCGAGGTGAGCGGGTGCCGGAGGCGACGCCGATGCCAGGTAACTCGGACACCGTCGTCTTCGACCGCCCGAACGCCGTGGGATCGCCGGAGTCAGCACGGCGCGCATACCTGCTGGTGAGCACGCGCGGCAGTCGGGCCGTGCAACTCGATCTTGGTGGTCCGCTCATCGGACTTGGACGGGCCAGCGACAACGATGTGATCGTGGACGACCCGATGGTGAGCCGCCATCACTGTCAGCTCAAGCTCCAGCGTGGGGCGTATAGCTTCGCCGATCTCGGCAGCCGCAACGGATCGACGGTCAACGGACAACCGGTCAGCCAGATTGCGCTTGGGCCGGGCGATCTCATCAGGATCGGCGACACCGAGATCGAGTTCCAGGTGCGCGCTTGACCGGGGAGATCCTTCGCGTTCTGCTGCTGGGACTGCAGCTTGGTTTCGTGGCTCTGCTCTACCTGGTGCTGGTGCGCTTCGCACGGTCGCTGCTGCGAGACCTGCGCAGCGCAGAAGAAGCTCAGATGTCGTCGCGCTCCGGGATCGGCCGTCTCTCGGTGCTCGAGTCGCCTGCCGACGAACCGCCGAACGGGACCACGATTGCCCTGGGGCCGATCAATTCAATCGGGCGCAACGTCAACAACACGATCTTCGTCGAGGACGACTTCGTCAGCGCCAACCACGCCATGCTCACGTTCCGTGGTCGCAGCTGGTTCGTCGAGGACCAGGGGAGCACCAATGGGACACACGTGAACGGGCATCGTATTGATCGGCCGGTCGCGCTGAGCTTCGGTGATGAGCTGTCGATCGGGCGAGTCCGCATGCGTCTCGATCGTTGATCGGTTCCCGATCGCGGATCGCCTGGCGCGGCGCGGAGTTCCGCCTCCTCCTCCCGATCCTCCTGCTGGTGCCCTTCGGGTTCTTGATCACCAATGTCGCGCTGGCGGGAGCGCCCGAGGTCGGGGACCTCACACTCGCGCTCGGGTACGTTGCGCTCTTCGCCGGTGCTCATCTGCTCCTGGTCGCCTTCGGCCACCGGGGCGATCAGCTCATCCTCCCGGCCGTCGGCGCCATGGGCGGTATCGGCATGATCATGCTCAATCGACTGCCGCAGGACCTCGCTGGGACGAGCGCGTTCGGCCTGGAGCTCGGGATGGCGGGGACGCAGCTGCTCTGGTTCGGGGTCGGGATCATCGCGATGCTGGCCATCGCGGTAGGGCTCCGCGATGACGGCATCCTGCGTCATTACAAGTACTCGTGGGCCGCCGTCGGGATCGCGCTGCTGACCGCAACCCTCGTGTTCGGATACGAGGTCAATGGGGCGCGGCTCTGGATCGACCTCGGTCCCGTCAGCGTGCAGCCCGGCGAGCTGCTCAAGATCGTGCTCGTCATCTTCATCGCTGGGTACCTGGCCGAGACCCGCACCCTGCTGACGAGCGCAAGCGTCCGAATCGGCTTCCTCAGCATTCCGCCGCTGCCGTACTTCCTCCCCATGCTCGCGTTGTTCGGCGTGGTGATGCTGATCGTGGTGCGCCTGAACGACCTTGGCACCGCGCTGCTCTTCTTCGGCATCTTCCTGACCATGCTGTTCGTTGCCACCGGGCGACGGAGCCACGTCCTCATCGGCCTGGTGTTGTTCGTTGCGGGATCCTTCGTGGCGTATCGGCTGTTCGGTCATGTCCAGTCGCGCGTCGACATCTGGCTCGATCCATTCGCCGATCCGCTCGGTGCGGGCTTCCAGCCGGTGCGCGCCCTGTACGCGCTCGGCCGCGGCGGCATCTTCGGGGAGGGACTGGGACAGGGACTCGTCACACTGGGCGGCAACCTCACGATCCCGTACGTGCACACGGATTTCATCTTCACCGCGGTCGCGGAAGAGCTGGGCCTGCTCGGCGCATTCGCCCTGCTCGGTTTCGCGATGGTCCTCGTGTTCCGTGGGCTGCGGATCGCGGCGCTGGCGCGTGACGACTTCGGGGCGCTGCTGGCGGTTGGCGTGACGACCAGCCTGGGGCTCCAGACGCTCATCATCATTGGCGGCAACACCAAGCTGATTCCGCTCACCGGCATCACCCTGCCCTTCGTCAGTTACGGTGGCTCGAGCGTCCTGGCCAGCTTCATCATGATCGGGCTGCTGCTGGCGGTCAGCCACCGGAGCGGGACCGCGGATCGAGCGCCCGGATCGTGATCGCGACCAATATCCGGCGCCTCGGCGTGTACCTGATGCTCGCCTTCGCGATCGTCTCCGGCAGCATCACCTGGTGGCAGGTGGTCGAGGCCCAGAACCTCTCCACGCGGTCCGACAACCCGGAGGTGATCGCGGCCCGCCGTAGCCTGCTGCGCGGCACGATCTTCGACGCCGGAGGGCAGGTGCTCGCGACGTCGGAGCTGATCGACGGCCTGAGCCGCCGCACCTACACCGACCCTGCCATGACCCATGTCATCGGCTACTCGAGCCTTCGATTCGGGAGCACCGGCCTCGAGCGGACCTTCGAGGACATCCTGGTCGGCCAGACGGATCCGAACCCGATCCGCGACCTCGTCAGCGACGTGCTCGCCCGGCAGCCGGAGCCTCGTGACCTCATGCTCACGATCGATCGGCGACTCCAGGATTTTGCCGCCGAACAGCTCGGCAGCGATGCTGGCGCGGTGGTGGCGCTCGATCCGCGCACGGGCGCGGTGCTGGCGATGGTCTCCACGCCAACCTTCGATGCCACCCCGATCTCGGGTGACCCGGACGGGGCGCAGGAGCCGATGGACGCGCTGCGCAACGATCCCGCGGAGCCGCTCCTCGCTCGCGCTCGTCAGGGACTGTACGTACCAGGTTCGATCATGAAGGTGTTCACCGCCGCCGCGGCGCTCGATGCCGGCGTGATCGATCCGGACACCACGTTCCCCGATCAGCCGCGGGAGGAGTCCGAGGGGTTCGTGGTCGACGGGTTCACCGTCCGCGAGCACGACCTGAGCGGCATCGAGCCGGATCTTTGGCCGCTCTCCGAGGCGCTCCAGGTTTCGAGCAACGTCTTTTTCGCGCACGTCGGCCTGGAGCTCGGCGCGGAGGAATTCCTGGACTACGCGCGACGCTTCAGTTTCTGCGACTCGATCCGGATCGGGTCTCCCGAGCGCGGACTCCAGGTCGCTCCCAGCCTGGTGAGCGGCTCCCTCGACGGCGACTGCGGGCCGTTCGGCGGAGAGGTTGATCTTGCCAGCGCCTCCTTCGGCCAGGGACAGGTCGTCGTCACCCCGGTCCAGATGGCGCTGCTGGCGGCGGCGATCGCCGGCGACGGCGTGATGCCCGAACCGTACGTCGTGCGCGAGGTGCGTACGCATGCCCAGGGCGACGTGCCCACCGATGAGGTCCTCGATACCTTCGGATCAGGCGGCGGAACCCGGGTGGTGAGCGCCGAAGCCGCCGCCCAGACGCGAGCTGCGATGGTCGACGCGGTCAACGGGGAGTTCGGGCGTCGGTACGCGGGCCAGGGTGATGTGACGCTGTATGGCATCAGCAACGAGCGGTCGGCCGGCAAGACCGGGACGGCAGAGCTCGGCGGTGAGCAGGCGCCCCATTCCTGGTTCATCGGCTTCGCTCCCGCACAGGCCGACGCTACCCCGCGCATCGCCGTTGCGGTCCTGGTCGAGAGTGGCGGATCCGGCTCAGAGGGCGCGGCACCAATTGCGGGCCGGGTGATGGCCGAGTGGCTGCGCCTGTCCGAAGGCGAGTGAACCGCTGGCGACCGTTGCAGAGTATTGTCTTGCACAGGACTGGCCTGGATCGTTTGGCGGCCATGGCCCGGATAGGGGAGACATACAGACTGTGAAGAGCGTCCAGGAACCGGCTGAGCGGGTGGTCGCCAGCGTCGAACGCGTGATCATCGGCAAGCACGTGGAGGTCCGGACCGCACTTGTCGCGCTGCTCTGCCAGGGCCACATCCTGATCGAGGACGTGCCGGGCGTCGGCAAGACGATGCTCGCCAAGGCGCTCAGCCAGAGCATCGGTTGCTCCTTCCGTCGCATCCAGTTCACGCCGGACCTGCTGCCGTCCGACGTCACCGGACTGTCGATCTTCAACCAGAAGACCGCCGAATTCGAGTTCCGGCCTGGACCGATCATGGCGCAGGTCGTTCTGGCCGATGAGATCAATCGCGCGACGCCGAAGACGCAGAGCGCGCTGCTCGAGTGTATGGAGGAGCGCCAGGCCACCATCGATGGCGTCACGTATCAGATGCCCTCGCCGTTCCTGGTGATCGCGACGCAGAATCCGATCGAGTACGAGGGCACCTTCGCGCTCCCGGAGGCGCAGCTCGATCGATTCATGCTCCGTCTGCGACTGGGCTATCCCTCGGCGACTGAGGAGATCGTCATCCTCGACGAACAGAAGCGGAGGCATCCCCTCGGGGAGGTGGAGCAGGTACTGGGGCTCGATGAATTGCGGGAGATGCAGTCCGGTATCAAGGAGGTCTACGTCGATCAGGCGGTGGCCGAATACATCGTGCGACTGGTGCACGCGACGCGGGAGCATCCAGATGTTTACCTTGGCGCATCGCCGCGCGGTTCACTGAACCTCTACCGTGCCACGCAGGCCCACGCCGCCCTCAACGGCCGCGATTACGTCATCCCCGATGACGTCAAGCAGCTGGCGGTGGCGATCTTGGCGCATCGGTTGATCGTCAAGAGCCAGGCATCGCTGCGCGAGGTTGATCCGGAGCAGATCGTGCGCGAGATCCTGGCCTCGGTGCCGGTGGCCGATGCCGCCGCGGCGGCGGAGACCGGGCGCAGCCGGATCTCCTGATCGCGCCATGGGGTTCTTCAGCCGCCACCTCCGTCTCCTCTTTCTGGGTACCGCGCTGGTCGTCGCTGCCTTCAGCACCGGGATCGACTTTCTCTTCTTCCTCACGTACCTGATGGCCGCCATCGGCATCGGATCATGGCTCTACGCCCGGCGCGGCCTGCGCGATGTGCGAGCCGATTACCGAGTCCTGAACCCGCGCACCCACGTGGGCGAGGTGCTCCAGGCCATCTACCGGGTCGAGAACCAGGATCGATGGGGGAAACCGTGGATCGAGTGCTGGAACGAGTCGAGCCTGCCGAACAGTCTCCCCGGCCGAGTGCTCGGTATTCCCGCGCGCAGCACTCGCCAGTGGCTGGCCAAGGTGACCCTCACTCGACGAGGCAGTTTTCGCCTCGGCGCACTGCGAGTCCGGACCGGTGACCCGTTCGGCCTGTTCACCAGCGAGATGACGGTCGGCCCCGCGACCAGCGTCGTGGTCTTTCCTGAGGTCGTCCCGCTCCCGCACTGGCGTCTGCCGCCGTCGCCGGTCGACGGCACAACGCCGATGCGGCGACGCTACGAGGCCGCAACGCCGCTGGTGAGCGGCGTGCGCCCCTACGTCTACGGCGACGCCATCAATCGCATTCACTGGCTGTCGAGCGCGCGCCACGGGGAACTGCATGTCAAGGAGTTCGATCTCGAGCAGGCTGCAGACCTGTGGATCGTGCTTGATCTCGACCGGCGCGTGCACTCCGGGATCGGTATCGATGCATCAGTCGAGACGGCGGTGACGATCGCGGCCTCCGTCGCGCTGCGCACGCTGGGAGACAATCGGGCGGTGGCCATGACGGCGTCGGCGCGGAGGATCCAGGTTCACCAGCCGGACCGTGGACCACGCGTGGAGCAGAAGCTGCTGCACCTGCTCGCCAACGTCCAGGCGGATGGCTCCGACCCTCTCGCCGAGGTGATCACGGCCACGCTGCCACAGCTTCGCCGCGGCATGACGCTCTGCTTGGTGACCGGGTCGACGGAACGAGCGTGGGTGCGTGGGCTGTCAGCGCTGCGACGTCGGGGCGTCGCGGCACTGGTGATCCTGCTCGACCGAGCGTCGTTCATCGGCGTCGAGCCAGACGACCATTCCCGCGCCGAGCTTGCGGCGGTACGCCATGCACTGGCGGAGTACGACATCGAGCACCGCCTCGTGCAACATGGGGAAGATATTGCCGAGGCCATCGGTGGTCGGGCGCGGTCCCGTGCCTGACCTGCGCGAACGAATCCTCTACCCGCGTGCCGGCTGGCTCAGCCTGGGCCTGCTGGTCGTCATGGGGCTCGCCCTGGCGTGGGCAATCCAGGGTCCGAATTGGCTCGATCAGCTCGAGTTCCTGCCGCCGACCGCGTTCTGGGCGATCATCGCCGGCGCGCTGTTGGGAGTCCTGCCGTGGAGCGTGGTGATCACGCTGCCGCTCGGTGCCATGATGGGCGCGACCGTCGTGCTCTGGGCGATCGGCGGCGAATATCACGCGGCGCTGGGACAGGTCGGTCGTGTGGAGGCGCTGCGTGATGATGTCGCCGGCTGGACGATCACGGTGCTGCAGACGGGATATCCATCACAGCTCTCGCCGTACGCCATCGGCATCGGCATCCTGCTGTGGACGACCGCATTCATGGCGGCCTATGCGGTGTACCGCCACAACCGCGTGATCGATGCCATCCTGCTGCTGGGCACAGCCATGATCGTGAACCTTTCGGCGACGTTCACCGACCTGTTCGGCCATCTGCTCCTGTTCGTGATTGCGGCACTGCTCCTCTGGCTGCGAGCGGCGCTCGTTCAGCGACAAGACGGCTGGCAACGTCGGCGCGTGAACGAGAACCTGGAGGTGCCCGCTGCCATCATGCGGTCGGGGATCGTGTTTGCCGCCGCCAGCGTGGCGCTCGCCTGGGTCTTGACCAGCGTGGCCGTCGCTGCCCCGCTGACGAGCGCCTGGCGCAGCTTCGACGGAGTGTGGCCCGCCGTTCGCGACCAATTCGAGGGGGCATTCGGCTCGCTCACCAACCCGAACTCGCGGATCACCGGGAACACGTTTGGGGCCAGCTTCACGGTCCAGGGCGAGTGGGTCAGCAACGACGAGGTGGCGCTCACCGTCGCCGCGCCGCGGCCGCTCTACCTGCGAACCGCGACGTACGACACCTACACCGGCCGCGGCTGGGAGCGCAGCGACGGCACGACGCGACAGGTCGCGTCGGGTGAGGCGCTCTTCGACGGGCCGACGCCGGAGCGTCCGAGCGAGGCATACGAGATCGAGACGATCACCGTGAGCATGGCGCAGACGCTCGGGCGCAACCTGTTCACCACTGGATCGCCGCTCGAGATCTATGCGCCCGTCGTCATTCACCAGTCCGGCGGACAGCCGGTGCTCGGCGGCGTCGAGGCGGCGAACCCCATCGGGCCTGGGGAAGGCTATCAGCTCTCCGTCGCCCTCAGCGAAGCCAACAAGGCCGAGCTCGGGGCGGCGGGCACCGACTACCCGTCCGTGGTGCGTGACCTCTATCTCGACGACTCCACGGTGACCGATCGGGTGCGGAACCTGGCACGCGAGGTGACTGAGGATGCAGCCAATTCGTACGAGCGAGCCGAGGCGCTCGCCGCATATCTCCATCGTGACCCGAGCTTCACCTACGAGACGGTCGCGCCGATACCGCAGAACGGCGAGGACCTGGTCGACTTCTTCCTGTTCGATGAGGTCGGCGGGCGGCAGGGCTATTGCCAGTACTACGCCAGCGCCATGGTCATGATGGCTCGCTCGCTTGGCCTGCCCGCGCGCGTCGCGGTTGGGTTCGCGCCGGGCGAGCTGACCGAGCCGAATACCTACCTGGTGCGGGAGGCAAATGCGCACGCGTGGGCGGAGATCTACTTTCCCGGCTATGGCTGGCAGATCTTCGAGGCCACGAAGTCGATCGAGTCGCGCTTCGTCCGTCCCACGGGCGATCCGAGCACGGTGGCTCCGCCTCGCGTCGGCATCGATCCGCTCCTCGATTTCGAGCTTGATCCGACACTGCGACGGGAAATCAACGCGCTGCCGTCGGTCGACTTCATCGAAGGCGGGACGGATGTGGCACGTCCTGATGCGCCATCGGCCGCGGAGTCGTCCCGGAACGGAAATGCGCTGCTGGTCGCGGTGCTGATTCTCGGGGCGACAGCCTTCGTGTGGATACGGATGCGGCATCTTCAGCGTCGGTGGCGGCTGCTGCCCGCCGGGGACCGAGCGTGGCAGCGCCTGACGCTGGCGGCTGACCGGGCGGGGGTCGGCCCGCGCCCTTCGGAGACGATCTACGAGTATTCTGGCTGGCTCGAAGAACAGCTGCCGTCGCACGTGGAGCCGATTCGCACGGTTGCCGATGGCAAGGTATGGCAGGCCTATTCGGGACGACGCATGACCCAGTCTGCATCGAGCCGCCTGGAAGAAGCCTGGGTACGGCTCCGACTGCCGCTCGTCTGGCTGGCCGCGCGCCGCTGGTTGCGTGGCATCGTGCGGCGACGGGGCTAGGTGCTGGCTGCGTACTCCGCGCGTACCTACATGGATATTCTCGGGCAACGAGGGGCTAGATCAGAGCGCCGCTGGCAGTCCGTCATATTCGTTGATATGCGCCGCCGCCTTCCCGAGCACGTGTCGCGTGTCGTTCCATCGGTCGAGCCGCCATCCGTCGCCGTTGGTCGAGCAGACGCTGAGCGATGCGTTGTCGATATCGAGGTTCCATGGCGTCGTCGCGGGCGCATCGAGCAGGACGCGCGCCAGGATGCGTAGCGTCCCGCCATGGCTGACGACACATAGCGGCCAGGCGCCTTCTCGATTGATGATCTCGGTCAGAAATTCGCTGATACGCTGCGTGGCAGCTTCGATGGTCTCGCCGCCCGGCGGCTGACGGATGCCCGCATGGCGACGCCAGGCGGCATAGCGGTCAGCGTCGGTCACGGCCAGGTCGGCATGGGTCCGCCCCTCCCACTCACCCTGCCCGATCTCGATGAGTCGCGCATCAGGCTCGACCTCGACGCCCACGCTCGCCCCCATCGTGTCCGCGGTCTGGCGCGCGCGGGCCAGCGTCGAGCTCACGATGCGCGCGGGTCGGAGCAGCCGGTCACCGTCAAGGCGGCGCGCCAAGAGCTCAGCCTCGAGATGTCCCTCATCGGCGAGCGGTGGATCGGCATGTCCCTGGAATCGACCTTCACGGTTCCAGTCGGTGACGCCGTGTCGAACCAGGAGAAGGAGACGCTCGGTCAACGCACGCCGGCGGTCAGCTGTTGGTAGGCCGAGCGGGCGGCGTCGGCGGCCGCCGCACCGTCAGCCTGGTGGCCGAACTGGGGGAGCGTGCCACCCATGATCGCCAGCGCGTCAGCCATCTCGTCAATGCCCACGTCGCCCATGTGGCCGAATCGAAGGATCTTGCCGGTCCATTTGCCCTGTCCGCCCGCGATGACGAGGCCGTCAGCGCGCATGGCGGCGTTGAACGGGCCCCACTCGATGCCATCGGGCAGCCAAGCGGCGGTCACCGTCGAGGACCGATGCGCCTCCGGCGCGACCGGGCGCAGGCCAAGCGCCTCGATGCCGGCCACGACACCGGTGGCGATTGCGGCATGCCGCGCCCAGGTTCGCTCGCGACCCTCTTCTCGCAGACGCTGAACGCCGATGCGCAACCCGTACAGGACGCTGATGGCGGGCGTCCACGGTGTCTGGCCCTTGCCCGCCCACGTTCGCGCTTCGGCGAAATCCCAATAGAACCGAGGCATGCTTGCCCGTTCACTGGCGGCGCGCGCCCGCTCGCTGATGGCCGCGATCGCGATGCCTGGTGAGGCCATCCACGCCTTCTGGCTGGCGCTGACGACGAGGTCGACGCCCCACGCATCCATCTCGAACGGCATGGCGCCGAGGCCGCTGATGCCGTCGACCAGTAGGAGAGGATCGCCGGGTGCCACGCGCACGATCTCCGCCAGCTCGCGGAGCGGGTTGGCGACACCGGTGGATGTTTCGTTGTGAGTGATCAGCACGGCCCGGTATGGCGGATGTGACGCCAGGTGTTCGCGCAGTCCATCCGGGTCGGCGGCGTCACCCCATTCGACCTCGAAGCGTTCGACATCGGCTCCGAAGGCCGTCGCGATTTGTGCGAAGCGGTCGCCGAATGAGCCGATCGTGACCACCAGCACCCGGTCACCGGGCGACAGCGTGTTGACCACCGCCGCCTCGAGGGCGCCCGAACCGGAACCGGTGAGGAGAAGCACGTCGTCGCTCGTCCCGATCAGCTCAGCCAGCCCTGTCGAGGTTTCCCGCAGCAGCTCCTCGAATTCGGTGCCGCGATGGTCGATCATCTGCTGCGCCTGTGCATCACGGACGGCGGTGGGGATCGGCGTCGGACCGGGGGTCCGGAGATTCTGTTCCATGGCTCGCATCATAGCCACGTGGGTGGCGCCGCCCTACCGGCCCTCGTGCTCCACGACGACGACCCGATCGCGGCCCCCATCCTTCGCCAGGTACAGGCCGCGGTCAGCGCGATCCACGACGGCCTGGCCCGTCTCTCTCCCGATCCAGCCTGCGACTCCGAGGCTGGCTGTCACGGTGTCCTGCAATCCGGGAGGTGGCACGGCGCGGATCACCTGACGGAGTCGTTCGGCCCACGCGGCTGCGTCGCTCGGCGCAGCATCTGGCAGGATCGCGACGAACTCCTCCCCGCCGTAGCGGGCCACGAAATCCCCCCGCCGAGCGGCGGCTCCGAGGCGTTCGCCGAGCCACCGCAGGACCGTATCGCCCGTGGCGTGGCCAAGACGGTCGTTGATCGACTTGAACCGGTCGATGTCGATCATGACCACCGCGAAGGTCCCGCCCCCCGTGGCTCGACCAACCTCGTGGGCCAGCCGGCTGTCGAAGGCCCGGCGGTTCGCCAGGCCGGTCAAGGCGTCCAAGCGGGTCTCGCGATCGAGGCGGCCCCGCTCGCGGTCCAGGCGACGGTGCTCGACCAAGAGTGTCTCGTTCACGTCGATCAGTCCTGCGGACAGGTCGTCGGTCAGCAACGGCTCGGCGACCAGGACGAGCTCGCCGGCGATGCCGCGGCATGCCGCGATGCGGAAGTCCCGGGGCATCCCGTGTGCGTCCGGGAAGATGCCCCATGCCCGGGCCTGCCAGGTCGACTCGGTTGCGTCCAGCCAGGCGCGGAACGCGGGGCGCTGGCCCGCGCCCACGAGATCCGCGATCGGCGTCCCGATCATCGTGCCGGCGAGCTTGTCGAAGGCGGGATTCGCGTCGGTCATCGTCCCGGACACGTCGGCGATCATCACCAGAGAGCGGCTCGACCAGAGCACAGGACCAAGATCGAGTCCGGCGAGGGCGGCGCCGGAGCGGGGCAGGCTGATCAGCTCGCCTGCTCACCGAATCGGTCGCGGAGCAGCGTGGAAGCTGCGCCGGCATCCGGCGCGAAGCCATCCGCTCCGATGTCGCGTGCGACGTTCGCGTCCCCGCCGAAGGCACCGCCGCCGACCATGACGTACGCCCCGGATCGCTCCCGAATCGCCGAGATGGTGGCGCGCGCGAACTCGAGGTGGGTCGTGAGCGTGACGGAAAGTCCGACGGCGACCGGATTCACCTCGGCAACATACGCACCGAGGGCAATTGTCCGCGTGACGGCGCCGAGGTAGAGCACCTCCCAGCCGTCTCCCTCGAGGAAGTCGCCGAGCATGCGAAGCCCCAGCTCGTGCAGCTCACCGTCCGTGCAGGCGAGCACGATGCGCTGCCGCACCGCGGGCTCCTCTTCGAGGCTCGGCGCGAGCGTGGCCATGATGGACGCCACGACCGCCGTGGCGAGGTGCTCCTGCGCCACCGTGGCGGCGCCGTGCTCCCATCGCTCGCCGATCTCCACGAGCGCCGGAGCGAGCATCTCGAGGTAGACATCGCGCGCCCGATCGCCTCCCGCCACGGCCCCGAGAGCGAACGCCCGGGCTTCGCGCGGCGGGCTGTGCTGCAGGAGATCCGCGAGGCGGTTGCCGACGGCCGGCCCGGTCAACTTGCCAGCTCCCGTGCGCGGATCATTGGAGCCATCCGCGGCATCGTTCCCTGGCGTCGCGAGACGGACACGTCGACGCTGTCGTTGTCCATCGGAACCTCCTCGGCGGTGGCGGCGGTTGTCCAGGGTGGTGACCGTCCGCTGGCCGTCGCCTCATTCTCCCACCCCGATCGCGAGCGTCGATAGTACGGGTGCCGTCATGCACCATCGACCGCTGCCGCGCCGCCAGCGAGCGGCCCAACGTCACGACTCCCCGGCGGCTGCCACGAGACGTGCGATCGTTTCGGCATCGTCCGGCCTGACGCGGGTCACCGCGTCCCCCACCAGGGTGAGGTTGCGGCGGAATGCCTCCATCGGAAAGTTGCGTGCTTCAAGCAGGCCGCGCAGCCAGGAGACGTTCCTCGCGAACGAGGCGTGGCCCGCAACGCCCAGGGCGTCGACCAACCAGGCAACCAGGTAGGCATTGTCGTGCGCGCAGTACGCTCGTCCTCGTTCCCCATAGCGCTCGTCGTGGTCGGGAAACTCCGCGTAGTAGCGCTCGCAGATGCCCTCCGCCACCTCGAGCCACTGCGCGGGGAAGCCGGGGTCGGTGGTGGGGACCGGTGCGCTCATCGCGCCATCACGTCGTAGCCGGTGACATGGTCGAGCCGCTCCAGCCTGATCGCGTCCTGGAGGTCCGCCGGGATCCGGTCATGGGAACGTCGGTGCGCATCGCTCTTCATGTAGGCCGTGAAGTCGCCGCGTGCCCGCCATCGGCTGACCATGAGCACCTCACCGGGGCTCCGCTCCGATCGCCACACCTCGAGACCCATGAATCCGGGGAATGCGTCGACCAGGCCCGCGCGGGCGCGGAAGGCGTTGATGAGCCGATCCACCTGGTGGACTTCGACCCGGAGTCGCGAGACGGAGACGTACATGCCGTCGTCCATGGAACCTCCTGGGCGGACGCCTTTGCCTTGATCGGTCAAGCGCGACCGACCGATGACGCAATTCTCCCACGCTGATCCAAAGAGTGAAATGCCCGGATGCCGTCCCGCATAATCGAGCGATGCCGCGCCGCCCGCCCCGGATCAACGCGTCCGACGAGCTGTTCAGCGCCGATGCCCCGCGAGGAGCACCGCTCGCCGCCCGCATGCGGCCGCGGACGCTGGACGAGTTCGTGGGGCAGGGCCACCTCATCGGTGACGATGGGGCGCTCACGAGGGTCGTGAAGCCGGGCCACCTGCCCTCGATGGTGCTCTGGGGTCCGCCGGGGTCGGGGAAGACGACCCTGGCCCGCCTGCTCGCCGACCGATCCGGCGGCACATGGCGCCAGCTTTCGGCGGTCAGCTCCGGCGTGGCCGATGTGCGTGCACTCGTCGCCGAGGCGAAGGCGCTGCGCGAGGCCGGCGGTCGCACCGTCGCCTTCATCGACGAGCTGCATCGGTTCAACAAGAGCCAGCAGGACGCGCTCCTCCCGCACGTCGAGGACGGCACCATCGCCCTCATCGGCGCGACCACCGAAAATCCGTACTACGAGATCAACTCGCCGCTCCTGTCACGGATGCGGGTCTACCGCCTGGAGCCGTTGGACACCGATGCGCTTGGCGCAATCGTCGACCGCGCCCTCGCCGATGCTGACCACGGGCTGGCCGGCCGTGTCGGTCTCAGCGAGGAAGGACGGGCGACGCTGCTCGACCTGGCCGGTGGCGACGCGCGCAGTGCGCTCAATATTCTGGATGCGGCAGCCGGCGTCCTCGACGATGACGTGATCATCGGCCCGGAGGGCGTCGCCGAGGCTGCCCAGCAGCGCCTTCTGTCCTATGACCGCGTCGGCGACCAGCATTACGAGGCCTCATCGGCCTTCATCAAGAGCATGCGTGGCAACGATCCGGATGCGGCGCTGTACTGGTGCGCGTCGATGGTTGCGGCGGGGGAGGACCCGACCTTCATCGCGCGCCGAATCGTGATCGCGGCGTCCGAAGATGTGGGCAATGCCGATCCGCGCGCGCTCCAGGTCGCCGTGGCAGCCATGGCCGCGGTGGAAATGATCGGCCTGCCCGAGGCGCAGTACGCCCTGGCGCAGGCTGCCTCGTACGTGGCATCCGCGCCGAAATCCAACCGCGCAGGGGCGGCGTACTTCGCCGCACTCGCCGAGATACAGGAGCATGGCCGGCTCCCCGTGCCGCTGCACCTGCGACCATCGTCGCATCGGCGCCTGGCGCGTGAGCAGGGCTACGGAAAGGGCTACCTCTATCCGCACGACTATGAC
The DNA here is from genome assembly GCA_038233215.1 of Candidatus Limnocylindria bacterium. Lineage (GTDB taxonomy): Bacteria > Chloroflexota > Limnocylindria > QHBO01 > QHBO01 > JACDBZ01. The sequence goes on from JBBSML010000022.1 coordinate 15,270, forward strand.
GACGCCGATGTCGACCAGGAGTACCTGCCCGATGGGCTGATTGGCCGCGTCTTCTACGAGCCCTCCGAGGAGGGACTCGAGCTGAAGATCGGGGAGCGCCTCCAGCGCCTTCGACGTCGTCGATTGGAGCAGCGTCGGGGCCGCCGCGGCGACATCGAGTAGCTGCGGTCAGCGGGAGGCGCTCCACCCCCGAACTCGGTCACTGACATCGATGAAGTCGTACCAGTGCCGCGTGTCGGATGGGCGTACACGCGACCTGGCAGGAGCGCCTTGACACCGCCGCATATCCCGGTATAGTACCTACAGGTTATATAACCTAAAAGTGATGGACATGCACGAGCCCGACTCCCTCAGCACGACGTTCGCCGCCCTTGCCGATCCGACCCGGCGGGCGATCCTGGCCCGTCTCGCCACTGGCGAGGCATCGGTCAAGGACCTGTCCGCTCCCTTCGACATGAGCCAACCCGCGATCTCAAAGCACCTGCGAGTGCTCGAGCGGGCCGGGCTCATCGAGCAGGGTCGCCAGGCGCAGTGGCGGCCGCGCCGGCTGCGGGCAGGCCCGCTGCGTGACATCAACGACTGGGTCGGTGAGTACCGCCGGCATTGGGAGGAGAGCCTCGAACGGTTGGACGCCTATCTCCACGACGTACGGGACAAGGAGCACCGAAATGGAGACAACGATGACCGCGACACGAATCGACCGGGGTAGCACCGAAACGACGACCGTCTACTCGGAGGGCGGCGACCTCATCTATGAGCGCACGTTCGACGCGCCGCGTCACCAACTCTGGAAGGCATTCACCGAGCCCGACCTCATTCCGCGCTGGTGGGGTCCCCATGGCACCACGACCACCATCGCCGAAATGGACGTTCGCGTTGGCGGCGCGTGGCGGTACGTCAGCGCGGCCCCCGATCGCGACGACGTGACGTTCTACGGGGAGTTCCTCGAGATCGAACCGCCAACGCGCATCAAGTGGACCTTCATGTTCGACGTCGAGGGCGTCGGCCCGCAGGGCGGCCCGGAGACCGTCACCTTCGAGGAGATCGACGGAAAAACGAAGATGACGGTCATCTCGCACATGGGTTCGCCTGAAATCCTCGAAGGTGCCCTGGCGACCGGCATGGTCGGCGGCGCGATTGAGACCTACGACCGCCTCGAGGCTCTGCTGGCCGAAGGCTGACAACGTGTTGACGGAGCCTGGCGTCCACCTCGGTGGGTGCCAGGCTCCGTCGTGTGCCTCCCGCTCTGATCCAGACGCGGGACGCCATCGTTGGATCCAATCTAGATCCAGTATCGAGGGTCAACGCACCGGAGGGTGGATTCCGCCTTTGATGGCCACCACCCCGTCGCACTTGGTTTAGGCGAATCAGCCTGTGAGGTTAAGCGCCGAGAATGCGATCCAGGCGACGACCAGCAGGACCGCCATCACCGCGGTCAGGATGCCGATGTTGCGCAGGTCGCGCTCGACGTAGTGATACTCGGCGCGTTCCCGGGTCGTGAGCGTCGAGCCTTGTCCCGCGGCGCTGGGGCCGGAGACACGGCGCGGTGGATCGAGCGAGATCGCCGCACGCGCATCGGGCGTTCCGACCGGAGGGACCGCGATCGCCGGGTCCAGGGGGCCCTGCGGCGCCGTGGGCGTGGCGTCGCGACGCGGCGCGCGCGGAACGTTGCGCTGGCGGGCCTTGCGGCTGGCGGCCTTTCCGACTCGGCGGGCCATCGGTACCTCGTTTCATGCGTGATCGAACGGCAGGCCGCGGCCGGGTGGGAGACCGCGGGACGGCTATGATACCGCCGATCCGATGCCCGAACTCAACCGTCTGCTCACCGACAACCTGGCAATCGCCTTCGGCGTGCTCGTCGGTCTCGTCCTGCTGCTTGTGATCGGCTTCCTCGTCCAGAGCACGCGCATCGGGCGAGCGGTGCGTACCTATCGCGAACTCGTGCGTGACCAGGACGGCGGCACGCTCCACGATCGATTGGTGGGAAGCGCCGAGCAGGCGGTTCGCGCGGGTGAGCGCATGAACGAGATGGAGGCGATGCATTCGGTCATGGACCAGCGGACGCGGCGCAGCCTTCAACATATCGGCCTCGTCCGATACAACCCGTTCGATGACACCGGCTCCGATCAGAGCTTCGCGATCGCGCTCCTTGATGATCAGCGCGACGGGATCGTCCTCAGCAGCCTGCACGGACGGACCAACACGCGCATATTCGCCAAGCCGGTCGCGGACGGGGGATCGCCGCACAACCTGTCGGACGAGGAGTCGCAGGCCATCCGGATCGCGGTCGAGGGGACGCGTCCGGGGTGACCATCGGGGCAATCGACCCCGACCAGCGTCACGTGGCGGAGCGCCTCGTCCTTCTCGCACTTCGCCGGTTCCACCGCGAGCAGCCGCTCTCGGTCGACCTGCGCATGGATGGGCTCGTCTCCCGAGTTTCGGAGCTCGCGGAACGACGACCGCCGAGCCGGCATCGCGGAGGTGCGCAGCTCGACCTTGGAGAGGCTGAGCTGCGGCGCGTCATCGATGACCTCGTCACGGCCGGGACACTTGTCCGCAACGGGCGACGGGTTCGCCTCGCCGATGCGGAGACCGGACTCGCCCCCGAGATGGCGGAACGGGTGAGCACGCTGCTGGACGGCCTGCGCGCGGCTGGTGCAACACCGCCCCGCGTCGACGGCATCGCCAGCCGTCTCGGCATTCCCCCGACGGTGATCGACCAATTGCGCGCCGGGGGGCAGCTGCGTCAGATCGCGCCCGGGATCGACTACCCGGCGGATGTCTGGTCGGCGCTGCGCGTCCGCGTTGCGGGAATGCCGGGCACGATCTCGATCGGCCGCCTCCGCGACGAGCTGCGGACCACGCGCCGTCACGCCGAGGCCATCATCGCCGCGAGCCACGGCCCGCAGGCAACTCGACCGCGATACAGGCCTCGTCCGCAGCGCGACAGACGAGCTGTCCGGTAAGCGGCTGATAACCGCGGAGTGAATCGGTCCTCCGCTACCATCGGCGACGTGCCTACGGTCGTCCCATCCCCCGATCAGCTGCCTTTCTTCGAGGAGCTGGCCACATCGCCGCGCCCGCGCCGCGCGCATCTCCGACTTCAGCCGCCTCTCCTCGCCGACCTCACCGGGCGGCAGCGGAAGGCGGTCACCCATACCCGCGGACCGCTCCTCATCGTGGCGGGCGCCGGGACGGGCAAGACTACCGTCATCACGCGTCGCATCGCCTGGCTGATCGCCGAAAAACGGGCCCTGCCGGCGGAGATCCTGGCGTTGACCTTCACTGATCGGGCAGCGCTCGAGATGGTGGAGCGCGTCGACCGCCTGGTGCCGTACGGCCAGACCGACGCGGCCATCAGCACGTTCCACGCGTTCGGGGATCGATTGCTGCGCGAGCATGCGCTGGAGGCCGGCCTGTCGGATCGGTCAACGGTTCTTTCCAGGGCGGAGCAGATCATCCTGCTGCGCGAGCACCTCTTCGAGCTGCCGCTGGACCGATACCGCCCGCTCGGCGACCCCACGCGCTTTCTCTCGGCGCTCGTGACGCTCATCAGTCGGCTGCGCGACGAGGACATCACGCCTGCGAGCTATCTCGCGGTGGCAGCGGACCTCCAGCGGCGTGCGGCCGAGCAGGCGGACGATGCCGCTGTTGTCGAGGAGGCGGCTCGCCACGCGGAGCTCGCCGCCGCCTACGCCGCCTACGAGCGCCTGATGCGCACGACCGATCGGCTCGACTTCGGCGACCAGGTCGGACTGGCGCTCCGACTGCTGCGTGACCACCCGGCCGTGCTCGAGAAAGAGCGGGCGCGCTATCGCTACATCTTGGTCGACGAGTTCCAGGACACGAACCATGCACAATGGGAGATCGTGCGACTCCTGGCTCAGCCGCATGGCAACGTCACGGTGGTCGGTGATGACGACCAGAGCATCTACCGCTTCCGTGGCGCGGCGCTCGGCAACATCCTCGGGTTCCGCGACGCGTATCCGAAGGCGACAAGCGTCGTCCTGGTCGACAACTTCCGCAGCCGGCAGCCGATCCTGGACGCGGCGCATCGGCTGATCACGCACAACAATCCCGATCGGCTCGAGGCCCGGGAGGGTCTTGACAAGCGCTTGCGCGCGCGCCTCCGCTTCGATCGCCCGGAACCCGCCGCGGGGCCGATTGACCTGCTCACGTTCGCGACCGGCTCGGATGAGGCAGACCTGGTGGCGGACCGAATCGGCGCCTCTGTCCGCACCGGGCGCCGAGCGGGCGACCACGCCGTCCTGGTTCGTGGCAATCGCGACGCTGATCCGTACCTTCGCGCGCTCAACATGGCGCACATCCCGTGGCGCTTCAGCGGCACCGCCGGGCTGTATCGTCAGCCCGAGGTGCGGGTCCTCATCAGCTTCCTGCGGGCCGTGAATGATCCCGATGACTCGGTCAGCCTGTACGACCTTGCGACGAGCGAAATCTTCGGCCTGGCGGCGTCCGACGTGACCCTGGCGCTCACGAATGCGCGCCGACGACGCAGCAGCCTGGCGGTCGCGCTGGCCGATGCGGTTTCCGACCCGGAGCGTTCGCCGTTCGCCCCCCGCGCGATCGAGGTCGTGCAGCGCCTGCTCGGCAGCCTCGAGGCGCATCGGGCAATGAGCACGGAGAAGAGCAGTGGCGAGCTGCTCTACCATTTCATCACGGCCAGTGGCTGGTTGGCGCGCCTCGCGCACGAGGGCCGCGAAACCGGGGAGGAGCGGCTCGCCAACGTGGCGCGCTTCTTCGAGATCGTGCGGCGGCAGGGAAGCCTGCTGCGCGATGATCGTCTTCCGTTCCTGGTGGCGCAGCTCGATACGCTCATCGAGACCGGCGACGATCCGTCAACGGCGGATGTTGATCCCGACGAGGGTGACGCGGTTCACGTGCTGACGTATCACAAGGCGAAAGGGCTCGAGTTCGGCGTCGTCTTCATGGTCGGTCTCGTCGACGATCGCTTCCCGGGGCGCGATCGGCGCGATGCACTGGAGCTGCCCGACGCCCTACTCAGCGGGCCGGCGCCGGACGGGGATCAGCACGTCGCTGAAGAACGTCGACTCTTCTACGTCGGCATGACCCGTGCGCGGGAGGAGCTCGTGCTGAGCTCCGCGCAGGATTATGGTGGCCGCACCTCCCGTGGCGTCAGCCGCTTCGTGGCCGAGGCGCTCGACCTGCCGCCGGCGACCGCGGTGGAGACGATCCGGCCGGCGCTTCTCGAGAAGCTTGCTCGTCATCAGACCTCGGCGACTGCGCCTGCCAGCCCCGCGTCGAAACCGCGCCTTGGCGAGCGCCCGCTGATGCTCAGCTTCGGGCAGATCAATGACTACCTTGAGTGCCCGGCCAAGTATCGATACGGGCATGTGGTGCGCATTCCGACGCCGGCATCGCACCAGATGGTCTACGGGCGTGCGCTGCATGCGGCCGTGCAGGCCTACCATCGTCGCCAGATGGCCGGCGGCAGCATGGCCATCGAGGAGTTGCACGCCGCACTGGACGCCAGCTGGGAATCGGTGGGCTTCCTGACCCGCGCCCACGAGGAGGCTCGTCGGAGCGCGGCCCACGAGGTGATCGCACGTTTCTGGGACGAGCAGCAACGGGATCCGGCGCAGCCGACGGCGGTCGAGCGTGAGTTCACCGTCGCATTCGGCAGGGATCGGCTGCGCGGACGCTATGACCGCGTCGATCGTGACGTTGCCGGGCGCGTCGTCGTCACCGACTACAAGTCGAGCGATGTGCGTGACCTTCCGACCGCAAATCGGCGCTCCAGGGAATCGCTGCAGCTGTCGATCTACGCACTCGCGCACGAGGCGGAGCACGGTGCCCTCCCAGACGAGCTTGCGCTGCACTTTCTCGAGTCCGGCATGGTCGGTCGCTCCGAGCCAACCGAAAAGCGTCTCGAGAAGGCGCAGGAGCAGATCGGGCACGCGGCAGCCGGCATCCGCGCACGCAGCTTCGAGGCCACACCGAGCGCCATGCGCTGCGGCTATTGCCCGTTTCGTGAGATCTGCCCCGACGCGTCACGGTGACCGGCGAACACCGGCTCGCGGTCGCCGCCCTGATCGCCGCGGGCATCCTCGCCGCAGTGCTGCTCGTCGCCGTGGCAGGTTCAGTGTGCCCGCAGCAGACAGAGGTTCAGGCCTGCGCCGATGTCGCCCGCAACCGCGTGGTCGTGGTGGGCCTGGCATCACTGACCGCGGCACTGTTGGTGACCCCGTTCGCGTTCCTCGGCGAGATCATGTCGCGCCGCCGCATCGTCTATCGTGGGGCGTGGGGGCGAGCCGCGCGGCGGGGAATCATCATCGGACTGTTCGTGGCCACGGTCGCCGGCCTGCGTCTCGGCGGTGCATTGAGCGCCCCGATCGCGATCTTCGTCATCATCCTCGCGGGCGTGATCGAGTGGTTTTTCTCCCGGCGGGATCAGTAGTGGAGGAACGACGTCGATGTCCATTCCGGCGGATCGGCTCGAAGAGCTCGTCGCGGAGGTGCTGCCGGAGGCGCTCGAGCTGTCGCATCGCGTGCATGCCAATCCGGAGATCGCGTTCGAGGAGCGGCAGGCTTCGGCGTGGACCGCGGCACTGCTCGAGCGGCATGGCTTCGAAATCGAACGCCGCGCCGGAGGACTCGAGACTGCGTTCGTCGCCCGATGGCAGGGACGCGCCGCGGGGCACGTGGTCGCGTTTGCCGGCGAGTACGACGCACTGCCGGATGTCGGGCACGGATGCGGCCATAACCTGATGTGCTCCTCGAGCGCCGGCGCGGCGATTGTTGCGGCGCGGTTTCTCGGGCGCGACTTCGACGGCGAGATCCGCTTCATCGGCACGCCGGCGGAGGAGGCCGGAAATGGCAAGGTGTACCTGATCAATGCCGGCGTCTTCGACGACGTCGACGTCTGCCTCCAGATCCATCCGGCTGACAACACGAGCTCGGAGGTCATCGCCCTGGCCATCACCGAGGTTGGTGTCACGTACCGCGGCAAGCTCGCGCACGCCAGCGGCGATCCATGGCTCGGCAAGAATGCGCTCGACGCGATCGTGCTGCTCTACACGATGATCAGCCAGTGGCGCCAGCATCTGAAGCCCGGCGAGCGCGTGCACGGCATCATCACCCACGGGGGCGCGGCGCCGAACATCGTGCCCGACGAGACGCGCGGGCGCTGGTACCTGCGCACGCCGGTCGACGAGGATCTCGAGGCGATGATCGAGCGCTTCGGCACCATGGCCAATGCCGCCGCCGCGGCGACCGGCTGCACGGTCGAGGTCACGGAGGATTCCGTGACACGGTGTCGGACGATGCTGAACAATCCGACCCTGCTCGATGTCTGGCGCCGACACCTTGCGGATGCTGGACTGACCGATGGGCCGACCGACCCCAACGCCGGCAGCACGGACATGACGAACGTCAGCCACGAGCTTCCGACAATTCATCCGTACATGGCCATCGCCCCGCCGGGAACGCCCGGCCATTCCCATGAGTTCGCGGCTCACGCCGGCGGGCCGGACGGCGACGAGATGCTGCCCCGCGCGATCCGCATCCTCGCTGCCTCCGCCGTTGAGGTGCTATCGGGCCCGGAGTTGGTGGAGCAGGCATGGGCGCAGCTGCGAGAGCAGGGGGGCGGCAGGAGGCGGGACGCCTGAGCGACATTCTCGGCGGCCAGCCGGCCGATGCGATGCTGCTGGCCGAGATCTACGATCTCGAGCACGACGCGATCGACAGCGATATCGGGTTCTATCGCGAGATGGCTCGTCGCCATCCAGGTTCGACCATCGATCTCGGCTGCGGGTCTGGGCGTCTCTTCGGCCCGATGCTCGCGGGCGGCGCACACCGCATCGTGGGCATCGATGGCTCCCCGGCGCTGCTCCAGCGTGCTGAAGCGAGGATCGACCGGGACGAGCACCTCCGCGTCGCCATGGCCGGTGGCCGAATCGAGTTGGCCGTGGAGGACGTCCGGCGCGTCGCGCGCAATGATCGCTTTGCGCTCGCCGTGCTCGCCGGTGTCGTCGCTCATCTGGACGGGCCGGAGGAAGCGCTCCGCGCGCTCCTCACTGCTCGACGGCTCCTGGCCGTGGACGGCGTCCTGGTGATCGATACGCTTGGTCCGGGAGGACTGCCCCCGCACGACCTGCCCCTGAGCCTCGATTGGGAGATGGCCGATCACGGTCGCCGCGTCGTGCGCAGGAGTCAGTTGGAGCGCAGGGAGGCGCCAGAGGGTCTTCGGGTGTCGTACGCAACGCTCACTGACGTGGTGCGGGCCGATGGTACGATAGCCAGGCTGCCGGCCAGCTTCCGGCTCTGGTATCCATCACCCACGGCGCTGGTGGCCCTCGCCACCGAGGCGGGGCTGGTGGTCGAATCGGTTCTCGGGTCCCACGACCTCGACCCGCTCGAGCAGGACAGCGAACGCTGTATCGTCATGGCACGACCGACGACGGCTGATCCGGGCAAGGAGTAGGGATGGCAGGCGAACAGATCCGGCTCCTCGTAGTGGAGGACGTTCCTCAAGTCGCGTCGCACGTGCGCGCGCTCCTTCAAGCCCAGTCTCAGATCAAGATGCTCGACGTCGTGACCGCCGGCGATCGCGCGGTTCTGAGCGTGAGCGAGATGCGTCCGGACGTGGTCATTGTCGACGCGCTCCTGCAGGGTCGCGTGAGCGGGCAGCAGGTGGCCGAGCAGATTCGTCGAGCTGACCCACAGGTCGGGATCATCATGCTCACCGTTCCGCAGAACCCGGTGCGCGAGGACTCGGAACGCGGCATCGATGCTGTCCTGAAGATGCCGTTCAGCGGCTTCGACCTGACCACCATGATTCGCAAGGTGGGGGAGACGCGCGCCGTGGAGTCCGCGCGGGCCGGCTCGCTGGTTGTCACGCTCTTCAGCCCGAAGGGTGGGGTTGGTCGCACGACCCTCGCGTACAACCTCGCGGTTGCGCTCGGCCAGGAGCATCGGGTGTGTCTCGTGGACGGTTCGTTCCAGTTCAGCGACCTGCGCGGGCTGCTCCGGGTGCCGGCCGTGGCGCCGAGCATCGTCAATTTGCCAACGGATCGGATCAAGGAATCCGACGTCGCGGACGTCGTCTGGCGAGATCCGTCCGGGATCGACATCCTGCTCGCGCCGCCGCGCGTCGAGATGGCGGAGATGGTGACCACGCGCGACATCGAGAAGGTGCTCTCGCTTCTGCGGCAGCTGTACGAGTTCGTCATCATCGACACGCGCGCGGCACTGTCCGATGACGTGCTCGTGTTCCTCGACTCGGCCGACCTGATCCTTCAGATCCTCACCTACGACGCCATGGCGATTCGCAGCCTGGCGATGTCCGCGGAGACATTCGCCGCCATCGGCTATCCGTCGTCCAAGCTGGCTACGGTGATGAACCGGTCGGACGCCTCGGGCGGATTCGAGAAGGCCGATGTCGAGGAGGCGGTGGGCTCCAAGATCGACTTTGAGATCGTGTCGGACGGACGCCTGGTGCTTCAGGCCAACAACGAAGGGATCGCGTTCGTCGTCTCGAGCCCGGATGCGCCGATCGCGAAGGGAGTCAGACGCATCGCCGATTCGCTCGCGGCACATCTCCGAGAACGCGCGCCCGCGCTGGTGAAGCGCTGAGCCTCCCGGCCGCGACACGGCGTGACCCACGCCCCATCGGCGTATTCGATTCCGGGGTGGGCGGGCTCACAGTTCTCTCGGAACTGCGCGGCCGGCTCCCAGACGAATCGACCATCTACCTCGGTGATAACGGACGGGCGCCGTACGGTCCGCGGCCGGCGGATGAGGTGAGGACGTTCACGCTCGAGGCAGTCGACTGGCTCCTCGACCAGGACGTGAAACTGCTCGTGCTGGCGTGCAATACCGCCACCGCGCGGGCCCTGGACATCGTTCGCGCCCGCTCCGCGGTGCCGGTGATCGGTGTCGTTCGGCCGGGTGCGGTGGCCGCCGCGGCGGCGACGCGCAGCGCACGGGTGGCCGTCATCGCCACGGCCGGGACGGTCGAATCGGACGCCTATCCCGATGCGATCGTTGACGCCGCTCCCCGAACGAACGTTGCCCAGCTGGCGTGCCCGGAGCTGGTCCCGATGGTGGAGGCCGGCATCCTTGAGGGTCGGCGCGCCGAATCGGTCCTTCGCGCGTACCTGGAGCCCCTTCTCGCCGCCGGGCCTCGAATCGATACGCTCCTCCTCGGCTGCACCCACTATCCCCTCCTGCGTCCGGTGATCGAGAGCATCGTCGGCGACGGTGTGGCCGTGGTCGATTCGGCGCTCACCACATCCCTTGCGGTCGAGGATCTGCTCGATGCTCTCGGCTGCCGCGCGGATCCGGCTGTCGCCGCTCGTCACCGGGTCGCGACGACCGGTGACGTTCGGGCGTTCGTGAGCGTTGCGTCACGGCTCTTTGGCGCTCAGCTGCCGGACGTCGAGGCCGCCCGCATCGGGCGCGCGAGCGCTGTTCCCCTAGACTGACCGGCATGTCAAAACATTCCAACCGTCTCGGAGCGGGCATTGTGGTCGGCGGCCTGCTGGCGTTCGGAGCGAGCGTCGCCTCGCGGGAGATCGTGCGTCGCGCCGGCACGAGGCTGATCGATTGGGAGGCGGTCCGCCAGATCGCGCATCGGCGGCTTGCCGAAGCGGCTGCTCCGTTGCCTGCAGCGCAGCGCGCCGAGGCCGAGGCGTTCTATCGGGCCACGCTCCTGCGGATCGAGCCCATCGTGGCGGAGGAGATCGGTTCCGATCTGCCCGCCGCACTGGAGACGCCGGCAGTCGTCGATCGCCTCCAGTGGGTCGACGTCAACCTGGCGACCTTCAAAGTCCTCTTCGAGCGCATCGAGCGGACGTTGCTGGCTGGCCAGGAAGGGCCCGATACCACCGGCCGTGCCGTCTCGCGCTGGGTGAATCGATCGGTGGGCAACCAGCAGCTCGGATTCATGCTGGCGTTCCTGGGCCGCAAGGTTCTCGGTCAGTACGATGTCAGCCTGCTGGCCGCCGGGCCGACGCGTGGCCGACTTCATTTCGTCGAGCCCAACATCGTCGCGACCGCCGCGGCAATGCGAGTCCCACGCGATGAGTTCCGAACCTTCATCGCGCTTCACGAGGCGACCCACGCCTTCGAATTTGAAGCGCACGCCTGGTTACGGCCCTACTTTGCCGGGCTCGTCGCCGAGACGGTCGAGCAGCTGGCTGCCGAGTCCGGCGGCCTGGTCGGCCGCGTGCGGGAGGCGATCACTGGCGGCGAGGGCCACTGGATCGAGCGCATCCTCACGCCGAGGCAGCGCGACACCTTCAATCGAACCCAGGCGCTGATGTCGCTCCTCGAGGGCTACTCGAACCATGTCATGAACGCGGCCGGTGCCCGTATCCTGCCCGGGTTCGCCGAGCTGCACGACCGCTTTGAGCGTCGCGGCGAACGGCGAGGCGCCGTCGAGCGCGCGATCATGCGACTCACCGGGCTGGATCTCAAGATGGAGCAGTACGCGGCGGGGGAGCGCTTCGCCGATCGCGTCATCGCCGATCGCGGCCGAGAGTTCCTGAACCGCGTGTGGAGCGGCCCGGAGATGCTTCCGTCGCTGGACGAGATCCGTGCACCGGATCGCTGGATCGCTCGCGTCGAGGGGGCCGGCTCCTGACCGTGAGCACGGCACTCACCGTCCTGGCCACGCCGATTCTCGGGGCGCCGCTCCCGCGCGAGCTCGTCAGCCGCATCGAGTCGGTCGACGGCGTGCGCTGTGCGCGGATTGCATCCGACGGCCGCATCCATGGCGATGCCGACGAGTCGGTTCTGAACGATGCAGAGGTTCTCCTGCTTGGCTCGGTCCCCGCATCCGTGCTCGACCATGTGGTGACGCGATCGTCACGGTTGCGCTGGATCCACTCGGCCGCCGCGGGCGTCGACCGCGTGACCACGCCGGTGGTGCGCGAGCGTGGCCTCATCGTCACGAACGCCCGGGGCGTGTTCAGCCGGCCGATCGCGGAGTACGTGGTGATGATGTCGTTGGCAATCTGCCGCCGCCTGCCACAGCTGCTCGAGCTCCAGCGCGAGCGGACCTGGCAGCCGCTGCGTGGACGTGAGCTTTCCCAGCTGACCATCGGAATCGTGGGGTACGGCAGCATCGGAGTCGAGCTTGGTCGACTGCTGGCCCCGTTCGAATCCCGGATCGTTGCCACTCGGCGGCACCCGGAACGCGGCGCTGCAGACGCGCCGAACGTTGAGCTCCACGGGCTCGATGACCTCGACGAGGTGCTGCGGGCCAGCGATATCGTGGTCGTGGCGGCCCCGTTGACGGACGAGACTGCCGGGCTGATCGGCGCCGAGCAGCTGTCGCAGATGCGCGAGGACGCTTGGCTCATCAACATCGCGCGGGGCCGGCTGATCGATGAGATTGCACTGCGACGCGCACTCCAATCGGGGTGGATCGGCGGCGCCGTCCTTGACGTCTTCGGTGAGGAGCCGCTCTCCCCGGAGTCGCCGCTCTACGACACGCCGAACCTGATCATCACCCCCCACACCAGCTGGGCATCGGACCGCGTCGCCGAACGGACCGTGGACCTGTTCGTCGAGAACCTGCGCGCATTCCGGGCGGGCGACGCGATGAGCAACGTCGTCGACCTCGCGGCCGGTTACTGATCCCCTGATGCAGGTCACCATCGTCGGGCTTCCCGGCAGCGGCAAGACGACCGTGTTCAACGCCCTCACCGGCGGCCATGCTGAGACCGGTGGCTTCTCCGGCGCACGCGCCGCACCCAACGTCAGCGTCGTGAAGGTGCCTGACGAGCGCGTCGATCAGCTATCGGCGCTGTTCAAGCCGAAGAAGACGACGTACGCGGACGTCACCTACGTCGACGTCGCCATTCCCGCCGGCGCAGCTCGCGAGGGCACCGTGAATCCGGACGTGCTTGCCCAGATCCGGAATGCAGATGCCCTCGTTCATGTTGTCCGCGCCTTCGACGATCCGACCAGTCCGATCCCGATGGACGCCTGGCGTGACGTGGACGATCTCGACCTCGAGTTCACCGTCGCCGACCTCACGGTCATCGAAAAGCGGGTCGAGAAGTTGAAGACCCAGGGACGTCATGGCTCGCAGGCGGAGCGTGAGCTCGCGCAGCGCGAGCTGGAGGTCCTCGAGCGCATCGAGCCGCACCTGTCAGATGGCAAGCCGATTCGGTCGTACGGCCTGACCGCCGAGGAAGAGTTCCTCCTGCGCGGCTATCGGTTCCTGACCCAGAAACCGGTGCTGGTCGTTCTCAATATCGACGATGGGCGCCTCCCGGAAGCCGCCGCCCTCGAGGCGTCCGGACGAGGTCGCTATGCGCAGCCACATTCCGATGTCGCGGCGCTCGCCGGGCAGATCGAGGCCGAAATCGGCGAGCTGCCCGCTGAGGACGCTCGGCTCTTCATGGATGATCTGGGAATCGCGGAGCCGTCACGTGGCCGGGTCATCGGTCTCACCTACGCCCTGCTGGGCCTGTTCAGTTTCTTCACCGCCGGTGAGGACGAGTGCCGCGCCTGGACGCTGCGAACCGGGTCAAGCGCCGTGGACGCTGCGGGCGCGATCCATTCGGACCTGGCGCGCGGCTTCATCCGAGCGGAGGTGATCGGCGTTGGCGAGCTGCTCGACTGTGGCTCGATGGTGGAGGCCCGCAAGCGCGGTCTGCTCCGCCAGGAGGGCAAAGCATACGAGGTCAAGGGCGGCGACGTGCTCCAGATTCTCTTCAACGTGGCGCGCTGACGCTCGTCCAGGTCGTACAGTATATAGGTATATACTCTACGAATTCCATCGTTCCTCAGCGATGATCAGAGCGTTCCAGCTCGGCGACGATGCTGCGAAATTCATCGCTCTGTTCCACCAGATACGTGTCCTCGTCCGCCATTCCGACGCTCATGCTGGCCCGCAGCTTCTCGTCGCTGATGTAGGTGAAGCCGTGGCCTCGCTCCAGCTCACGGGCGATCGCCTCGACCAGCGTGTCCTCTTCGAAGGTATCTATGATCGCGGCACGCGCCGCGCGCACCATCGAGATGAAGTCCTCTGGGGTATGGTCGCGCTCCGAACCGAGCAGCGCATCGGTCATGAGGTCGGTCGCGCCCTCGTGGAGCTCGTAGAAGAAGAGTGGCATCAGCCGATGATAGACCGATGACCGAGATGCTGATCGTGGGCGGCCTGACGATCGATCAATTCACCGATGGCTCGGTTGCCCCTGGGGGCTCAGTCCTGCACGCCGGCCTTGCCGGTCGCTCCGAGGGTGCTCGTCTGACCACGGTGACGGTCGCTGGTGATGAGCCCTCAGCCCTCGACGGACTGGCGCGGCTGCGCGGTCTCGGCAGCCTGGTACACCAGCGTTCGCCGTACACGACCGCCTACCGGCACGAGGAGCGCGGCGGAGTGCGCGTGCTGTTGCTCCACGCCCGATCGGCACCGATCCAGGCGAGCGGTCTGGACCACCTGAAGCCGCCCGACGTGGCGCTCGTTGCGCCGATCGCCGATGAGGTCAGCGCCCAGCTGGTTGATGCCTTGCGAGCGCAGTTGCGGCCGGGCCGGGTGATCCTGCTCATCCAGGGCTGGCTTCGATGGCTCGCGGAGGGGCAGGAGGTCATGCCGCTCGGGCTCGATGTGCTGTCGGCCGAGCAGCGGCGTGTGATCGCCGAGGCCGATGCGATCGTCGTCAGCACCGAAGACCTTGTGGAGTCTCCCGGCGACCCATTCTCGCAAGCCGCGGAGCTGCGGAACCTTGCCGGCTCCAGGCCGATCGTGGTGGTGACGCTCGGCACCGAGGGATATCTGCTCGACGATCCGGCCCAGGATCGGGTCGTGGCCAGCGTCCCGCGGCGCGTCGTCTCTGGCGTCTCGGCCGTGGGGGCCGGCGACACGTTCGGCGCCGGTCTGGCCGTCAACCTTGCCCGCGGCGCGACGCCGCTGGCGGCCGCGGATCTTGCCACCGCACGCGTGATCAGCGTGCTCGAGGCGCGAAGGCCCGACTGAGGGCGCCCCGGTGCGCGACTCCGGCACCCGGTCCTCGAGATACCGGACCTCGCTCAGGCGACCCGCCGATGGCGCGCCTCGCGGATGGCGCGACGCTCGGCGGCGGCAACCCAGCGGCGCAGCCGGCGCAGGCGACGTTCGACCGCGATCCGGGTGCGACCGACTTCCTGGATCGATCCTCCGCGGCCCAGCGCGAAGGCGATGTCGAGCACGCGTGACGCGGCCGCGGCCGCAGCCATGGCGCCCGCAAGATCCCCACGGTGGCGCTCGCGGATGCGAGCAACCTCGATCCAGGCACCCGCGGCATCGACCGACGCCCGCCGTGTTCCGAGCGTCCAGAGCTGCTCTGCCCGATCCACCTGGCCCAGCGCGATGAGAAGTCGCGAGGCGACGCGTCGGAGTGCAGTAGCCTCCGCCGGATCGCTGGTCACCGCCTGCGCGGTTTCCACGAGCTCGAGCGCGTCGTCCACTGCGCCGGCACGAAGCAGCTCGAGCGCCATGCCGCGCGGGTCGAGAACCATCGCGTTTCGCCAGCCGCCGGCTCGCAGTCGCCACAGCTCCGCCTCGAGCAGGACGAGACTGACGACGTCCTGAAAGTTATGATCGAGCACGTCGGCCAGGATGTCCGGCGATCCGCCGCGCAGGTAGCCGAAGTACCGTGCCGGCACCTCGCTGCCCGGGCAGTCCGAGCTTCGCCGCACGCCGAGCACGCCGATCTCAACATCCGCGAGACGCGCGCCGCCGAGAGGACGACGGAAGAGGCGCCGTGCGTCGGGGAGGAGGTCGTCGTGCGTTCGAGGGAGTGTCGCCTGGTCATGGAACAGGCCATGGAAGGTGAGCCGGGCGGCCAGCATCGGGAGATCGAAGGTGCGGCCGTTGTAGGTGACGATGCGCGACGCTGTCGCGAGATCTGCGGTCAGCGCGCGCAGGAGGGCCGGCTCGTACGGGTAGTCCGGCAGCAGGTACTGGCAGACGCGGATCCGGCCGGCCGACACTCGCGCCACGCCGGCAAGAAAGATGACCGTGCCGGCGCCCGTCGAGAGTCCGGTCGTCTCGGTATCGAAGTACGCGGCCGGTGAGAGCTGAGCAAGTGCCTGGACGGTGGCCTCGGATGCTGCAACGCTGCGCTCGACGACCAGGACGGTGCCATTCTGTGTGACGTCCATGCGCGCGTCGAACCAGCGCGCGAGACGATTGAGCCGATCCTCGTCGCTCGGCCGCTGGGGTGGGCGAGCCACGTGCTCGGCACGGACGTTTGCCAGTCGTTCGTTCAGCGTCCGCATCGGTCAGGCAAGTGCGGCGAGCAGCTCGCCGCACGTTGCCTTGCCATCCACGCCGACCTCCGCCACCGGCCCGACGCACGACGGACAGCCGTCCATGCATGGGCAGTCGCGCACCATCCGCGCACAGGCCCCGATCAGGTCGGGGTGCAGCTCGTGGAGGCGCTCCGCCAGGCCGACGCCGCCGGGAACCGCGTCGTACAGAAACAGCGTCGGGCGCAGCGTGTGCGGGGCCTGTGCCTGGGCCAGCACGCCGATGTCACGCGCATCGCACATGAGCAGCAAGGCGGCCGCCGAGCGCGCCACGCGCGCCCAGCCGATGAGCGCTCCGTCGAGCGTTTCGCGGCCGAAGCGCTCGACGATGGCTTTCGGCGGCACGATCCAGGCGCCGGTGGTGTGCATCTGCTGTTCTGGAAGCGTGATCGGTCCCCATCCGATGTTCTCGTGCGTGTGCAACTTGATCTTCTTGAACAGGGTCGCGTGCCAGGCGACCATCACCTCGCCGTGAGCGCGCAGCGCACCATCGGTCCCGTGGAGCTCCTCGAAGGCGTCGAGCACCTTGAGCGTCACGCCCAGGTCGGCATCGGTGTAGTAGTCGACGTCGACAGCGCGCACGTAGGCCTTGCGCTCGTCCCAATCGAGACGGTCGACATGAAACTGGCGGGCGGCGTGCATGTAGATGGCCTGCTCGTGCACGAGCATGGGGGCGGCGAAGAGATCCACCTCGCCGATGACTCGCGGCCGGTCGCCGGTGGTGTCGATGATGATCACGTTCTCCTGCGCCGCCGATCGCAGGCTGAAGGCGGATGCAGGGAAGTTCTCCTGGCTCCAGTAATAGCGATCGTCGCCGGCCCGGCGCAGGAAGCCATCCTCCTCGAGGACGTCGAGCAGCATCGGCGTCTCGTCGAGCCCGAAGCGTTCGGCGGCGGGCACCGGGAGCTCGAAGGCGCTTGCCTTGAGGTGGTCGAGCAGCAGGTGCAGATTGTCTGGGTTGATGCGCCCGTGTTCTGGCGAACTATCGAAGAAATACTCCGGATGCGTGGCCAGGAACTGGTCGATCGGAGCCGATGAGGCAACCATGACCGAGAGGCTGGTGCTGGCTCGGCGACCGGAGCGCCCCATCTGCTGCCAGGTGGACGCAATGGTGCCCGGGTAGCCGACGCTGATGGCGGCGTCGAGACCACCAATGTCGATGCCCAGCTCCAGGGCGTTGGTGGCGACCACGCCGCGGATACGACCGTCGCGCAGGCCGGCCTCGATGGTGCGGCGCTCATTCGGCAGATAACCGCCGCGGTAGCCTTGGATCGGGGAGGGGTGGCCGGGCGGCGCGGGCAGCGCCTCGCGCAGATAGGTGGTCAGAATCTCCACCGCCGTCCGGGAGCGGGCGAAGGCGATCGTCTGGACGCCGTTGCGGATGAGCCGCTCGGCGATGCCCTGCCCGGTTAACAGGGAGCTCGACCGAATGCCGAGTTGCGCGTTGACCACCGGCGGGTTGACGATGACGACGTGCTTCCGGCCCGACGGCGCCCCGTTGTCGTCGATCAGCTCGACCGGCGCATCGAGGATGCGCTCGGCAAGCTCGCGCGGGTTGGCGATGGTGGCCGATGCGCAGATGAAGACCGGGTCGGCGCCGTAATGGCGGCAGATGCGACGCAGGCGCCGGATGACGTTCGCGACGTGGCTGCCGAAGAGGCCGCGGTACGTGTGCAGCTCGTCGATGACGACGTACTCGAGGTTCTCGAGCAGCTTGAACCACTTGGTGTGGTGCGGAAGGATGGCGGCGTGCAGCATGTCGGGGTTGGTGATGACCACCTGTCCCGCCGACCTGACGACCGACCGAACATTGGCCGGCGTGTCTCCGTCATAGGTGTGGGTCTTCAGCCCGAGGTCGGCCGCATCCGCAAGGGCGCGCAGCTCGACCAGCTGATCCGCCGCCAGCGCCTTGGTGGGGAAGAGGTAGAGCGCCCGAGCCGCGCCATTCTTCGCGACCGCGTCCAGGACGGGCAGGTTGTAGCACAGTGTCTTGCCCGACGCGGTCGGTGTGACCACGACCACGTTGCGCCTCCCATTGGCCGCGGAATAGGCCGCGGCCTGGTGTGTGTAGGGCGCTTCGATCCGACGGCCGCGCAAGGCCTCCACGATCCGGGAGTCGAGTCCCGGAGGCCACGGTGCGTGCCGCGGTCCGCGAGGCTCGAATTCGCGGTGCGCCGTGATCAGACGTGCGAGTGAGGGATCGGCGAGCAGGGACGCGATCGCTTCATCGGCGTTGCTTGGCGGTGCGGTCAGCATCGGCGCTCCTTGATCGGTGTCACCTGAAACCGAACATTCGTTCGGACAAAAATATAGCACAGGTGTTCCAATCTTCCGAAGCCGATGCGACAGCTCGCATGTCGAAACGGCCCAGCCTTCGTATGCTGGCCCTGTGATGCTGTTGACCGATGCGCGGGTGGTGACGCCTGCCGGTGTGCGCGAGGCGGGATGGGTCAGAATCTTGGGTGGCCGAATCTCGGAGGTGGGAGCGGGCCCAGTACCCCGTGAGGCGGCCGAACAACGTCATGAGCTCCTCGGGCGCTGGCTCGTTCCCGGCTTCATCGACCTCCATGTGCATGGCGGCGGCGGTCACGCGATGTTGTCGTCAGATCCGACGGAAATTCGTTCCGCCGCCTCCTTTCATCTCTCGCACGGCACCACGCGCAGCCTGGCCAGCATCGTGAGCGCGCCTTTCGCGGACATGCTCGCCGGGGTTGCCGCCGTCCGGGAAGTCGCGCGCGTCGGCGCCACCTCTGACGGGCAGCCCATGGGCAGCCACCTCGAGGGCCCCTTCCTCAATGCGCGTCGGGGCGGTGCACACGACCCCCGGCATCTCCTGGCTCCCGATCCGGCCGCGTTCGATCGACTGCTCGATGCGGCGGATGGCACGCTGCGCGTCATCACCATTGCTCCCGAGCTGCCAGGCGGTCTGGACCTGGTTCGTCGGGCCGTCGCCGCCGGGGTCATCGTGGCGGTGGGGCACAGCGACGCGAATCATGCCCAGGCGATCGCCGCGTTCGAGGCCGGTGCTTCGCTCGTCACGCATCTGTTCAACGGGATGCGTCCGTTCCATCACCGGCAGCCCGGCCTGGTGGGTGCCGCGCTGGCGGATCCCGGTGTCGTCTGCGAGATCATCAACGATGGGGTCCACCTGCACGACGCGACGGCGCGCCTCGCCTTCGAGGCCGCCGGCTCGCGACGGATCGCGCTGGTCACCGACGCGATCGCGGCGGCCGGTGTGGGGGACGGCGCGTTTCAGCTCGGCTCTGCCACCGTCCTCGTGCGGCAGGGCGAGGTTCGCCTAGCCGACGGAGAGAGCCTGGCGGGCAGCACATTGACCATGGATGTCGCAGTTCGCCGGGCAGTGCGCTTGCTCGGGCTGCCGATGACGGCTGCGGTCGAGGCAGCATCGACGACGCCGGCGCGGCTCCTCGGCATCGGCGACCGGGTCGGATCCATCGAGGTCGGACATCAGGCTGACCTCGTCGTCCTGAGCGATGAACTGGAGGTGGAGGCCGTCATGGCCGCTGGCGAGTGGACCACCTCCGCTAGACTCGTTCCCTGATGACCGGCATCGACCTCACCGCCACTGCTCCGAAGCCGCCCAGCCCGCGGGCGCGATGGCACCTTCCCGCGTCCCGCGGGGGAATGGCCTGGATGGTGGTCGTCTTGATTGTCGGGGTCCTGGTGGCGGTCCAGTTCGGTCGGCAGGTATATGCGAACTGGGAGATCGGGCAGAGCGCGGCGGCGATCCAGGCCGAGATCGCCCAAGTCGAGTCAGAGAATGCCGGGCTGCGCCAGGAGCTCGGGTATCTTCAGAGCGAGGCGTACATCAGCGCGGAAGCGCGACGTCTCGCAAACCTGGGAGTCCCCGGTGAGCAGGTGCTGATCATCCCGCCAGGCGCCGAGGAACCGCTCC
Source organism: Candidatus Limnocylindria bacterium (assembly GCA_038233215.1). Taxonomy (GTDB): domain Bacteria; phylum Chloroflexota; class Limnocylindria; order QHBO01; family QHBO01; genus JACDBZ01. Next base: position 35,470 of record JBBSML010000022.1, read on the forward strand.
CCGAGGAGCTCGCGACCATCGCCGAGACGCCGAAGCCGTTCCTCGAACAGTGGGTCGATCTCTTCTTCGGCCCGTCCAGCCCGGCCCGGGGGCAGCTCGGGCGCTGAACGTGCTCAGCCGTCCAGGCTGTCGTACAACGAGGCATCGGGCGCACTCGCATCGAGGCGCGCGACGACCGTTTCGGGCAGCGGCGCCCCCATGGCCGCGGTGAGGCCGATGACGAGCGCCCCGATCGCCGGCTCCCAGCGCGGCGCAACGAGCGCCGGCGCCTGGTCGGCCGCGTGGACCGCATCCTCGGCTGCCCGGGTGAGGGCGTTAGGCCCGAGCCGCGCCAGACCGCCGCAGAAGGAAAGCGCGTACGGTGAACCGGCGATGTTCACGCGTCGTGCGGCGGCGGCGGCCGTTGCGCCGAGGCCGGTCCCGTGCTCTCTGACGACCGCGACGGCAACCGCATCCCCATGCTCCGCCGCATCGAGCAGCGCGCGGACCATGGGGCCAACCGGCGCAACCATGGCGCCGCGCCGCGTGAACCGATGCAGCGCCGCCTCGACGGTATCCGCACCGGTGATGGCCAGCAGCCGATCGCGCAGCGTGGTCGGGGATTCGATGCCCAGCTCCGAGCGCACGACTGCGGACAGCATCCGCTGAGCCAGCTCGACAGCGCCGTGTGGTGACTGCCAGAAGCTCGAGTGCCACGTGGCGCCAGTGTGGCTTCGAGCACCGGTCGCCGCGCCGGTTCCGATTGAGACGACGACCGCCGGTCCTTCGGGAACGGCGCCCGTCAGGGCACCGATGGCGTCGTTGACGACCACAATCGGACCCGTGAAGCCCTCGGCGCCGAACGCCCGCTCGAGCATCGCGATATCCTCCGGCCAATCTGCGCCGGCCATGCTGAACACGGCGCGGCCGATCTGCGGGCGGCCTGCTCCGGCCTGTTCCAGTGCCTCGTCGACGACCGTCTCGATGAGTTCGACCGCCGCAGTCGCGCCGGCGACGGCATAGATATCCGCGCTACCAAGACGGCGGGCCCCTCCCAGGATGGATCCATCGGAATCAGCGACGAGGGCGATCGCCTTGCTGTTGCCGCCGTCGACACCCAGGACGAGGGTCACGCGTCGGGCGGCCCCTTGGGTCGGGCGTCGCGGTCGGCCAGCACGATCGTGTCGGGATGGTCGTACAGGTGCGACGCGGGAAGCTCCGGGTCCGGCGCGGACCGCAGGATCCGATCGAGGATCTTGGCCTTGCGGCTTCCAGACACGAGCAGCAGGACGCGGCGCGCGGACAGGATCGTCGACATGCCGGCCGTCACGGCTCGTTCAGGCACGACAGCATTTGGCCAGTAGGTGGCGTTGCTGGCAAGGGTCCCCGGATCGAGCGAAATGGTCCGTGTCGGCGCGTCGGCGCGCGAGGGGGGCTCGTTGAAGCCGAGGTGGCCATTCAGCCCCAGTCCCAGGATCGCGAGGTCGATGCCTCCGGCCGCCTCGACCTGCATGTCGTATGCGCCCGGGGCCAGCTCGGCGTCCGGATGATCGGTCGTGAACCGGATGACTCGCCCGGCATCAATCTCCAGCGGCTCGAGCAGCGCGCGATCCAACCAGCCGAAGAGCGAGCGCGGATCACCCTGCTGGAGGCCCAGGTACTCGTCCAGCTGTGCGACGCGCAGACGTGAGGTGTCCAGTACGCCGCGCTCTCGCAGGCGCGCAAGCTCTCGATAGGGACCGATCGGCGTTTCGCCGGTGGCCGCCAGGATCAATGCATTCGGCTGCTGCGCCGCGATGCCGGTGACGATGGCTGCCGCTTCGCGGGCGAGCGCCCCAGCATCCTCGACGATTCGCACGTCCATGCTCAGACCAAAAGCCGCGCGGGAAGAAACGCCGAGTGGGCTGTGGCCATGTCGTCGTAGAGCGCCTCCGCCGTCGGGAGCGTGAGGACCAGCGGATGGGCGGCGAGGGCGCGCACTCCGTCACGTCGTCTGCCCGACCAGGCCGCCTCCGCCGCCAGCGACTGGTACGCGCCGAGAGACTCGATGAGCCCGCGCACCTGCCGGGGCAGCGCCGGAACGTCGATCGGCTCGATCCCGCTCGCCGATACCCGTGCGGGAACTTCGACCACGAGATCCTCGGGAAATCCGGGCAGGGCGCTGCCTCGGTTCGGTACGTTGACCGGCCACGTTGTGCCGCGATCATTCACGATGGCCTCGATCACGTCCACGGCCAGCTCCAGCTCCAGAATGCCGCCGCGTGAGCGTTCGGGATCCAGGCGCGGCGCATCGGCGGTGGCCTCCTGACGGTAGTGCGTCCAGTAGTCATCCACGCTGGCCATGATCTCCTGTGCGCGGGAACGCGGTGCCGCCCGCGCGGCGGCGAGGGCGTGGCCGGCGAAGTAGTAGTAGTACAGATAGGCCGATGGCAACGCTCCCATGGTGGCCGCCAGATGAAGCATCAGCTCGTCGCGAGTGCCGGGTCCGCCGGAGGCATCGAGGCGGTGGGCCGCGTTCTCGATCATCGGCATGATATCGGCGCCGTCGTACTCATGCCGCACGCTCCAGCCGGTGTGGTTGAGCCCGACCAGGGTCGCGTCGAGACGGGCCGGGTCGAGGCCCGCCAGCCGGGCGATATCCCGCGGGAAGGTGATCGGTCCCTCGCACAACGAGACACAGCGAATCGCCGAGTGGTGCGTGATTGCCTCGGAGACGATGTTCACCGGGTTGGTGTAGTTGACCAGCCATGCATCGGGGCAGCGCTGCTCCATCTCGGCGACGATCTCGCGCATGACGGCAATCGAGCGGAGGGCCATGAAGAAGCCGCCGGGACCCTGTGTCTCCTGGCCGATGACCTCGTGGCGGAGGGGGATCGACTCGTCCAGCGCCCGGGCCTCGAAGCCGCCGGGCCGAAAGCTGGTGAGCACCACGTCGGCCCCATCCAGCGCCGAGGAGCGATCCGTCGTGGCTCTCACCGGCAGGTCTAGCCCACGGACGGCCACCATGCGCTCGGTCAGCCGGCGCACCACGTCGAGCCGTTCCGGATCGAGGTCGACGAGCACCACCTCGGACCCGCGAAACGCCTCCCCGCGCTCGACGAGAGACGCGACCGTCCCCGGAGCTCGGGTGCTGCCCCCGCCGATGTAGACGAGGCGAATGGCGGCCACGCGCGCGAGCTAGCCTTCGATGTGCGGGCCGGCGGCCCCGACCGCCTCGGACACCCCGTCGGCATAGCTCGCGAAGTTATCGGCGAACATGGCCGCGAGCTCTCGCGCCTTCGCGTCGTATGCGACGGGATCCGGCCACGTCTCACGTGGCCGAAGGATCTCGTCCGGCACGCCCGGCACCGTCGTGGGCACCTGGACTCCGAAGACGGGATCCGTCTCGTACGCCACATCGTCCAATGCACCGCTCAGCGCCGCGCGGACCATGGTGCGGGTATGGTCGATGGCCATCCGCTTGCCGGTCCCATGTGGGCCACCGGTCCAGCCGGTGTTCACCAGCCAGACGGGCACGTCGTGCTGCTCGAGCCGCTCGGCCAGCATGGCGGCGTACTCACCGGGGTGGCGCGGCAGGAAGGGTGCACCGAACCCGGCCGAGAAGGTGGCCTTCGGCTCGGTGACGCCGATCTCGGTGCCGGCCAGCTTGGCGGTGTAGCCACTGATGAAGTGGTACTGCGCCTGCTCAGGGCTGAGGCGGCTGATCGGGGGGAGGATGCCGAACGCATCGGCGGTGAGGAAGACGACGTTCACCGGATGCGTGGTCATGCCGGTCGGATCGGCGTTGCCGATGAACTCGAGCGGGTACGCACCGCGCGTGTTCTCGGTGAATCGATCGGAGTCGAGGTCGAGCTCGCGGGTGGCCTCGTCGAGATCCACGTTCTCCAGGATCGTGCCGAAGCGGCGCGTCGTGGCGAAGATGTCAGGTTCGTACATGGGCGAGAGGCGGATCGTCTTGGCATAGCAGCCGCCCTCGAAGTTGAACAGGCCATCGACGCCCCACCCGTGCTCGTCGTCGCCGATGAGGCTGCGCTCGGGGTCCGCCGAGAGGGTCGTCTTGCCGGTCCCCGAGAGGCCGAAGAAGAGGGCCGGGTCGTTGGCCTTCCCCACGTTGACCGATGAATGCATCGGCATGGCAGCTTCGTCGGGAAGCAGGTAATTCATGACCGTGAACGCCGACTTCTTGATCTCGCCCGCGTACTCGGTCCCGACGATGATGATCTCCATCCGCTCAAGATGGAGCAGGATCGCCGTCTCGGAGCGCACGCCCTCGGTCTCGGCGTCCGCCTTGAACGACGGCACGTCGATGATGGTGAAGTTCGGCTCGAAGCGGCCGCGGTCTTCTGCGGGCGGCGTCCGGAACAGGTTGCGTGCAAAGATACTGGCCCACGCCGTCTCCGTCAGGACGCGCAGCGAGCGCCGGTGATCCGGATGTGCCCCGATGTAGAGGTCCTGGCTGTAGAGCTGACGGTCACCCAGGTACGTCATGAGCCTCGCGCGGAGACTGTCGTAATCCTCCTCGCTGATCGGGCGGTTGACCGGTCCCCACCAGATCTTCTTGGTGCTGGTCGGTTCCCGCACCAGGAATTTGTCAAGCGGGGAGCGACCGGTGTGCTCACCGGTGCGCACGACCAGAGAACCATGCGCGGAGATAATTCCTTCGCCATTGCGGATGGCGTGCTCGTAGAGCTCGGCGGTCGAGAGATTGCGGTGCGTCGCGTCCAGCGACGCCGCGGTGGGGCGAGTGTGGGTCGTCGTCGCCACGGGTCTTCTCCTTACGTCCGGCCCGCGCCACCTGGCTGTCGGGGTCGGCTAGGTAGTCGACCGGCCGCGCGTCGCGGGCGTCGATGCCCGGAGTCGGCTTTCACGGTCTGGTGTGCTGTCGTGGTGGCCGTCCGAGCGGCCGCTGCCTTCGCACAAGTGTACCGCGTGCAGACCCGTGGCCGCGTCAGAACTTCATTCTCCGGCGTCAAGAGCCGCGAGCGCCGCCTCTGCGCGCGGCGCGTGCAGAGGCGAGAAGTCCGGGTTGAGGGCGAGCGCACGCTCGAGGCGATCGCGGGCGAGATCGGTCTCGCCGTTTGCCGCCGCAATCACGCCTGCGTGGTACAGGAGCAGGCTACTGGCGGTCTCGAGGCGCACGGCCTGATCGGCAAATTCGGCCGCCTCGGCGTCCATGCCTGCGGCATGCAGGGCCCACGCGAGGGCGTCAGCCGCGAAGACGGTGGGCCGCGCGGCGAACGCGCTTCGCGCCCGGGTCACGGCAGCGTCGGGATCATCGCCATGCTCGGCCAGGAACGCGGCAATCTCGAGATCTTGTCGAACGCCGTTCGCCTCGAGGAGCTGACCGATGGCCCCCACGAGAGCGTACTGGTCTGCCGCCTCGTCAGCTCGTCCCGCCGCCTCCAGGGTCTCTCCGAGCCCGATGATGAATTCGGGTACCGGGATACGCGCGGAGGCGCGCTCAAACAGCTCGATCGCATCGGGCGGGTCGCCCTGGGCGGCGCGCACGCGGGCCATCCCCGCCAACGCGTACGGATAGTCGGCGAGGTGCGCGAGGGATTCGGCATAGGCCCGCTCCGCGGCCGTGAGGTCTCCGACGGCGAAGTGCAGGTTGCCGAGCTGGACACGAACGTACTCGGTGTTCTCCACGTTGCCACCGCCGGCCGCGACCGCCTGCTGCATGGCGTCGATCGCGCCGGAGAGGTCACCATGCAGCTCGCGCA
>JBBSML010000023.1:0-39415 GCA_038233215.1 Candidatus Limnocylindria bacterium
GAGACGAAGGAGCCCGTCACGACCGACATCCAGCCGGACCTCTGTTTCGTGCGCGGAGGCGAGGATGTCGACTCCCGGCTGCGCGACCGGCTCTGCGACCAGGATTCGTGCCATCAGTGTGGCGAGTCTAGCGCCGCAACCGGATCAGGGACTGGGACCCGGGCCGCCGTCAGCGACACGTCCTCCGTAGATCCGATCGCCGAGTTCCAAGATCGCCTCGACGTTCGGTAGGAGGATGTAGCCGGCGGCACTGTTCGGCTCGACGGTCACATATTCGGGCGGGGTCAGCACCACCCGTTCCAGACCTCCCAGATCGGCATCCTGGATCTCGGCAGCGAGGCCCGGGATCCGGCCCGACGGGATGTCGGTGGCCACGTTGTCGCGAACGGCGTCGAGCAGCCCGGGCAGGGTCACCAGCAGATTTCCGGCGGTCAGCTTCTCGGCTATGGCTGTAAGCAAGATCTGCTGTCGCTCGGCTCGGGTGAAATCGCTCTCACCCACGCTCTTCCTCGAGCGGGCGTAGGCGAGTGCTGTGCTTCCGTCCAGGTGCTGCTCCCCCGCCTCCAGATAGAACCCGCGCTGACCGGTCAGCGTGTCCGGGTAATTCGGATCGTCGATGGTGCGCTCGACCGTGACGTCCACGCCACCAATGGTATCGATCACCTGGCGCAGGCTCTCGATGTCGATGGCGATGAAATAGTGGATCCGAGTGCCGAGAAGCGTCCCGATTGCCGCCTTCAGGGTCGCCGGCCCACCCTCGGGATACGCGTTCCGGTCCGCACGAGCGGCCGCGAGCAGCGAGTTGAGCTTCGCGTTGTAGACCCTCCCGTCGCCGAGCGGCACGCCATACAGGTCTCGGGGTACCGAAACCATGGCTCCCTCTCCGGTGACCGGGTCGAGCGAGGCAACCAGCATCGTGTCGGTAAGATGCTGGTCCCTTCCCGGTGCCAGGTCGATGCCGACCAGCAGAACCGTGACCCGTTCTCCGAGCTCAACCGCCGGCTGGATCGATGGCGGCGCGACATCGATGGCGCCGCCGCCCTCCTCGTGTCCGCCCAATCCGCCACCGCCCTCGAGCGCCACGCTGCCGAGCGTGTCAATCGCCTTCGATGCGTAGTACGCCGGAAGTGCATGCATCGCGATGGTCACCACCACCAGGCCGGCGGTCAGCCAGGTCGGAACGCTCCGGAATGTCAGGCGAGAGCGCTCCCCGTGTGCCTGGAGGATGGCGACCAGCCGCCAGCCCAACAGCGCGACATCGAGCACGATGAGAGCCGTGAGCACGCGGGCATCCAGAAGGCGGCTGACGAATCCTCTGCCGCCCAACATGATCGTGAGCACGCTCAGTACGACGATAAGCAGCACCGGAATCGCCAGGAGCCACGCGAAGGCCCACTGGCCGTTGTACGCCTGCCCGATCCCGGGGAACAGGAATGAGAACAGCGCCGCCGCCGCGGAACGCGGGTCAGACGGTCGCACAGCTCGAGAACGAATCGGGAAACTCCGGCTGCATTCGGGCGGGCGGCGAGTATAGCCAGACGCCGACAATCGACGGAATGTTGCGCCTGTTCGGGCATACTGGCACGCATGCAGCAGCCGATGAGCAGGCCGCCGGTCGAGGTGACCGTCGAGATCCCGTCCGGCAGCCGCAATAAGTACGAGTACGACCACGCCCGCCATCGGTTCGTGCTCGATCGCGTGCTGTACTCAAGCGTTCATTACCCGTGCGACTACGGCTTCATCGACGGCAGCATGGCCGATGATGGCGATCCGCTCGACGTCCTCGTCGTGATCGCCGAGCCGACATTTCCGGGATGCGTCGTGCGCGCGCGCCCGGTCGGCGTGCTCGACATGGCAGACGAGAAGGGCCACGACTTCAAGATCCTGGCCGTCGCCCACGACGATCCTCGCTGGGAATCAACACACGCGCTCGAAGACCTCTCGCCGCATCGGCTCCTTGAGATCGAGACCTTCTTCCGGACCTACAAGACACTCGAGAAGCGGCCGACCGACGTCAGGGGCTGGCTCGGCGCCGAAGATGCCTGGCGCATCATCGACATCGCCATGAGGGCCGGGACGACCAACGATCCGACCACCCTGCGCCCCGGAACGTGGCGCTGAATACTCAGCCGCGGAGCCCCGCGTACACCGAGAGGAGCACATCGGCGGCATTCGACCAGTTGTAGCGCTCCTCCACGGCGGCGCGTCCCCGCTGCCCCATCGCGAGCGCACGCCCCGGATCGGAGAGGATCCGGTTGACCGCCGCCGCGATGTCCGCTGGCCTGCTCGTGCCCACGACGAGGCCGCAGCCGCTGTCCCGGACGACCTCGCGCACCTGTGGGAAGTCGCTGGCGACGACGGGAACTCCCGCCGCCATGTACTGAAACAGCTTGTTCGGCAACGAATAGCGGTAGTTCAGGCATGAGGGCACGATGGGGCTCACGCCCACATCCGCCGATGCGGCGTAGTCAACCACCTGGTCGGGCGGGACCGGGGCGAGCAGATGCACACGTTCGCCGGTTCCGGCGACACCAATACGCCGCGCGAGCTCTGGCTCCAGCGGTCCGCTGCCGAGGAGAACCAGATCGGCGCCATCGAAGTCCGGGGCCGCGTCAACAAGCTCCTCCAGCCCGCGGCCACCCATCAAGGCACCCAGGTACAGCACCAGTCGACGATCGGCGGCGATCTCCGATCCATCCGATCGGTCGCGAAGATCGCGTGCCGCGACCGGGAGGTGATCAGGATAGTTATGGACCAGCTCAACCCGATCAAGGCCATATCGGCGCGCCAGATGATCCGCGATCGGCCGACTGACGGTGATGACCGCGGCGGCTCGCGGAACGAACGCGCGCTCGATCAGCCGATACGTCACCTGGCTCAGCGCGAAATAGAGTGGTGAGCGGTCGCGACGCGGACGTCCCAGCCACAGGTCGTGCGCGTCATAAACGAACGGTACGCCGGCGCGTCGCGCGGCGAGCGCCACGGGAACGAGAGCATTGCTATCGTGGGCATGGAGGACATCAGGCTGCAGGCGCAGCAGCACGCTGATCAACCGGAGCTCGTGGGCCAGGTACCTCAGGCCGGGCACGGCGGTCGCCCGGCGGCGCACGCGGATGACCGCGGTACCGTTGCGATGCTCACGCGACGGCAGGCCGGCGGCGGCATCGGCGACAACGGTGACCCTGTACCCGTCTCCAAGCAGTGTGCGCGCCTCCTTCTCGACGCGCGAGTCGTGGGTGTAGGGGTTCCGCACCAGCATCACCACGTGTCCCTTCACCGGGCGCTCAGGCACGTCGATGCCTCTTCGCGAGCAAGCCGCGCCAGATGGAATCGAGGTCGGCCTGCCAGCGCTCGACGCTGAAGCGTTGGACTGTCTGGGCGATCTCGTCAGGATCGTAATCTGGCACTCGTGCCAGAGCGCCGGCGAAGTCCCCATCGGCCACGAGCGTGCCGTTCACGCCGTCGATGACAATGTCGCGCAGTCCGCCGACGTCGTTCGCCACCACCCAGCGGCCGCTCGCGATGCTCTCCACCGCCACGAGGCCGAATGGCTCGGCGGTCGACGGAACCAAGACCACATCGTGGGCTGCCATGAGCTCCGGAATCTCGGCGGGCGGGACATCCCTGATCCCCGGACCCACCATGGTGTCGGCCAGGCCCACCGCCACTTCGTGGCCCTTGCGCGGGTTGCGGCCGCCCAGGTAGACGACGCGGCGGTCGGTTGGACGCGGCGTCGGCCGGTAGCGATCGAGCGGGATGCCGGGCGGCGCGATGAGCGCGTCGCCGCCGAGGCGGCGAACGTGAGTCCGGGTGTCACCGGAGTTCGTGACGATGGCATCCGCATGCCGGATGACCCACCGGGTCAGCATGCGGTAACCGCGGCCCCGGTTCGCCGCCTCGCGCACGTCAGTGCCGTGGGCGTACACCAGGATCGGAACACGCCGCAGGCGCGCCGTGATCCAACCCACGAGCCCGGCCGGGTAGACGACGTGCGCCTCCACCCCATCGAACTGGCCTCGCACCCGGACCGTGTCCCACACGAATTTCAGCAGCGCGAGGGTCCAGTGGCGGTGCTGATGCATCGCGCGCGCGATCGTGACGTTTCGCATGCCTCGACAACGATTCGCCACAAAGATGCCGCTGGATGGCGCGTCGGGTGTCGGCCAGATCCGCGTCACGATCAGCAGGCGCAGATCGGAACCAGCCATCTTTCTCCTTTACCATCGCAGCGTGACCACCGAGAGCGCCGAGCCGAGCCCGCGAAGGGCGGCAGTTGCGCCTGAACCCCGGCCGCAGCCGTTGCGGAGGATGCTAGGCGAATCCGCGGTGTATGGCCTCGGCGGCGTCGCCAACCAGGCGCTGGCGATCGTCCTGGTGCCGATCTATGCCCGCCAGCTCGGCGTCGCTGACTTTGGCACGGTCGCCATCCTGACGACGACGCTGTCGCTCGCCACCCTCGTGGCGACGGCTGCCCTCCCACAGGCGTTCTTTCGCGCGTACCTCAAGGACGCTCAGGATGAGCACGAGCGCGATGCCGTCCTACAAACCACCCTGGGCCTGCGAATCATCATCTCCACGCTCGCCCTGCTGGCCTTCACGGCGCTCTCGCTGCCGCTCGCCATCGCACTCATCGGATCCGCTTCCGCCTGGCTGCTCATGGCGCTCATCGGTCCCATCGTGTTCTTCGACACCCTCAACCTCGTCCCGCTCTCCCTCCTGCGTGCCAGGCGGCGTCCTCGGTCGTACGCCGCCCTCTCGTTCAGCCGGGCGGTTCTCGGAAGCCTGCTGATCGTGCTCTTCGTCGTGGTCCTCGGCATGGGCGTGATGGGCGTCGTGCTCGGCTCGCTCGGCTCATCAATCGTGACAGCCATGCTCGGCATGCTTGTGCTGGCGGGTGAGCGGCGGCCGGCACTGGGGCTCGACGGTCGACTGGTGCGTCACATGCTCGCCTTCAGCCTCCCGCTCGTGCCCGCTTCGGTGGCGGGCTGGACCCTCAATCTCTCTGATCGATATCTCGTCCAGGCACTCTTGGGCCGAGAGGCGGTCGGCCTGTACTCGGCAGGCTATACGGTCGGGTTGGCCATCAACGCGCTCGCCGTCGCCCCGTTCACCCTGGCCTGGGGGGCTGCCTACTGGGAGATCTCACGACAGGCAGATGCGCGGGAAGTGATTGCGCGCGTCTTGACCGCCTTCACGGTGCTGGCGTCGTTCCTGGCTCTCGGCCTTGCGGCACTCGGCACCGATGCCATCCGCATCCTCCTCACCCCGCCATTCGAGCCCGCGCGCTTCGTCACGCCGTTCAGCGCGTTCGCCTATGTCCTCTATGGCATCTTCACCATCGTGTCGACCGGGCTGAACCTGGAGTCGCAGACGCGCCGAGTCCCCATCATCCTGGGAGGTGCGGCCATCGGCAGCGTCCTGCTCAACCTGGTCCTCATTCCGGCGCTCGGCTATCTCGGGGCCGCCGTGTCGACGCTCGTGAGCTACGCGGTCCTGGCCCTGGCCGCCGGAATCGTGTCACAGCGCTACTACCGCGTACGGTGGGAGATCAGCCGGGTCTTCGCGAGCCTTGCGCTGGCGATGATCCTCGCCGCGGCCGCGCTGATCGGTCCCGACCACCTCGCCTGGCGTCTCGCGTGCCTCGTCGCGTATCCGGTACTGGTAGTCGCGCTGCGGATCGCCCCCATGCGTCGCCTGGCTCCCGTGTTGGCTCTCCTCGACCGTCGGTGATCGTCCGGATCAGCTCGCCGCCCACGGAGCGACCTCGTCCCAGATTGCCGCCATCGCATCCTGCGAGCGCTCAAGGCTGAAGCGCTCGACGGTGCGACGCAGCTCGAGAGGCTCGTAATCCGGAACCCGCGCCAGCGCTCCGGCGAAGTCGCCATCCGCGACGAGCGTGCCGTTCACGCCGTCGATGACGATATCTCGCAGCCCTCCGACGTCGCTGGCCACGACCCATCGGCCGCTTGCGATCGCCTCAACCGCCACCAGGCCGAATGGCTCGGAAACTGACGGGATCAGCACGACATCGTGCTCCGAGATGAGTGCCGGGACCTCGTGAGGCTCCACGTCGCGCAGCCACGGCCCAACGAGTGTGTCGGCAAGCCCGACCGCCACCTCGTACCCCTTGCGCCGGCTGCGTCCGCCCAGATACAGGACGCGGCGACCTGCCGGACGAGGCGCGACCGTGAACGTGGCGAGATCCACTCCCGGAGGCGCGATGGTCGGCTCGACGCGCATCTCGCGAATGTGGCGCGCCGTATCGGTCGAGTTGGTGACGACGCGATCGGCGTGCCGCAGGACGAATATGGTGAGCCAGCGGATGAGCAACGGCTTGCGTCGCCAGTCGCGCACGTCCCGTCCGTGGGCGTACACGACCAGCGGCACCCGACGCAGGCGGGCCAACGCCAGACCCGCGAGCCCGGTCGGCACAGCCATGTGCGCCTCGATGCCTCGGATCGACCCCCGAACGCGCAATGCGTCGACAAAGAGAAACGAGTACAGAAGGGGCCAGGGGCGCCGATCCGGTCGTGGCTTCACCACCCGGATCCCCGTGACACCGCGGACGCGCTCGCGCACGAAGATGCCGAGGCTCGGGCGCTCCGGAGTCGGCCAGATGCGGGTGAGAACGATGATCATCGCGACCCCTGCTCCAGGAGGGCGACAACCTGTGTCGCTCGCTGCGTCCACGAGGAGCGCTCCGCCGCCGCGACCGCGTTCATCGACCAGCGGTCGAGCTCGCCGGCGTCCGCGCGCAGGAGCCGCTCGAGCCCGGCGGCCATCTCGTCCACGGTGTCCTGCACCACGATCCCCGCATCGGCCTCGCGTACGACCCGTGCCTGCTCGAGGCAGTCGGTGACGACGAGGGGCCGGCCGTAGCTCAGGTATTCCATCACCTTGATCGGCACGGCCAGATCGTTGTAGGGACTCCGTAGACGCGGCTGGATGGTCGCGACGACCTCCGGCAGGAGGGCGTGGATCCCGACACCGGAGGCGTGGACGACACGCATCCACGCCGGTCGAGGCTCAGGCGGCTCCTCGCTCGGCCGCGAGACGACGATGACGCGCAGGTGATGCCCCGCCGCCCGCACGCGCTCGACCGACCCGATCAGCAGGTTCAGCCCGTGGGCGGCATACCGCATTCCGCCCACGAACAGGAGCGTGCCTGCGTCGTCATTCCGCGGCACCATGACCGGCGCGGGACTACCGGGCGGCAGGAGCAGGGGTTCCGGGAGGGAATCATGGACCGCCGCGGCGAGGCCACGTGAGGGGTATGCGGTGCGCGAGGAGACTCGACGCAGGAGACGGATGGCCGGCAGGAACAGGGCCTTCGCCGCCCGTCGTTTCAGCGTCGTCGCGACGTAGTACTCGTCAAACAGGTATTGGGCGTCGCGAACGTATGTCAGTACCGGGATGCCCAGCGCCCGAGCGAGGGCCAGAAATGCGATGTCGGTTTCTGACGGCAGGGTCGAGCTATTCTCGACGTAGATTCCGTCCAGGCCGCGAAGCCTGCCCGACCATGCGAACCGCACGAGCGGAACCCTCCGTTCGGCTCGATGGCCGGCAATCACCTCCAACTCGGCCAGCTCGCTCAGCGCCGATCGGAGATGCGTGATTCGAGCCGTCGCGCCCCAGAGCCCCTGGTCGAGGGGATACATCGAGACGAGGAGCAGCCGCGGACGAGAAACGGACAGCGCAGGACCTCTGAAACCGGGCGGTCGGTTGGCGCGTGATTCTACCGCGGCGCTCCCTAAAAGGCCCCCAGGTAGCGATCGACCTCCCACGCACTGACCTGCATGCGGTATTCGTCCCACTCCTCCGTCTTTGCCTCCACGAAACGCTCGAACACGTGCTCGCCGAGCGCGTCGGCGATGACGCTGTCCGCCTTGAGCTCATCCAGGGCCTCGCGCAGCGTGCCTGGCAGCTGCTTGATCTGGCGACTCTCGAGCTTGGCGGCGTCGAAGTGGTAGAGGTTCTCCTCCACCGGCTCCGGTGGGGTCAGCTTGCGCTCGACGCCGTCGAGACCGGCCGCCAGCATGGCGGCGAAGGCGAGATACGGATTCGACGACGGGTCGGGGCAGCGCAGCTCGATGCGGACCGAGTTGTACTGTCCCTTGCTGCTCTGCGGAATGCGGATGAGGGCCGATCGATTGATGCGCGCCCAGCCGACGTAGACCGGCGCCTCGTACCCCGGAACGAGCCGCTTGTAGCTGTTCACGAGCGGCGCCAGGATCGCGATCATGCCGCGCGCGTGCTCGAGGACGCCGGCGATGTAATGGCGAGCCAGCTCGGATAGTCCGTACGGATCCTTCGGATCGGCGAAGGCATTCTCCCCCTTCTTGTCGTCCCACAGGCTCATATGAGTGTGCATGCCTGAGCCGTTGATGCCGAAGAACGGCTTCGGCATGAAGGTGGCGTACAACCCGTGCGATGCCGCGATGGCCTTGAGCGTGGTCTTGAAGGTGACGGCGTTATCGGCGGTGCGCAGTGCATCGGCGTATTCGAAGTCGATCTCGTGCTGGCCGGTGGCCACCTCGTGGTGTGCGGTCTCGACCCGGATGCCGAACTCCTCGAGCGCATTCATCATCTCCTTGCGAACCTCGGTGCCGAGGTCCTCGGAGAGATCGAAGTAGCCGGCCGCGTCGTGCGGTAGAGGTTCGACCGTCCCGTTCGATCGGCGCAGGAGGAAGAATTCGAGCTCGGGGCCGGTGTTCAGGGTGAAGCCGAGCTTCTTGGCCCGATCCAGCTGACGGCGCAGGACGCCGCGCGGGTCCCCCGGGAACGGCTCGCCGTTCGGGTCGAACACGTCACAGATGACGCGTGCGCTCCCCGTCGCCAGCTTCGTCGCACCATCCCGACCGATCCCTGGTTCCCACGGAATTGGGCTGAAGGTCGATAGGTCCGGTACCAGGAACATGTCGGACTCAGCGATACGGGTGAAGCCCTCGATGCTCGAGCCGTCGAACCACTTGCCGTGCTCGACAGCCTCCTCCAGCTGGTGCATCGGCACCTGGACCGATTTCACCTGTCCGACGATGTCGGTGAACTGGAGGCTGACGAAACGCAGGTTACGATCCTCCGCCAGCTTGAGCGCGTCGGCGAGCTTGGTGGCCATGGAGAACCTCGTGCGGTGGACGAATGGGTTGCCGATGAGCCTACCGTCATACCGCCTCCGAACGAGGCGACCCCACCGCCCGTGACACGCGATTCATTGTGCAGACTGCACAATCCTCTCTCGCGTCCGGATGCCGTGTCGCAGTTTCCATGGTCCGATGCAGCCGCGTGAATGTGGCGCGGCAACCCGCTGACGACCAGGAACTACGGTTATTCGTCGCCCTCGTCCGCGGCTCGCAGGAGCTCGAGCGCGTCGGTGGCTCGCCGCGGGTCGATTCCCAGCTCCGCATGGGCGCGCCGAAGCCGGTACAGGACGGTATTGCGGTGCACGCCGAGGGATCGGGCCGCCGGCGCGATCCGTCCATTGGCGCGGGCGACCGCCAGCAGCGTGTCACTGATCGGGTCACCGCTCGACCGTGCGGTCTTCGGCACGTTGCGCGAGCCGGACGCCTCCGGAGCGCGTCTGCGGAGGAGGGCACGCAGGGTGATCGCCAGCGCCTCGATCCCGGTTTCGTCGATGCGAGCCGGTGGAAGGTCGTCGAAGAACCACGCCGAAGCACCCGGGACAATCGGCCGCTCGAGCACCCAGAGCCCGTCCCGCGTTCGCCGCACCGGCGTGCTGCCCTCCGTGCGGTCGGCGAGGAGTCGCATGTGTGCCGCTGCGAAGCGCGTCGCCAGGGCCCGCCCGGCCGGTCGTGGATGCAGGGCACGCAGCACGCCATCGATGGTGACGGCGACTCCGCGGCGGAGTCGGGCTGCGACGACACCGGCGGGTGCCGACGGCTGCGGATCGGCCAGGGCAGCCTCGGCGCCGGCCAGGCGCAGACCGCTGGCAAACGCGCCGAGTTGCGCGACCTCATCGTCGAGATGGCGCTCGACGGCAGCGACGATCGAGGACACGGATCCCATGCCGAGCATGATCGGCACGGCGTCACCGGCCGGGTCGAGCCGTGTCACCTCGTTCGTAGTGAGCCACAACGCGACCGGCGCCGCACCGATCTGGTGCAGCGCGTCCACCAGCGAATCGAGCGTCCATCCTGCAATCACTGCCATATCGGTCACCAGCAGCTCCCCTCCTCGCAATAACGGCAGATGCGGCGGAGCGGCCCGGGTGCGAGCGATGCCGCGGACCGGGCGTGTGAGGCGCTCGACCGATCCGGACACCAGCCGCGCTTCCGGATCGACCGCGCGCCACACGTCCAGAACGCTGGTCACGGGCGGAGGCCAAGAACGCGCCGGAGGCGATCGAGCTCATCGATGAGCCTGTCGAAACGCTCGCCCTGCAGGAGCAGCTCGACGCCTCCGCCGCTCGGACGCACCGTGAGCCTTCGCCGCGGAAGCCAGAACGCGGCGGCCAGCGAGACCGACAATGCGGCGGCACCGAGGAACAGGATCATGGATCCTGGGTCCCGGCGCGATAGAAAGGTGACCCAGGCGTCGAAACCATTGAGCTCGACCCGCAGGTCGCCCACGCGCGCGGCGTCGCCCGGCAAGAGGCGCGCGGCATCTACCAGTCGACCCGCCGTGTCCACGACGCTCACGCCCAATTCGTTGCGGTCGGGATCGGTGATGGCAAGTCCGAGGGTCACGCCGGCCGTCGGCAGCTCCGCCGACCCGACCGGCACGCCGTCGCGCAACCCGGGGAGCGGCACCGGCCCGTCGAGCAACGGACCACCACCCAGGGTAGTGACCCGGATCCTCACCGCCGGCCCATAGGTCCACGGATGGACAAGGTAACCGTCGAAGTCGCCTGGCTCATTGACGCGCAGGACCGCCTCGCGGATCGGCTCACCATCGCGCAGGAAGGTGACCGTCGTATCGAGGCGGCGCGGCCGAGCATCAGGTCCGAATTCAGCATCAAGGCCCTCCAGCCGCACAGAGGAGGCAAAGCCAGCGCGCGGAGCGTCGAGGAGCGCCTGGTCGCCGCGCAGTAGGGTGAACTCCGTCTCCGATCCGAACGCAGCCCCGACAGCCACCCCCAGGATGACGACCACGAGGGCGAGGTGGCTGGCCAGGCCGGCGTACCTGGACCATCCGCGGCGCACGCCGTGCACCGCCCACCGACCCCCGCGTTCCTCACGTCGCGTCCGATAACCGGCTGTCCGAAGTGTCTGTTCGATGACCACAGACGTGCCGTCCGTCATGGCCAGGCGGAGTGTGCCGCTCCCGCGCTGCACGGCGGTCGGGCGACGCCACTCCCGCCAGACTGTCGGAGCGCGCACCGCCACCGCGGCGACGCCGCTCAGCGCCACCGCGCCGAGCAGGAGGACGTACGGCCATGCATCGAGTTCGCTCGGTCCGTTGGGCAGCAGAGCCGCGAGCGCATTGGCCAGGCCGGTGAGGAGGAGCAGCACGAGCGCCGTGCGCGCGTCTCCAACAACCCGCAGCAGACGCTCGGCGGCGTGAACGAATCGTTCCCCGGCCGGCGCCGCCCCTACGGCGACGCGCGGCGGCGTCACGTCCCGGGGCGCGCGGCGCCTGCGAGATCCTCGATCAGGTCGGCCGCGTCCTCGATCCCGATCGAGATGCGCATGGTTCCCGCCGACATTCCGGCCGCTGCCAGCTCGTCCCTGCCGAGCTGACGATGCGAAGAGCTGGCGGGGTGGCTCACCAGGGTCTCGACGCTGCCGAGGCTGGTGGCGTGCACCGCGACACGGATGCGGCTCAGGAATCGCTCACCGTGCTCTCGGCCACCGTCGAGCTCAATGGCAAGCATCCCACTCGCCATGCCACCACGAAATGTGCGCATCGCAAGGTCGTGCTGCGGATGCGAGGTCAGGCCCGGATACAGCACCCGGATGACGCCAGGAGCATCCTCGAGGGCCTCCGCCACGGCCAGCGCGTTTGCCGAGTGGCGCTCCATGCGCAGCGCCAGCGTCTTCAGGCCGCGCAACGCCAGAAACGCCTCAAAGGGCGCAGCGTTCCCGCCGGCGTGGATGACGATCTTGCGGGCTGCCGCGATGCGGTCGGCAGCCCCGAGCACGACCCCGCCAATCAGATCCGAATGGCCGCCGATGTACTTTGTGAGCGAGTGGACCACGATATCCGCGCCGATGCTCAAGGGGTTGAGGACAGCCGGAGAGGCGAACGTGTTGTCCACGGCGACCAGGACGCCATGCTCATGCGCAAGGTTCGACACGGTCTCGATATCGGCCACGGCGGTCGTCGGATTGCTGATCGTCTCGAGCCAGATCAGGCGTGTCCGGTCATGGATCGCGGCCCGCACCTGCGCCAGGTCGGTGGTGTCCACCGACCGGTGACCGATGCCGGACCGCTCGAGGATGGCCGCGATCAGGCCGACCATACCGCCGTAGACGGCACGGGGCACGATGATCTCGTCTCCCGGCCGCAGTAAAGACAGCACCACGGCGTGCATGGCCGCCATGCCCGAGGCGGTGACAACCGCCGCAGCGGCGCCCTCCAGTTCTGCGAGGGCATCCTCCAGTGCGGCATGCGTGGGATTCGAATATCGCGAGTAGGAGTGACCGGGACGTTCGAAGCCGAGCAGCTCGGCCAGCTCGTCCGCATCGGCCATCTCGAACGTGCTGGTCTGGTAGATCGGCACGTTGACCGGCGGCTGTGGGACGTCAGGGGCGCGGCTGGCGGCTCGAATGGCACGCGTCGAGAAGCCCGGCATCGTCGATGAGTCTACCAGCGGCTTCGTGAACGGCGGCGGCCGGCCCGGTAGCATGGGCAACCGATGCATCGCCTCAGATCTCGAACCGGCCTGCTCTTCGTGAGCGGCCTCATCCTGCTCGCCGTCCTGGTCAGTGCCGGGGCTCTTGTCCTGACGCGCGCGCCAGAGCCGACGCCTACGCCGAGGCCGACCGCCTCGCCGACGCCGAGCCCCACGGCGTCACCGACGCCCAGCCCGACGCCGACGCCCACGCCCACGCCGACACCGTCACCGTCACCGTCACCCACGGCTTCGCCGACGCCCACGCCGAGCCCGAGCCCGGTCGCCGTCTGCCCCATGAACGGCACCGAGCTCTCGAACCCATCGCTCGCCGATCGGGTGCCGATCCTCGTCCAGATCGAGAACAACCCGATCGCGCGGCCACCGACCGGGCTGAACCTGGCTGACCTCGTCATCGAGTCTCCGGTGGAGGGCGACACGACTCGATTCAGCGCTGTCTTCATGTGTCTCGAGTCCCTGAATGCCTCCGTCGGCCCGGTCCGTTCTGCGCGCTACTACAACATCGACTACTGGCAGCAGATGCGCGCCGTCACCTTCCATTTCGGCGGTGCCGGGATGGTCCTCCGCCGATTCAATGGCGAAGGCATGCCGTTCGCCAACGGGCTCACCGGCGGTTGGGGCTTCTTCTTCCGCGCCGGACCCTGGGCCGCGCCGCATAACGTGTACTTCGACGTCGACGCCGGTCGCGCGCAGCTCGAAGGTGGATTTCTCTCGGCGCTCGCCGATGCTGCGGGCGAGGTGCGGGCACCGTTCGTCTTCGATGATGATCCCGAGCTGCCCGAAGGTCGAGCCGTCAACGGCGTCGGCATCCAGACCTCGAGCTTCTGGCGCTTCGGCTGGGAGTGGAGCCCGGATGCCGGTCGGTGGCTGCGCACGGACGGAGGGTCAGCGAACTTCGAGGCGCTCTCCGGTGCTCGGATCAGTGCGCGGACCGTCATCGTCCAGGTCGTGCGACAGGACGTCCTGATCGGCGAGAACGATCCCGGCGGATTCCCCCGTCGCTACCAATACCTCGTAGAGGACGGCGTCGGCGTGCTGTACATCAATGGCCGCGGTCACGATGTGCGGTGGTCACGTCCGACGGCGGGCGACGTGACGACATGGACCTATGCCGACAGTGGCGAACCGGTGATCCTGCCGCCGGGACGAATTTGGTGGGAGATCGTGCCGGTCGGGACCAGCATCGGCGAGGGCTGAGCGTGAGGTCAATGGTCGGGCGAGGAACGATCCTGCTCGCGGGGGACAGGTGAGAGGAATGCATCCATCGCGCGCCGGATCTGGTCGTCCGGATCGAACGAACGGCTGGCGCTCGCGATCCTGCGCCGGACCTCCTGCGGGTCTGCGTCGTCCACTTCCTCGTGCCGCGCTCTGGACGCAGGCTCGGTCGCCACGATTGGTCCCAGCTCGACCTCGATTGCGCGGGCCTCGCCGGGCGCCGCGGCTGACAGGTCTCGATCGGGTCGCGGCCCATCCGTGCGTGACCTATTCGTGCGGGAGCTGTCGGTGCGCCGGGCGTCGGCAGCTGGCGGGGGCGCGACCGGCTTCTGCGGGTCCTTCGTCGAGCCGCGAGCAAGGAGCGCGGGACGCGGACGCGGGTTGCCGCTGATCTGATTCTTGCCGAGACGCTTGGCCTGGTACATCGCCCGGTCCGCGGCCGTGAGCAACTCTTCGGCGGAGAGCCCGTCCTCGGGGTGAGAGACGAGACCGATGCTTACGCTCGTCACCGATTCCGGACCCGCCATCGACATGCCGACCTCCTCGGCGCCGGCGCGGACCTTCTCCGCGACCACGAATGCGCCCACGATATCGGTCTCCGGCAGGAGCACAACGAACTCGTCGCCGCCGTAGCGATAGGCGCTGTCCACCGTGCGAATCGATGAGCGAATCACCGACCCGAGCGAGCGCAGCACCTCATCTCCGCGCAGATGTCCGGTGGTGTCGTTGATCACCTTCAGGCCATCCAGGTCGATCATGAGCACGCAGAAGCCTCGCTCGCTGCGGCGGGTGCGACTGACCTCCTGCTCGAGTGTCACGAACAGCTGGACCCGGTTGAAGAGGGATGTGAGCGGATCGGTGCGTGCCTGATCGATCGCGCGTGCCATCGCCCGGCGCAGGTGGCCGGCATAGGCGATCGCCACGAATGCGAGGAGCCAGGTCGCACCAAGTCCGATCGAGAGCCGGAGTGCGTCGTCCAAACCGTAGCTGCCCAGTCGCGGGTCCACGAGCAGCACGACGGCAAAGGCGGCGGTCGCCACTCCCGCAGCTGCGACGCCCGGCCTGGGCCCATGGGCCAATGCCGCCGAAACCGAAACGAGCCCCAGGAGCATCGCGAACGGGGAGGACGCGAACCCGGTCAGGACGAGCAGTGCGCCGATGAGCGCCACCGCAGCGAACAGCTCAGCCAGCTGGACGATGCGCGCGGGCCGCGATGAGCCGAGCACCTCGTGGAAGACAATGACAATGATGACTGCGGCTCCCCCGAGGAGGAAGATCGGTGCCTGGACATCCGCAAACGAGCCGCTGATCCCGACGCCGAGCAGGACGATCGTGATCGCCAACCACCACACCACCCGCAGCGTCGACTCCGTCCCGTACGCCTCGCCGAGAACGCCGTGCGGGAGGTCGTTCGTCGGGGCAGTGGCGCGAAGAGCGTGCTTCAATCTATCGGCCCGGGGTCGATCGCCGACGACGCGGCGCCCAGCAAGCACGACGCCGACAAGCAACAGTCCGACGAAGAGCCCGGTCACGGCGATGATGATCTGCTCTGGTGGCACGAGCCCCTCGTTTGGCAGCACTGGGGAGAGACAATGGGTCACCGGCAGGCCCGGGGGGCAAGTATGGGGGCGTCGGCCGGGATGGCGCAAATGTACTAACCCATCCGTACTACCCGACTGTGGACCGGATGCACCACACAACGGCGGTGCGGGGACCTGGTGCTACACTCCGCAGGCCCCATGGTCGAAGTCGCGCACCGTGCCCAGGACGAGCCGCGCCATCGGCGGCCGTGGGTTGCCGCGCTGCTCTCCTTTCTCTTCCCCGGGCTCGGGCAGGCATATGCCGGCCATCGAGTCGTGGCGGCCGCGCTCGCCGCGCCCGTGATTCTGTTCATCGCCGGAGCCATCGCCCTCCTGTATGGGTCCGGCGGTCCGCTCCGCAACAGCCTGCTCTCGAGTGGTTTCCTGGTGGCCGTCATGGTCGCGAACATTGCACTCTTCGGTTGGCGCAGCGTCGCTATCGCACATGCCGGCCTCACGACGACACCGGCCGACGCCGCACGCGAGAGACGCATCGGCATCACCAGCGTGGTCGTGCTCATCGTGCTGACGATCGCCATGCATGCCTGGGTGGGCATCGTGGTCGCCCATCTCGATGACACGCTTCGCGAGGTGTTTGGCGGCACAGTCCTTCCTGACGAGCCCCTTCCCGAACCGAGCGGCAGCCCCGACGCCGCTCCGGATGAGCCGGTCAACGTGCCCACCTACCGCTGGGACGGCACCGATCGCATCAACTTCCTGCTACTGGGGACGGATGCGCACGAGACCAGAGACGCGGTCCTGACCGACGTGATCCTCGTCGTCAGCATCGACCCGGTCGCCGAGACGGCCGTGATGATCTCGGTCCCACGCGACACCGGCTTCGTGCCGATGCCCGACCAGCGAATCGCCAGCGATGGCCAGTTCCCCGACAAGGTCAACGTGCTGTTCGCCCGCTCCAACCTAAATCCCGGCACCTGGTGCCCTGACCTCGCTGTGCAGGCGGGCAGTGAAGCATGCGGCCTGCGCACCTTGGAGCGCTCCATCGGCCTCTACTTGGGCATCGACATCCACCACTATGCATTGGTCGACATGGCCGGGTTCGCGGGGCTCATCGACGCGGTCGGCGGGCTTCGCCTCTGCCTGCCCGGGGAGCTCCATGATCCCGCATTCGACGGAAGCCTCGGCAACGTCGACAGCGACGAGCCCCTCGTGCTGCCGGCTGGCTGTCACCAATACAACGGTCGCGATGCACTCGCCTACGCCCGGAGCCGCAAGGGTTGGATCCAGATGCCAGACGGGACGCGGGACCCCCAAAATGACTTCGACCGCAATGAACGTCAGCAGGCGATTCTCATCGCGCTGCGTAACGAGCTCGCCCAGGTGGATCTCATCTTCGAGCTGCCGGCGGTGCTGCGGGCCATCCGCCAGTCAATCAGCACTGACCTCCCGCGTGAACAGGCCGGGGATCTGGCGAGCCTGCTCCCCATCATTGCCGCTCCGGACATCGAACGCGTCGTTCTCGGATATCCCGAGTACGTCGAGCTGCCGGCGGAGCCAGATCTGAACTACCTGCTCGTTCCGAAGCGCGATGCCATTCGCAAGGAGATGGCGCGCATCTTCGGGGAGAACGAACTCACCGGCTGGTACCTCGGCGGCACCGGGTCGAGCCCTTAATCAACCTGGGCGAGCAGCACGGCGATCACCGCGAATCCCGCCGAGACCGCCGTCAGAATCAGCATCGCGTCGCGCTGCGAGAGGCCGATGCGCAATAGCTGGTGATGCACGTGGCCACGGTCTGCGATGAACAACGGCTCACCGCGGGCGGTTCGACGCACGACCGCCCAGGCGGTATCGATGATCGGCACGCCGAGAGCAACCATCGGCACCCACGGGTGGACCGGCTGCACGCCATCCTGGGTCAGTGAGATGCCGATGGCGGCCACCACGAAGCCGAGGAACATCGATCCCGTGTCGCCCATGATGATCGTTGCCGGGTGCAGGTTGTAGGCGAGGAAGCCGACCGCCGCGCCGGTAGTGGCCGCGATGAGCGGCAACGTTGGGTCGACGCCATCGACGGCGGCGAGCAGGCCGAAGGCGCCGAGCGCGGTGAGCACCACGCCGGAGGCAAGTCCGTCAAGGCCATCGATCAGGTTCACGGCGTTGATGACAGCCACGATCCAGGCCACCGTGATCGGCAGTGCCAGGACTCCGAGCTCGACGACGCCCCACGGCAGGTGCAGCCGCTCGACACCGAGCCCGAGCCACCATGTCACCAGCGCCGTGCCAACCTGGAGCGACAGCTTGACCAGCGCGCGCATCCCCCGGGTATCGTCGACAACGCCGATGACGAGCAACAGTGCGACGCCGACCAGGATCGCTCCGGCCCGGTTCGGACGCAGTCCGCCCACCGCATCGAGGTTCGGTGAAAGCAGGATCGCCACGCCGACCGCCACGCCAAATGCGATCGCCATCGCGACGCCACCCAGGCGTGGAACGGCAACCCGGTGGACCTTGCGGCCGCCGGGCTCATCCAGCAGGCCGCGACCGTGCGCGAAGCCCCGAACGATCGGGGTGGCGACCAGCCCAACAACGAGGGCGGTGGCGAACGTGAGCGCGATCAGCATCGGATGAAGCCGATCTTACCGGCCCCGAAGAAGGTTGGTCGGGGCGGCCGGATTCGAACCGGCGGCCTCCTGCTCCCAAAGCAGGCGATCTGCCAGACTGATCTACGCCCCGACGTTCGTGCTCAGCAAGTCGTGCCCACTCGCTTTGCTTCCGCTGGCCATGACGCATGGCGCTCGAAACCACCGGCCAGCTGCATCCAGACATCGCAGATCGTACCCTGTCGAGGGCTCCCGATCACGGCCAGAGCGCACGGACCTCGGCGCGAGCGGCCTCGTTCACGGCGGAGGGCCCACCGATGATGACGACCTGCGACGGATCCAGGCGCTTCAGCTCGGCTGCGACGGAATCTGGCAGAGAGCTGGATGGGACCAGCAGCAGCGGTGCCCCCTTTGCGCCGGCCACTGGACCCACCGACAGCCCATCCGGGAACGCGCTGCCGGTCGCAAGGTATACGGTACTGACGCTGTTGGCCGCGAATGTCGAAGCGCTCAGGTTCACGGCCGTCGCGTAGCGGTCAGCACCCCAAATGCGCCGCACGCTGCCGGCATACATCTCAAGCTGCTGGAGGACGGCGTTGCTCACCGCGCTCGACCCGCCCATGACGATGATCGTGTCAGGGTCGAGACGGGCGAGCTCCGCGGCGGTGGCAGTAGGCAGTGCATTGGAGCCGACGAGCAGAATCGGCGCCTTGGCCCTGGCGGCGACGGACCCGGCGGCGAGCGCATCGGGGAATGTCGCGCCGGTGGCGACGTACACGACGGGTGCGCCAGGCGAGAACACCGAGGCGCTGACCGCCGCGGCGGTTTCGTATCGGTTCTGCCCCGCCACGCGGGTCACACCACCAAGGGTGAAGCTGCGCAGGGCGGTCACGACAGCGCTTGACACCGCGCTGGTTCCACCGAGGACGACGATGCGACCTGGCTTCAGGCGCAGCAGTTCAGTGGCGGTCACGCTGAGCAGAGAGTCCGGCGCGGTGAGCAGGAGCGGGCCCTTCCCGACGCGCGCCGCGGGTCCTCCCGCCAATGCGTCTGGAAATGACCTGCCGGTCGCCACATACACGACCGGGACACCGGGGCTGAAGCTCTCCCTGCTGACCGCCGCAGACGTTGCATATCGGTCGATGCCCGCGATGCGCGACACGCTCTTGCCGCTGGTGAAGGACCACGTGGTCGCGGCCAGCGAGTTGGAGGCGGCGTCCTTGATGCCGGTCGTGAGCTGCACCTGGTATGTCGCCTCGGGAGAAAGCGGGGCAGACGGGCGCAAGGTCGCGCGACGATTCGACGACGAGTAGCTGACGGTTGCGGCGATCGCCGCTCCGGCCGAGGACTTCAGCAGAACGGTGCTGGCATTCACGCCGCTCACCGCTTCGCTGAAATCGGCCGTGACGGTGGCGGCGTCATAGCTGATGGATACCGCCCCGGGTGCAGGGGCGCGAGCGAGGAGCGTGGGTGCGACGGTATCGACGAAGGTCGGCGTCACGGAGTAGGCCGTTGAATTTCCGTTGGGGTAGTAGTTCGTGATTCGCACGAGGATTCGATCGGGACCTGTGACGACCACCGAGGCCAGCTCGGTGCCACCTTCCCACGCCGCATCAACACGCTTGACGAGGGTCCCAGCGGTCGAGTACAGCTCCACGATCGGGTCGATCGGCAGCGAGCTTCGGTTCCACGGGTAGTCGCGCGTATCCACGACGCCTGTGACCGTCACGTCGAGCCGTCCGGCGCGCGGCACATCCACCGCAAAGACGTCAACATCTCCGGCCGGATGAATTGACGGGCGGCTGGCGGTGCCGAGCGGAATGACTCGCGGGGCGCCAAGCGTATCGTTCGGCTCGAGCGCGTCTCCACTCACGATCGGCAGTGCCGTCACACTGCCGCCAAGCGCACGGTGGGCATTCACGCGCCCGCGGCCATAGCGAATGTCGTTTCCGGTGTACCCGAGGTCATCGACTGTGGCGGTCAGCCGGCTGACGACCTGCGCCGGGGTGTAGGCCGGGTAGCGCGCGCGGATGAGCGCGAGCACGCCCGCCACGTTCGGCGTCGCGAAGCTGGTGCCGCTGATGTACGTGTGGTCACCCCAGGTGTCGTGGCCGCCATACGTGCACACCGTGCAATTCGTGGTCTGCACCGAAGCGCCGGGCGCGCTGACATCCACCTTCGGCCCATAACTCGACCAGTTCGCGAACTCGTCGTTGACCTGCGTCGCACTGACGCTCACCACGTTGGTGAACGAGGCAGGATAGAAGTCTTCCTGGACGCCGTTGTTGCCGGCCGCACCGACAAGGACCACGCCCTTGTTCCACGCGTAATTGACGGCATCCTGCACATACTGGGTGGCGGGAAAGCCACCCACGCTCATGTTGATGACGGTCGCGCCGTTGTCGGCGGCCCAGATGATGCCGGAGGTCAGATCGGCGGTATCACCGGTCCCCGCGCTGTTCATGATCTTGACCGGAAGGATCTTGTCGGTCCAGCTGATGCCGGCGATGCCGTACCCGTCGTTCGGGTTCGCACTGATGATGCCCGCCACCCAGGTCCCATGCGCGTTGTCGTCGGCGGCGTCCGAATCGTCGTTGACGAAGTCGTACCCGGGGAGCACTCGGCCCACCAGGTCGCGGTGGTTCGCCTGGACACCGGTATCCAACACGGCGACGACGCCGGATCCGCCGGTCGACAGGGACCATGCGTCGCGCACCCGCATCTGATCCAGCGAATACTGGCCCGCGGTTTTTGGATCGTTGACTGAGACTGCGGCGATGCCCTCGTCCTCGACCAGGCGAACGACGTAATTGGGCTCTGCAAACTCGACCGCGGGGTCGGCGCGTAGCTCGGCGATGACGGCCTCGACGGACCGCGCCCCCGTGGAAAGCAGTACGGGCATCCCCTTGCCCGGGACGCCGAGCTCGGTGGCGACCGTCAGGCCTCGTGCACCGGCGATGTCCGGACCTCGAGTGGCGTCGCGCCATTTCACAACGACCTCGCCCGGCACGATCTCGCCCGCGCTCGGCGTCTTCGGCGGCTCAGGCTCAGTGGCGGCCGCCGGGAGAGCTGAGCCCAGCAGGAAGAGGAGGGCGAGGAGGGTGGAGAGTGCTCGGGACACGCGTGGTGGACTCCGGTGCGGTTTCGCTTGGGCGGAGAGCCACGCCAGGTGACGCTCCGCGAGGTGACCCCACCCTACGGGCGACCGAGGCGATCAACGACCGGACGATGGTCTCGGGTCGCATGGGACCGATGGGCGGGCAACCCACGGCCGCCCGCGTCATGGCTCGACGAGGAGTTCCCGCAGTCGGTCCATTGCCGCCGCCACCGCCTGTCCGCGATGGCTGACCAGGTCCTTCTCTGACTCCGCCATCTCTGCGGTGGTCAGGCCGCCCGGAACCAGGAAGATGGGGTCGTAGCCGAATCCGCCTGATCCTCGGTGATCGTGCGTGATCGTGCCGTCCACGATGCCGGTGAACGCGTCTACCAGCGGTTCGGGCGTCCCGGGACACGCGAGCGCCAGCACGCATACCATGCGTGCCCGCCGGTCCGTCGCATCCCCGAGCGCCTCGAGGAGCTTTTCGGCGTTGCGGCCCTGCCCCCATCGGGCACTCCGGACGCCGGGACCCCAGTCGAGTGCCGCCACCTCGATCCCGGAGTCATCCGCCATCGACAGCAGTCCCGAGGCACGGGCGTAGGCATCGGCCTTGGCCACGGCGTTCTCGGCATAGGTGTGGTGGGGCTCGTCGACCTCGAGGCTCAGCCCGATCTCGTCGGGCGTGACGATATCCGCGGCCACGCGTGCCAAGAGGCGCCGGAGCTCACGCTGCTTGCCCACGTTGGTGGTGGCGAGCAGGAGGCGGGTCACTCTCCCGGCGAAGCCTCGATCGCCGAGCGCTGGAGCACGAACAACTGGCGGATGCCGGCCGCGGCCAGATCGACCATCTGGTCCATCTGTTGCCGGGTGAAGGCGCCGTGCTCGGCGGTGCCCTGCACCTCGATCAGGCGATCGTCATCGGTCATGACCACGTTGAAGTCCACTTCAGCGGTGGAGTCTTCGGAATAGTCGAGGTCCAGGTGAGGCAACCCCTTCACGATCCCAACGCTGACCGCGGCCACCTGGCCGATGAGCAGCTGTGCCATCCCGTACTTGTGAAGCGCGCGAGCGAGCGCCACGTAGGCACCGGTGATACTGGCGGTGCGCGTCCCACCGTCGGCCTGGATGACATCGCAATCGAGGGTGATCGTTCGCTCTCCCAGGCGGCTCATGTCGATCACGCCACGCAACGATCGGCCGATGAGGCGCTGAATCTCGTGTGTCCGTCCGCCGATCGAGCCGCGCGCAGCTTCCCGCTGGCTCCGCTCAGTCCCCGCCCGCGGGAGCATGCTGTACTCGGCCGTCACCCAGCCGCGCCCCTTGCCACGCATCCATCCCGGGACGCGATCTTCAATGGTCGCCGCGCAGATGACACGGGTGTCGCCGACTCGAATGAGGACCGAGCCCTCGGCGAACTTCAGGTAGTCCGGCACGATCTTGACCGGTCGGAGCTGGTTCGGCACTCGACCGTCATTTCTGCGGCCGGGTGCAGTTGGCGCTTCTGTCATGTGGCTGCCGATTCTACCGGCAGCCACCGATTACGGCAGGATCGCGTCGATGCTGCGAACCACGCCATCCGAGATGGCACTGGTGCCACCGAGCACGAAGACCTTCGCCGGGTCGAGCCGATCGAGCTCGCTCGCAACGATGCTGGGTAGTGCGGTCGGATTGACGAGAAGGATCGGGCCAGGGACCAGGGCTGCGACGGGACCGCTCGCCAGCCCGTCGGGAAAGTTCGAACCGGTGGCCACGAAGACGGCGTCGCTGCCGGCGGTGCCGTAGCTGGCGCGGCTGACCTGGACCGCTGTCGCGAAGCGATCAGCCCCCGCCAGCCGGGTCACCGATCCCGAGGTCGCGTAGCGGCGAAGGGCGTCAGCCACGGCGCTGTTCACGGCGCCGGTGCCGCCCAGGATGACGATCTTCGATGGCTTGAGGCGGGCCAGCTCTTTGGCCGTCGAACCCGGCAGCGCGCCCTGCTTCACGAGGAGGATCGGACCGCCATTGCGACCGGCGATGGCGCCCCCGGAGAGAGCATCGGGGAAGCTGGACCCCGTCGCGATGTAGACAACCGGGGCTCCCGCCGCGAATGCGGCCTTGCTGACGGCGGCCGCCGTCCCGTATCGGTCGGCGCCCCACCAGCGAACGACCGTTCCGGCATACGAATTGAGGCGGCTGGCCACGGCGGAGCTCACGGCCACGCTCCCGCCCAGGATCACGATCTTGGATGGCTTGAGGCGGGTCAGCTCGGTGGCCGTCGCGCTCGGCAGTGCATCCTTTGCGGTGAGCAGGATGGGGCCATTCGCCTTGGCCGCAGCAGGAGCTCCGGCAAGCGCATCGGGGAAGGAGGCACCGGTGGCGATGAAGACCGTCGAGGCGCCACCGCCGAAGCGTGACCTGCTGATCGCCGCGGCAGTTGAGTAACGGTCGGCGCCGGCGAGGCGCTGGATCACCGTACTGCTGCTCGGCGCGGTGCACAGCTTCACGAAGACCATGGCCGAGTAGATCTTGTTGCTGGCGGCCGTCTTGTGGCTGCCACCTGCCGCGTTGTAGTTGCCGACGATGATGTCGTGATGCCCCTGCGAGGCCCACCACTGCTCGATGGTGCGAGCGGGGTCGTACGTCGGATACCCGCGCTCCCACGCGATGATCTCGCCATAGCCGGTGAAGCAGACTCCCAGCGCCTTGAGGCGCGAGGCCACGTATGCCAGGTCATGCGACATCACGTCGCTGTTGGCCATCTGCGTTGCCCGCTCGTGGCTGACCGTATTGACCGCATTCGACATGGCCACTGGCGCCAGGCCGACCGAGGCGCGCTTCACGTTCGCTAGCGCGACGTACTTGTCTCCGTCGACGGCGGCTGCCGGCGCGGCAAATGCCAGGACCAGAGTCAGGGCGGTGAGAATGCTGGCGAGGCGACTGGCGGTGGTGAAACGGATCATGTGCGCGGAGGGCTCCAGTGACATGGGGATCAGGACATCCCGACCGTACCAACCGCTCACCGCGACGGCGATGGCCCGATGGGGTGGCTTGGCCCTGCGCGCAGTACCGCTATCCGCCAGTCCATTAGTCCCACAGCGCGGCGATCTCCGCCGCGATGGCGCTGGAAACCGCGCGCGTTCCGCCCAGGATGATGATCCGCGGCGGGTTGAGCCGGAGCAGCTCCGCCGCGACAGGCGCCGTCAACGACCCCTCCGGAACGATGAGAAGCGGACCATTCGCCCGCGCCGCCACGGGCGTTCCCGAGAGCCCATCGGGGAAAGATGAGCCAGTGGCAATATAGACCGTGCGTGGAGCATCGTCGTTCGTCGTCGCCTTCGATATCGCCAGCGAAGTCGCGTATCGGTCGGCGCCCGCGACGCGCGTCACGTTTCCGCTGGTGGCATACGGATGAAGGTTCGTGGCCACCG
The DNA here is from genome assembly GCA_038233215.1 of Candidatus Limnocylindria bacterium. Lineage (GTDB taxonomy): Bacteria > Chloroflexota > Limnocylindria > QHBO01 > QHBO01 > JACDBZ01. The sequence continues at coordinate 24,675 of JBBSML010000023.1, forward strand.
CGCTGCTGATGGCCAAGGTTCCGCCGAGCACGACGATCCTGCCGGGCTTCAACCGGGCAAGCTCGGTGGCGGTCGCTGACGGAATGGATGTGCTTCTCACCAGCAGGATGGGTCCCCCCTGGCGCCCGGCGGCCACGCCACCGGTGAGGGCATCCGGGAACGAGGCGCCGGTGGCGACATACGCCACCGGGACCCCAGGGGCAAAGCTCGCGGCACTGGTGCGGGCGGCGGTGGCGTATCGATCGGAGCCGGCAATGCGGGTGACCACGCCGCTCGTCGCGTAGCCACGCAGCTCGGAGACGACCGCATCGCTGACGACTGCGGATCCACCCAACACGACAATCTCTTGCGGCTTCAGTCGCGTGAGCTCGTTTGCGATCGCGGTGGGAATCGAGCTGGCCTGCGTGAGCAGAACCGGGCCGCCGCCCTTGGCCGCTGCAGGCCCAGCGGCGAGCGCATCGGGAAAGTCGCTGCCGGTGGCGACGTACGCGATCGGCACTCCAGGTGCGAAGCTGGCCGAGCTCACGCGCGCGGATGTCCCGTAGCGATCGGCGCCGGCAAGCCGCGACTGGAGCTTCAGGAATCGGTCCTCGATCACGTTCCAGAGATCGCTGACTCCGGTGTCCATGCCCAGGCTCCAGATCCCGATGCCGCCCACATCGTTGCGCAGCACCATGTTGTACTTCGCCCGCAGCGACGTGGGATCGTCGTAGTAGCCCTGCCGGTAGCCGCCATCGCTCGCCCGATACAGGAACCACGGCACCTGGCCGAGCGAGTCCCACTTCCGGCCGTAACGTGCCGCGAGCACCTTGCCGCCATACGCGGTGCCTCCGTCCTTGCCGTAATAGCCGAAGGCGACGCTGTCGGCAGGAGACCGAACGGTCGAATTGCCCTCTGCGGTCGTGGTGTTCCAGGCACGTCCGTAGTACGGGATGCCCCAGATCATCTTGGCCGGCGGCACGAGAGCGAGGTGATCGCGCATCGCGTCGACGGCGGAGAAGATGTAGCTGCTATCCATCGGCGCAACCCCGCCGGCGCGGCCGGAGCTGCCGTAGCTGAAGTCGTATGCCATCACCATCAGGGCGTCGGCCGCGCCGGTGGCCGAGAGGCCGACGACGTCATAGCCGGTGGACCATGTGGCGGCGCCGGCCATCGTGTCAACGGTCACGAACGACCCGACACCCGCCTTGACGAGGCCCGCCTTCATTTCCCGCGCGAGGGTCGTAAACTGCGAGCGCAGGCTTGACGGCACAGGCTCGAAGTCGATGTTCACTCCGTCCGCCCGCCGATCTCCGACGACCTTCACGACATCGGCGACCAGGCGCGCACGGTTGGTCGAGCTGTTGAGCAGAGTGGACATGGCCGTGTAATCGCCGTTCCAGGCCATCATCGTGATGGTCGGCACCACGCGGACACCGCGCGCGTGAGCCGCATTGATCACCTCGGTCATGGCCGATGAAGTCCAGCCCGCCCAACCCGCGGTCGGCGTCGTGGCCGCCCCGCGCGCGAGGTACCCGTCCGACTGCACGCCGATGCTGAAGTAGGCGATCGTCGAGAGCAGATCCATGCGCATCGCCGCACGAGTGGTGGTGTCGAGCTTCCAGTACGGAAGGAATCCGAGCACCTCGCGCGTGAGCTGGTTCGGCAACGGTCCGGCCGGACCGGCGACCGACCCTTCCGTGAGAATCAGAGGCGAGGCGGCCTCAATCACGACGCCCGCCTCTGCGACTGAACCCTCAACCAGCGGCCCCGAGGTCGATCCGTCGGCCTGGTCGGTCACCAGCCCGCCATGCTCCTCGAGCATCTGCGACTGCACGCTTTGTACGACCTGCTCGGACGGCATCGGTGGCAGCACGGTCCCGTCGGGCAGCGACACGGCGTCGCCGAGCGAGGGGCCGGCGCCAACGGTCGGCAACGGAGTCGCCAACAGGATGGCGGCGGCGAGCATGAGGATCGAGAGGCGGCCGGGATGACGAGTCAGCATGTGATTCCTTCTTGCGCAGGGGTGGCGCGGCGCACGGAGGCGCCTGGTCAACCGCACCGCACGCTACCCCTCCGGCACGTACCGCCCAATGGTACGGATGACCCACACGGCGGCGGCCAAGGTCAGTCCGTGAGCAGCGACTCGATCTGCGCGACAACCGTTTCGGAGACCGCGCTCGTGCCGCCGAGGACGACCACCGTGCCCGGATTCAGCCGCAGCAGCTCGGTGGCCACGCTCGATGGCACGGAGGTCCCGGGAACCAGCAGCAGCGGTCCGGGCAGGCCGCCTGCCACGGGGCTTCCGCCGAGTGCATCAGGGAACGCCTCGCCAGTTGCGACGAACACGGTCGGTCCGGGCTCGAAGGTGTTGCGCGAGATCGCCACGGAGGTCGCGTAGCGATCCGCTCCGGCGAGCCGCGTCACGATGCCGCTGGTGGCGTAGGGCGAGAGCGCGGTGGACACCTCGCTCGACACGGCCAAGGTCCCTCCGAGGACCACGATCCGGCCGGGCTGCAGCCGAGTCAGCTCGGCGGCAGTCTCGGATGGGATATCGGTGCCGCTGACGAGCAGCATCGGTCCGCCGTCTGCTCCGGCCGCCGCGTTACCGGAGAGCGCGTCGGGAAACCTCTCGCCGGTGGCGATGTAGGCGACCGGCACGCCGGCTGCAAAGGCGTCGGCGCTGACGCGCGCCGCCGTGGCATACCGATTGGCTCCCGCGACCCGCTGGACGGTCCCGCTTGTCGCGTACTGGCGGAGGCCGTCCGCGACGCCATTCGACACCACGGCTGTGCCCCCGATGACCTTGATCCGGCCCGGTCGCAGGCGCGCAAGCTCGGTCGCCGTGACCGACGGAATCGTCGTCGATGTCACGAGCAGGACGGGGCCATCGTGGCGTGCGGCGGCCGCGCCGGCCGCCAGTGCATCAGGGAAGTTGGAGCCAGTGGCCACGTAGGCGACAGCCGTGCCCGGCGCGAAGCTCGCTGCGCTCACCGCCGCTGCTGTCCCGTAGCGGTCGCGTCCCGCCCATCGCTCCACCATGGGTCCGTCTGACGTCGGCAGCGCGGCCGCGCCAGTGGGCGTGCGATTCGGATCGCCGGCGAAGGCATACCAGTAGTCGGGCTGGCTGAAGTGAAGGCCGCTGATGATCGTTCGCTGGACCCAGACGCGCGAGCCCGCAATATCGGCATGGGCGGAATCGGTCAGGGTCGTTGCGCTGTATCCGCGACCGGCCGTGAAAATATCTCGGAAGCTGGAGCTGCGCTGCTTGAGAACGCGTGAGACGATCTCGTCCGCGTCACCATAGGCCGTGGCGAGAAACGTGCCGCCCAGGCGCAGGATCGGCGTCGAATAGTGCCGGACCCGCTGTTGCGCCTCGGACAGGGTGGTGAGCGGCGTTTCCAGGGTATAGCGCTCACCGAAGCCGGGCGCATAGTGCGCCTGCGCGTAGACCATGGTGAATCCGGGCGCGGGCGTGATGCCGTCGTTCGCCGTGCCACCGCAGTACGTGCGGCGCGCGACATCATCGCTGCTGGTCAGGGTGCCCAGGAGAACGCGCTCGCCACAGTAGACGAGGGTGCCAGCGGACCAGCTGTCAGCGTCGCCGTTCGTGGTGGTGGTGTTCAGTCCCCAGCCGTTGGATCGATCCGTCGACTCAGTGAGGCCATATGGATTCGGATAGCCGTTGCCGTGGCCGAAGTACACGATCACGTTGGCGCCATTCACGGCGTTCTTGACATTCGTCCAGGTGGCGGAGGGCGAGTACGCCTTGGTCACGGTGGCTCCTGCGGCGGTCGCGGCGGTCGCGACCTCGTTGGCGTAGCTGCGGTACGTGCTGGTGAGCGTCCCGACCGGGCCGACGATGATCGCCACCTTCAGGGTGGCCGCTGCGGTGGGCGCGGGCGCGGCGACCAGCACGGCCATGGACAGGGTGATGGCGGCAATGACGACAGCGCAGACTCGATCTCGCAACAGGGGCTCCTCGAAATGGTTGTGAAGGTGGTGGCCTTCCACCGAGTCCGATCCTATTCATGAGCCGTGAAGGCGCCTATGGCCCCATCGTCCACTGCGGGGGCAGCGATGGGTCATGGGTACGTGACTCAGTGCTTGGCGCGCCCGTTGATCAGGAGCTTCACGATCCCGAGGTATCGCCGCTTCTGCACCTCCCAGTCATAGGCGGCCGCCTGGCGTCCAGCCTCGACGCCCATCGCGACCGTACGCTCGGGATCATCCACCAGGCGCTCGACGCCACGGGCAAGCGCGTCAGGGTCCCCGCCGGGGACGAAATAGAGCGCCGCATCGGTGAAATGGTGGCGGAAGGTGGCGAGATCACTCGTCAGTGTCGGCACGCACATCGCGGCGTACTCCAGCAGCTTGGTGCTCAGCGAGTACTCGAGATACGGCTCGGGGAGCGATGGCACCAGGCCGATGTCCGACGCAGCAAGCAGCCCGGGAAGTTCGTCGATCGACTCGCGACCGTGCAGATGGACGCGGTCCCCGGTCGCGGTCCGCGTGATCGCGAACTCGACCTGTGGCCGCCAGGGACCATCGCCATAGACATCAAGCCGCCAGGGCAGGTCGGACCTCAGGCGCGACAGACCACGGATCGCCACGTCGAGCCCGTAGATGCGCTGAAGGTTGGAATGATGAATGAGGCGCAGCTCGCCGTCGGCCATAAAGGCACGTCGCTGGTGGCGCGCAGGATCGAACAGGCGTCCATCGGCGCTATTCATGACGACGGAGATCTTGTCGGGCGCAACGCCGCGGGCAAGGGAGAGCTGCCGCAGCGGTTCGTGAACGGTGATGATCCGATCTGCCACCGCGGCGGATCCCTTCGCTGCCGCCGTGACCAGCGGGCGCAACGGACGGAGGAGTGGACCCGAGAAACGGTCTCGGAAGAATTCAGGCATGTCCTCGTGAAGGTCGAGCAGGAGCGGCACGCGACCGAGCTTCTGCGGAATCGCCGCGAAGCTGAGAAAGTCCGGAACGGTAGCGACCTGCACCAGGTCGTACCGGCGGCGACGATGCTCCCCGGCCAATCTCCACGCCACCATGGCGGTGAATGCGACGTATTCGGCCATGTGTCCGGCAAAGCCGATGAAGCGGCGATTGACCGGAAGGCGCACGATCCTCAGCGGACCGGCCCGCTCCTCGGCGGCCTCATCGGCCTGGCGCAGGCAGATGATGTCGACTTCGTACCCCGCGTCGATCAGCGCGTCGCTCTGCCGGCGGACCCGCGAGTCACCGGGAAAGATCGCGTGCACGACCATGGCGATGCGGCGCGTCCTGCTCATCGCGCCTTGACCTCGTCCCAGAGCACGTCCTTCTCCGCCAGGGAGATGCTGGCGAGGTCGACGCCGCGCAGTGTTGCGAGCGCCTCGACCGCACGGTATCGGTCGACCCAGCGATGGTTGGCGCTCCGCAGCGCCTCCTCGGGATCGAGCTTCATCCAGCGCCCCAGGTTGACGAGCGCGAAGAGCACGTCCCCCATTTCGTGCAGGCGCTCCTCGTGGCTCTGCGCTTCGCGAAGTTCTTCAATCTCCTCCGAGACCTTCTCCCACACACCGTCGATGGCATCCCAGTCCCAGCCGAGCGTGGATGCGCGCTCCTGGATCTCTCGACTCCCCGGCAGGGCGGGCAGCGCACGCGCCACACCGGCGAACGCGCCCTCTTCGGACTTGCCGCGCTCCGCACGCTCATCGGCCTTGATGGCCTCCCAGTTGCCGACGACCTGGTCAATGCCGTCGACCGAAACCTCCCCGAAGACGTGCGGGTGGCGCCGAATGATCTTGGACCCAATGGACCGATACACATCGGTGAGGTCGAAGGCTCCGCTCTCAGCAGCGAACTGCGCGTGCAGGATGACCTGGAGCAACAGGTCACCGAGCTCCTCCGCCAGGTCCGCAGGCGTCCCCTGCTCGATGGCGTCGATCGTCTCGTATGCCTCCTCGAGCAGGTAGGGGCGCAAGCTGAGATGCGTCTGCTGCTGGTCCCAGGGACACCCGTCCGGCGCTCTCAGCCTGGCGCTGATGGCCGCCATGCCGTGTGGGCTGGCCAGGTTGCGCACCGGATCGAGCGCCGGGACGAGCCAATCCGTGGCGGCCAGAACCGAATCATCAAGGTCCGCCATCCGACGGTGCGTTCGATGCGGCAGCTCAAGCAGCTCGTGGTCCGACGGATACAGCGAGGAGAGCACGGCCCACGGCCCGGTGCGGGCATGGCGTCCCGGCAAGATGGGTGTCGCCGGATCCGCTGGTCCGGACAGCAGGATCAGCGGCAGGGACGGGTCAAACGGGATCGAGGCGAGTCGACCCACCGCGACCATCTGGAGTCCGGCCGCGGGATCGATCCCGGCGACGCGGAGCAGCTCGTCGACGCCGCGCGACGCGCCGGCGGTCATCGGCTCAGGCGGCAGTCGAGGACGCGAACTGCGGATCGACCCACGTCTCGACGGGAGCGCGCACCTCCTGCTCCAACCAGCGGTCGAAGCCACTCGAGCGGATCCCCTGGAGTTGCTCCTCGTCGAGTTCGCGGCCTTCATTCAGCTCGAGCAGCTGGTAGATGGTAATCCCCTCGGCTCCGGCGTCATGCGGCTCGCTGATCTCACCGACCTCGCTGAGGCCGAAGACGCTGTCCTCGAGGGGTTCGCTGAGCTGGTAGGGCGCGACCCACCCGAGCTCACCGCCCTCCTCGGCGGTCGCGTAGTCCTCGCTGACGCGCGTGGCCACCGCCGCAAAGGTATCAGGATCTGCACGCAGGTCCTCGACGAGCTCGGTGGCCTGTGCCTGCGGACTGGCGCGCGCGCCCGTCTTCTGGATGACGTGGTATCCGAAATCGCTGCGGACAGGGTCGCTCAGCTCGCCAACCTCCAAGGCTTCCAGCGCCTCGGCAAATTCGGGCACGAACGGGGACGCGGTCGGGTCGTACCAGCCGAGGTCGCCGCCGCGCGCGCCCGAGCCGGGGTCATCGCTGCGCTCCTCCGCGATCGCGAACCAATCGGCGTCATCGGCGCTGAGCTCCTGGTGCAGCTCCTCAGCTTCGTCGAGCGCGGCCGCCCACTGCTCATCGGTCGCCTCCGCGTCCTGCGCTGCATCCTCGGGGAGTGGATTGACCAGGACATGCCGCGCGCGCTCCTGGGGCACCGCGGCGGCGGCAGCGGGCGTGGCGATGAAGATCTGCGCCACCCGGCGCTGCGCGGTCTCGGAACCGACAACCTCGTCCGCGAAATGATCGCGGAAGGCGTCCACCAGCAGCGAGCCACGGACATAGGCGCGGTAGCTCTGGTCATCGACGCCCTGCCGTTCCAGCAGCTCACCCAGCGGGCTCTCGGTGGTGGCGTCCCTGCGGCCGAGCATCTCGAGCACGGCATAGCCGCCATCGGTCTCGACGGGACCGACGCGGTCGCCCTCCTCTGCATCGGCGAGCGGCTCGAAATAGTCCCCGTAGGCGGTGTCGTCCATCCCGAACCAGCCGATCAGGCCACCGCTCGCGGCCGTGAAGTCATCGCTGACGTCCGCGGCCACCTCCGCGAAGTCCTCCCCGTCCTCGAGCCGATCGAGTGCCTCCTGTGCCTCGTCACGCGCCGCCTCTCGCTGGGCATCGGTCGGCTCATCATCGGGCGCGGCATCCTCGGGAAGGGCATCCACCAGGATCAGCTGCGCGCGCACGAGCTCCTCGACCGCGAAACGCTCGGCCAGGCCGGCCTCGAGCTCCTCTTCGCTCACGTCGAGTCCGAACTCATCGGCCTGGGCGGTGAGGACCGCGCTCTCGACCAGCGATTCGGCGGCGCTGGTGTCGAGGCTGGAGAGCCGAAGACTGATCTCGTCGATCTGCTGCTGGATGATCTGATCGCGAGGACCGCCGAGCTGGGCCTGGAGATCGGAGACGGTCGCCGACGCCTCGGCCACCAGGATCCGCTCCCGAGCCTGGAGGTCCGAGCGGTCGTAGGTCGTGCCGGCGATCGAGGCAACCGGGCGGAAATGGGCTTCCCAATACCCATTCCACGCGGCGGCGCCAAAGATGCCGAGCGCCACCGCGATCGCCACGGCGAAGCCGACGACGGTGAGCTGCTGGGTACGCAGCTCATCCTGCCACCGCGGTCGGTGCCTGCGGTCGAGAACGGGTCGAGATCGAAAGCTCATCTGATCATGGTCATGCGGCGGCCCGGCTGCGGCCTTCGCGGCCGCTGGGCGGGGCGCGGCGCAATGCTAGCCGATGCGGTGGCCATGCGCATCCCGGGTGGCCGGTGCACATCACCAACGCCCGCGTCACGTCAACGACGGAACACCGCGTCACGAGTGGCGGCGATGCGCAACCGGATCACGAGCAGCAGGGCTTCTCGGACGATCCCGCCGGTCATCTTCGAAGCCCCGGCCATACGCTCACGGAACACGATCGGGACCTGCATGACGCGCGCGCCACGCCGGTGCGCCCACCACGTAGTCTCCACCTGGAAGCCATAGCCCGATCCAGAGGTCTCGCGCAGACGAATTGCTTCGAGCAGCTCCCGCCGCCAGGCCTTGAAGCCCCCGGTGAGGTCACGGTACGGCAACATGAGCACGGTCCGAGCGAACAGGGTCCCTCCGCGGCTGATGACCTTGCGATGCCAGGGCCAGCCGACCGTTGTCCCCCCGCGCATGTACCGCGTCCCCAGCACGAGGTCAGCGTCGCGCATGAGCGGCGCCAGCAGGCGCGGCAGGGCTGCGGGATCGTGGCTGAAATCGGCATCCATCTGGACGATGGCGCGTGCATCCGGGTGCTCCAGCACCCAGCGGAAGGCATCGCGGTAGGCGACGCCCAGGCCCTCTTTGCCCGGCCTGTGCAGGACCGATACGCGCGCCTCGCGCGCGGCGATCGTGTCAGCCAGCTCCCCGGTCCCATCGGGCGAGGCATCATCGACAACGAGGAGCGACCCTTCGGGAAGAGCGGCGAGGATGGCGGCCGCGATCGGCTCGAGATTCTCGCGCTCGTTGTAGGTTGGCAGCACGACCCATACGCCACGCCCGGCGGCAAGGCCGACCGCGGGCGCCTCGGGTCCCGCGTCAGCGGCCGATGCCGACATACCCCACCCCGGCGCGGTCGTACGGCTCGCGCTCGATCGCGTTGCGGCCATCCACGAAGAGTTCGAGGCCCGCGATCGCGTCCGGCGCCATCTCGCGGTAGGCCTCGTGCGCGGCCTGCAGAACTGCGACGCGCATCGGCTCGCCGGACCCCAGGTCATAGGGCTCGAATCCGATGCGGCGCAGATGATCGGCGTCGTAGTACGGATCATGTCCGTGGACCCGGGCTCCAGCCGCCAGCAGCTCGTCGCGGAGTCGGAACGCGGAGCTGAACGCATCCTCCCTGACATCGCCGCGATAGGCGACGCCGAGCACCAGGACGTTCTGGCCGTCCAGCGATCCGAGACGGTCCTCGATCATGTCGACGGTGAAGGCCCCCATGCCCTCGTTGATCTCGCGCGCGAGCGGCGGGATGCGCAGCTCCGGATCATCGTTGAACAGGAAGTGTGGGTACACCGGGATGCAGTGGCCGCCGACTCCGACGCCGGGTTGGTGGATGTGACTGTGCGGCTGCGAGTTGGCCGCGTCGATCACTTCGGTCACGTCGATGCCGTTGCGTGCCGCGAACTGCGCGAGCTCGTTCGCGTACGCGATATTCACGTCGCGGTACGTCGTTTCAGCGAGCTTCGTCATCTCGGCCGCCTCCGCGCTGGCGACCGGCCGCACCTGCGCTTCGGGGTCGAGGACCGCCTCGTAGAACGCAACGGCGCGGCGCGTGCTCTCCGGGCTGGTGCCGCCCACGATCTTCGGATAGCGTCGAAGATCGAGGAAGACGCGGCCGACCAGTACGCGCTCGGGACTGAATGCCAGGAACAGGCTCTCATCCAGGACCAGACCGCTGCCCTCCAACAGCATCGGGCCAAAGCGGCTGCGCGTCGTGCCGACAGGCAGCGTGGTCTCATAGATCACCAGCGCGCCGGCGCCCAGGTTGGCAGCGATGTCGCGCGTTGCGGCGTCGATCGGCCCGAAGTCGATCTGGCGATCGGCGTCCACGACGACCGGCACGATGACGACGATGACCTCCGAGTCCGCGAATCCCGAGGGCTCCTGCCAGGTGATCGCGCGCAGCCGGCCGCTTGCGACCAGCTGCGGCATGCGGTCGATCAATACCTGCTCGTCCCGGTGCGGCGAGTCGCCCCGGTTCAGGGATTCAACGAGCCGCGCTTCGACATCCACGCCTAGGACCTCGTGGCCACGCGACGCGTACTGCACCGCCAATGGCAACCCGATGTGGCCCAGGCCCACGACGGCGATCCTCATGCCATCGCCTCCGCCAGCTCTGCGCCGGCGATCACTCGCCCGGTTCGTGCCGACGCAACCATTGCGCGTGCCAGCAGCAACGCCACCATCGCGTCCAGGGGGTCCACCGGCGGCGGACCTCCGTCTCGCACGGCACGCGCGAACTCGTCCAACTCGACGGTCAGTGGCTCGGCACGGCGGATCGAGTGACGCGTCATCTCGCCCTCGGCGACCGACGTGATCGGCGCGCCGAATTCATCCGCGCCGTGGTTCTCCCACAACTGGTCCGCATCCGGGTTCGCATAGAACACGAGATCCTGCGCGATGTAGTTCGCCACGTAGAAACCGCGCTCTCCAGTCACGGTCAGCGTCCGTCGCTTTGTGGCCGTCAGCCAGTTGATGTTCAGAATGCCGACCACCCCGTTCTCGAACTTGATGATGCCGTTGAACAGATCCTCGTGATCGGTGTGGATGCGCTTCTCGGCCTCCGCGTAGATGCGGATCGGCTCAGATCCGACGAGGTAGCGCATGACGTCAATGTCGTGCGGGGCCAGGTCGACGACCACGCCGACATCGCGGATGCGGGCCGGGAACGGTCCGAGCCGGGTGGCGCTGACCTGGAAGATACGGCCCAGCTCACCGGCTTCGAGGCGGCGGCGCAGCTCGCGGATGGCGGGATTGAAGCGCTCGATGTGGCCGACGGTGAGCATCCGCCCGGCGTCCGCCGCGGCGTCGATCATCGCCCTGGCCTCCTCGCGCGTCGCCGCGATCGGCTTCTCCACCAGGACGTTGGCTCCGGCGCTCAGCGCGGCCAGCGTCACCGGAAGGTGCAGACTGGTGGGCGCCACGATGCTGACGAGGTCGAGCCGCTCTTCCGTGAACATTCGCTCGGCATCCTCGTATCCCCGCGCCTGGCGTCCGGTCGTTGCACGCTCGACGGCAGCCGGATTTGGGTCGGCAACCGCCACGAGCTCGACGCCATGGATCGATTCATCCCACACGCGCACGTGGTTGCGGCCCATCATCCCGAGTCCGACGACGCCGGCGCGTAATTGCGCCTGACCCCCGCTCATGTACCTGCCCCGTCCGTCTCCAGCGGGCCGAGATCCGCGGCGACGGCCTTGACCGCCGCGATGACCGCGGTCACCTCTTGGTCACTGAGCGACGGGTGCACCGGAATGCTGAGCACCTGGGCAGTGAGCCGATCCGTCACCGGCATCGACTCGGCTCCGTAGCCAAGCGCGAGATACGGCTTCTGGCGGTGGACCGGGATCGGGTAGTAGATCGCGGCTCCGACACCACGGCCCTTGAGGGCCTCCGCGAACGCATCGCGTTGGTTCACGCGCAGGGTGTACTGGTGATAGACGTGGGTCGCGTTTGGCCGCACGCTCGGGGTGATCACGCCGCGCAGTTCCGTGTCGTAGCGCGCGGCGATCTCACGGCGCCGATGGTTGTTGACTGGCAGCTTCGCCAACTGTGCGAGGCCGATCGCAGCGGCGATATCGGTCATCCGGAAGTTGTAGCCGATCACCTCATGGTGGTAGCGCACCTTCATCCCATGCTCGCGCAACAGGCGGACGCGCTCGGCCAGCTCACCGTCATCGGTGGTCAGCATGCCGCCCTCGCCGGTCGTCATATTCTTGGTCGGGTAGAAGCTGAATGTGCCGGCCCCCCAGGTTCCGCTCCGCCGGTCGCCGATGGCGGCGCCATGCGCTTGGCAGGCGTCCTCCACGATCGCCAGGCCGTGCCGCGCCGCGATCTCGGCGATGGCGTTCATATCGGCCGGCTGACCGTAGAGGCTGACCGGCATGATCGCCCGCGTCCGCTCGGTGACCGCGGCGTCGATCAGCGAGGGGTCGATGCAGAAGTCGCGCTCGGCGATATCGACGAAGACGGGTCGGGCACCCGTGTACAGGATGCTGTTCGCGCTGGCGATGAAGGTGAACGGGACCGTGATCACCTCGTCACCGGGGCCAACCCCATGGCCGAGCAGGGCAAGGTGCAGCGCGGTCGTCCCGGAGCTGGTGGCGACGGCGTGATCGACGCCGACGAACGCGGCGAACTGCTCCTCCAGCTCGCACACGCGGGGCCCCTGAGCCAGGGACCCGGACGCCATCGCCTCCCAGACGCGTTGCTTCTCCTCCTCGTCCATCTGCGGGCGGGCAATGGGAATCACCAGACCATTCCCTCCTGCGGTATGCGCTCTTCGAGAGCGCCAGCATGGTGTTGTTCCAGCGCCACAACGATCCGGGCGGCGGTGGCGCCATCACCGTAGAGGACGGGTCGCGCCCTGTCGCGGCCTATGAACGCTTCATCGGCCAATGCCGCGCGCACCGCCCCGGGGTCATCGTTCGCCACTCGGTTCCAGCCGGCCTCGACCGTCTCGACCCACTCGGTCTCGGATCGCAAGGTGATGCAGGGAACGCCGGACAGGTAGGCCTCCTTCTGGACGCCACCCGAGTCCGTCGCGATGAGGTCGGCGCGCGCCTCGAGCGCCACCATCGCGAGGTATCCGACCGGGTCGATCGGAATCACGTTCGACGGCAGCGTGCCGCCGCCGCCGGCGAGCAAAGCCCGGGTGCGTGGATGGACCGGGAAGATGACGGGAAGGTCGATGGCCATGCCCCTCAGGATGGCGCGGAAGCGGGCCCGGTCGTCCACGTTCTCGGCACGATGCATCGTCAGGAGCACAAAGCGTTCGAGTCCGCGCGCTTCTTCCGGGAGATGATCCTCGGATCGTTCTGCCGCCCAGGCATGGGCATCGACCATGACGTCGCCCACGAGCTCCGCTCGATCCCCAAGGCCCTCACGAGCGAGATGCGCCATGGCCGTCTCGGTCGGCGCGAGCAACAGGTCTGCGAGGTGATCGGCGACGATGCGATTGCGCTCTTCGGGCATGCGCGTGTTGAACGATCGGAGTCCGGCCTCGACGTGCGCCAGCCAGGGGCGTTGGCCATCCGGGTAGATCAGCTTGCTGGCGACGACCGCGGCGGCCAGCGTCGAGTTCGTATCACCGTAGACGAGCACCCCGTCCGGCGCGTGGCCGAGCATCACCGTCTCGAGCCGACGCATCATCTCGCCGGTCATTGCGCCGTGCGTCCCGCTGCCGACCCCGAGGTTCACGTTCGGCTCGGGGATCTCGAGGTCGCGGAAGAACGAGCCGCTCATGGCCTCGTCGTAGTGCTGACCGGTGTGTACCAGGATCTCCTCGTGATCGATGCGAAGCGCGCGACTGACCGGGGCCGCCTTGACGAACTGGGGGCGCGCACCAACGACGGTCAGGACCCTCACCCGGCATCCTCCGCGGGGACGTTCACACCACAGGCTGGACACGTGCCCGCGAACGGGTGGCCATCAGGGCCGTCGGGCACGGTCTGACCGCATGTGCAGGCGCTGCCGAGCCGTCGTGCCGGATTGCCGATGACAAGCTCGTGATCAGCGACATCGCGAGTGACCACACTTCCAGAGCCGACCATCGCCCAGGCACCGATGGTGATCCCCGGCAGAATCGTGCTGTTCGCGCCGAGCGCGGCGCCGTGTCGCACGAGGATGGGAGAGACCTTCCAGTCGTCATCGCCCCTGAGCGATCCGTCCGCGTTGATGGCTCGTGGCAGGCGGTCATTCGTGAAGCAGACGTGCGGACCGATGAAGACGCCATCCTCCAGCGTCACGCCATGGAACAGGCTGACGTTGTTCTGGATCTTGCAACGGTCGCCGATGATCACGGCAGTATCGACGTACACGTTCTTGCCGATCACGCAACCCGCGCCGATGCGGGCGCCCTCCCGCACCTGTGCCTGGTTCCAAATTTTCGTTCCCGGACCGATGATGGCATCGGGCGCGACCTCGGCCGTCGCGTGGATGCGCACGTTCGTACGCTCGGTCATGCGTTCTCCTTGGGCGCCCCATACTACCGGCACTCACCCCTGGCTGAAGTCGCGGACGATCAGCAGACGCTCGATGGTTGCCGGATCGAATGCGGGCCGCACGAAGGCGGTCTGGGTCAACGCGTTTGGGTCCGGCTCGACCGCCTGGATGCGGCCGATGAGGAGTCCCCCCGGGTAGCCGCTCGCCTCCTCGCCAAGGGTGAGGCCGGCGCTGACGATCGTGCCGCCGACCTCCAGCGACTCGGTGACGGGCACGTTGACCATGACCAGCTGCCCGCCCGGCTGGCCCCGGATTTCGCCCAGGGCTCGGCTGGCCTGGTCGACCGCGATGACGACCGAACGAGTGTCCACGATCAGGCGCACGCGGGCCGTGTCGTCGTTGACCGCCACGACGGTTCCCGCCAGCGCCCCCGCGCCATCGGCGTTGCCCACCACAGGCATGCCGACCGCAAGTCCCTGATCGGTCCCGGCGTCGATCCCGACCTCCCAGGCCAGGTTCGACGGGTCGCGGCTGATGACGCGCACCGGCAGGAGCTCCATGTCGAGCGCGTCGCTGATCCCCAGGAGCTGGCGCAGC
>JBBSML010000024.1:0-37768 GCA_038233215.1 Candidatus Limnocylindria bacterium
GTCGCCGCCCGCCGGCCGAGGATGAAGGCGATCCACAGCGGGACCGCGGTGAGGGCATCGGAGAAGTTGTGGATCGTGTCGGCCAGCAGCGCCACTGACCCGCTGATGAGCACGATCACGACCTGGAACGCCGCCGTCGCCAGCAGCCCGAGCAGCGATAGCTTCAGCGCCCAGATGCCACGCGCGCTGGACTCCAGTTGCGCATCGACACTGTCGGCGGCGTCGTGGCTATGCGGATTCAGCAGGCCGCGCAACCACCCAAGCGGCCCGGCCTCGCGCTCGTGCGCATGGTCGTGGTCGTCGTCGTGGCCGTGATGATTGTGATGGTCGTGCTTCTCGGAGCTCATGGCCCCCCTTCAATTCTTCGCCGTGGCCGCCGGGTTGTGGAGGCTCTTCGGGTCGGACTTACCCTCGTGAGCGGTTGCTAGGCAGCCTTCAGCTCTCCCTTCAGGACCGTCATCGGTGAAGACAGGATCTGCTCGATCGCCGGGTTGGTCTCCCGGCGCAGGCGCTCGAACTTCGAGGCGCGGTAGATGTTGGGAGACACGCGTCGCGCGATCTGCTCGCTGACCCCGGCCATCGCGGCGGCGATGCGGTAATCGGTCTCCTCCCAGCCCTCGTCATCGATGACGAACAACACGTCGATATCGGACTGGGCTCCCTCGTCGCCCCGCGCGAATGAGCCGAAGACGGCGGCGAACCCGATGGCGGGATCGTCCTGGATCTCTTTGGCGATCGTTTCGATGCCGCCCAGCGTCTTGAGCGCGATCGACCGCAGCTCCGGGTAATAGGCGTTGTCGGTCTTGATCCGATACAGCCGCTTCTTGCCGACGCTGCGTTTCGTCACCAGGCCGTCGCGCTCCAGGTAGCCGAGCGCCTGAACGATTGATGGCCGCGTCACGCCGACGAACTCGGCGATGTCGGCCGCCCCGTATTCGTCCTCCGGATGGAGCGCCAGGAAGGCGAAGGTACGCATGAGCGACTGCGACCGGAAGATGTAGCGCATGGCGGAAGTGTAAGGAACTGTATCAGTGAGTGCAAGACTTGCTTACACATCGCCATCAGTGCGATGGGTAGATTGGCGAGCACGGGCGGTGCGCCGCGCAAGCGCTGACCGATACGCAAGACGGCTGAAGTACGCCTTCCGAGTCGCTTCGCCGCGTCGTCTGCGCTCGTCTTCGGGGAGTGTCCGCCCAGGATCTACAAGGCCACGAATCGGCCGTTGAAGGCGAGGCGAGCCGCTGCGGTGGTTGCCCGAGGATCATGCCGGGCGTGCAGCGCGAACGCGCCGATGCGACCGCGCAGGGCACGCTCGGTGGCCGTGAGCGACTCCCGCCTCACGACAGTCGCACTCTGATCAGCACGGGCGCGTCATCGACGATGCGCATGAGCGAGACGCTATGCGCGTTGAGCGACACAATCAATGCTTTGGTGTGAGGAAGTGTGTGAGTTCTCTGAAGCGCTACGGGAGCCATCGTCGCGAGGTGTGTAAATGACGCCGCGCTCCCGACGCTCTCACGGGCATGGGAAAGCGGCGTACCCGCCCGAAGGTTCTAGGCCACAGAAGGAGCACGCCGCGATGGAGACCTACCATGCCCTGACCCCGGAGCAGCGGGCGGGCTACCACGCCGATCGGCTTGAGCGCCCCTGACCCCCAACGCGGCGCTACGATTGGCCGATGCAGACGCCCGCGAAGATGCTGCTCTGGACGATCGACGAGATCGGCGGCTTCGATACGGCATGGGCCTTGATCGACGGGGATCGCATGGCCGCGGAGGGCCAGCAGACTGGCCTGATGCCGATGCCGTATTGGGTGCGATATCGGCTTGAGACGGGGGAGCGCTTCGTGACGGAGCGCATGACGGTCGAGAGCCGATGGGAGGGCGGGACGGCGACGCTCGACCTCCGTCGCGAGGCTGGCCGATGGACCGTCGACCCCGAGTCGCGGCCCGATCTGGACGAGGCGCTCGACCTCGACCTTGCTGGCTGCCCGCTGACCAACACGATGCCGATCCTGCGCCACGGCCTGCACGTCGGCGAGGGCGATCACAGCTTCCTCATGGCTTTCATCGAGGTCCCGAGCCTGCGCGTCGTGCCGTCCCGCCAGCGCTACACCCACATTCGAATGCTTGACGGCGACGGCGCCGGCTCGATCGTCCGCTATCGGTCCGGATCGTTCCAGAGCGACCTGACAATCGATACGGATGGCTTCGTGGTCGACTACCCGAAGCTGGGACGCCGGCTCGAGCCACGCCCATCAGAGCCTGGAAATCGGACGGCCGGACCCGGATCGGCGCGACCTGACTGACTGTCTTCGGATGCCTGACGACCCCGGCCTTGGTTCGCGTTCCTGCGCAGCCACGACCTTGCCGTCGCGAGATGACCGGCCGGTCCAGGATTCAGCCGGTTGAGGTCCGGTAGAGGGAGGCTACCCGCAGACAATCGACGTGCCCGCGCGAGACGCGTTAGGTGCGGATGCCGATGCATACCTGACGTTCATTCCGCCGGCGTCGGCTTCCCCAAGGCTGTGACCGAAACTGACGCATGACGCGTTTACACACTTCTTGACGAGACCTCCGCTGCGGCGTCTGTTCGTTGAGTCGGGTTGATCGATAGGAACCTTGCCGCGAGCCTGGTGGAACGTCATGTTGTTCGCGGAAATGCAGCCGGCGCGGCAGAGGTCGCTCTCGCGCGTTCGCATTCACGAGAAGTAGTCCCTCCACTTGATCCGCCGCCGCGAACTCAATTGGTGGACGTTTATTGCGCGCGTCAGCGCCCCCATTGGCGCCTGGATTAGCGCCCCAATAACCGTCCACCGCTCAGGGCTGGGTCGAACCTCGTTCCGCCCAGCGTTGGTCAGGAGCAAAGAGTAGTCGCGGCACGTGGATCATAGGCGCCCCGCCCAATTGCGACCGCTGGTGTGTCGATCCCTACCGAATGACTATTCGGACGCTGGCGGACGGTTGGTACCCTCAACGGGCTTTGACTGCCCAACCTGAAGCGCGAGCCCGCGAGCAGATCGACCGGCAACTGACCGATGCCGGCTGGATCGTGCAGGACCGCGCCGCCGCGAACCTGAGCGCCGGCCCGGGCGTCGCCGTGCGCGAGTTCCCACTGAAGGGCGGCCCGGTCGACTACCTCCTCTACCTCGACGGCGCGGCGGCCGGAGCGGTGGAGGCCAAGAAAGAGGGCTGGACGCTCTCCGGCGTCGAGGCGCAGTCCAGGCGTTACAGCGAAGGCCTGCCGGACGCCCTCCCAGCCTACCGACGACCGCTGCCGTTCCTGTACGAGTCGACCGGGGTCGAGACGCAGTTCACCAACCTGCTCGACCCGGAGCCAAGAAGCCGCGAGGTCTTCACCTTCCACCGGCCGGAGACGCACCGCGAATGGCTCCAGCAGGCCGGCTACGAGCAGAGCCGCCGAGCTCTCCCCGGCGTCGCCGAGCCACCGGCGCCGTACACCGAGGGCGACACCCTCCGCGCCAGGCTCAAGACCATGCCACCGCTGATGACTGAAGCCCTCTGGAAGCCCCAGATCACGGCCATCGAGAACCTCGAGCAATCACTCGCGCAGAACAAGCCCAGAGCCCTGATCCAGATGGCGACCGGCTCCGGCAAGACCTTCACCGCCGCCAACTTCACCTATCGGCTGGCGAAATTCGGCAAGGCCAAGCGCATCCTGTTCCTGGTCGATCGCGGCAACCTGGGCCGCCAGGCAAGGAAGGAGTTCGAGCAGTTCGTCACTCCCGACGACGGTCGCAAGTTCAGCGAGCTGTACGTCGTGCAGCACCTGAGCTCGAACGTGCTGGACCCGACCGCCAAGGTCGTGATCGGCACCATCCAGCGCATGTACTCCATGCTCCAGGGTCAGGAAGACCTCCCTGAAGAGGCGGATGAGGTCTCCAGCTTCGATGCGGCGCCGACGCTCATTAAGGAGCCGCTGCCGGTCAGCTACAACCCGAAGATCCCGATCGAGACGTTCGACGTGATCATCACCGATGAGGCTCATCGGTCCATCTACAACCTGTGGCGCCAGGTGCTCGAGTACTTCGACGCCTTCGTCATCGGTCTGACGGCCACCCCGTCGAAGCAGACGCTCGGCTTCTTCAACCAGAACCTGGTGATGGAGTACGACCACGAGCGGGCGGTGGCCGACGGCGTCAACGTCGACTTCGACGTGTTCGAGATCCGCACCGAGATCACGCAGGCCGGTGCGAAGGTGGATGCCGGGCTGGTCGTCGACAAGCGCGACCGCCAGACGCGCCAGCGGCGCTGGGAACAGCTCGACGAGGACTTCACCTACGACGCCGGCCAGCTCGACCGCGCGGTGGTCGCGCAGGATCAGCTGCGGACCGTGATCCGCACCTTCCGCGACAAACTGCCGGAAATCTTCCCGGGTCGCACCGAGGTGCCCAAGACGCTGATCTTCGCCAAGGACGACAGCCACGCCGAGGACATCGTGCGCGTGGTGCGCGAGGAGTTCGGCAAGGGCAACGACTTCTGCGTCAAGATCACCTACAAGACCACCGGCGCCAAGCCCGAGGACCTGCTTGCCAGCTTCCGCAACAGCTACAACCCGCGCATCGCGGTGACCGTCGACATGATTGCCACCGGCACCGATGTGCGACCCATCGAGATCGTGTTCTTCATGCGCAGCGTGCGCAGCCGCACCTTCTTCGAGCAGATGAAGGGCCGCGGCGTGCGGGTCATCAACCCCACCGACCTCCAAGCCGTCACGCCCGACGCGCGGGCCAAGACGCGTTTCGTGATCGTCGACGCGGTCGGCATCAGCCACGAGGAGCTGACCGATACCGTCTCGCTCGAGAAGAAGCCCTCGGTCTCCTTCGAGAAGCTGCTCGAGCAGATTGCTTTCGGCAACCGCGAGACCGATCTCCTCTCTTCGCTGGCCTCCCGCCTGGCGCGCCTGGACCGCCAGCTCAGCTCAGCGGACCGCCAACTTCTGACCGATGCCGCCGATGGCCACTCCATCCGAGAGCTCGCCGCGGCGCTGGTCGACGCGCTCGATCCCGACGTGCAGATCGAGGCGGCGCGGATGGCGACGGGGGAGACCGATCCGGCGGCGTCCGCCGTCGAGGGGGCCGCGGCCCGGCTGCTCGGCGAGGCCGCCCAGCCGATTGCCGGCAACCCGGACCTGCGCGCCAAGCTGGTCGAGCTCAAGCAGTCGTACGAACAGACGATCGACACCACCAGCGTCGACACCGTCCTCAAGGCCGGCTACTCGGAGGAGGCCACCGAGGCGGCGCGCGGCATCGTCCACGACTTCGAGGCGTTCATCGCCGAGCACCGCGACGAGATCGACGCGCTCCAGATCCTGTTCAGCCGCCCGTATCGGCGGCGACTCACCTTCGAGCAGGTGCGCGAGCTGGCCGAGGCCATCAAGCGCCCGCCGCGGCAATGGACGCCCGAGGTGCTATGGGAAGCGTACGAGCGCCTGGACCTAGCGAAGGTGCACGGCTCCGGCGAGCGCACGCTGGCCGACCTCGTGTCGCTCGTCCGATTCGCGGTCCACGAGCAGGACGAGCTGGTGCCGTATGCCGAGCAGGTCCGAGAGCGGTTCGACAACTGGCTCGCTCAGCAGGAGTCAGCAGGTCGGATGTTCACCCCCGAGCAGACGCGCTGGTTGGTAATGATCCGCGACCAGGTGGCGACAAGTCTCGGCATCGAGATGAGCGACTTCGACTATGTGCCGTTCAACCAAGAGGGCGGTGCTGGCAAGGCGGTTCAGCTGTTCGGCCCCCACCTGACGGGTCTGATTAATGAGCTGAATGGGGCCCTGTCGGGATGACTGAGCTGCCCGTGGGCTGGACCTCCGTGCCGCTCAAGGATCTTGTTGAGGCAACTCGCCCGCGCGTCAACCCCAAGGAGGCGGACGGTCTCTCGTTCATCGGCATGGATCACGTCGAGCCGCAGACCATGCGCTTGCTCGGCACCGTGCCGGCCTCCACGATGAAGAGCGCTGCCGTCCGGTTTGAGCCAGGTGACGTGATGTATGGGCGACTACGGCCATATCTGAACAAGGTTTACCGGCCCAGCTTTCGAGGGCTCGGTTCAGCCGAGTTCATTGTTCTGATACCCTCCGAGCGGTTGGATGGCGAGTACCTGCGCTACCTGCTCAACTCCGCTGACTTCGTTCGATTCGCGACCGGGCTCAATACCGGCGACCGGCCACGTGTCGACTTCAAGCAGATTGGGGCATACACGGTCCCGTTGCCCGATCTGGATGAGCAGCGGCGGATCGTCGGCGTAATCGAGGAACGTCTCGCGCTCCTGGATGCGGCTGAAGCCGCGCTTAGGAAAGCCCGACTGAGGTTGGATGTCTATCTGCGGCGAAGGATGGAGGAGCTTGTCGATCACCAAGGCGACAGGCAGTGGCCGACAGTTGCGCTCGGCGAAATCGCCTCGATCGGCACCGGGTCAACGCCTCTTCGCACTCGAACCGACTACTGGGTTGACGGGGCGGTTCCGTGGGTTACGAGCGGGCAACTGAACGACGACTTCGTGACTGTCCCAGCTGCACATGTGACCAACCTTGCAGTGGTCGAGTCGCGTTTGAAGCTGTGGCCGCGCCATACCCTGCTAGTCGCGATGTACGGAGAGGGACGCACTCGTGGGAAGTGCTCCGAACTGCTAATAGAGGCCACTACCAATCAAGCATGCGCAGCGATTCTGCTGAAGGCAGATGCGCCGATAAGACGGGAGTTCTTGAAGCTACTTCTTCAGTCTCGGTACCAGAGCCATCGAAAGATGGCGTCCGGCGGTGTTCAGCCGAATCTGAATCTCGGCATCGTGCGTGGATGGCGCATTCCCATCCCGTCTTTCGATGAGCAGGATGAGATCGCCCAGGAGATGGCGGCATCATCATCGGTCTTGGCAGAGGTTCAGCAGACTGTGAAGTCATCGATCGTTCGTGCCGCCGTGTTGCGTCGTCGCCTGGTCTCAGCCGAAATCCCAGCGAGCGCAGCGAGCTGAATATGGCAGCCATGAACGCCCATGCGCCGGCAGCGGCCATCACTGGCAAGTTGTGGAACTACGCGAGTGTCCTGCGCGACGACGGGCTGTCGTATGGCGACTACGTCGAGCAGCTGACCTACCTGCTCTTCCTGAAGATGGCGGACGAGCAGACGCAGCCGCCACTCAATCGGCCATCGGGTATTCCGGCTGATTACGCCTGGCCGGAGCTGCTCAAGCGCGACGGCGACGAGCTCGAGGTCCAGTACCGCCACACGCTCGAAGCGTTGGGGCGCGAGAAGGGGATGCTGGGCGTCATCTTCCGCAAGGCGCAGAACAAGATCCAGGACCCGGCCAAGCTGCGCCGGCTGATCGCCGACCTGATCGACCGCGAGCAGTGGACCAGCCTGGACACCGATGTCAAGGGCGACGCCTACGAGGGCCTGCTGGCCAAGAACGCCGAGGACGTCAAGACCGGCGCCGGCCAGTACTTCACCCCGCGGTCGCTGATCCGGGCCATCGTCGAGGTCATGCAGCCCCAGCCGGGAATGACGATCTGCGACCCAGCCTGCGGCACCGGCGGCTTCCTGCTGGCGGCGCACGACCACATCGCCGATACCCACCAGCTCGATCGCGACCAGCAGCGCCACCTGAAGTTCGACGCGCTGCACGGCTGGGAGATCGTCGACGGCACCGCCCGACTGTGCGTCATGAACATGTTCCTCCACGGCATCGGCGGCGATGAGTCACCGATCCGGGTGGCCGACAGCCTGGCGGCCGATCCGGGCGATCGGTTCGACATGGTCCTCACCAATCCGCCGTTCGGCAAGAAGTCGAGCTTCATGGTCGTCAACGCCGAGGGCGAGTCCGAGCGCGAGAACCACGTCGTTGTCCGCGACGACTTCTGGGCCTCGACCTCCAACAAGCAGCTCAACTTCGTGCAGCACATCAAGACGCTGCTGCGGATCAACGGCCGCGCCGCGGTGGTCGTGCCCGACAACGTGCTGTTCGAGGGCGGCGCCGGCGAGACGGTGCGCCGCAAGCTGCTCGACGAGTGCGACGTCCACACCCTGCTGCGCCTGCCGACCGGCGTCTTCTACGCCCAGGGCGTCAAGGCCAACGTGCTGTTCTTCGATCGGCGCGCCGGTGGCGAGCGGGCCGCCACCGAGAAGCTGTGGATCTACGACTTCCGCACCAACCAGCACTTCACGCTGAAGACGAATCCACTGCGGCGCGAGCACCTCGACAACTTCGTGGCCTGCTACAACCCGTCGAACCGCCATGAGCGGGTAGAGTCGGAGCGCTTCCAGGCCTTCAGCTACGACGAGCTGATGAAACGCGATAAGGCGTCGCTCGACATCTTCTGGCTCCGCGACGAGAGCCTCGAGGACTCAGAGAACCTGCCGGCGCCCGAGGTCATCGCCGCCGAGATCGTTGAGGATCTCCAGGCGGCGCTCGACCAGTTCGCTCAGATCGCAGCCGACCTCGCTCGCGACCACCGAGACGGGTCGCAAGGAGCGCAAGATGGCGAATGACGACCGCGCGACGCCCCCGACTCGCTACGGCACACGCAGCACATCAAGGACGAGCGCGGAAGTGGACCCGATCCAGTTCAGCCTGCGCGAGAACGACGACGGCAGCACAACGCGTCGGCTTGTCGTTCCGACCATCGTCGAGAACCCAGGTGTTCCGGAGGCCACCGTCAAGATCACGTTCCGGCACCAGCGGCGCAATCGGCGGACCGGAGAGTGGGAAGACGCTGAGTCCTTCGACCTTCGGCACCTGGATCCCGGCGAGGAGATTCGACTGAGCCTCACGTCGGAGGAGACGCTCGGGTTATTCCGGCGTTTGCGCCAGCTCTACGAGATCGGCGGCCGCGGCGTACCGTTCGGCGAGCGGACGTTGATTGTCGCCGACTCGGACGAGGTCACGGTCCTCGCGGGGCGAGAGCGCCAGCTTGTCGAAGAGCTGATCGCGCAGAACGGCCCCGGCTTATGGGACCTAATCGACAGTATCCAGCCGGACCTCCTCACCGCGGCCCACGCGGCGCGCGTCCGCCAGGAGCGCCTGGCGGCTGTGGCCGAGTTCGAGCAGCACACGACGCACGGCGACTGGAATGAGGGCGCGTGGCAGTCGTTCTTGGAGCGGAATAGCTGGATCTTCGGGTCTGGTCTCGCCTACCAGTTCCTCGGGCCGCTGCAAACGCAGCCGAACTACGGCGGCACCGCTGTAACCGGCCGAGGCGCGCAGCGTGGCGACTACATGCTGGCGACGCAAGCGGCGGTGAGGTTCTCCGTGCTGGTCGAGATCAAGCGACCCAACGCAGACCTGGTGCGCGATGAGTATCGGAACGGCGTCTACGAGCTCGGCCACGACGTAACCGGCGGCGTTTCGCAGCTGCAGATCAACTGCCGTACATGGGCAGTCGAGGGCGCACGCTCAGAGGCGAACGCCGAGCTAATGCGTGAGGCCGGCGTCGAGACGGTTCAGCCGAAGGGCATCCTGGTTGTTGGCAACACGTCCCAGCTCGACGATCCCGCGAAGGTTCGCACGTTCGAGCTATTCCGGCAGAACCTCTCGAACCCGGAGATTGTGACGTTCGACGAGCTGCTGGAGCGCGCGCGCTACCTAGCGGACGCGGAACCTCCGGCGGACGAGCCCGACGGAAGTCCGTCAGACGAGGAACTGCTCGACATACCGTTCTGAGCGCGGGACCTCGACGCTCGACAGCGTAAGGCCCAGACCCGTCGAGGCGACCAGGGCGGCAGGCGTCTGTTAGCTACCCTTGCCACGTGAGCGATCTGAGCCAGACGACCGAACGCGCGGCCAAGCGGTACATCCGCCGACTCGACCGGCTGGTCGTTACCCTGCTGGGTCTGCGTTTCACCAGCCCGGACGGAATCTGGACGCTGCAGCTAGACCTCCGCTCGCTCCAGCGCGACATCCAGGCGGAGATCGCCGCAATCAAGCGCCAGCGGCGCAGCGCGGACCGGACTGAGGCGTTGGAGCGACTGCACGAGGTGTTGTGGCACGCGCGACGGTTCGGCGACGCGCTCGCCTGGCTGCTCCTCCAAGGCGATCGGCAGCTGATCTACCCTTGGCGGAGAACCAGCGAGTCCCCGTTCCACCGGACGATCACTCGACGCGAGGCCTCGACGCAATCGCGGCGCACCTAGCGTCGACCGGTTTGGGCTATCCGCTCTTGCATGACGTGACCGACTTGCTCCGGATCGGGGACGTCACGTTCATCAAGCCGGGCGAGCCAGCGATAACTGCCGAGGTGAAGACGCGGGTGGTCAGCTCGAGGCCGAGCGAGACCGGCACCGTGTACGAGTACCGCATCGAACTCATCCTCGGCGACGAGATAGTGCCCGCACGGATGCGCTCGGATTCGCCCCCGAGCGGAGAGGCTCCGCGTAATCCGCAGCCGGATGCCGCCCGGCGGCGGTCGCGCATCAACGCGCGAACGGGGAGGCAGCTGCAGCGGCTGCGCAGGGCGCACAAGATCAAAGTCGCCGAGCACGGGGCGCTCATCTAGGAGGGCGACCGACCGACGCTGTCCCTGGTCATGAGTCGGCCGGGACGACCGGGCCACTGGAAGCTGCTCCGGCGTCTCGCCCGTGAGGCCCGCCGCGACGGGTACGCATCCGGTACGGCTGAGGGCGCGATCATGTTCGCCGCCTTCTACGAGCGCCCGGGCGAGAAGCTGAGCGGGTCTCAGGCATGGCTCGACGGGCTCTCCGGCGACCTCACCAGTTCGGGCATCCTCTGGACGGATCCGGCCGACATCTGGCGGAACAGCCTCACCATCCGGTACATCCCCGACCATCGAGGGGACGGGCCGCACCGGTACATGCCCTACTTTCTCTACCCGCTGCCTCGATGGGCGGTCCGCGACATCCTGCGAGGGCGCCTCGGCTTCATTGCGATGTTGAATCTCGGACGATTGGCTGCCGAGATCGAGGCCCGCGGGCTGACTGTGGAGATGCCGCGCTCGGGCGCAGAGTACCTGCAGACCCCGCTGTGGGTATCGCGGGTGGTCGAGCTGCCAGATGGCACGCTGATGCGCGCAGGAATTGGGGGCCTGCATCTGCACTTGATGGAGATGCTCATGGAGGGCCAGTCGCTGGACTACTTCGTGGACATGGTGGTCGCTATGGCGGATGCGGCCGCAGAACACGCGCCCATGCTTGCCGTCGAGCAGGCTGATGATTGACCCGGGTCGCCGGGGTCGGTCACAGTCGGTCGCCGACGTTGACGCGGCGGGCGGCGGCGATGGCCCGCTCGCGCTCGGCGCTCTTGGCGTAACGGGACAGCATCTCGCGGCTGCGCCACCCGGCGAGGGCCATCACCTCGCCCTCCTGCATGCCGGCCGACAGGGCCTCGTGGGCGTAGGTGTGGCGGAACAGGTGCGGATGCAGCCGATCGACACCGGCGGCGCGGCCGCGGCGGCGCAGGATCTGGGTGATGCCGGAGGTGGTCATGCGCCCCTTCTGGCCCAGCCACAGGTGGGGGAGCGCAGCGGAATGGTGCCTGGCCCGCAGGCGCAGGTAGCGATCGAGGGCCTTGACCGCCTTGGGCGACAGGAAGGCGATCCGCTCGCGGCGGCCCTTGCCCATGACGCGCATGATGCCGGCGTCGAGGTCGACGTCGTTCGTCTCGGGCACCTCCGGCGTCCAGCGCAGGTTGGTGACCTCCGAAAGCCGCGCGCCGGTGGACAGGAAGATGCGCACCAGCGCGGCGTCGCGCCGATCATCGAAGGACGGACCCTCGCAGGCGCGCAGGATGGCGCCCAGCTCCGCATCGGTCAGGATCGGCGGCGCGTGCTCGGGTACCTTCGGCTTGCGCATGCGGGCCATCGGCGACGCCTTGATCTCGCCCTCCTCGACCAGCCAGTTGAAGAACGGGCGCAAGCTGGAATAGCGGTTGGCGGCCGACGCCGGCGCGAGGCGCGCAAGCTGATCGGTGATGAAGGCTTCGACATGCTCGCGCGTGATGGCGGCCACGTCGGTCGGCATGCCGGCATCGGTCAGGAAGCGCGCCAGCAGGGTCAGCCCGTCGAGGTAGGCGCGCTGGGTGGCCGGCGTCAGGTTGGCGGCGCGCAGGTGGCGCGCGTAGCTGGCCGCGTTGGCGGCCAGGTCGCCGTCGGTTACGATACGCGGCGTGGAGACGGAATTGACCATGACTCGCAAGCTCCGGAGCGACCGATCATCACCTGTGATCGAGCGTGTCGCTTCCATCGAGTTTTACGCTGTTTCAGCGTTGTGGTCAATGCCAAATCCAATATTGTGCTCTCTTTGAGCACGAATACGCGCCCGTAGCTCAGTGGATTAGAGCAGCTGACTTCGGATCAGCAGGTCGGGGGTTCGAATCCCTCCGGGCGCGCCATAGCAACCTGTTCTAAGAACGGTTGTTCTATTCGGACTTCTTGCGGGAGAGCGAGCCCGAGTGCATAGCTTTCCGCGCCGGGGTCAGCGTGGCACTGACGATATCTGGCCCGAGAACATCAACCCTGCCGTACAGCGCATGAATCAAATCGGAGCGTTCCTGTTCATCGGCATCCGCGAAGGTTGACGCTAGATCGTTCCTATAACTCCATGCCTGCTCCGACGTGACGCCAGACACGGTAGGAGCCTCTAGGGCCGCCTTAGAGTCAGCATCGAGCACGGTAGACCGAGCGACAAACTCAGCCGCCCCAATGTTGCCGCTCTCAAATGCCTCCTGGATGATGCGGCGTTGACGTTCAATCCGCTTGCGGGCCAGATCGTCCGGCACCGGAGGAGGAAGAGCCGAGAGTGCGGCAGTAATGCGTTACTTGCTTGCCTTAGATACGTCAAGTTGCGTTACCTGACCGATAATCGGCTGCTCGTAATAGCGTGACTGGCAGCGTTCGCGGATTCCCCATGCAGTGCAAGGCTTGACGTGTCGCTTACGAGCCCTGCCTACACCGTCGCGACCATCGGAGCGAATGCGCCTTCCGCAGCCGCAGAGCAATCCGGCCAACAGATCAACCCGGCCCACGTCACGCGATCCGCCGCCCCGTGAGCGAGCCTCCCGCACCTGTAAGACGCTCTCCCATAAAACATCGTTGACCGGGGGATTAGAGCGCCACGAGGCCTCCTGGAGGGCGTGCATCGACGGCGAGCTTTCAAGGCCAGCAAGCGCGATCGCGACGCGGCGCCGGACGAGGGTCAGTCGTCCTTGTTGACGCGCCAGGAATGAGCAGTAGTCGGCACGATCCAGATCGCGGCCGGCGGAAACTGCGGATGAATCAGGCGACCACCCTCGTCGGCGAGGGTCGCCTTGCCGTGGATGACGATGCCCCGAGCGAGACCGGATCGGAGCCTGTCGTCGATCGCGAGCGCCACCGCTACCCGGCCGGATGCGACGTGTCGATACTTCGCGGTGTGCAGCAGGTGCGGTCCACCGACGACGAAGCGCCCGGTGCCGGACTCGAAGTGATAGCCGACCGGTACGACGTGTGGACGCCCGAGCCGGTCGATCGTCCCGAGCCGCGCTGTCTCGAATTCACCGATGTACTGCATCTCCGCCGGGGTGAATCCCGGCCACGGTGGCGACGATCCGGCCGCGGTGGGTCGACCGTCAGGCTCAGGCGTCATCGGGCTGCGACCTCATCGGCCTGTCGCGCGTCGACCGACTCCGTGACGCACCGGTTCACGAGCTCGCCCAGCCCCTCGATCGAGGTACGCACGGTCTCGCCGTCGGTCAGGAAGCGTTGCGGGTCGCGACCAGCGCCGATGCCGGCAGGTGTGCCGGTGAGGATGACGTCCCCCGGATCGAGCGTCACGATCTGGGAGACGTAGGCGACGATCTCGGCCGGGCCGAAGAGCAGATCTCCGGTTCGGGCCTTCTGCACGACCTCACCGTCGATCTCGCACCGGACCTCGAGATCGGGCCGGCCGGCGGGGCCCGGGAGCTCGTCGGGTGTCACGAGCGCCGGCCCGATCGGCGTGCTCCGTTCGAATGCCTTTCCCTGCAGCCACTCGTCGGTGCGCCATTGCCAGTCCCGCATCGAAATGTCATTCGCCACGGTGTAGCCGGCGATCGCCGATGGAGCTTCCTCCGCGGATGCCCGACGCACGGTGCGACCGATCACGAGCGCCAGCTCCACCTCCCAGTCCACCTGGCTCGACTCGGGGGGCATGGGTAGCGGATCGTGGGGCCCCGTGAGGGTGCGGGCGAACTTGGCGAAGAGCGTCGGATGCGCAGGCAGCTCACGACCGAGCTCCTGGATGTGACTCTGGTAGTTCAAGCCCAGGCAGATGACCTTGGTCGGTGTCACGACCGGCGGGGCCAGGTCCAGGTCGTCGAGGCGGTGTCGCGTGCCATCACCGGTGGTGGCGGTGGCGCCCCAATCGTCGCCGGAGCGGAGGAGCGCTCCCACGTCCTCGAACGGCAACTCGACGACGTCGGCGTCGTCGATTCTGCCGGCTCGGGTTCCACCGTCGATCCGCAGCGTCACGAGGCGCACAGCAGATGCTCCTTTCGCGCCGCGATCAGACGGCGCCCACGGGTGCTACCGAATCGAAGGTCCCCGTGACCGTCTGCGGTGTGTCGAGCCACTCGTCGCGGAAGAGGCGGAGCGCTTCGAAGATGGGCCGATCGGTGAGCACGAACAGGTCGCTCGGGGCGTCGGCCTCGTGCTCGACGGGGACCCACGATGGCACGACGAAGATGTCCCCGCGGCCCCACCGGAACTCGTGGCCGCCGATGATCGAGGTGCCCTCGCCGCGATGGACGACATGGATCGAGCTCCCAACCGAGCGACGCCCGCGCGTCCGCTGCCCCGCCTGCAACCGGTGCATCTCGCACGCGAGCGTCGGCATCACGGGGCCTCCGGTGACCGGGTTCGTGTACTCGAGAATCGTCTCAGCGCCGCCGCGTTCTGTGTGCAACGCGTCGAGTGCCGCATCGATGTCGTTCCAGCGATAGACCAGTAGCGGCGAGGCGGTCCCGTGCTTCGGTCGATCATCACCGCGCGGGGCGGCCGACCGCGCACCCCACAGGCGCTCCGACATGTCGCGGCCGACGACCTGCTGCAGCTCGTCCGGCTCATAGGGTTCGAAGAAGACCGCATCGAGCGCCTTGACGGTCGGAAGGTCGAGGCCATCGAACCAGATCATCGGTTGATCGCCCTCATTGTTGTGGTCGTGCCAGTGCCAGCTTGGCGTGAGCACCAGGTCACCGGGCGTCATCGTGCAGGCGTCGCCGTTCACCGTTGTCCAGACGCCTGTGCCTTCAAGGACGAACCGAATCGCGGCCGGGGTGTGGCGATGGCCCGGCGCGGACTCATGGGGACCGAGATACTGGATCGCCCCCCATAGCGTCGAGGTCGCATACGGTTCGCCGCCGAGTCCCGGGTTCGCCAATGACAGGACGCGCCGATCGCCACCGCGATCGATCGCTACGAGCTTCCCGGCGAGCTCGCCGAGCGGCCGCAGTGTCGACCAGCGCCACAGGTACGGGATTGCCCGCGGCTCGGGCGTGGGCGGCATCAGCCGAGCAGAGATCGGCCACAGCGGTGCCAGGTGGGCGGCCTCGAGATCGCCATAGAACTCGTCGAGGCGCCTATCGAGGGATGGGGCCGGGCTTTCGGCTGTCATTGCGCTTTGACCCTTTGCGGAATGTCATTCTATTCTACAGAATGGGCCAACCGCGACAGTACATCGAGAATCTTGACGGAGCCACGGTCATGCCACCGACATCGCCACGCGAAGTTGCCGAAGCCTACTGGGCGGCCGAATGCCGGCGAGATCTTGATGCGGTCCTCGGCTTCTACCATGAGGATGCGGTCGTCTACCCACCGGCGGGGGATCCGCTCGTCGGGCGAGCCGGCATCGCCGCCTTCTACGTTGACGAGATGCGTGACTATCCCGGGCTGGAGGTCACAATCGTGCACGAAGTTCGTCACGGTGCCGAGGCGTCGCTCGAATGGGAGGCCGTCCTCATCGATCATGCCGGGGTCCGCCACCCGTTCCGTGGCGTCAACATCGTCCGCGTCCGGGAGGGCATGTTCGAATGGGTACGGGCATACTTCGACCCGGCGAGCGTCGGCTGATGGATGGTGAAGCGCCAAACGGCGGTAGGTACGATCGGTCCAGGGCCCATCACCATCGGGCTCGCCGTTCGCTGGCCGGGGGTGTCGCGACCGCGTTTCGGGCGCCTCAGCTGCCGTGGCCGATCGCATTCGCCAGGGGCGCGGGGTCGCACCTGACCGACATCGACGGGAACACCTATATCGACTACACCCTCGGATTCGGGCCGATGCTGTTGGGACACGCTCCGGCCGCGGTGATGAGGGCCGTGCGAGCGCAGCTTGACTGCGGAATCGGGTATGGCGCCTCCCATCGGGCTGAGGCCGAGCTGGCCGAGGCCATCTGTCGCACCGTGCCCTGCGCAGAGCGGGCGATCTTCTCGAACAGCGGAAGCGAAGCGGTTGCCGCGGCGCTTCGTATCGCTCGCGCCGCCACCGGGCGGACGAAAGTCGTCAAGTTTCACGGGCACTTTCACGGATGGCTCGATCCGCTCTCCATTGGCGTCCCCGGCTCGGAGCTGCCGGATGATCCGGCCAGCGCCGGACAGGACCCGATGGCGTCGGCGTCGATCGAGGTGCTGCCGTGGAACGACGTCCCGGCGCTACGCGCCGCCCACCTTGACGAGGTCGCGGCCGTCATCATGGAGCCGCTCGCTGTCAATGGCGGCTGCTTTCTGCCGGAGCCCGGCTATCTCGAGGAGGTTCGAGCGGCGACCGCTGCTGCCGGTGCGCTGCTCATCTTCGACGAGGTCATCACCGGGTACCGGCTCGGGCTCGGGGGGGCGCAGGGACATTTCGGCGTCGTTCCCGATCTTGCGGTGCTCGGGAAGGCGCTCGGGGCGGGCTTCCCGATCAGTGCCGTCGTGGGGCGGGCGGATGTCATGGAGGAGGTTGCAACCTGGCGCGTTCGCCACGCTGGGACCACGAATGCCAACCCCATCGCGGCCGCGGCCGCGATCGCTTCGATCCATGAGCTGGAGCGACGCGCGGATGAGATCTACCCGCATATCGCCGCGCTCGGCGACGAGCTCGCCGGCATGCTGCGCGAGGAGGTGACCGCGGCCGGTCTCCCCCTTGTCGTCAACCAGCTCGGGGCCATGGGCTACGCGTTCTGGAGCGACGCGCCGATATCGGACCTGGCCTCGGCGCGTCGGACAGATACCGAGGCGTATCGTCGCTTCGCGGCGGCCCTGCTCGACGAGGGCGTACACGTGATCTCGCGCGGCCTGCTGTATGTCTCCACGGAGCATTCGGATGGCGACCTCCTCGAGACGCGCGCTTCTATCGCGCGAGCCGCCGAGTCCCTGCGAGCCGCCATGGCCGCGCAGCGGATAGCTGTGCCATGAGACTCTCCGGGAAGGTTGCGATCGTCACCGGGGCCGGTGGCGGCATCGGTTCGGCAACAGCGCGACGATTCGCGGCCGAGGGCGCGAGCGTCGTGTGCGCCGACATCGCGGGTGATGCCGCCAGGCGCGTCGCGAGGGCCATCACCGAGCAGGGCGGATCGGCGGTGGCGCTGGAGGTCGACGTCGCCTCGGTCGAGGGCAATCGGTCGATGGTCGAGGGTGCCGCGCGCCTCGGAGGGCTCGACATCCTGTTCGCGAACGCGGCGATTCAGCGCATGGGATCGCTGGAGGCCACGGCGGAGGACGACTGGGACGCGTTGCATCGGACGAACCTGCGCGGGGTCTACCTGGGAATTCGGGAGGCTCTTCCGGCGCTGCGGGTGAAGGGCGGGGGTTCCATCGTCATCACGGCGTCTCTGCTCGGGATCGTCGGCGATCCTGACATGCCCGCCTACGGCGCCATGAAAGGCGGGCTGCGGGCCTTGTGCCGAGCTATTGCCACCGCGCACGGTCCCGAGAACATCCGGTGCACCACGATCTGCCCCGGAGATGTCGAGACACCCATGGTGGCCGATTACTTCGACCACCAGCCCGACCCGGCCGCCGCCCGCGCGGCGGTGACGGAGCGATATCCGCTGCGGCGGTTCGCGAGCCCGGAGGACGTCGCCAATGTGGCGCTCTTCCTCGCGTCCGATGAGGGCAGCTACCTGTCAGGCATCGACATCGTCGTCGACGGCGGGCTGCTGGCCCGCATCTACTGAATCATGAGGTGCCCGTGAGCGACCGCTCTCCGTCCGATCCGGCGCGTCCCAGCCATGGACTCTACCGTGGCCGATCCCGCGCCGCGGCGCGCGCCTACCTCTACGGCACCGGCTTCTCGCCCGAGGACCTGGAGCGGCCGATCGTCGGCGTCTCGCATTCATGGACGGAGACGATGCCGTGCAATCTCACCCATCGTCAGCTGGCCGAGCGCGTGAAGGTGGGCGTCCGCTCGGCCGGCGGGACGCCGATGGAGTACAGCACGGTGGCGATCTCCGACGGGGTCACGATGGGGACCGAGGGCATGAAGACATCGCTCATCAGTCGCGATCTCATCGCGGACTCGATCGAGCTCGTCACGCGCGGCCATGCGTTCGATGCGTTGGCCTGCGTGGTCGGCTGCGACAAGACCATCCCGGCGGCCGCGATGGCCCTCGCGCGCCTCGATCGTCCGGGAATCATCTTGTACAGCGGATCGATCCTGCCCGGCAGGTTCCGCGGACGCGACGTGACGATGGGAGAGGTGTTCGAGACCATCGGCGCCGTCGCCGCCGGCCGGATGACCGATGCCGACCTCGCCGAGATGGAGCGCGTCGCCTGTCCCGGGCCCGGCGGCTGCGGCGGCCAGTTCACCGCGAACACGATGTCGATGGTGATGGAGGTCATCGGCCTGTCTCCGGTCGGCTTCAACTCGATCCCGGCCGTGAATCCGGAGAAGCTTGACGCCGCGGAGCGCGCGGGCGCCCAGCTCATGCATGCCCTGGACGCCGACGTGCGGCCGAGTGCCATCCTGACCCGCACGGCCTTCGAGAATGCCGTCGCCGCGGTCGCCGCCAGCGGCGGCTCTACGAACGCGGTGCTCCACCTCCTGGCGCTTGCAGGCGAGGTCGGCGTGATGTTCGACCTGGACGATGTCGACCGCATCAGCCGCCGGACCCCGCTCCTGTGCGACCTGCTGCCCGGCGGCCGGTTCGCCGCCGTCGATCTCCACACGGCCGGCGGTATCGGTCTGCTCACCGCGCGGCTGATCGACGCCGGGTTCGTGGACGGGTCGGCGCTGACCGTCACCGGGCGGACCCTGGCCGAGGAGGTCGCCGAGATCGTCGAGACGCCTGGTCAGGAAGTGGTCGTCCCTGTCAGCCACCCGCTCCGGGACGAGGGCGGGCTGGTGGTTCTGCGCGGCAACCTCGCCCCGGAAGGCTCCGTCACGAAGATCACGGCGCACACCCTGACCGCGCATCGCGGCCCCGCGCGCGTGTTCGACCGTGAGGAGGATGCCTATGCGGCCGTGGTGGGCGGCGGCATCGTGCCCGGTGAGGTGGTCGTGATCCGGTACGAGGGCCCCCGGGGCGGGCCCGGGATGCGGGAGATGCTGGCGGTGACAGCCGCCATTCTCGGCGAGGGATTGGGCTCGAGCGTCGCCCTGGTGACGGATGGGCGATTCAGCGGGGCAACCAACGGCCTCATGGTTGGGCACGTCGCTCCCGAAGCCGCCGTCGGCGGGCCACTGGCCGGACTTCGGGATGGGGACATCATCGCCATCGACGTTGACGCGCGACGGCTCGACGTCGAGGATGTCGACCTCGAGCGACGGTTGGCGGCATGGACGCCACCGACCCCGCGATATCCGACCGGAGCGCTGGCGAAGTACGCGATGCTCGTCGGATCTGCCAGCCGTGGCGCGCGTACCGGACCCGATCCGTCTCCGCGCTGAAACATCCGCCAAGCCGTTGCATCAGGCCGGCGCGTGACGCAGCTCGAAGGTGGTCCGAGCTTGACCGGCGACGCGGCCCTCGCGGCTTCTCAGCGGTCTCACGGCATGTGCCTCGAGTCGCCTCAAGTCGTCGGCGCTGAGCAGCCCCAGCTGGCGCAGCGCCTCGATTGAGGACAGCGTCGTCGGCTGCCCGGGCGAACTCGGCCCGGTCGCGCCGTCCCAGACCTTTAGCGCGATGCCGATGCCGCCGGCGACGCCGATGCACTGCACACCGCTGGCCCCACCCTTTGCGATCAGCCGGCCGCCACCGACCTCCATGAGGTCGGTGTCGAACCGGCCGGTGCCGGCAACCAGCCAGGGATGCGAGGTCATCGCCTCCCGCACCCGCAGCGCGGCATCGCGATGGGGCGCTTCGAGGTCGTCGGGGGCCATGAGGCGAGCATAGGCTAGGGCCATCCCGTACAGGCTGATCCCATGGCATGGCGATCCACAGTCGTCGAGGCCGAGCTTCACGTCGGCCGGCGCCAGGTCCGCCAGGCGAGCCAGCGTTGCCACCGTCTCGATCTGCGCCGGATGGTCGGTTTCGGCGTAGCCGTCGATCCCGGCGCCCAGCAGCCCGATGGCGAGCATGCCGATGTGCGCCCCGGAACAGTTGTTGTGACGGCGGTCCGGCAGTCGCCCGACCATCGCCAGCTCGTTGGCGGCATCGGGGCGCAGCGGAGGGTGGGTGCCGCACACCAGAGCCTCGGTCTTCACCCCCAGGCGCGAGAGCAGGGCGGTCACCGCCTCGATGTGCCCGGGCTCACCATTGTGCGACGCGCTGGTGATGGCGAGATCGGCCGGACCCAGGCCGAGCCGATCCGCCGCACCGGTCGAGACAACGGCCATGCTGCCGATTGGCTTGATGGCTGAGCGCATGTAGGTGATCGCGTTTCGTGGATCGCCGGCGGACGCCAGGAGCGCTCCATCCGCATCCACCACCGCGATGGTGCCCTCGTGCACCGCCTCGACCAGCGGTCCGCGCTCCACCGTCACCAGTGGCACGGCCCAGGCGCGGTGATCGATGACGGCGTTCGTCCCACTCATCCGGCGAAGCGCTCCGGTGGGAGGCCAGGGACATCGACCTCGACGTGGAAGACCATGCCGGCTTCGGGCTCGGCTCGCCGCTCGTCAGGGGACAGGTCCGCGGAGGCCGAGGTCACATACAGCTCATTCAGCCGCGGACCGGCGAGCACGCAGCTCGTGATGTGGCGCGTCGGCAGCTCGATCACCGTGTCGAGCGCGCCGTCGGGAGCGTATCGCCGCACGCAGGATCCACCCCAGATGGCCACCCACAGGTGGCCGACGCCGTCGATCGTCATCCCGTCCGGCATCCCGAGCTCGCGCGGCACGGTGACAACCGGCCGGCGCGCGGTGATCCGTCCCGTGCCCGCATCGTGGTCGAACGCGTCGACTCGACCGCTCAGCGAGTCGATGAAGTACATCGTGCGGTCGTCAGGCGACCAG
Organism: Candidatus Limnocylindria bacterium; assembly: GCA_038233215.1. Taxonomy (GTDB): domain Bacteria; phylum Chloroflexota; class Limnocylindria; order QHBO01; family QHBO01; genus JACDBZ01. The sequence continues at coordinate 21,349 of JBBSML010000024.1, forward strand.
GCGATCCCGTTCGGCACGTCCAGGCCTTCGAGCATCCGAACCACGTCGAGGTCACCGTCGAGCCGGTACAAGGCGCCCACGGATGGCTGCATCGACTGCGACATCGTCCCGGCCCAGAAGCGTCCGGCGCGATCGACCTTGCCATCGTTCATGCGGGAAGCCGGCCGGTTGCGCTCGACTGGCGCTACCAGGGTGGCCGCGCCCTCCTCCCATAGCGCGAAGCCATCGCGCACCGCCAGGACCAGGCCACCGCTCCGGCGAAGCGCGACCGCTCCGACTGGCTGCCCGACCTCGATCGTGGAGATCGCTCCGCCGTGAAGGCGGTGCACCAGGCCCCTGGGGATATCGACCCATAGCAGCTCGCCGGCGCGGTCGTCCCAGGTCGGGCCCTCGCCGATGTCGGCGACCACCCGCACCGCGACGTCGACGCCCGAAACCCCGATGGTTCGCGTCACCGCTCGTCCGGCGACCATGCAATCCGCGACCGACCCGCCCCCACGTCTGTCCCGATCACGGAACCCTGGGTCCCCGCGGGCAGATCGACGACGACCTCACCCTCGTCAACCTCGACCGTCAGCCAGCCGTGCGGCGTCGGCACGTGTCCGCTCAACGGACCGAGGGCGCCCGGCACGGGATCGACGCGAAGCGTCTTCCAGCCGGGTGTCACGGGTCGGGCGCCGAGAACGTACGTCGTCAGGTCGTAGGTCGGGCTCGAGGCCCAGCCGTGGCAGCGACTCGACCGCCCCGGCTCGGCGTCCCAGAACTCCTGAAGTGTGCCGTTGCCAGGAATCATGCGCCAGCGCCGCAGGCTCTCGACGATGAGGTCGGGCCGGCCGAGGGCGTCGTAGGCCTCATGCAGGAAGCGACAGAACCACGGTTGGGCCGCCACCACGTCGCACTCCTCGTCGAAGTCGACTGGCGGCTCGTACTGGAAGGTCGGGATGCGTCCTTCGGCGCGCGCGTCCGCTGAGGTTTCAGTCACCACCATGCGGCCGGCGTCCGAGAGGCTCGCCGGGTCCGTCATTCGGCGCAGGACCCGCTCGACTCGAGCAGCCGGCACGATGCCGGCCAGCAGGGCCGAGCCATTGGTGTGCTGGCTCATCCGTCGGCTTCGGCCGCGATCTCCGATGGCGTCGACGTACGCGCCGCGTTCCTCATCCCACAGTGCCTCGAACGCGACCCGGGTCTGCTCCGTCTGCGACGAGACGTCGGCTGCGCCCGGCAGGGACGCGTAGGCCGCGAGGGCGGCGGCATACAGCGCATCGTGGGTCGCGGTCACCGTGTCGCGATCGACCTGCGCCCAGTCGAGAAACACCCAGCCGGGAAAGTCCTCGAGCAGTCCACTCGGGCCACGCTGCAGTTCGTAGCGCTCGATGATCGCCTCGGCGATCGGCAACATCCTGCGGGCAAACCCTTCGTCCCCCGAGTAGCGCCAGTACGCGGCCACGCTTCGGATCCAATGCAGCGAGTACTCCGGCATGGTGAAGCCGATGCGGGCGAAGTCACAGCCGGCCGCGCCGGCAAGGAGCCCGCCCGGGAGGCGGCTGCGCGAGGTCAGGTCGAGGTGGTGCCGAACCAGGCGTTGATCGGGGTTGGTTGTCAGCGCGACCAGGATCTGCGGGTACGCGTCTGACACCCAGGCCCGCTGTTCGCGCCCAGGGCAGTCGGTGAAGGCGTCAGTGGCGCACACGTCGACGGTGCGCATTCCCTCGATCCACAGTTGGTTGAGCTGCGGGTCGGCGCACGAGAATGAGGCTCCGTCCTCCCGCGGATAGCGCGCCTCCTCGAAAGTGACCTCCACGTCGACTCCGGCGGGGCCGTGAACGGCCAGGTAGCGCAGCCCAATCGGATCGAAGAAGGTGACCGACTGCTCGGGGCGGTCAGCGGCCCGATAGCGGGCCGCCCACTCGCGGGGCGCGACCTCGGGGAGGCCGTCCTCCCGCAGGTCCTCGCCACCGACCACGTCAATCGCTTCACCAGCGTGCTCGGCCGTGGCGCCGCGGATCCGAAGGCCGACATGACCGATGGTTATGCCACCGAGATCCCAGACGGACGCGACGCGCGGCCCCGATCCACGGCGCACGCCGGTCCAGCTGGCATGGGGATCGGCCTCCATTGCCACATCGACCGGAATCTCGCTCTCGACAAGCGTGGGCTCGACCGGGATGCGTGTGAGCTGTGGGATCGGCCGGCGCAGCGGCGTCATGTACGGTGCCGCTGGCGGCCGATCCAGGACGGTCCCGTGTCCGCGACCGCTGACCACCACCGCCGGGGCCCAGCGCGGATCGAGGTCCGTCGGCTCGTGGAGGTCGGCCGGGAGGCCCGCTCCGTCGACGATTTCGGGGGGAAAGGCGTGCATGTTGCCGCGCCCGGCCGTTCCCCATGCGGCCGGCATCGCCTCCCAGCGCTCGTCGGTGACCAGGTCGACCGTGTGGTCTACGAGGGCGTCCAGACAGAAGGATCCGCGTCCGAGCGTCCCGAGCGGCGAGGCCGGGAGCCACCACGGTCCGGGCGCCCCATAGAAGCGGCAGAGAGCCACGAGCACGTTCGACCCCGCCATCAACCAGGGTGCCAGATCGAGCTCGTCCCAGCCGAGGTGTTCGGGCTCGCCCCGCACCGGCCCCCGACCCACGATGTGGCCGTTCATTTGCAGGACGTAGCGTGCGTCGCATGAGACCCGCACCGGCAGGCTGTTCGGGATGTCCTCGATCTCGAATCGGCGGCGGAGGAGAACGAATCGGTCGTCCAGTGGCGTCGGACGCCACCAGAACGCTTCCGATGGGCGGCGGTCCCAGATCCATCGCCCACGCCATGCGTGCGGCCAGGTCACGGAATCATCCATCGGCTCAGAAGATTGCAAGCGGATTGACCGGCGAGCCGGTCGCCCGAGGAACGACCAGCGGTGCCGCGATGAACAGGAACTCGTAGCGACCGATCTCGGCACACGCCTCCGCCAACGTCTCGACATGGGCGTGGTCGAGCAGGCAGAGCCCCATCAGCGGGAGCGCCAGTTGGTGGAAGGTGAGCGGAAACCGCGTTCGGCGATCGAAGCCCGGATCGCTCCGTACCTCGCCGCGACCGAGAATGCGGGCACCCAGCGCGGTGATGTGCTCGGGCGCATCGCTGACATAGCACGCCACCTCGCGCCGGTGGATCCACTCGGCGGCCTCGGCCCCAGGCCCGGGCGCCAGGACCGAAGGGCCGTGGGCAGCATGGCGGGCCTCGACACCGACGCGCACTACGATGACGTCGCCTGGACCGACCTCGACTCCAGCGTGGTGGACGGCCGTGTCCAAGTCAGCGGCGCCGATCTCCGCCGCGGGATCGAGCCATGGCTTCCCCTGCGAGGCAGGGATGTCAAGCAGCACGGCCCGTGAGACGACGCCGTTGCGTTGTGCCTGGATCGACCCGAAGTGCAGGCCATCGTCGTCGACGGCTTCGTCGTACGGGCGCCCTCCCCATGTTCGTCCGTCGAGGCTGCCGATGTGGCCGATGGCATCGAGGTGGGTGACACCAGGCTGGTGGCACTCCACCCCGAGGTAGTCGCCGGCAAAAGGAGGAGTTCCCAGCCGCACGTCAGGCATGCGCGCGTAGACGACGCGGTGCTCCAGATCCACCCGGGTGCTGGGCGACTCGTCTGGTACCAGCGACCGCCCTAGGGACACGACCCTGCCGGAACGCACGAGACCGGCTGCCTCGACGCGCTTCGTGGCGGTGATGTGGTTGAGCGTCCCGAGCTCGTCATCGGGTCCCCAACGACCGTTATTGTCCAGCCGCCCCGCCAGCTCCTCGAGTTCCTCGTCTGTCCACGAGCGCACCACCATCGCTCAGACCGTTCCGACCTGTTCCGATCGTCGCCGAGCGTGGCGTGCATCGTGGGGTCGGGGGAAGGCCGCGGGCCGGTAATCGAAGAAGCCCGGCGTCGCCGCGGTGCCGGTGCGCAGCACATTGGCGGCCGTCCCGTGGCGCAGCGCCGTTCCGTTGAGCCGGTCCGGATCGAGCGTTGGCCACGTGCCATCGTCGATCCGGGTGACAAGGGCCTCGAGCGCGGTGAGGAGCTCGGCCATCGTGAAGCTGCAGTGTCCGCCACGGTGCACCCAGAGCTGGCGAAGCTCGTCCCCGGAACCCGCCGCGTGGACGACCTCGGCGAAGGCGTGCTCGTTGTCGGGGGTGACCAGGCCGTCACCATCCGTATGAAGGGTCAGGGTCGGGATCCCATGCAGATTGCCGTCGAACACGACGTTCTGCTCGAGGTAGTCCACCGCACTCGGATCGGCCGTGACGCGCGGCGCCGCGGCGAGTCGAGCGAGATCATCGGCGAGCGATAAAGATGCTGCTGCGTACAGTCGCTCCACGAGGCCTCGTTCGGGCGCCTCCTCCAGGAGCTCGTCGTAGCGCACCCCTTCGTTCCACGATGGGTTGCCCCCCGCCTGGCGCTCAACCTGTTCGCGTGCCCAGAAGTACACCAGGAAGCCAACCTCGTCGTACCACGCGATCTGGTTGAGCACCCGGGTCTCGTCGTCCGAGGGATCCGGCTCGGGGTCGCTGTCGGCGTGCCAGCCCGGGATTCGCCCTACCGCCGCGGCCAGCGACAGCCGGGCGCGGCCGGCCGGGTTCGTCCGCGCTTCCTCGAGCACGGCGCGGGCGCGCTCAAGGTTCCGATCGGGGTCGCTGATGCGAACCAACTCGAGCGCCTCGGATGGACCAAGCAGCGTGGCGATGACGAACGCGATGTCCAGCTCGCGGTTGTGCACCGCGACCGCTCCGGCGAGGTTGCCGCACATCGGGAGCGAGCCTGCGACCATCGACGGATATGCGGCTGAGATCGCGGCAGCGATCAGACCACCGATGGACAGCCCGAATGGAATCACCCGGCGAACGGTCGCATGGGCGCCGGCCAGCTCGACGAGCGCGGGTGCGTTGGCCACCGCTTGCTCCAGCGGCCAGAAGATCGTGTTCGCCGTGCCCGCCACCGCATAACCGCGCCCGACGAGGTCGGCAACTATGGGATCGTCATCGGGCCAGGGTGGATCATCGGGGCCGACCGGGATCGGTCGGCTGTAGAGCAAGAGGGTCTCGTTTCCGCCACTCGGCACGTCGATACGGTATCGCGTTCCGGTGCTCAGGACCCCCTCATCGGTTGTCGCCGCCACTCCGTTCCTCCATCAAGCAGAACACCATTCTGCAGAGCAGATTACCATGGTAGACTGGTCGCTCATCGTCTGTCGAGGCATCCACACGACTGAAAGGAACGCCATCGCCATGCCCCGAGCCTCCGTCCGTGGCGTCGACATCGAATATGAGACCTTCGGCGATCCATCGGCGCCGAGCGTGATCCTCATCAGCGGGGGAGGTGCGCAGCTTACGTTCTGGCAGGTTGAATTCTGTGAACAGCTGGCGGCGCGCGGCTTCCAGGTCATCCGATTCGACAACCGCGACGTCGGCTTGTCGACGTCGTTCGATGAGCTGGGCATTCCCAATGTCCCGGCTGTCCGTGATGGTCTCGAGCCGACGCCGTACACCCTGGAGGACATGGCCGACGACGCCATCGGCGTGCTCGACGCCGTCGGCGCGGAAGCCGCGCACGTGGTCGGCATCTCGCTCGGCGGCTACATCGCCCAGGTGCTCGCCATTCGTCATCCGGACCGCGTGCTGAGCTTCGTGAGCATGGCCTCGGGGGTCGGTGGGCCGGACAACGTGTACGGTAACTACGAGTACGCAGTCCTTGGAATGCCAGCGGACGAGGCGCCGGATGAGCCGGATCTCGACACTCGCATCGAGCAGCGGTTGGACGAAATCCAGTGGATGAGCACGCCGCAGTGGTTCGACCGCGACGCGGTTCGGGGACACGTTCGCCGTGCCATGGAGCGGGCACAGAACCCGGCAGGCGTCGAGCGCCAGGCGGCAGCCGTCCATGCCGGAGCGTCGCGGGCGGCCGCCCTGCGCGACGTGAAGGTCCCTGCGCTCATCCTGCATGGTGAGCTCGACCCGCACCTGCCCGTCGAGAACGCCCACCGGACGAAGGCGGCCATGCCGGACGCGGAACTGGTCATCATGCCGGACGTTGCGCATGACTTTCCCAGGCAGATCTGGGATCGCGTCATCGACCACATCGCGCGGCTGGCGGCCCGTGCGGAGGGCGTCGCGCGCACCTGAGGGACCGTGCGCGAGCGACCGATCTCAGGCGGCAGAGGTCGGGCGCCCGACCGGGACCGGCTCGCCGGCGAAGTGACAGGCCACTCGGTGCCCGTCTGCATGTTCGATCAGCGGCGGCTCGACTTCGGCACACACCGGCTGCGCCAGGGGGCACCTCGTCCTGAAACGACAGCCCGAGGGCGGATCGGCAGGGCTGGGGATGTCGCCCTCGAGCACGATCGCCGGACGCTGCCCGTGCTGGCGCGGATCCGGCACGGCCGAGAGCAGGGCGGTCGTGTATGGGTGCAGCGGCCTGGCCAGCAGCTCGGCCGGTGTCGCGATCTCGACGATCTTGCCGAGATACATCACCGCCACTCGATCACTGATGTACGCGACGACGCCGATGTTGTGCGCAATGAACAGATAGGTGAGGTTGAGTTCGCGTCGGAGCTCGACAAGCAGGTTGAGCACCTGCGACTGCACCGATACGTCGAGCGCTGAGACCGGTTCGTCCGCCACGAGGAAGCGGGGTCTGAGAATCAGGGCGCGCGCGATCCCGATCCGCTGGCGCTGCCCGCCGGAAAACTCATGCGGAAAGCGGTCGAGGCTGTCGGCCCCCAGCCCCACCCGGTCGAGCATCTCGAGAACCCGCCTCTCGCGCTCCGGTCCGCGGCCTTCCCGGTGGATGCTGAGCCCTTCTCCGACCGACTGACGAACCGTCCGCCGCGGATCCAGCGAGCCGAACGGGTCCTGGAAGACGATCTGCATGTCCCGGCGCAGCGCCTGCCGGCGCCGCCCTCGAAGTCCGTGGATTGGGAGGCCTGCGAAGCGAATGGTTCCTTCGGTCGGACGCCCCAGTCCCAGCAGCGTCCTGCCGAGGGTCGACTTTCCTGACCCTGACTCGCCGACGAGACCGAGCGTCTCGCCAGCTTGGATGTCGAGATCGACACCATCAACTGCCCGTACGTGGCCGACGCTGCGGCCCAGAAAGCCGCCCGGAATGGGGAACCAGACGCGGACCCCGCGGGCCTCAACGAGAGGGGCGTCAGACAACATGGCGCTCACCCGCAGTGGCATGGCGCGACCCCGACTCGCACAGCCAGCACGCCGCCGCCTGGCCGCCGGCCGGCAGCAGTGCCGGCTCCTCCTCGGCGCAGCGACCAAATGCATACTCGCAGCGCGCTCGGAAGCGACAGCCGCCCGGCCAGGCGAGCGGGCTGGGAACGGTACCCGGAATGACGCGCAGGGCCCCCGTGTCCGCGCGCGTGCCCAGGATCGGCACCGATGCGAGCAGGGCCTCGGTGTAGGGGTGCTCTGGGCCATCCAGGACCGTCGCGGCTGAGCCCTGCTCCACGATCCTCCCGGCGTACATGACCGCGACCTCGTCCGCGACCTGGGCGATCACTCCGATGTCGTGGGTGATCAGCAGGATCGCCATGCCGAGACGCTCCTGCAGCTCGGCCATGAGCGAAATGATCTGAGCCTGAATGGTGACGTCGAGCGCGGTCGTCGGCTCATCGGCGATCAGCAGGCGGGGCTCACAGGCGAGGGCGGTTGCGATCATCACGCGCTGTCGCATGCCACCAGATAGCTCGTGGGGATAGCTGGATGCCCGCTGCTCCGGGGCCGCGATACCGACGATGCGTAGCATCTCGACAGCCCGCTCCCACGCGCTGCGGCGGCTCACGCGGCGGTGGGCGAGGACCGCCTCCGCGATCTGGGCGCCGACCGGGGAGACCGGGTTGAGGGAGGTCATCGGCTCTTGGAAGATCATTCCGATGCCCTGGCCTCGCACCTCCTCGAGATCACGCTCGCTCAACCCGACCAGGTCCTGGCCCTCGAACACGATCTCGCTTCCCTGCTCGATCCGCCCGGGGGGATCGATCAAGCCGAGGATCGATAGGGCGGTCAGGCTCTTGCCGCAACCCGACTCGCCGATGAGCCCGACCGTCTGCCCTGCTTCGATCTCGAAGCTCACCCCGTCGACTGGCCGGGAGACGGTACTTCCACCATGGAACCAGGTGCGCAGATCGCGGACGCTCAGGAGGGCCACGGGCGCCTCATCGGTACTCGCGCAGGCGCGGGTCGAGAAAGTCTCGTAGGCCATCGCCGATGAGCGCATAGCCGACGACGGCCATGACGATGGCAATGCCGGGCGACAGCAGCAGCCACGGCGCCGTAAAGAATCTGGATTGGCTGCCGCTCAGCATGGCGCCCCACTCGGGGGTGGGTGGCTGGGCCCCGAGGCCCAGGAAACCGAGGCTCGCGAGCCCGACGATCACCAAGCCCATCGCCATCGTGGTGGTGATGATGAGGGGCGTCATTGCATTCGGCAGGATGTGCAGCAGGATGACGCGGGCCGGTGAGCCACCCAGCGCCTCCGCCGCAATGACGTACTCCTCCTGCCGGATCGCCAGCACCATGCCGCGCATGAGGCGGGCGTAGAACGGAATGCCCGCGATCCCGAACGCAATCAGCACCTGCGTAATCCCCGGACCCGTGATCGAGATGACCAGCAGCGCCAGCAGCAGAGCCGGAAACGCGAAGATGGCGTCCATCGCCCGCATGATGAGGCTGTCCGCGAACCCTCCCGCATAGCCCGCGATCAGCCCTAGGGTCGCACCGGCCGAAGCGGCGATGGTCACCCCGAGCAGGCCCATCACCAGCGACACCCTGGCACCGAACAGCAGTCGGCTCATCTGGTCTCGGCCGAGCTCATCGGTGCCGAGCCAGTGCTCGGCCGATGGCGGCTGGAGGGTATTCGCGAGGTCGATATCGGTCGGCGAGTAGGGCGTGAGGAACGGGGCGAGCAGCCCAGCCATGAACAGCGCGGTAACGATCAGCAGGCCGATCCGCACGTTCGACGATCGTCGGACCGCCGTGACGATCCCGCGCGGGCCTGTCCCGATACGGCGTCGTGGAGCGGACCGCTGTGGCGCGTCGGCGGTCGCCGACTCGTCCGCGTCGTGGGTTCGTTTGGTGATGCGAGCGCTCATGCGTGGGCCTGCATGGTGGCGAGAATCCGCGGGTCCAGTCGCGCCTGGACGACATCGACGATCGAATTCACAGTCACGTACAGCAACGCGATCGCGATGACGGTGCCCTGCACCACCGGGTAATCCCGGACCTGCAGCGAGGTGAACAGATAGTTCCCCACGCCGGGCCAGGAGAAGACGATCTCGACCAAAACGCCGGCCGTCAGCAGGGAGACGAGCTCGAGACCGAAGACGGTCACCATGGGGTTGAGCGCGTTGCGCACGCCGTGGCGCATGACCACCTGCCGCCGGCCGAGGCCCTTGGCCCGGGCAGCGCGCACATGGTCCTCACCGAGCACTTCGAGCAGGCTGCCCCGCATGAGGCGCGTCCAGAAGGCGATCGACGGCAAAGCGAGCGCCACCGCCGGGAGGGCGAGGTGATGCAGGGCCTCCAGCGCCACCTCCGGTCGACCGGCCAGCAGTGCATCGACCAGGACGAACCCGGTCACGGAGGTGAGGCTGGTCTGGATGTCGAGCCGATTCCCGAGTGGGAAGAGGTCGAGCAGGAAGGCGAAGATCCATAGGAACATCAGGCTGACCCAGAACACGGGCAGTCCGACGATGACCGATGAGGTAAACCGCGATACATAGTCGAATGCCGATGCGCGCCGCACGGCGGCGACGATGCCGACCGGGATGGCGATGAGCAGCTCCAGGATCAGGGCAGCCAGGGCGAGCTCGATGCTCGCCGGGAGTCGCGAGACGAGATCCTCGACCACCGGTTGGCCCGTGCGGATTGAGGTGCCGAAGTCGAACTGCGCGAGGTGCTGGAGATAGATCCCGTACTGCGCCCAGATCGGCTCGGACAACCCCAGGTACTCGCGGATGCGGTCGACCTGTGCCGGCGTGGCGGTGGGGGGCGCCATGGCCGACGCCGGGTCGCCGGGGACGAGACGCACGATGAAGAAGGTGGCCGTCACCACCACCAAGGCTGTCAGGAATCCGCTGGCCAGCCGGTTGACGCCGAATCGGAGCATCTCCCTCAGCGGGCGCAGTGACGGGCTGAATGGTAGTGCGCCATGGGCTACTCCTCAACCCACACGTCGAGGAAATGGTACGCCGCCGTCTCGATGCCGTGTACGTTCATCGCCACGGCACGGACCACCTCGGTGTGCGCAAGCGGGACATACGCCACGTCGTCGTACAGCATCTGCTGCATCTCCCCGAAGATCTCGAGCAACGTGTCGGGATCGGTCGTCGTCACCATCCGACCGAACAGCTCCATGAAGGCCGGGTGCTGCGCGGCATAGTTCGATCGCGACGTCCAGCCTGCCAGCAACCCCACGGGGTTCCCATCGCTGCCGGTGAGGTTGAGTGCCATCTGGAATGGATAGTCTTCGCGTCCGGGCGGGCCGAATCCGGATTGGAACATCGTCGGGCCATCGATCTGGTTCAACGTGACCCGGAATCCGGCCTCCTGCAGCTGCGCCTGGAGCGCCTGTGCCAAGAGCTGGTGATTCAGGCCGACCGGCGGCGTGGAGAACGTAAAGGTGAGGTCGACCCCGTCGGGGAAGCCGGCGGATGTCAACAGCTCGCGGGCGGCCGCGGGATCATACGGATACCAGGTCAGGTCGTCGCGGTAGCCCGGGAGCCCGGGGAACAGGCCGAACGTCGGGGTCACCGTTGCGAAGGGCGAAAGCTCGCCAACGATACTGTCCATGTCGATCGCCTGGCTGATTGCCTGCCTGACCTCGGGGATGCCCGTCACCGGGTCGTCGTAATTGAAGGCGATGAAGCTGCCGAAGATCGGGGGCACGGTAAGGAGGTTGATGTCGGGATCGTTCTCGAGCTGGGCAATCTCGGGACCGGAGACGTCGAACATATGGATCTCGCCGGCCTTCAGCGCCAGCAGGCGGGCACCGGGATCCGGCATCACCCGCAGGATCCAGCGGTCGAGAAGCGGGAGACCCTCATCCCAGTAGTCGTCGTTGCGGACGAGGGTGACGGCGTCATTCGAGCGCTCGGCGAACATGAACGGCCCCGTGCCTGCGCCGACCGGGTCCTGGCCGAATCCCTCGGGGTCCGCGCGGATCACCGCAGGGTTGACCGCCGCGAACCCACCCTGCTCGTCGGCGAGCACGAACTCCATGTCCACCACGGGCTCGCTCAGGGTCAGACGGACCGTCATCTCGTCCACGGCCTCGATCGCCGTGACGACACCGGGATTGCCCCGCGCCCAGCCTGCCCATAGCTCACCGCCATTGTGGAACTCGTTGTCTGGGTATGCCTGGAGCTCGAGCGTGAAGACCAACGCCTCGGCCGTCAGGGGCGATCCGTCGTGGAACATGACGCCCGGCCGGATGTGAATCGTGTACTCCAGCCCGTCATCTGAGACGTCGACCCCGTCGGCATACCCGGGGAGGAATTCGCCGTACTCGGTCGGGTGCCGCCGAAGGGGCGCTTGGTAGATCTGGAGGTTGGCGAACGTCTGCGAGCTCAAGGGATCCATCGGCAGCATCTCGCCGACGGCCATCACGAAGGTGCCGCCGCGGCCAGATTCCCCACTCGGGTCGGGGGTGAGGCTCGATGTCGGAGCCGCCGAACCTGCGTCGGAACCCGAGGCAGACGGGGACGCCAGCTGCTCTTGGCCGCACGCCGCGACCAGCATGACGAGCGACAGCGTCATGCCCAGCCCAACCGGGCCCCTGAGAAGTGTGCGGCCAGTGAAGGCACGCTCGAGGGAACGTAGACGACTGGTACCGCGCATCATCTGCTCTGCCTCCGCTCCGGTACGCGTTCTGCAAGACAGAACACGATTCTGGTAGCAAGTTTCCCAGCCGAAGGCGGCAATTGTCAAGTCTCATGGGTTCGGTGCGAGTTGGTCTCCGGCCGCCCGCGCGAGCATCAGTCGAGGGTCGTCCCGATGGTAACAGCAGTCTCGATCAGTGCCGCGGCATAGGCTTCGACCCGGCCGGCGTCCATGCGCGATGAGGGTACGGCTATGGCAGCCGCCGCTCGGGCGCGGCCCCGCTGATCACGAATCGCCACGCCGATGGCGGTCACGTCATCCTCGCTCTCGCCGGTGTTGGTCGCGTAACCGCGTTGAGCCACTTCGGCCAACTCCGCCTCCAACTGCGCCCTGGTCACGACTGACTTGGCGGTGAGGCCGATGAGCCGCTCGTCGGGGAGGAGCGCCCGTAGCTGCTCCTGCGAGAGTGCGGCCAGGAGAGCCTTTCCTCCCGCGGTACAGTGCGCCGGCAGCAACATGCCGGTCCTGGACGTCACGCGCAGGGCGCGTGAACTCTCGACGCCGTCGATGAATCGTGCCCCGGATCCTTCGAGCAGGAGCAGGTGAACCGTCTCGTCGACCGCGGCGTTGAGGTGCTCAAGGTGCGGGCGGGCAGCCTGTCGAAGGTCGAGGTCGCGCACCGCCTTCAGCCCGATCTCGATCAAGGCAGGTCCGGCGCGGTACATCCGCCGCTCGTCATCCTGCATTGCGAAGCCGCGGTACTGGAGCATGCTCAGCAGCCGGTGAGCCGTTGAGGGGGCGACGCCGATCAGCTCGCCGGCATCCGAAACGCCAAGCGCCGCATGCTCCCGGAATCCGAGCAGCAGACGCAGCGCGTTGTCCACCGATTCGATCGGGTACTTCGGCTTCTCGCCGAGCATGGCCGACTGGCTCGAGTCGGCTCGAGACGCTGGTTGCCGATTTCGAATCTGCGCTGCAGAATGAGATTCTGCTCTGGTAGCCATCGGAGCTGAGTATGGCAGGTCTAACAGGAGGCCGGTAGATGGAGCGTCTCGAACTCGAGGCCTGCGACGAGATCATCGTCACGACGCTCGTTGAGAACACCATCGACGCCTTCATGCCCGATCAGGGCGCCGCGCAGCGATTCCGCGATGGGACGGCAGTGGGCAACCGGGTCAGCCGTCTGATGGAGGGGGGGTTCGTCAACGAGCATCCTCGATCAGAACATGGATTCGCCGCGCTGGTATCCGTCGCCGCTGGGGACCGGAGGCATACGATCCTCTTCGACGCCGGGCGAACGCCCGACGGCCTCGCCCACAACATCCGATGCTTTGGCATCGAGCCGCGTGACATCGAAGCGATCGTCGTCAGCCATGGCCATTTCGATCACGCCACGGGCTTGGACGGTCTCTCAGATATGTTGCGCCGCAGCGGGCTCCCGATCCTCATCCACCCGGACTTCTGGCATCGGCGGCGCCTACTGCTGCCTGGCCGAGAGCCATGGGAGCTGCCCACAACCAGCCGTAACGCATTACTCGAGGCTGGGTTCGATGTCATCGACAACGCACAGCCGTCGTTCGTCCTTGATGGGTTGGCCCTCGTCACCGGTGAGATTGATCGGACGACGGACTTCGAACCCGGGTTCCCATTTCAGGAGGCGTGGCGCGCGGATCACTGGGAAGCGGATCCGCTGGTGCTTGATGACCAAGCGCTGATCCTGAGCCTGGGGGACCGGGGTCTGGTTGTTTTCACCGGTTGCGGCCATGCCGGGATCGTGAACACACTCCGCCACGCGCAGCGCATCACCGGGATAGACCGGATCCACGCTGTGATGGGCGGGCTGCATCTGAACGGTCCGTTGTACGAAGCGCTCATTCCGCAGACGTGTGCTGCGCTTCACGAGTTCGCTCCAGCGATGATCGCGCCCGGCCACTGCACCGGCTGGCGCGCACTGCATCGGTTCGGCATCGAGTTTCCCGATGTCTTCGTCCCGAACGCGGTCGGCACGCGCTACATCCTGCGCGCCGAAGATGCTGCACCCGGGTGGTGACGGCGGCGCGCGACTTCATCGCGGCACTCGAGGGAATTCTTCCCGCTGGAGGCTGGACGGCGCATCCGGACAGCCTCCAGCGCCTGAGTCGAGACCAGGCAGGGATCCTCGAGCCCGGACATCCCGTGGCTGCGGCGTTCCCGACCAGCACCGCTGAGGTCGCCTCCGTCATGAAGCTCGCGGCCGACTGCGGCGTGCCGATCGTGCCGCGGGGCGCCGGCACCGGCCTCGCCGGCGGCGCCAACGCAGTCGACGGATGCGTCGTGCTCTCGCTGGAGCGAATGAACCGCCTCCTCGAGCTGGATCCGGCGGACATGGTCGCTGTGGCGGAGCCCGGCGTGATTACGGCTGACCTGGTGCGCGCGGCAGACAGCGTCGGACTGATGTATGCGCCCGATCCATCGAGCTACGAGATCTCCACCATCGGCGGCAACCTCGCGACCAATGCCGGGGGACTGCGATGTATCAAGTACGGCGTGACGCGAGACTCGGTGCTCGGACTGGAAGTCGTGCTGGTCGATGGGACCGTCGTCCGGACCGGCCACCGCTCGGTCAAGGGAGTGGTCGGATACGACCTGACGGCGCTCTTCGTGGGCAGCGAGGGGACGCTCGGGGTGATCACGCGCGCGATGCTGCGGCTCCGACCCCGGCCGCCGGCCCCGGCAACCCTTGTGGCGTCCTTTTCGACCCTGATCGATCTGATGCGGGCAGTGGAGGCGATTCGCGCGCTCGGCGTGACGCCGTCCGTCCTTGAACTCATGGATCGAACCGTGGTTAATGCGGTGGAGGACTGGCGGCGCCCGGGCCTTGATCGGTCGGCTGCCGGAACGCTGATCATGCGTTCGGACTCGTCCGCCGCGGATGCGGAGCTAGCTGCCGTGGCAGGAGCGTGCCGTCAAGCCGGCTGCGTCGAGGTTCTCGTGTCGTCCGATGCGGTCGAGGCTGAGGCCCTGATGGATGCACGGCGCGCAGCCCTTCCGGCACTGGAGCGACGCGGACGGTGGATGCTGGAAGACATTGCCGTCCCCCTTGGGGCGGTCCGTGAAGCGGTTGAAGAGATCCAAGTCGTCGCGAATGACTACCGGGTCGAGATCGGGACGTTCGGGCACGTCGGCGATGGCAACCTTCACCCCACCTTGGTGTGGGCGGCAACGGATGCCGAGGCTGAGCGGAGAGCTCGCGATGCGGCCGAAGCGATCCTCGCAATGACGCTTCGTCTGGGCGGCACCGTCTCCGGCGAGCATGGGGTCGGGGTGCTCAAACCGGCCGCCGCCGCTGGCGAACTGGATGGTGAGGCGCTCGCCCTTGCTCGCCGGATCAAGGACCTCGTTGACCCTCGGGGACTCCTCAACCCGGGGAAGTTCCCTTCGTCACTCGCGCCCGGTAGAGCTCAGGCTTCCCCAGGCGCGTCGCTGGCCTGAGCGGCCACCATGCCGCGAATCTCATCGCGCGACACGGATAGGTCAGGATGATCACCCTCGATATGGCGCGCCACCGCGCCCTCCAGGGCGGAGTCATCGTCGGCCGCTACTTCGTGGCCACACTGGCAAGTCAGTCGCCTCGTCATCTCCGAACTACCTCCAGAATGGATTTCTGTAGAACAGAACGCTACCACACCCTCTCGCCGCGTCGCCAGGGCAGCGGCACGTCTCAAAGGGCCGAGGAGACGCGCCGGCTTGGCTTCGAGCGCAGCAGGCGGAGATTGCGGGGCGTTGGAGACTGCAGGACTAGGTGGTGAGGGCTCGATAGGTCTTGGTCTCTTGACCGTTTCACGCACAGGCGGATCCTTCGACGACGTCCGCGCAGCTCCGTGCGCTGCCTCCGACCCTGGTGCACTCGATCGGCGGGCTCATGGTGCTGCTGGTGGTCCAGGTCCTGAACGTCTACACGCCGCGGGGCCTGACGCCGTATGGCTGGCGCAGGCAGCAGGCGGAGCGGCATGGTGCGGACCGGACCCGCGCCGATCGGCCGTCGGGTGAGGCACTGTGAATGCCCGCTTGCGACGGTATCGCGCTGGTGCGCGATTAGCTGTGATCCACCGCCGCCCCACTGCTCGGCGACGTACGCTGGAGCCGAATCGGGAGGCTTCGGGCGACGCACGGAGCGGCCGGAGCTTATGGCCGGAGAGCGAAGTTTGGGTCTACACCCGGCCATCCGCTTGACATTCGAGCGGCTCTAACGTCTACGGTTGCCGCATGCGTATCGGCGAACTGGCACAGCAGGTCGGCAGCACACCGCATGCGATCCGCTAGGTTAGTGTCCCAGCAGGTGGTGTAACAGACGCCGCTGAAGGCCTCGCATGAAGAGGCCACCGTGCCATCCTCACGACGTTGGAGTTGGAAGCCCACGTCACGAGGTATCGACCCGATGGCCAATGACAGGATGGACCTGCTCGAGTTGCTGCGCAAGGCGACATCCGACGGCGACGTCGACCTGCTGCGCGAAGGAGTGCGCGTGCTGAGCCAGGCGCTGATGGAGGCCGAGGTGTCGGCCGAGATCGGTGCCGTCCAC